>JAYTWR010000097.1:0-57493 GCA_043743335.1 Burkholderiales bacterium
CGTGACCGATCAGTGTAAAAAACACACACAGCGCCGACCGGGCGTTCCGCCCGGTCACGTTCCTCCGGAATCACCGGTCACGATCACCGGAATACGCACGATGTCGCGCCGCGTTCGCAACACGCGCAGGGTGGCCTCGTCCATGTCCTTCAACGTATAGGTCTCACGCGCGCGCGTCGGGTTGCCGATGCCCGGCTGTACATCGCCCCACCAGCCGTGGTAAGCGCCGCAAAAGCGTACCAAGTGGGTACGGCGAGTGTGATAACGCGCGAGGCGCACAGCTTGCATCACAGCCTCGGTACCCGACATGTGAAACGACACCTCATCCATGCCGGAAATTTGCCGCAAACGCCGCACATTGTCTGCCACCACCGGGTGATAGGCACCCAGCACCGGGCCCAATTCCTTCACCATTTCACTGCCTTCGGCGATGCACTCTTTGTAAAAATCATTGCCGAAGAGATTTACGCCATACGAGCCAGTGAGGTCGTAGTATTGATTGCCGTCGAGATCAGTCACGGTGACGCCCGACGTAGACTGCACAAACGAGCCAAACTTCAAGCGCTCCCCCAGCAGTTGGCGAAATTGATAAGGCACGCGATAGGCGCTGACAAAGCGCAGGTCGGAGATGCTGCCTTCCATATCCGCCGACAAGGCCGCGCTCCTGGCGTAACGCTTTTGAAACTCGACCGTCAACTGGTCGAGCGCCGCCTTGCGCCGCGCTGTTACGTCAACCGGTGCCCCATCCACCGCCAGCGCTTCGGCCTCCTCATACTGGTAGTTTGGCAACAGATTGGCGATACGCCGCGCGATGCGCGGGTGCCCGGCCAGCGAGCGGTGCTTGGCCAGTGACAACTGCAAGCGCGATTTCGCGCGCACCAGTCCATACAACAGCGCGCCCCCACACATCACCAGCAATACTTCGTCCATAAGTTTACTGCCTCCGGTTAATGAGATGAATCCACAACGCCCGATAAAAAAGCTACTTGCGCATGAGCGGTTAAATTTTTTACTGACCAACCGCGTGCCTCGCCGCTGGCTGACACTGTTCATGGGGTGGTTCAGCAAAATTGAACAGCCCTTGATCCGCGACGCCTCCATTGCCACATGGCGTTTCTTCTGCGATGTCGATCTCGCGGATGCTGCGCCAACGAAGTACCGGAGCTTGCATGACGCCTTTATCCGCGAGCTCAAACCCGGCGCACGTATGATCAATACTGACCCTGCAGTATTGGCCAGCCCGTGCGACGCCATCATTGGTGCGCACGGTATGATCGATGGCGAGCAAGTGTTTCAGGTCAAAGGCTTCCCCTATACGCTCAGCGATCTGTGGGGTGACGACACGCGCTCCAGCGAATGGCGTAACGGCACGTTTGTCACTTTGCGGCTGACGGCGGGCATGTATCACCGCTTTCACGCGCCGCAGGATTGCGTCGTCGAAGAATTCAAATATTTTTCGGGGGATACCTGGAACGTTAATCCCCCAGCGTTAAAACGTGTGGAAAAGCTGTTCTGCAAAAACGAACGCGTGTTTATAAAGACTAGGCTAACCGCCCATGGACCATGCCATGGCTTGCGTATCGCGCTTACACCGGTGGCCGCGATCCTAGTCGCCAGTTTGCGGTTGCACTTCTCGGATAGGCAGCTCGACCTGAAATATGTCGGCCCTGTGCGCGTAGCGTGTGATGCACCGTTCCGCAAAGGGGAAGAGATGGGCTGGTTCCAGCACGGCTCAACCATACTGATGTTCGTACCCCAAGGCTTTGTGATGTGCGAAGGCGTGCGCGAGGGCGGGCGCATACGCATGGGTGCGCCGCTCATGCGGTACGTTGGCTATGCTGACCCACCGGGTTGATGGGCGGCGTCGCCAATGCCGTGCGCAAGCCAGAATCGCTGAATGATGCCTGCTCATGCCGGGCTATCACCGAGTGCCAAGTGTTAACTAACGCTTGCGTCACCACCGGCCAGCGCAGGCGCGTCACGCTGGGCGCTGCGCGGCGACGCAATGCAACCAGCCGGTTGGGTTGCCGCGCCAACGCGAGCGCAACGCGTATGAATTGGGCTTCATCGCCGCTGTCGGCCCCGTCGACCCGTTCGACCCGTTCGACCCGTTCGACTAATACCCCGCTTTGGCCATCGGTAATCAGCTCAGCCGCTGCGGCACAGTTGTAGGACACCACTGCCAGCCCGCTGGCCATGGCCTCTGGCACCACATTGCCGAATGTTTCGGTAACGCTGGGGAACAGGAAAAGATCACCCGACGCGTAGTGCTGTGCCAGCGCCTCACCTTTCTTGACACCACAGAAAATCGCATGCGGGCAATTAGCTTGCAGCGTCTCGCGCAGGGGGCCGTCGCCAACCAGCACCAATTTGGCCGTGCGCACAACCGCTTTGATGGCGAGATAGGCCGCGATCACTGAGTGCACACTTTTCTCTTTGGCTAGACGCCCCACATACAACACAACCAGATCATCGTCACTCGCGCCCCACGCAGCGCGTAACTCACGCGAACGCGCAGCTGGTGAAAACTGTTCGGTAGCGACTCCGCGCGACATCAGCGCAACATCTCTATAGCCGCGCTCGCGCAGTGCTCGCACCATGGCCTGCGTCGGCACCAATGTCGCCATGGTGCGATTGTGAAACTTGCGCAGGTATGTTTCCACTGCGCTCTTGAGCAGGCCCGCGCCGTAGTAACGTGAGTATTGCTGGAAATTAGTATGAAACGAGCTGGTGACCGGCAGCCGTAATATGCGCGCTGCGCTAACCGCGCTCCAGCCCAATGGACCTTCGGTGGCCACGTGCACCAAGTCCGGGCGACGGTGGCGCCACAACCCGGCCAAGCGGCCCGCACTAGTCATGCCAAAGCGCAGTTCAGGATAGGACGGTATGGGAAAGCCAGCCGTGAGCACTTGATCCTGCTCGCGCACGCTGACATCCGATTCCTCATACAACTGGCGCGGGCGCACCACTTGCACGCTATGTCCCGTCTGCGCGAGGTGGCGGGTGAGGTAGCCCCACGTATTGGCCACACCGTTGACCTCCGGCGGGAACGTTTCTGTGACCAGCGCAATGCGCAATGAGGCGTGTTGCTCGGGGTATGACTCGACAACGATACCGGAACGGTCACTGTCGGCAACCACACTGGAATTGATCTGCTCGGCTTTCACGTGGACGAGTTTAGGCGCTAAAAACAGCAAAACGATGACAGCGAAATGACCGTTTTGTGGCAGGCAAGGCCATCCACCGTTGTCGCCTGCGATTGCGCGGCGCATGCTCAGTTACTTCAACCCGGCGTCTGCCGAGAAAGAAGGCCGCTCGGAAAGCGAGGATGTCGCCCTGTCGCCCTGTCGCCAAGGGAAGTCACGGCGCAGAAATGGCTCGCGCAAGGTCTGCGTGTGGCCGAAGTGGCGCAACAAATGAACATTACGCCGCATACTGCATCGGGCTACGTCAAAAACATCTATCGCAAATTGAATGTTTCATCGCGCGCTGGCGCGGCGCTGAAGGCGTCACGCATGGGGTTGATTCATTGATACAGCTAAACAAGCCGCAGCAAATCCCCCGCCGCGAGTTACCCCAACGAATGTGCAATCGTCACCACGCCCGCCAGCAACATCCACATTACCAGCGTGCGCCAAATCAGCCCGACTGCGCTTGACAGATAATCGGCGTCAGCATCATCACCCGTGCCCAGCTCGGGCCGGTACACTTCGTTGCCTTCAGCACTTGGCAATACCCCACCGAGCTTGACGCCTAAAGCGCCCGCGCCGCTGGCGAGAATGATGCCTTGTGCTTCGTCGGCCCACGTGTCGGCCTGTGCGCGCCAGCAATCCACCGCGTCCTGAAAATTGCCGACGGCAGCGAAACTCGCGGCGGTGAGCCGCGCGGGGATCCAATCGATGACGTCGAACGCGCGCGACGCAAACTGTGCAAACTCGCCGGACAAGCCCGTATCCGGCGTGACACTTTTATGCCAAGTGTCACGCAACAACGCCGCCATGCCATACAACAAAGCGCCCGCCGGTCCAAACACCAGGAACCAGGCGACCGGACCAAACACGTGGCGATGCGACGCCATTAGCCCCAACTCAATCGCCACACGTGCGATGGCATTGGAATCCAGCGCGCCGCAATCGGCATTGCGCCATTGGCGCAACAGTTCGCGCGCCGCGCCCCATTCGCCAATCTTCATTAACCTATTGATTTCATTGAAATAATTAATAAATTTTCGAAAGCCGATAATAACGTACAGCACACCCGCACCGAACAACAACGCCAGCGCGCCGTTGATGTGCGCGAACCACCCTTGCAGGATGTACGTCAGCACCACCCAAGGCAGCACCACGACCATCCAGGCCCAAGCGCCTTGCCGGTACTGCCCGGCATCAAGCAGGTGCCGCACGTAGCCGGCGAATTGGCGGTAGGCGACGTGAACCGCGTTGTCATGACGCAACGGTCGCCAGTGTTCAAAAACGAGCGCCGCCAACAAGACGAGGAATTTCATGATAGGCGTTGTGACGACGCTAGCGTGCTAGCGCGCCAACGTTCGGCGCTATGCGCCTGAATCCGCATCGTCACCGTCACGCTCTTTGACAAACGCGCGGCTCATATTGTCAGAGCGCCTTGCGCCAAACCAGCGTGCGATTATTCGCTGGCATGGCCACGTCACGCATCAGCGTCAAGCCGCTGTCTTGCGCCAGCGCATTCACCGCCTCAAAATCGCGCAACGCGCTGCCCACGCCGCGTGCGCGCAGTAACGCATCGAACTGCGCGTTGCTGTCCGATGTAAACGTACCGTTATAGTTAAAAGGCCCATAAGCGACCACCGTGCCACCGGCGCGCAGCCTGTGCGAGATGCCGCGAAACGCAGCCTGCACCGACAGCCAATCCATGATGTGCAGGGTGTTAGCGGTGTATACGGCGTCGATCTCGTTTATCGGCCACGTGGCATCGCGCACATCCAGCACCTGCGCACGCCGCACATTCACCAGCCCGGCATCATCGATCCACGCATTGATGCCCGCGTGGTGCGCCACAAAATCACTGGTGTGCCATGTCAGGTGCGGCAGATGCTGCGCAAAGTACACGGCATGCTGCCCGGTGCCGGAACCGATTTCCAGCACATCGCGGGCGTGTGAAAAAGCCTCACGCAACACGGCGAGTATCGGCTCGCGATTGCGCACGCACGCCTCGGCGTAAGGTTTTTCCACCCGCGGCTTCCCCATACTCATTCGGCCCAGCCCAGAAACGCCAGCAAATCATCCTTGCGGGCCATGGTGTCGTTGTAACCCAGCTTGATCAACGCGCGGCAATACGCTTTCTCAAACAGCAGGTACGACAATAGGTTCGAGCCGCTTTTGCGCGTGCCGCCAACAGACGACAGCAGCAGCCGTATGGTGCGCGGCAGTTCATGCGCGAACTCTGCGGCGATTTTTTCCAGCGCCTCGCTGGGTGAAATCACACGGAAATCCACGGCATGCAGCGGGTAATTAGTTTGCTTACGCACATCCTCTGGGATCAATTCGATGGTGCGGTTGATGCGCTGCAAACGCTCCAAATCCACCTCCAGACTGTCCAGAAAGATGCTGTTCAACGCATGCCCGGCGATTTGCGCCAGCGTCGGAAACGCGGTGCTTTGGATGCGTTCGGCGTTGGGCTGCAATTGCCGGCCCACACCAATCACCAGCAGCCGGTCGGCACCCAAATGCAAGGCTGGGCTGACCGGCGCGATCTGCCGCATGGAGCCGTCGCCGAAATACTCCCGGTTAATGCGCGCGGGCGGAAAAATAAACGGCAACGCGCTCGACGCCAACAAGTGATCCATGGCAATCGGCATCGCCACGCCGATGCGGCGGGCGCGCTCCCAGTTTTTGAGATCGGGGTGGCCCTGATAAAACGTCACGGACTGTCCCGACGTATAGCCCGAGCAGGTAATACTGAGCGCGATCAGGTGACCGGCATCGATATTCCGTTGCACGGCAGACAAATCAATGTGCTTGCGCAGCAACCCCGCCAGCGGCGAACTGTCGAGTAGCGACACCGGATGACTGTCGCCGCGCACCGTGCGCAAGCGGCCGCCCGACAGCCCCGCCAACAGCCAGCGCGCGCTGTTAAGAAAAACGCCGAAAATATCCGCGCGATACACGTGATGCACGTGAAAATTTTTCCACACCATCACCAGACGGCGCACGGCATGATGAAAATTTGCAGCGTCGACCGCGAGAATGGTGGAATTGATCGACCCGGCAGACGTGCCGCAAATAATCGGAAACGGCGTGTGCGCGCCCTTCGGCAGCAATTCCGATAACGCGCGCAGCACACCCACCTGATAGGCGGCACGCGCGCCGCCGCCGGTGAGTATCAGCCCGACGATGGGCCGCTTTTTTGCAGCGCTTGTGTTGTTAGTGGTGTTATCCGCCATGCGCTCCCTTGTTCTCTAGCGTTACCCCGGTTACGGCGAATAGCATACGCCTGATCCCGCTTGCTACGTGATGGCTAAGTGGTGGCTAAGTGATAGCTACATCCACCGGCTGCGCCGCCAACAGGCGCGGCAGCGCCGCAGGATCAATCTTCACCAGAAACCCGCGGCTACCGCCGTTGATATAAATGGCAGGCAAGGCCAGCACCGAACGCTCCACGTAGACCGGCAGTTTTTTGCGCGTGCCAAACGGCGATGTGCCGCCCACACGATACCCGCTGTGACGCTGCGCGATTTCTGGTGTGCACGGCTCGATGCTTTTAACGCCGATGGCGCGCGCCAGCACCTTGGTGGACACCTTGCGGTCGCCGTGCATGAGCACCACCAACGGTGCGGCTTTGTCGTCGGCCATGACCAGCGTTTTCACCACCGCATGCTCATCCACGCCCAACTCACGTGACGATACTGCCGTACCGCCTTTTTCTTCATAGGTATAAAAATGCGGCGTGAACTCGACCTTTGCGGCGCGCAACGCCAGCACCGCAGGTGTCGAAGGCACGCGCACGCTGCTCATTGTGCTCATAGTGGTTATACCGCCGTACGCTGCGGACGCGCCGACAACACACGCGCGAGGGTCAACAGCATGCCCGCCGTCGCGCCCCAGATGTAACGGCCCTCATACGGAATCGCCACGTAATGTCGGTGCCGCCCATTGAAGTGGTATTCATGGCGCTGGTAACGCGCGGGATCGATAAAATGACTGAGCGGCAGTTCAAAAATGTCCGCTACTTCATAGGGATCAGGCCGAGTATCGAATGGTGCCTTGATCCAACCGACCACCGGCCTGATGCGAAAGCCGGTGCCCAGCACATACTCCGGCAGCGCCCCCAGCACAGTGACGTGTTGGCGCGCGAGGCCGATTTCTTCTTCCGTCTCACGCAGGGCGGTGTCGTCGCGCCCGGTATCGGCAGCCTCAGCCCTGCCGCCGGGAAAACAGATTTGCCCTGCATGCGCCGCCAAATGCTCTGTGCGTTGGGTAAACAACACATTCACGCGGCCCTCGCGCTCGACCATCAGCACCAACACGGCGGCATCGCGCACTTGCGCATCCGGCGCAATCGTGTCCCGGTGCATATCCTCAGGGGCGACGGCGGGCGGTGGAAGACGCAGCAACGCGGTGATCGCGGCAGGGGTCAGCGGCGCGACCGCAACGGCTGGTGATCGGACAGCGGTCAACACGGGGGCAAGTTTCGTCAAAAGATGAGTCAGTGTGGTAGCTGCATCAAGGCATGGCTTTGCGCCATTTTAACCTGCTTGTCGCTGACTGACAGTGCGGCGGCTGCACCACGGCCACTGCACTGCTTGAGACTGAGGTTAAGCTGGATTACACTGGGCTTGCTGTTCGCAACTGCATATTCGCAACCGCATGTTCGCAACCGCATATTCGCAATCGTATATTCGCAATCGTATGTTTCGTCGTTCACTTTTCAGGAGAACACTCGATGACACTGAACCAGGCATTCCTCGCAGGCACTATCGCTCTGGCCAGCACTGCGGCGATGGCGTTTCACTGCCCCGCCGACATGAAAAAGATCGATGCGGCGCTGGCGAAAAACCCCACGCTGACTGCTGCGCAGATGACGGAGGTGAAAAAGCTGCGCGCCGATGGCGAAGCCGCGCACAGCGCCGGCAAGCATCAGGATTCGGTGGATACGCTGGCCAAGGCGATGAAAATTCTCGCTATCCAGTAGCCCGCACCCGGCGCGCCGGCATAGCTTCCCCGCTGCTGGCGGGGATTTTTTTGTGCTGAAAGTCGCAAGCCTAACTAAACAAAATAATATGTAACTAGTTGTTTTTATTGAGTTATTTAAACAATCATGATTGAAATCTCACGCAACGATATCGATGTCGCCCAAGCCTTGCCTAAAGTGTATCAATGCGACTTACCGCTGCGTTTCGCGGACATGGACGCCGATCAACACATCAACAACGCCGAGTACTACCGCTACATGGAAGAAGCGCGCATGCAGTGGGTGCATACCCTCGGCCTTGCGATGATTCCGCCCGCGCCGGTGCCGGTGCTCGCGGCATCGGCGTGCTCGTTTCGTGCGCCGCTGTACTACCCCGGCAACGTCACTGTCGAAATTTATCTCGGTCACATGGGGGTTAGTAGCGTGCGCACGCACTACCTGCTGCGCAGTGGCGACACCATCGCCGCCGAGGGCTATGGCGTATCCGTGTGGGTGGATTCGGCAACACAGCGACCGATAGCGTTGCCGGATGCCGTGCGCCAACTGCATCCGTAAACCCGCGTCGCGCGCTACTCCGCACGGATACCGGCGTCGCGTACCACCTTGCGCCAGCGTGTGATTTCCGTAGCGATGTGATTTTTGAATTGCTCCGGCGACCCGGCCACCGGCTCGCCGCCGTCATCGCTTAATTTGTCCAACACATCGCGTGACCGCACGGCGCGCGCGAGCTCGGTGTTGAGCCGGCTAACGATCTCCGACGGCAAGCCCGCAGGCCCCAGCCAGCCGTGCCAAGTGGTGGCTTCATAGCCCGGCACGCCGGATTCCATCACCGTGGGCAAATCCGGCAGTACGCTCGAACGTTTGGCGCTGCTCACCGCCAGCGCGCGTATGCGACCCAGCTTCACATACTGCAGCGACGACAGAATATTGCCGAACATCACCTGCACCTGACCCGCCATCAAATCCACCAACGCCTGCCCCGTGCCCTTGTACGGCACATGCGCAATTTGCACGCCCGCCAAGTTGTTAAACAACGCCAGCGCAAGGTGATTGGAAGTGCCGTAGCCTGCCGACGCGGCATCAAGGTGCGCGCGCGGGCTGCGCGCCAACGCCAGCAAATCCTTCACCGAGCGCGTCGGCAGCGCCGGATGCGCCATCAGCACCAGCGGTGCCTGCACCACCACGGAAATCGGCGTGAAGTCCTTGATCGGGTCGTAACTGAGGTTGGGATACACCGCCGGGGTGATCGAATAACCACTCGCCACGGCCAGTAAGGTGTAACCGTCGGGCGGCGACTTCGCGACCAGCGCATAAGCCACCGTACCGCCCGCGCCCGTGCGGTTCTCAACGAGAAACGTGCGCTTGAGGTTCTCGCTGAGCTTTAGCGTCAGCAGACGCGCAATAATATCGGTGCCGCCACCGGGGGCGAGACCGACTACGACGCGGACGGGTTTGGCCGGGTAGTCAGTGGGTTGTGCGTGGGCGGCATTGCAAAGCAGGACACAGAAACAGAATGAACAAAAGAAGCGTAACAAAGAACCGTCACGCCAGCGCAGACCACGCATCACCTCGCCCTGCGCAGCGGGGGAAGGTGATGCCCGCCGGCGCAGGAATGAGCGTGCAAGCGTGGTACGCGGCATCAATCGTATCGGCAACGAACCGCTACTGCTTTTTACCGCCCTTCAACTTGATCCCCACCATGTCTTCCGGTCGCACCCACTTGTCGAATTGCGCCGACGTCACATGCCCCATCGCAATGGCAGAGGCCTTAAGCGTGAGGCCTTTCTTGTGTGCATTCTTGGCGATGGCAGCGGCCTTGGCATAGCCAATGTACGGATTGAGCGCCGTCACCAGCATCAGCGATTCGCGCATGAGTTTGTCGATACGCTCACGATCCGGCTCAATACCGATAGCGCAGTGCTCGTTAAAGTTTTCACAGGCATGCGACAGAAGATGCGCGCTGTGTAAAAAGTTACGGATCACCATCGGGCGAAACACGTTCAGTTCAAAGTTGCCCATCGAGCCGCCGACGTTAATGGCCGTGTCGTTGCCGAACACTTGGCAGCACACCATGGTCATCGACTCAGACTGCGTGGGGTTCACCTTGCCTGGCATGATGGAACTGCCCGGCTCGTTTTCAGGGATGACGATTTCGGCTATGCCGCAACGCGGGCCGCAGGACAGCCAGCGAATATCGTTGGCGATTTTCATCAGCGACGCAGCCAGCGTTTTCAACGCGCCGTGCGCATGCACCACGCCGTCACACGAACCCAGCGCTTCGAATTTATTGGGCGCGGTAACGAACGGCAGGCCCGTCAGTTTTTTCAGTTGAGCGGCCACAGCTTTGGCAAATTTGGGGTGCGCGTTCAGGCCCGTGCCCACCGCGGTGCCGCCCAACGCCAGCTCGCACAAATGCGGCAGCGACGCCTGCACGTGCTTCAGGCCGTGATCGAGTTGCGCGACGTAGCCGGAGAATTCCTGCCCCAGCGTAAGCGGCGTGGCATCCTGCAAATGCGTGCGGCCAATCTTCACGATGTTCATGAATTTATGGGCTTTTTTGTTTAGCGTCTCGCGCAATTTTTTGACTGCGGGAATCAATTCTTTGTGCAGCGCAATTACCGCACCCGCGTGCATGGCGGTCGGGAAAGTATCGTTCGATGACTGGCCTTTGTTCACGTCGTCGTTCTCGTGCACTAGGCGATCCATACCGCGCTTGCCACCCAGAATTTCAGAAGCGCGATTGGCCAGCACCTCGTTCACGTTCATATTGGTTTGCGTGCCGGAGCCGGTTTGCCACACCACCAGCGGGAAATGTTCATCGAGCTTGCCGGCTAAGGCCTCATCTGCCGCTTTGACGATGGCGGCACCCTTCTTTTTGTCGAGTGCGCCGAGCGACATATTCGTCAGCGCAGCGGCCTTTTTCACCAGCACCTGCGCCATCACCACGGCGTGCGGCATGGTCTCGCCGGGAAAATGAAAATGATGCAGGCTGCGTTCGGTTTGCGCGCCCCACAATTTGTCGTTGGCGACAGCAATGTCGCCCATGGTGTCGTGTTCAATGCGTGTGTTCTTGCTCATCACATCCTCAAAGGGTCAAAGGGTCAAAGGGTCAAAGGAAAAACGTCAATTAAATCAGAAGACTTTTTTGCTCGCCACGCTGCGCCCCCGCATCCACCACGATCAGTGCCGTCATATTCGCAATACGCCGCACGGTGGCTGACGGCGTGATGATATGCACCGGCTTGGCCGCACCCAGCAAAATCGGCCCAATCGTAATGCCATCGCCGGCAGCGGCTTTGAGCAGGTTGAATGAAATATTCGCGGCGTCCAGATTCGGCATGACCAGCAGATTCGCCTCACCCTTCAACCGATTGCCCGGCAACGCACGGTCGCGGATTTCTTCCGACAGCGCCATGTCGCCCTGCATTTCACCGTCGATTTCGAGCGACGGCGCGTGCTGATTCACCAACGCCAGCGCCGCGCGCATCTTGTTTGCCGTGGGCGTATCACCGCCGCCAAAGCTTGAGTGCGACAGCATCGCGGCTTTTGGCGTAATGCCAAAGCGGCGTATTTCCTCCGCCGCCAGTATCGTGGATTCTGCGATTTGCTCCGCCGTCGGGTCAAAGGTGACGTAGGTATCGCAAATAAACACCGTGCCCTTGGGCAACAGCAAGGCGTTCATCGCCGAGTATTGAGTGACACCGGCACGCTTGCCGATCACGCGGTCGATATAGCGCAAATGGCGGCTGTATTGCCCGAGTATGCCGCACAGCATCGCGTCCGCCGCGCCCATGTGCACCAGCATCGCACCGATCAGCGTGGGCAAGCGCCGCATGTCGAGCTTGGCGAGATCCTGCGATACGCCTTTGCGTTCCATCAGCCGGTAATACTCAGTCCAGTATTCACGGAAACGCGTGTCACTGCCCGGATCGACCAGTTCAAAGTGCTCGTCGCGGTGCAAGCGCAAACCCAACCGCTCGATGCGCGCTTCGATCACATCCGGTCGGCCGATTAGTACGGGCCGCGCAATGCCTTCGTCTACCACCAGTTGCGCGGCGCGCAAAAAGCGCTCGTCTTCGCCTTCGGCATACACCACGCGCTTGGGCGCTTTTTTGGCCGCTGCGAACACCGGACGCATGATTTGCCCGGATTGATACACAAACTGGTTCAGCCGGTCACGATACGCATCAAAATCCGCGATGGGGCGCGTCGCCACGCCGCTGTCCATCGCTGCCTTCGCCACTGCGGGCGCAACCTGCGCGATCAGCCGTGGATCAAACGGACGCGGAATAATATAGTCGGGGCCAAACGGCTGTTGACGCTCGCCATAGGCTGCGGTCACTTCATCGGACTGCTCGGCCTGCGCCAGTTCAGCAATGGCACGCACCGCCGCCAGCTCCATTTCGCTGTTAATGGTGGTCGCCCCCGCATCCAGCGCACCGCGAAACACAAACGGAAAGCACAGCACGTTATTGACCTGATTCGGGTAATCCGAACGCCCGGTGGCAATCACCGCATCGGGCCGCACCTCGCGCACCAGCGACGGCAGGATTTCCGGCTCGGGATTGGCGAGCGCCAGTATCAATGGCTTGTCAGCCATTTGGCGCACCATATCCTGCTTTAACACGCCGCCCGCCGACACACCCAAGAATACGTCCGCGCCGCCGATGACCTCGCCTAGGGTGCGCGCGGCAGTGTCAATCGCGTATTCGTCCTTGTCCGGGTCCATCAATTCTTTGCGGCCCTTGTAGACCACGCCCGCGATGTCGGTGACGACGATGTTTTCCTTGCGGATGCCAAGCTTCACCAGCAACCCCAGGCACGCCAGTGCAGCCGCGCCCGCGCCGGACACCACGAGCTTCACCTTGGCGATGTCTTTGCCGACGACCTTGAGCCCGTTGTAAATCGCAGCACCCACAGTAATGGCCGTGCCATGCTGATCGTCGTGAAACACCGGAATTTTCATACGCGAACGCAAGGCGCGCTCGACAATAAAACACTCCGGCGCTTTGATGTCTTCGAGGTTAATGCCGCCAAAAGTGGGCTCTAGCGCAGCAATAATCTCCACCAGCTTGTGCGGATCACGCTCGTTGACTTCGAGATCGAACACGTCGATGCCGGCGAATTTTTTGAACAGCACCGCCTTGCCTTCCATCACCGGCTTGGCGGCCAGCGGGCCGATGGGGCCTAGGCCCAGCACTGCCGTTCCATTGGTAATCACCGCCACCAGATTACCGCGCGCCGTGAGGTTGCGCGCTTCCGCAGGATCAGCCACGATGGCCTCGCACGCCGCGGCGACACCCGGCGTGTACGCCAACGCGAGATCACGCTGGTTAATCAGCCCCTTGGTGGGCGCGATGGAAATCTTACCCGGTGTGGGAAAGCGATGATAATCAAGCGCCGCTTTGCGCAGTTGGTCTTCCATGAAATTTGAGCCTCGGATAAGCGCGAATTATAGCGCAGCGCCTTTGTGCCTTATGGCCCTATGCCGGGCAGCGCTACTTTAATGGCGACTTCAGGAGCTCCGGCAAAATCGCATCGCGAAACAGTTTTTCGCCCATCGCAGCGATGCGCGCCTCGCCCACCTTGGCGATCACGGCGGCTTCGGAACCCGCCAGCTTCCAATCCTTGTAATCGTCTTGCGTGGCAAGCCCCATCGATTCCGTCAGCAGATTGACGTAGTTCACCACTTTGAACGGCTCGCTGCCTTCGAGCGCACACAACAGGCGCTGGCAGGAATGGAACACCGTCGCCACGGTATCGGCTTTTGCATTGATAGCCTCGTCGCAAAGGCCACGCGTCACATCCTGCAACGCCGCTGGCACGCGCGATAGCGCCGAGCACATATGCCCCGGCGCGGCGGTTCCGCCCTCTACCAGCTTAAGCCCCGGCACCAGCCGCAGCAAATCCTCCACCAGCGGATTGACATCGACTTCATGAAAACCAAAATGCCGATGCAGCATGACTTTACGCTCGACGCGATGCACTAACTTGGTCGCCAATACCTCACGCCGTGCATGCAGCAGTTGCGTGAAATGCGACAACTGAAACTGTGGCTGCGTGTATTCGCCCATGAAAGCATTCATGTGGCGATAGCACGACGGGCACCACGACACGACTTGCCCGGTACCGTGGGCATTGAATTTCTCCACGGTACGCTGGCCCATGCCCTCGGCGGCACGCAGATTGGCGTCTTTGGATGTACCACAACAGTAACCCGCGCCGCCCGCTGGGGTGACCTCCACACCAACGGCTTCGAGCAAGGCGATGGCGCTGTGGATAATATCGCCGTGGCGCACCACGTTGCAGCCGTACCAGAAGGTGATCTTGTCCGTCACTGCCGTTGCGCTCATCGTTGCCACCGTTCGATTTCGTCCGTGCTCATTTGCGTGGTGGAAAAGGCATTGATCACGCGGAAAAAATCCTTGGCGTCGCGCCCCGACAATGCTGGCTTTTCGACGCCCAGCGAACCCATCGCGCTCATTTGCCCGACGCGCACCATTTTCATCGCGTTAATGCCCTCCGGGCAGGCCTCGACGCAGCGCGACGATTGCGTGCATACCTTCAACCACTTCACACTCGCGTCGTTGCCGGGCGTTTGCCGCAGCCAATCGAGCACGCCCGACACCACCGCTTGGGGATCCGCCGTAGCCAGCCCGTCGGCGTAGCGCGTCATCGGGCACGCCTCGAAACACTTGCCGCAGCGCGTGCAGCGCGACAACGTGTCGTCGATGAAATCGTGCAGATGTTCGACCAGCGCAATGGGCTTATCAGACATAAAAATAACTCAATAAAATCAATTAGTTACAGAACATTACCGCCCCGACAGCTTCAGCGCCTTATCCAGTACGGCATTCGAGCGCGCCGGGCGCGGCATCAACCACTTGAAGCCCTGCGCCACCACTTCATCAACGTTGTCAGCTTCGACATGCGGATGTCCGCACGCGACATTGGCGGCTTTACAAATCGACAGGATTTCGTTGATCGCGCCAGCCACGACCGGGTGTTTATATTGGCGCGGGAAGCCCAAGTTCTGCGACAAATCGCCCTCACCGATAATCACCGCGCCGATGCCCGGCACTTCTTTCAAAATCTGCGGCAGGTTTTTCAGGCCTACCACGTCCTCGCACATGATCGCCACGAGTATTTCGCCCTTGGGATCCAGCGGCCATACGTCGGCACGGTCATAGTATTCCTGCTGCGATATGCCCCAGAAGCGCGCTGCATTGGCAGGGGCATCGCCACGCTGGCCTGCTGGCTCGTAACGCGGTGCGCCCGCTGGGCGCGCGTAGCGGCACGAGGCCACGGCGTTGCGCGCTTCTTCCACCGTGCTGATGTGCGGCCACACAATACCGAACACGCCTTGATCGAGCACCTGCTTGGCAATCCACTGATTCATTTCCGCGCCATTGGGCGGTATGCGCACCATGGGCGTGACGCACGGCGCGAGCGTACCCGACGCCAATATTTGCTGCCGATTCAGCAGGTATTGCAGGCAATCGCGCAACGCCTTGATGTCGTATGCGCCGTGCTCCATCTCGAACACCACGCCGTCGTATTTTTCCGTGGACACCGCCTGCGCGCTGGCCGTGTCGCCGGGTTGAAAACACACAAAGGCGTTTTTGCCGGATTCGAATGCTTTGATGATGCCGTTCAGTCGGGGAATGCTCATGCCGGGTTCTCCTTGGTTTTCTATTCGTTGCGTATTTTCGCGGTTTGTATGACCTTGCGCCACTTTTCAATATCGCCGCGCATAAAGGCGTCCAGTTCTGCCGGGCTGCCGGCAATGGCATCGACGCCATCGCGCGCGAGCTTTTCTTTCATGGCCGGTGCCAGCAGGGCGCGGCGAATGTCACCTTGCATTTTGTCCGCCAGCGCCTTGTTGAAACCCGCCAGCGCGAGCAGCGCGTGCCAGGTGAGTACTGCCAGCCCCTTGTAATCAACTCACTGCCACCGCCGACCGGCGTGCCGATGACCACGCGTATGGGCTTCACCGGGTAGTCAGTTTGCCCCACCGCTTGCGCGCTGATGCCGGCCGCAATCAAACCCCATAACGTGCGCACGATTACTGCTCCGCCTGTATTTTCGCGTCGCGTGCAACCTTGGTGTATTTCGCCACCTCAGACGCGAAAAACTTCGCCGTCGCTTCCACACTGCTGCCAACGATATCAGCGCCGAGTGATGCCATGCGTTCTTTGATGTCCGGCAGTTGCAGCGCTTTCAACATTTCCTGATTGAGGCGCGCGACAATCTCGCGCGGCACTTTCACCGGTGCAACAGCGCCATACCAAGTGGTGATGGTGTAACCGGGTACGGTCTCGGCGACTGTCGGCACATCCGGCAACACGGCGACGCGCTTTTCAGTGGTCACCGCGATTGCGCGCACGCGCCCTGAGCGGACGTGCGGAATAATCGCCGGCATGGTGGAAAAACTCGAAATCACATGGCCCGCCACGAGGTCGATGGCCAGCGGCCCACCGCCTTTGTAGGGCACCATTTGCAGACTGGTTTGCGTCATGGTCTTGAACATCTCGCCGGCAAAATGTTCGGGGCTTGCGACGCCCGATGTGCCGTAGGTCAACTCGCCTGGTTTGGCTTTTGCCAGGGCGATGTATTCCTTCACGGTTCTCGCCGGCAGCGCCGGATTCGCCGCAATCACGTTGGGCACGTCTGACACCACCGTGATGGGCGTGAAATCGCGCTCAATGTCGTAACCCAGATTTTTATACACCGGCTTGCTCATGATGTGCGCGGCAGACATAAACAGCAGGGTGTAACCGTCGCCCGGCGCTTCTGCCGCCAGTTTGGCAGCGAGATTCGCGTTCGCACCGGGGCGGTTTTCAACCACAAATTGCTGCTTCATCGACTCCGTCAGCTTGGCACCGACCGAACGCGCCATGATGTCTGTGCCGCCACCGGGCGCGAAGCCCACAAGGATGCGCACCGGTTTGGCGGGATAGCCTTGCGCCTGTATCAGCAAGGGAAAAGCCACCACTACAGCCCCGGCACACACCATCCCAAAAATATGCTGCTTCATGGAAATACTCCTGTGATGGCTATCGTAGCATGCGCATCACACGCGGCGTTTTGTGTTATTTTTACGCCTCATTTTTAGAGGCTCTACCCGTGGCCGATCACGCCCCCACCCTGCGCACCGAGTTATATCCTGACGTTGAACCGTACGATGCGGGCATGCTCACGCTTGACGGCACGCATCGCCTGTATTGGGAAGTCTCCGGCAACCCCAACGGCAAGCCGGTGGTGTTTTTGCACGGGGGGCCGGGCGCGGGCGCATCACCGGCGCACCGACGGTTTTTCGACCCCAAGCACTATCGTATTGTGATTTTCGATCAGCGCGGCGCGGGCCGCTCCACGCCGCTGGGCGCGCTGCACGACAACACCACACCGCATGTGATTGCGGATATGGAAACCCTGCGCGCGCATTTGCACATGGAGCAGTGGCTGGTGTTCGGCGGCTCGTGGGGCAGCACGCTGGCGCTGGCCTATGCCGAGGCGCATCCTGATCGCTGCAGCGGTTTGATTTTGCGTGGTATTTTTCTGTGCCGCAAAAGCGAGATCGACTGGTTTTTATACGATCTCAAGAATATTTTCCCTGAGGCGTGGCATGCGTTTTCCGGCTACATCCCGACGACGGAGCGCGGTGATTTGCTGAAAGCGTATTACCGGCGCTTGACCGATCCCGACCCTGCGATACACATGCCCGCTGCACGCGCATGGGGCCGTTACGAAGGCTCGTGCTCAACGTTAATGCCGAGCCCGGACACGGTGGCGTATTTCGGTGGCGACGTGGTGGCCTTGGGACTGGCGCGTATCGAGGCGCATTACTTCACCCATGATATTTTTCTACCGATCAATTCGTTACTGGAAAATATCCATAAAATCAAACACATACCGGGAATTATCGTGCAGGGCCGCTACGATTCGGTGTGCCCGATTATCAGCGCCGATGATTTGCATCGCGCGTGGCCCGAGGCCGAATACCATATCGTCGCCGACGCCGGCCACGCGGCGTGGGAGCCGGGCATTTGCAAGCAACTCGTCGCTGCCTGCGAAAAATTCAAGCATCGCAAAATTTAATCACGACAACACCACTGGGAGAGCCATTTGAAACTGGTCACTTTTTCTGAAACCGCACGCGCGCCCGCCAAAACCGGCGTGATCGGTGCCGATGGCGGCGTGATTGATATTGCGCGCGCTGCGAAGGCCGCGCGCGTGGCGCTGCCGTTTGACGCGAGCTGCATGATTTCGCTGGTGGCATCCGGCAGCAAGGGCTTGGCTGCCATCAAACAAGCGACCGCCAAAGTCAAAGCCAGCCACCACAAGCTGGCCAAGGTCAAGCTACATGCGCCGATTCCACGTCCGCGCAAGAATGTGTTTTGCGTCGGCTGGAATTATCTTGATCACTTTAACGAAGGGGCAAAAGCGCGCCCGCATGTGCAGGAAATGCCCGCGCATCCGGCGTTTTTCAGCAAGCAGCCGCTGGCGATGAACGCGCCTTTCGGCAATGTGCCCGCGCACGGCAAAGTCACGGAAAAGCTCGATTGGGAAGTGGAGCTCGCGCTGATCATCGGCCAAGGCGGCACGAACATCAAAGAAGCCAACGCCATGAAGCACGTGTTCGGCTACACCGTCGCCAACGACGTGTCCGCACGCGAAGTGCAACGCCACCACGGCCAGCAATGGTTTCGCGGCAAAAGCCTTGACGGCCACCTACCGATGGGCCCGTGGATCGTCACCGCGGGTGACGTGCGCGATCCGAACAATCTGAACCTCACCTGCAAGGTAAACGGCGTGGTGAAGCAGTCCTCGAACACCCAGCATCTGTATTTCAAGCTGCCGCGCATTATTGCCGAGTTGTCGGCGGGCATTACGCTGGAAGCAGGCGACATTATTCTCAGCGGCACGCCGTCGGGTGTAGGCCACGCACGCACGCCGCCGGAATTCATGAAACCCGGCGACATCATGGAAACCGAAGTCGAAGGCATCGGCTTGCTGCGCAACAAGATTGCCCAGTAATTCTGCTTAAAATCACTGATTACGGAGGTATCATGGATACTGCCACCAACACCAAAATCACTGTCATTCCTTCCGGCGCAGCGCTTGCAGCGGATGTGGTAGGCATCGACTTGTCACAGCCGATCAGCGCGGAAATCTACGCGCAGATTCGTCAAGCGTGGAACGAACATCTGGTGCTGCGCTTTCGTGGGCAGAAGCTCAGTGATCCGCAGTTCCTCGCGTTCGCGCGGCTGTTCGGCGAGCTCGACAAAGCGCCCACGCATGCCGGCAAAGACGTGATTGATCACTGTCCTGAAATTTCCGTGATGTCGAACATCAAGATCAACGGCCAAGCCATCGGCAACCTCGGCCACTACGAGGCGCTGTGGCACTCGGACATGTCGTATAACGACGTGTGTCCAATGGGCAGCCTGCTCTATGCGCTTGAAGTGCCGCCCGTCGGCGGCAATACCGGTTTTGCCAATATGTATCGTGCGCACGACACGCTACCTGCCGAACTGAAGCGTGAGATCGCCGGCAAGTCCTGCCGCCACGATTCCAGCCGCAACAGCGCTGGCGAGTTACGCAAAGGGTTTAAGGATGCCGCAGACCCGCGCGAAGCGCCGGGCGCGATCCACCCGCTGATACGCACCCACCCAGAAACACACAGAAACGCGCTTTTTCTGGGCCGCCGTCAGTCGGCCTACATCATCGGCATGGCGCTCGATGAGAGCGAAGATTTACTCAATCGCCTGTGGGCGCACGCCACGCAACAAGCCTTCGAGTGGTATCAGGTGTGGCAGGTTGGCGACTTGGTGATGTGGGACAACCGCGCGGCCATGCACCGGCGCGATTCATTCGATGCGAATTCGCGGCGGCTGATGCATCGCACACAGGTTAAGGGCAACGAACGGCCGTTCTTCGACGCCGCAGCGGCCGCGTAACCATCGCCATCGCCGCTGTGTATCGCGGGCGCTTTGCCCCTTCACCCACCGGGCCGCTGCATTTTGGTTCTTTAATCACGGCGGTGGGTAGTTTTCTCGAAGCGAAAACGCGCGGTGGCGAATGGCTGGTGCGCATGGAAGACATTGATGCACCCCGTGTCGTTGCTGGCGCGGCGGACACCCTACTGCGCACCCTCGACGCGTTTGACCTGACGCGAGACGGCGAGGTGCTGTATCAAAGCCAGCGCAGTGAAGCTTACACCGACGCGATCGAACAGTTGCAGGCGCGTGGCGCGCTCTACGGCTGCGCTTGCACCCGGCGTGAAATCGCAGACGCCTCGACAAGTGCGTTCACGGGTATCGATGGGCTGGTGTATCCCGGCGCTTGCCGCGACGGCGTCCCGCTAGGTCGCATGGCACGCGCCACACGCGTGCGCACGCAGGGTGCGCAGATCACCTTTGGCGATGCCGTTCAGGGCGTGATCACACAGAATGTCGAACACGCGGTAGGCGATTTTGTGGTGGCACGCGCTGACGGGTTCACCGCCTATCAGCTCGCGGTGGTGGTGGACGACGCCGCACAGGGCATCACCCATGTCGTGCGCGGCGCCGATTTGCTCGAATCAACACCGCGTCAAATAATGCTGCAACGACAGCTAAACCTGCCCACACCACACTATGCGCACCTGCCCGTCGTGCTGAATGCGCAGGGTGAAAAACTGTCCAAGCAAACACGGGCACAGCCGATTGATGCCGGGCGGCCTGTGCTGGCCTTGGTCAACGCGCTGCGATTTTTGGGGCAAGCGCCGCCTGCGGCGCTTCAGCAAGCCAGCGTGGCTGAACTATGGGTGTGGGCTTTGTACCACTGGCGTATTGACCGGGTGCCCGCCGTGCGCGGCGCGGCCGCTACGAATGACGCTGCGGTTATGGCTTTTGGTGGCGCATAACTTGCGCCACGGTGCTGGCCAGCGTATCCCGGCTCACCGGTTTGATTAACACATCATTGAAGCCGCTGGCGATAAACCTGCGCCGGTCTTCCGGTTGCGCATGCGCGGTGTAGGCGATCACCGGCAGATCCGTCAAGGCGCTGTTCTCACGGATTTTTTGGCAAACTTCCATGCCGCTCATGCCCGGCATGCTGATATCCAGCAGCACCAGATCCATGGCGGTTGTTCCCAGCACACGCAACGCCTCGCGGCCATCAGCCGCCAACATCACCGACCAACCCAATTGCTTGAGCATCGCCTCAGCAATCAAACGATTGGAGGGGATATCATCAACCACCAAGGCGAGCCGCTTATCCGACATGGCTTTGGAGGCGCTTTGTGACGAGGCTACACGGCGCAACGCAGCGCGAACTGCCTGACACGAGACGTAAGCCATCAAGGCCGGGAAAACCGTGGCGCAGTTTCATGGATCGGATACCGCAGGTCATCACAAAGTGGGCGCAAAAATCGCTAAAAATCAATTGCTTAGCATTCTACGCCAATCATGCCCCACGTTCTACTACCGGAAACGGGTGTGCTTCATGCAGGCCACCTTGTAGGGTGACCGTTTTGCTGTAGGATATACCTTGTATGCTGACGAAGAAAAAGCCAATCTCCAAGAAAAATCCTAGCTCAAAGGCTGGTGCCATCAGTGTAGTGGGTATGCGACGTGCGGTAAAACCCGTGCGTCTTAGTGCTCAGCGCTACCACGAGCTGTTTTTTGCGCTCGCTGAAGGCGTGGTGATGCTGTCGAGCGTCGGCATCGTCATTACGTCGAATCCCAGCGCCGAGTCCATACTGGGCATGACCGCGCAGGAAGTAGAGCAGGCGCTGCGTGAAGACGAATCGTGGCAGGCCATTCAGGAAGACGGCACGCCCTTTCCCGCGCACGATTTTCCTATCCGCAAAACGCTGCGCAGCGGCAAGCCGCAAAAAAATGTCATTGTCGGCATACGTCCGCGCGGCAAGCCTTTGCGTTGGCTTTCCGTCAACACACAGCCCGTGTTTTCTAACGGGAACCCGGCACCGATCGCAGTCGTTACCTCATTTGAAGATGTCACCCAGCGCCGCCGCGTGGAAGCCGAGAACGCGCGTCTGGCCACCGCCGTACACGCATCTCCGGACGCCATTACCAGCGTGGATCTCGACTACCGTTTTGTGAGCTGGAATGCCGGCGCGGAGCGACTCTTCGGCTATACCGCCAAAGAAGCGATAGGCCAACCAGCGGGTTGGATGATCCCGGCGGCAAAGCGCGACGAACTCAAAAGCATGCGTGACCGCGTGATGGCCGGCGAAACTGTCTTGGGCTGGGAAACCGAGCGCAAGCGCAAAGACGGGCGGCGCATTTTTGTCGAAAGCAGCTACGCGCCCATCCGCAATACGCAGGGCGCGGTGACCGGCGTTGTCGGCGTGCATCGCGATACCACGCCCATCAAGAGCATGCTGGAGCATATACGCGCGAACGAGGAACTATTTCGCCTAGCGGTGAACGGCATACCGGATGCCGTACTGATTTACGACAGCGAATTTCGATTGCAGTTTGTCAATCAGCGTGGCGCAGAGTTTTTTGCGCGCGACAACGCCAGCATCATCGGCAAACGCGATGACGAGCTGCTGCCGCCAGACATTACTCAAGTCTATCTGCCGGCGCTGTATCAAGCCAAAGCCAACAACGCCACGCAAACGATCGAAGTCACGCTGACGCTGCGTGGTCGCCAGACATCCATCACGGCCACCTATGTGCCGATGCGCAATGACGCCGGTGATATTTGCCAAATTCTGGGGCTACTGCACGATTTCACCAAGCGCCGCCAGACCGAAGAACGCCTCGCCTTCATGGCGCAGTATGACGCCTTGACCGGGCTGCCCAATCGCTACCTGCTGCTCGACCGGCTCGACGCCGCCATGCAGCGCGCTCGGCGTAACCATTCGCTGCTCGGTGTGATGATTCTGGACATTGACCGCTTCAAGCAGATCAACGACACCCGCGGCCATACCACCGGCGACATTCTGCTGCAGCAGGTGGCCGAGCGCCTGGCGATCACCTTGCGCGCCACAGACACCATCGCACGACTGGGCGGCGATGAGTTCACCGTGCTGGTCGAAAACGCCACCAGTCTGGAAGAAATCACCACCATCGCGGACAAAATCAAAGCCTCCTTTACGACGCCCTTCGACACCGAATCCGGCGAAGTGTTTACCACCACCAGCATCGGCATCACGGTTTTTCCCACAGACGAACACAGCCGCGACGATCTGTTAAAAAACGCCGACGTGGCGATGTACCACGCCAAACAGGAACGCAACGCCTGGCAACTGTACCGTCCGGAGATGAACGTCAATTCGGCAGGACGCCTCGGCATGGAAGTCGAATTACGCCGCGCCCTGGAACGCAATGAATTCCAGCTTTACTACCAGCCGCAAATCGAGGTCAGAACCGGCAAGTTTGTGGGCATGGAAGCGCTGATCCGCTGGGACAGCAAAACGCTGGGACGCATTTCGCCGGCGGAATTCATCCCCATCGCCGAAGATACCGGGCTCATCGTGCCCATCGGTGAGTGGATCCTGCGCGCTGCCTGCGAGCAGTGCAAACAGTGGGAGAACGAGGGGCTGACACCCTTCACCGTATCGGTCAACATTTCCGCGCCGCAGTTTCGCCGCAGCAATCTGCTGCAACTGGTGAGCACGGTGCTGACACAGTCTCGCCTCGACGCGTGCTGGCTCGGACTTGAAATCACCGAGAGCAGCATCATGAAGCACGCAGAACAGACCATCCAAACACTACTGGATCTGCGCGAAATCGGCGTCGCTATCGCGATTGACGATTTCGGCACCGGCTATTCGAGCCTGAGCTACCTGAAACGTTTTCCGGTAAACAAGATCAAAGTGGATCAGTCGTTTGTGCGCGATATTACGTCCGATCCCAATGATGCGGCCATTGTTTCAGCGGTGATCGCCATGAGCAAACAACTCGGCATCACCACAATTGCCGAAGGCGTCGAGACAGCAACGCAACTCGAGTTTTTGTCGCGGCTTGATTGCGATGAATATCAGGGCTATCTGTTCAGCAAACCGATTCCCGCCGCCGAAGTGGCACCGCTGATTCAATCCCACCGCTTGCAGTTCCCCCGCCGCACGTAGCGCAGACCGCCGCAGCGGCTAAACAAGGCTAGCGGCGTGCGTCGGCAATCGCGCCCGCCCGCTTGCGCACCGCCGCCGCAGCCAGCCGCTCACGAATCGCTTCGATCATTGCCACCGTCGCCGCTTCACCCGCTGCGATATTGGCTTGCCGGTGTTTGAAATCGTTAATGCGCGACATCGTGGTCTGCGGCCGGATCACCACATCGGCGGCACCGGCTTCGGCCGCCGGGCGGCGCGAGATGTCCACCGCCACCACCACATCGGCGCCCATATCACGCGCCAACCCCGCCGGCACGCGGGTTGCCAGCGCGCCGTCGACGTACGACTGGCCGTTGATGATCACCGGCCAAAACATTTTCGGCACGCTCGCTGACGCGCGCACCGCAATACCGGTGTCACCGCGATTGAACACGGTCATGCGTCCGCTGGCTTGCTCTGTGGCCACCGCCGCAAACGGCTTACCCAGCATTTCTATGGTTCGCCCGTTCAAATTGCGATTAACGAAATTCTGCAAACGGATGCCGCGCACCACGCCGGGGCCGAACAGCGTGAAGTCAAAAATATCGTTGTCTTCCAGTTGCAACGCCATCGCCTCCAGTGCGTCCGCCTTCATGCCGCCGGCAAAGAGCGACGCCACCAGCGCCCCGGAACTCGCGCCTACCACCACGTCCGCTTCGAGACCCGCCGCTTCCAGCGCCTTGATCACGCCCACATGCGCAAAGCCGCGCGCCCCGCCCGCGCCGAGCACCAACCCCAGCACCGGCTTTTGCACTTTAAGGGGGATAACAGCCGCAGTACCGGGTGCGTTACCGCCGGTATGATCCATGGGCGCAATCGCACAACTCGCGAGTACTGCCAAGAGTAAAATAAGCCCAGTTAATCGCACTACACGCTTCATTTTTTGCCCCGCTTGCCGCCGTTATTTCGATGCGCTGATTTATACTACTGACTCACTGCGGCAATGTGCGGTAACTCGAAATCCGCCACAACCTGACCGCGCTCCATACTAACAAGTTCCGCATCATGCACTGAATTGATCTGCTGAACACAACAATAATCGTTTAAAAACAAATAGTTACCTTATTCCCTCTCAATCTTAAACCCAAAGGAAAGCCCCATGGCCAGCGAACTGTTTAAAAAAGGCATCAAACTCCGCCGCGAGGTATTGGGTGCCGAGTATGTCGACAACGCCATGCAGAACGTCGACAAATTCAGCATGGCGATGCAGGAATACGCCACCGAAACCGCGTGGGGCATGATCTGGAGTCGCCCCGGTCTGCCACGCAAAACGCGCAGCCTGCTCAATATTGGCCTGCTCGCCGCATTCAACCGCCAGCACGAGTTCAAGCTGCACGTGAAGCGCTCGTTCGGCAACGGCGTCACGCAAGACGAAATCAAGGAAGTGCTGCTGCAAATCGCGTGTTATGCGGGCGTGCCCGCCGGCATCGAAGCGTTCCGCTGGGCGCGCGACGCCATGGCCGAGCTCAAAAAAGAACAAGCTGAAGCAAAGCAAGCAACGAAGGCAACGAAGGCGAAGAAAACCAAAAAAGCCAAAAAATAGCAGACCATGAACGCGCCGCTGACCCTGTTCGAACGCATCTGGGCGCGGCATGTCATCGTGTCCGATGGCCATGCCGCCGGGGGCGAAGAACTGCTGTCAGTGGACCGCAATCTGCTGCATGAAGGCGGCACCTTTCTCGCGTTTGATCAAATGCGCATCAGTGGCGACACGGTGCGCAAGCCACGGCAAACGCTCGCCGTCACCGATCACTATCTACCATCAACGCAACGCGCCACCGCACCAGCGAGCATCGCCAATCCTGAAATTCGCCGCGTGGTGGAAGCACTGGATGCCAACGCACGCGAATTCGGCATCGAACACATCGGCGTGCACGATCCCCGACAAGGCATTATTCACGTCGTCGGCCCCGAGCTCGGCTGGACGCAGCCGGGGCTGCTAATCACCTGCTGCGATTCGCACACCGCGACGCACGGCGCATTCGGTGCGCTCGCCATACCCATTGGTCAATCGACGCAGTTGCGCCACGTGCTTGCCACGCAAACGCTGTGGCAAAAAAAACCTCGGCTCATGCGCATCACCATCGACGGCACGCTGCCCCCGCATGTCACCGCCAAAGACGTCATTCTGTCGATCATTGCGCGCATCGGCATCGGCGGCGCCGTGGGGCATGCCGTTGAATACGCCGGTGCCACCATCCGCGCGATGTCCATGGAAGGCCGCATGACGATTTGCAATATGTCCATCGAGGCCGGTGCGCGCTTTGGCATCATCGCGCCAGATGACACCACCTTCAACTTTCTGCAGGGACGCCCGCTCGCGCCCAAGGGCGCGGCATGGGATAGTGCGCTGGCGTTTTGGAAGACGCTGCCCACGGATGACAATGCCCGCTTTGACCGTGAGCTCACGCTCAACGCTGCCGAGCTTGCGCCGATGGTGAGCTGGGGCACCAGCCCTGAAGATGCCTCGCCGATCACCGGCCACGTGCCCGATCCTGCTTCAATTGCCGACACCGACAAACGGGATCGCATCAAACGCGCGCTAGCCTATATGAAGCTCACGCCCGGCACACCGCTCGATAGCATCGCTATCGACCACGTGTTCATCGGCTCGTGTACCAATGCGCGTATCGAAGATTTACGCGCTGCCGCCGCCGTCGTCAAAGGCCGCAACGTATGCGTACCCGCGATGGTGGTTCCCGGCTCCACCGCTGTGAAACGCCAAGCCGAAGCCGAAGGGCTGGCCCGCGTTTTCACCGACGCCGGTTTCGAGTGGCGCGACGCGAGATGCTCGATGTGCGGTGGCTCAAACGGCGATCTCCTTGAACCGGGGCAGCGCAGCGCCTCCACCACAAACCGCAATTTTGAGGGTCGCCAAGGGCCGGGCGCGCTCACACATTTGATGAGCCCGGCCATGGCGGCAGCCGCCGCAGTGACCGGTCGCCTAACTGACGTACGCAATGACGTACGCAAGTTGTAACCGTTCCCATGCAACCTTTTGTTACGCTGACTTCCGTTGCCGTGCCGCTCGCTATCGCCAAAATCGATACCGGCATGATCGTGCCGGGCCGCTTTCAACGGCTGCCGCGCCGACCGGGCCACGCCGATTACGCGCACGTGTTTTTGCACGACTTGCGTTTTGACGAACGCCGGCAACCGCGCGCTGAATTCATCCTCAACCAACCGGCGTACGCGAAGGCAGCGATTCTCGTCACCGGCCCCGATTTCGGCTGCGGCTCGTCGCGTGAAAGTGCGGCTTACGCCACACTCGATTTTGGTGTGCGCGCGCTGATCGGCACGAGCTTTGGCGATGTGTTTCGTGGCAACTGCATGCAAAATGGCGTGCTGCCCATCACGCTGCCGCCACCGGTAATCGCCGGGCTGTTCACGCAGCTGAAAGCCGCACCGGGCGCAACGATCACCGTCGATTTACCCAGCCAAACCGTCAGCGCACCCGACGGCACGCGGCACCCGTTCGACTTCGACCCCACCCGCAAAGCGCGTCTGCTCAAAGGGCTGGATGACGTGGGCGTCACGCTGCAACATCTGGCGCAGATTGAGGCTTTTGAAGAAAAATATCGTGCGGACATGCCGTGGTTCGCGCCGTGCCAACCACAGGAACCGCTATGAAAATCGGGCTACTGCTACTCCCCTTACTGTCAGCGCTCAGCCACGCGCAACCCCTGTCGTGGAAACCTGAGCGGCCCGTCGAACTCATCGTGGGCGCAGCCGCCGGTGGCGCGAATGATCGTATTGGCCGCACCCTACAACGGCTGGTGCAAGACAGTCGCGGCGTGACCATCAATGTCCTCAACAAACCGGGCGGCGGTCAAGCGGTGGCTTTTGCCTATCTCAACACGCACCCGAATAACCCGCACTATATTGGCCTCGCGTCGTCAAGCTGGCTGACCACGGTGGCCGCCGGTCGCGGCACGCTGGGCCCGCGCGAACTCACGCCCATCACCAAACTGCTCGACGAATTTCAGATGTATTTCGTACGCGCCGATTCACCCATCACCAACGCACGCGATATTCTCGAGCGGCTGCGCAAAGACCCCGCGTCGATTTCGTTTGGCATTTCCACTTCAGCGGGTAATCCGATCCATATCTCAGTGGCGGAAATGGGTCGTATGGCCGGTGCCGACCCGACCAAACTCAAAGTCGTGGTGTTCAACTCCGGCACCGACACCGCAATTCAGGTGGCAGGCGGGCATCTGGATGTCGGCGTGCAAAGCCCCGGCAGTGCGATGCAACTCATTCAATCCGGCAAGCTGCGATTTCTTGGCGTGGCCGGCCCGCGCCGTCACGGCGGCACGCTGGCCACCGTACCCACCATGCGCGAGCAGGGCGTGGATGTCATTGCCAACGTGTTCTACACCGTCTTCGGCCCCAGGGGACTCGACGCCGCGCAAAGCGCGTTTTGGGATGAGGCGCTCACCGCCGCCATGAAAAGTGACGCCGTGAAAAAAGATCTCGACTTCAATTTCTGGACGGTGGACGTGATCGGCCACCGTGAGCTGCCCGCGTTTCTCACGCGAGAAATGGATAACTACCGGCGCACGCTGCTGGCCATCGGCATGGCCAAGTAATCACAAGAATAAAACCCTTTAAAATCAATTACTTAAATTAATTCCACTGCAGGCGGCGCACGGCCTTCATACGCTGCACCGAATCACCCGCCAGATGTGTCCAGATAATTGCATCGCGCGCGAGCTTGTCCACGCGCGGATCCATTTGCGACACGCCCGCGCCGCCGTGGATATCCATATTGAGCCGCGTCACACGCTGAATCACATCGCTAGCGAAATTCATCAACAGCACATTGTTGATGAATTGATGTCCCAGCCCCGCGTCGGCTTCCATAGCCACGCGCATCACAAACGAACGCAGCGCTTCGGTGAGCATGTGCATCTCGGACAAATGCAATTGGATCGTTTGGTTATCCTTGAAATATTTTGTGCCCGGCCAGCGCGTACTCGCTTCGTGTGTCGCCATTTCAACGGCGGCATCACACACGCCCACCGCGTTTGCCGACAACTCCAGATCGCCGAATTTCACTGCGCCGCCGCTGCGTGAGCGGTGGCCGCCATTGACCTCGCCCACGATATTCGCGTGCGGCACGCGAGCGTTGTCGAAAATCAATTCGCCGTTCTGATAAAAGCGCCAACCGCTTTTGTTGAACACTTTGAAGGTCTCAGTTTTGCTCAGTATTTTTTCAGTTTTGCTCAGTTGTGCTCAGCTGTGCTCAGTTGTGTCTAATGCGCGAAGCTTTCACCAAAGCGGTGAATTTCACGATGTCCGATTTTATCTTGTCAGAGAACGCTTCCGGCGTACCGGCTGCCACTTCCGCACCGGTATTGAGAAACCGCTCCTTCACCTCAGGCCGACTCAAGCCGCGCAACAAATCCCGATTCAGCCGGTGGATGATAGCCGTCGGCACATTCGCAGGGGCGAGCAAACCCTGCGGCGATATGGATTCAAAGCCAGGCACCGTTGCCGCAATGGCCGGCACGCCCGGCAACAGCGCCGACGGCTGCAAACTCGCCACCCCCAACGCACGCAAGCGGCCCGACTTGATATGCGGCAGGGCCGATCCTGCATTGGGAAACATCAACTCCACCTCGCCCCCCATCAGCCCAATCACGCCTGGCCCGGTGCCCTTGTACGCTACCTGCACGATATTCAAGCTCAACAGGCTCTTGAACAACTCCGCCGCTAGATGGGGATTCGCCCCCAGTGTGCCGGCGGCGTAATTCAGTTGGCCGGGTTTGGCGCGTGCCAGCGTGATCAACGCGTTTACCGACTTCACCGGCAGCGAGGGATGCACCACCAGCACGCTGGGCGTGCTCACCGCCAACGCAATCGGCGCAAAATCTTTCACCGCATCCCATGACACGCTGCGAAACAGCGGCAATATCCACAGCGGACTGCCTTCGACCAGCAGCGTATAACCATCCGCCGACGCCTTCGCCACAATCTCAGCAGCAATAGCGCCGCGATTCTCCACAATCACCTGCTGCCCCAAGCCCTCCGTCAGCAACGGTGCCAGCAAGCGCGCCACCCCGTCCGAGCCACCGCCAGCCGCCAGCGTAACGATGCGCACCACTTTGGCAGGATAATTCTCCTGCGCCCAAACCACCGGCGCACGGCACAACAGCGCTGCCGCCATGCAAACCCCAAGCTGATTTCGTAGCAACATAAGTCCTTTCGCGTTCTGCTGATGACCATCGGGGATGTTAGCGCGGCGCGCGCTCACGCTAGGCGTATGCGATGATGCGTCCCGCGCAGCGCAGGCTGTCGCTAGGGTATATTTATCTATAACTAATTGATTTTATTAAATTATTTATGCAATCACCTGAGGTTATCACAAGCCCTCAACCCGACCCTCTGCTCACCGCCATCGCACGCTACGTCCAGCGCCGCCACGCGCACAATGCACGCGCTTGGCTAGCCGCACATCGCTGCCTGATCGATAGCCTGGGTTGTGCGTTTGCTGCGCTCGGCAACGCGACCTGCCGTGCCTTGATCGGCCCCGCCGTTGCCGGTGCCAGCGTACCCCACGGCGCGCGCGTACCCGGCACGTCGCACGTGCTGGACCCGGTGGATGCCGCCTTCAGCATCAGCACCTTGATCCGCTGGCTGGATTACAACGACGCGTATTACGGCGAAACGGTCATTCATCCGTCAGATTGCATCGGCGCGCTGCTCGCGGTGGCGGATTGGCAAAGCCGCACGCAAATGGCGCAGGCCGCAGGCCGCAGGCCAGTAACCATGCGCGTGGTGTTGGACGCCATGATTGTTACCTATGAAGTCATGGGCCAGTTGGCTTTGGCCAACGCCTACACCACGCGCATGGGCATCGATCATGTAGCGCTGATTAAAGTGGGCGTGGCCGCTGTCGTCAGCCGCATGCTCGGCGGCACACAGCAAGACATTGCCAATGCGTTATCGCAGGCGTGGCTGGATGGTCAGCCGCTGGCGCTGTTCCGGCGCGGGCCCGATGCCGGCGCGCGCAAATCGTGGGCTGCTGGCGATGCCGCCGCGCGCGGCGTGTGGCTGGCATTGATGACCCTGCGCGGGGAAATGGGTTATCCACAGGCGCTAACGGCCAAGACCTGGGGTTTTTACGACGTGATGAATCAAGGCCTACCCTTCAAGCTACTCGCGCCGCCCGCACGCTGGGGTAGCAGCGTGATTGAGAACGTGCAATTCAAAATTTCGTATCCCGCCGGGGTGCATGCGCAAAGTGCCGCCGAAGCTGCGATTCGCTTGCATTCGCTGGTGGCCGCGCGCGTCAACGCCATCGAAAAAATTGAAATTCGCAGCCACCGCTACGCCTGCGGCATTCTCAATCGTAGTGGCGTGCTGAAAAATTTCGCCGAACGCGATCATTGCATGCAATACATCGTCGCTGTCGGCTTGATCTTTGGACGGCTCGAATCGAACGACTACGAAGACGCTATCGCCGCCGATCCGCGCATCGATGCACTGCGAGCCAAGACAGTAATGATGGAACACGCGCCCTACACACAGGCTTTTTACGCCGCAGATCAGCGCGCCAACCCCAACGCCCTGCGCGTGACCTATCGCGACGGCACGCAAACCCCGTGGGCCGAGGTGCTTTACCCCATCGGCCATCCGCGCCGGCGCAAAGAAGGCCTGCCGTTGTTGCAACAAAAATTCGCAGCGGGCGTGGCGCGCGTGTTTACCGGCAAGCGGCGGCAAGCGATCATCGCGTTATGTGCTGCGCCCGACCGGCTGGTCGCCACACCGGTGCACGAATTTCTCGATTTGACGACGCTGTAACCGACGCAAAGGATGCCCAAACCCGGTCAGCAGGGGCGGCGCAAGGCGCGGCGCTGCTCCGCCCTACAAATTGGCCCTACATATTCGCCCTACAAATTCGCCCTACAAATTGTCAGCCACCCAATCGGCGACATAGTTCGACCCCACAATCCGATTGTCCCCATGGCAATGCTCCGACCCGCCATCGGCTACGGTAAACACCTTGAAGGTTTTTTTCTTGGCGCGCGTCACCGCGTCATTGAGTTTGTAGGCCCATTCCACCGGCACAATCGTGTCGTGCTCACCATGCACGATCAGGATCGGGCATTCGATTCTGTCGGCCACGCCTTCCAGGGTAAACGCCTTGATTTTCTCCATCGCGCTATCCATATCGGACGTGCCCATCACCCACGGCAACTGAAACATCGACGACGAGGTATTTTTGCCGCCGGCCTCCATGTGCTTGCGGCGTTTTAGCCACACGGCGTGGTAGTCGTAGTGCGCGCCCCACGCGACGCAGGCGGCGTAGCGCTTTTCAAAAGCGGCGATACGCGGCGCGTAGTAGCCCCCCATACTGAACGCCATGACGCCGATGCGACGGGCATCGACGTCGGCGCGCGCCGCGCAGTAATCGAAGGCTGCCGTGCCGGGTGCCTCGTAGTCGTAACGGCTGGGGATGTTTTGCAGGCGCAACGCCTCACCCTGCCCCGGCCCGTCGATGGCGAGCGTGTGATAGCCGCGGTTCGCCAGCTCAACACCGGCAAACAGCACGCTCATTTCCTTGCACAGATCAAGGCCGTCAAAGCACACCACCGTCGGCTTGGGGCCCGCGCCGGGCGCTTGCATAAAATACGCGGGCAAAGTCGTGCCTTGATAAGGCACCGCGACGCGCTCCACCGACGGAAAGCGCCGCTTGAAGCCCTGCTCGAAACAGTACATGCACTGCCGGTAGCTGGCCATTTTGCGCGCGTCCGGCGCAATAAAACGTTCGGCGTAAAGGTAGTAGACGCCGGCGTGCAGATAGTTCGTGCCGGCAGTCAGCGCGTGCCCCGCAGCGTCTGCGGCGATGGCTTTGCACGCCATCTCTGCCGCCATCGCATGCCATTCATCGAACCACGCGTCGGCGTCGCCTTGCTTGCCTTGCAAACGGCGACCGACCTGATCGATTTCGCCCATGCTGGAAGCGCCCCAGTTGGCCATATCGATCATCGAGTTGATCGACTGCGACCATACGAAATTGCCCGGAAAGTATTCGTAGAGATGAGATCGGAGGGCTTCGCTCATGGGATTTCCCCTTGCTTGAATTGAATATAACCAATTGATTTTATTGATTTTATTGATTTTTTATAAAATCATCAAGCGAACACCAGCAACGGGCTACTCCGCTTTCGCTCCCGACGCCTTCACCACTTTCGCCCATTGGGCGATTTCAGTTTTGATGTAGGCCGCAAACACGTCCGGCGGGCTGGCAACGATTTGATAGCCCAGATTTTCTAGCCGCTGTTTGACATCAGGCTGCGCCAGCGCTTTGGCAAATTCGCCGTGCAGCTTGGTGACCACCGGGCGCGGCGTGCCCGCCGGGGCGAGCGCGCCGTACCAAGCCGTGGCTTCAAAATTCGGCCACAACGACTCCGCCACAGTGGGCACGTCAGGTGCCGCGACGGAACGCTGCGCACCGGTGACCGCTAGCGCGCGCAGGCGTCCGCCTTTGACATGCGGCATCACCGACGACATGCCGCCGATCAGCATTTGAATCTGCCCCGCCACCAGATCGATCACGCCCTGCGCGCTGCCTTTGTACGGCACATGCTGAAAATCCGCGCCGGCCACGGTGTTGAACAACTCGCCGGTCAAATGGCCCACGCTCGCCACACCCGCCGATGAAAAGTTGATGGATTTCGGTCGCGCTTTCGACAGCGCAATCAACTCCTTCAAGCTACGCGCTTGCACCGAGGAATGAACCACCACAATGTTGGCTGCGGTCGCGAGCAGCGTAATCGGGGCGTAGTCTTTGATCGGATCGTACGGCAGTTTCGACACCAGACTCGGTGCAATGGCCACGTTGGCAATGTAGCCCAGCACGATGGTGTAGCCGTCGGGTGCGGCACGCGCAACGATTTCCATGCCGATGTTGCCGTTGGCACCGGAACGGTTGTCGATGACGATTTGCTGGCCGACGGCATCGGCCATCTTTTGCGCCGCGTTGCGTGCCACCGTGTCGGCATTGCCGCCGGGCGCGAAAGGCACCACAAAACGAATCGGGCGATTGGGGTAGTCTGCGCTTGCCGCTAGACTTTGCGCCGGTGCCATCGCGGCGATAACCGCCAGCACCGTGGTAAATGCACAGCGCGTCGCGCTCAACCGAAGCATGCGAACGCTTTACTTGAGGTTGGCCGGGTCGTTACGCCAGCGTTCCCACGCGATGCGCTGATCTTCGCGCACAGCGTCGTTCTGCAACATACTGCGCACCAGCGCTGTGACATCGGACTCATAGACGCCTTTGCGCTTTTCAAACGTCCACCGGTGATCGGGCGGCAGCACCGGCGATTTGGCGAATTTGTGATCACTCATGGGAATTCCGTTTAAAAACAATTAGTTATATTTAAGACGCTACGCGGGAACGCTATCCAGTGTGGAACACGCCGCGTGGTGAACCGGCACGAGTATAGTCGATTCGCCGAACCGGACTGTCGCACGGTACCTACAGTACCCACAGTATCCATACCACGCGAAATTCAGCCTGCCAAACCACGTGATTTCGCCTGTAAAAAGCACCCCTGTATTTGTCAGTTCCGCGTAAGGGGCTGTGGCTAGACTGCGCCGTCTGCCACATGCTAGAATAAGCTATAACTTATTGTTTTTTATGATATTTTTTCGATTTAAACGCCACAGCTTGACGGCCCGGCGCACCGCAGCTTTTGGGTTAAGGCTGGCGCTGCTGGGCTGCGGCTGTTTGATCACCGGGGCAGCCCCTGCGCAATCTTCCGCGCCAGCGCTGGAATCGCTCACGCTGCGCGCGGCTGAAACACTGTTTCTCGAGCGCAACCGCGAATTGCAGGCCGCACGCCGCGCTGTCACAGGTGCCGACGCGGATATCCTCACCGCCAGCGCGCGCCCCAATCCGAATCTCTCCATCAGCACCAACAGCATTTCGCGCAGCCTCCGCGCAGGGTCGATTCTCGATAAGCGCATCGACACCATCGTCGGCATCAGCCAGGTGTTCGAGCGCGGCAATAAAGCCGCCCTGCGTACCGAGACCGCACAGTCGATCGCCACCGCGGTACGCGGCGATCAACTCGATGTCTTGCGCACGCAGCGTGTGACCTTGCAAGGCGCTTACTTTGATCTGGTGCAGGCGCAAGAGCGGCAACGCATTGCCAACCAGACGGCGGATCTTTTTCAAAAATCCGTTGATGCCTTGAACATCCGCCTGAAGGCGGGCGACGTGGCTGCGGTCGATGTCGCGCGCATGAGTGTGGATGCCCTGCGCGCGCGCAACGATGCCCGTGGCGCGCAAGCCGACATTGAAAGAGCGCAGTCCGCGCTGGCCTACCTGATTGGCGTCGACACCGATGCGCCACGCCTGCGCGCCGCCGACAGTTGGCCCGCGCCGGAAAAACCGGATCTGACAGTCGCCGATGCCGTCATCGACGCACGCCCCGATGTGCAGGCCGCGCAGGCGCGCGTGCTGGCCGCCAACAAGGCGCGCGAACTCGCACGCGCCTTGCGCACACGCGACATCACCGCCGGCGCGCAGATCGAACGTTATCCCGGCAACGATCCGCGCCAGAGCGTCGGATTCAACATCAGCGTACCGCTCTTCACACGCTATTATTTCGATGGCGAAATCCGCCGCGCCGAAAGCGACCACGAGGCCGCACAGGAAAACCTGCAACGCGTCAAAGCGCTGGCCGCCGCTGACATCCGCAGGGCCGGTGCTGACTTAGCGTCATCCGCCGAGCGCGTGCAACGCCTGCGCGACGTGCTGCTCGCCGCCGCCGAAAAAGCCGCGCAAGGGGCTGAGTTCGCCTACAGCCGCGGCGCCATCGGCGTGATGGATGTGCTCGACGCCCGCCGCCAGTTGACCGCCACACGGCTCGAAGCTGTCTCGGTGCAAGGCGATTACGCCAAGGCGTTGGCAGCGTGGCGCGCCGCCACCGACACGAGCGCAAGCAAGTAACACCTCAAGGATCAGGCTCGTGACAAAACGTGTATTACTGATAGTCGTAGCCATGATCGCCGTTGCGGGCGCAGTGTTTCTTAGCACTCGTAAAGACGCGCCACCTGCGCTCGATCCCGCGAACGCCAAAGCCGAAAAAACCAACGGCAACCGCAATCAAATCCGCTACGAGCGCAACGCGCCGCAACTGGCGTATTTGCAGGTCAACTCGGCCATCGCTTTTCCCGAGCCGTTGCTGGACCCGTTAAATGGCCGCGTCACCTACGATGAAAATTACACCGCGCGTATCGCCGCACCGATCGCGGGGCGAGTGGTGCGCATAGTCGCGCAACCGGGTGACAAGGTTGGCGCGGGCCAGCCCTTGCTGTGGCTAGACTCACCGGAGTTCAGCGGCGCGCTGGCGGACGTCGCCAAATCGCAGGCCGATATCCGCCTGAAACAAACCGCCTACGCACGAGCGAAAATCCTGCATGACGGCGAAGTACTGGCACGCAAGGATTTCGAGTCGTCACAGGCGGATTTGAATCTGTCGGAAGCGGAAAACCGTCGCGCACAACAGCGCCTGACCAATCTCACGCAAGGCAGGGCGCTTGATGCCGACAAATATGTGTTGCGCTCGCCCATAGCAGGTGTGGTGTCGGAACGCAAAGTCAATCCGGGAAGCGAGGTGCGTCCTGACGCAATCGATCCCTTGTTTGTCGTGACCGACCCCACACACCTTTGGATTATTCTGGACGTGCCCGAAAAGTATTTGGGCAAGGTCAGCGTTGGACAAAAAATCAGCGTCGATGTAGATGCCTATCCTGGTTTGGATTTCATCGGGAAAATTGCTTCCATCGGCGAAGTACTCGACCCCGCGACGCGGCGCGTCCAGGTGCGCTGCACGATAGAAAATCCGCAGCGGCGCCTCAAGCCGGAAATGTTCACCCGCGTCACGCCCATCGTGGATGAATCACGCAAACTGGTGCGCATACCGAATGGCTCACTGGTGACCGAGGGGTTATACAGCCACGTATTTGTCGAAAAGGAAGCCGGTCTTTTCGAGAAGCGGCGCGTTGTGCTGGGATTGCAGGGTCGTGAGGAAACCTATATCAAGGAAGGTCTGACCGAAGGCGAACGCGTCGTGGTCAACGGCGCCTTGCTGCTGAATTCCGAGTTATCCGGGCGCAACTAATTGTACTGTCTAACGCAGCCGCGTTTACAACACGGGCCCATTCATGGTTGAGAAACTCATAACGTTTGCGCTTCAGCAGCGCCTGTTCGTGGTGATATTCTCCGTGATCATAGGCATCGGCGGATGGCAGGCATGGAAGGCTTTGCCCGTCGAAGCTTTCCCCGACGTGCAGGACGTGCAGGTGCTGGTGATTACGCAAGTGCCCGGCCAGGCCCCCGAGGAAGTGGAACGCACGGTCACGCTGCCCATCGAGCGCGAAATGAGCGGCGTACCCCGGCTCACCCAGTCGCGTTCAGTGTCGATTACCGGCCTTTCAGTAATCACGCTGACGTTCTCGGATAACACCAATGACTACTTCGCCCGGCAGCAGGTGATGGAACGCCTGCAGACGGTCAATCTGCCCGCGGGCATACAAGCCTCACTTGCGCCGTTGACCAATGCGGTCGGCGAGGTCTACCGCTACGTGATTCAGGCACCCAAAGAGATGCATCCGCGCGAAGTGCGGGCGTTGCAGGATTGGGTGTTAAGGCCCGCGTTGCGGCAAGTCAGCGGCATTGCTGATGTTGTCGGATTCGGCGGCGCGGTCAAGGAATATCAAGTTCGGCTCAATCCGGCATTGCTGCGCAAGTTCAGTGTCACGGCGGATCAGGTTTCGCAGGCGCTGGCAGCGAACAGCGCCAATGCCGGCGGCGGCTTGTTGCATCGCGGTGATGAGGCGCTGGTGGTGCGCGGTATCGGCATTTTGAAAAGTCTCGATGAAATCGCGCAGATTGTAGTGACGTCGCGCAGCGGTCGCCCGATTATCGTGGGTGACGTGGCCGAGGTTGCCATCGGCGACCGCCCGCTGTCGGGGCTGGTGGCGTTCAATGACAGCGACAATGTCGTGCAAGGCATTGTGCAAATGATCAAAGGTCAGAATGCGACAGTGGTGGTGGCTGATCTCAAGCGCGAGATTGAGCGCGTATCGCGCAAATTGCCGCCCGGCGTGACGATCAAGCCCTACTATGATCGCACGGAGCTAGTGCAGCACACCGTTCACACGGTCACGGAGAACCTTGCCGTCGGCGCTGCGCTGGTGGTCGGCGTGTTGCTGCTGTTCCTGCGCAATCTCTATGCGGCGTTCGCGGTAGCTACCGTGATACCACTATCGCTGCTGTTTGCCTTTGTGCTGATGGATTCTCGCGGCGTGAGCGCCAATCTGATTTCACTGGGTGCGGTGGACTTCGGCATCATTATCGATAGCGCCGTGGTGCTAGTTGAAGCGCTGATGGTGCGGCTAGCCGTCGGCACCAAAGACCACAATCCCATGCACGAAGGGCTCGCCTGGCGTATCCATACACTGCGCACAACGGCGGTGGAACTCGGCCGGCCGATACTGTTTTCCAAGGCCATTATTATTCTGGCTTTCCTGCCGATTTTCACGTTTCAGCGTGTCGAAGGCAAAATATTTTCGCCAATGGCCTTCACGCTGTCGTTTGCGCTGCTCGGCGCCATTTTGCTGACGCTCACGCTGGTTCCTTCCCTGCTCAGCTACGCGATGAGTCACACTGATCTTGCGGAAAAACACAGCCCGTGGATGGAGCGCATGCAGCAGCGCTATCGCAACATGCTCGTCCTCTTGAGCGGGCGCCGCATGCTCGTTGCGGGTATGTCGGTACTGGCTCTGGCGCTGACGCTGGTGCTGGCATCGCGGCTGGGCAGTGAATTCCTGCCCAAACTGGACGAAGGCAACATCTGGCTCACCATTACGCTGCCGCCATCGACCGCCATTGAGAAAACGAAGGATATCGAACGGCGCGTGCGCAAAATTTTACGCGGCTACCCCGAAGTCAATAACATCGCCACGCAAGTCGGTCGGCCCGATGATGGCACCGACCCCAAAGGCCCCAATAATCTGGAAATCATGGCTGATTTGAAGCCGCGCGATACCTGGCGCTTTTCCGGCAAGGACGCGATGATTGCTGACATGACGGCGAAAATCCGCGAACTGCCGGGTGTGCCCACCAATTTTTCGCAGGTGATAGAAGATAACGTCAACGAAGCCTTGTCCGGTGCCAAGGGCGAAATTGTGGTCAAAATATTTGGCCCGGATTTGCAAATCCTCGAACAAAAGAGCGACCAGATCGAGAGAATTCTGGCTGGCATTCAGGGTGCCGCCGACGTGGCGGCTTTCAAGATCGGCGGACAAACGGAACTCGATGTGCAGATCGACCGCGCACGCATGGCGCGGTATGGCTTGAAAATCAGCGATATCAACACCACGCTGCAAACCGCCATGGCGGGCGCGCCGGTGAATACCTTTTATGAAGGCGACCGGCGCTTTGACATCACGATCCGCCTGGCTGAAGCGTATCGCGATGCAGTAGACGACGTTGCCGACTTGCCGATTTCATTGCCGGACGGAACCGGGCAGATACCCTTGTCCGCCGTAGCTCGCATTGAGGTCAAGCAAGGCGCGGGACGCGTATCGCGCGAGGCGGGCGGGCGCAATGTCGCGGTGAAAGCCAATCTGCTGGGTCGCGACCAAGGCAGCTTTGTCGCTGAGGCCATGTCCAAGGTGAACGAGGCCGTGACATTGCCGCCGGGCTATTACATGACGTGGGGCGGACAATTCGAAAACCAGCAACGTGCCGTCGCGCGCCTGAAAGTCATTGTGCCTTTATCTATCTTGTTGATTTTTATACTGTTATTTTGGGCTTTTCGCTCGCTGATGCCTGCCGTGCTGGTGATACTGATGGTGCCGTTCACGCTGATTGGCGGTTTGGCGGGGCTGGCAATCTCAGGTTTGAATCTATCGGTATCCGCAGCGGTCGGCTTTATCGCGGTCGCCGGCATATCGGTGCAAAACGGCGTCATCATGGTCGAACAGATTCTGGAATTCCTGCGCGAAGGCAAGGACTTGACCACTTCTGTCATGGAAGGCGCAGTGCTGCGGCTGCGCCCCATCATTATGACGGCTTTGATGGCCGGCATGGGTCTGCTGCCTGCGGCTCTGTCGCACGGCATCGGCTCCGAAACACAGCGCCCCTTTGCCGTGGTCATCGTCGGCGGCATTATCTCGGCCACCCTGTTTACTATTGTTCTGCTGCCAATACTGTTCCCCGTGTTTGTCCGTGAAAAGGAAATCGAGTGATACGCTTACTGCGAGCCATCCATAATCCGATGAAGCCCATCAGATTTCCGCTCGTCGTGCTTACCATGCTCTCGACCACGGCATGGGCGCAAGACGGTTTTCAGTTGCCGCGCGAATGTTCTGAACGCAACAACCCCCATCCCGAGAAGTGCGTTATTCAGGACGGCCCTGCACGCGCGCCGTGGGTGCACCGCGCCGCCGGGAATGCGGTTTCGACGGTAGCGCCGACGCAGCCGGCTCTGCCCTCACCAGCGCAAAGACCCGCCGTGGTACGCAAGGTCGCGCGCTAAACCGCGCTTTAGGCAACGCTCCCAACTGAAGTCCCTCCGTACAGGTCGCAGAAGGGCGTTGGGAAAAAATCTGCACAATATCGGATGTGAACGACCGCCTCGCGGCATCCGTTCCCCGCAGCCGCTGCTGCATTTGCATGCGCCTATGTGACTCGACGACTCAAACGGGCGCAACGTTGTCGCGAGAAGCAATTGAAATTCGCGTGATAGACTACTGCGCCTTACCTCAAACTTACGGAAGTGTTCGACGATCGAATGAAATTCCGCATCGCAGCGACTCTATTCATTGCATTCACTTGGCTATCGGGTTGCTCCAAGCCACCCGAACCTGAAGCCGCGCCGGAACCCAAGATTGAGGGCGAGAGCATCACGTTTCCCGCCAATTCAGAAGGGTTGAAGACCCTGCAGTCGCAGCTCGTCAAGATGGAGCCGACGCCCGCCACGCAACTGAATGGCCGCGTCACCTGGAACGAAGACCGCACAGTGCGCGTGTTTACGCCGTTTGCCGGGCGTGTGGAGCGCATTCTCGCGCAGCCAGGCCAAAGTGTTGCCAAGGGGCAGGCGCTAGCAGTGATTGCCTCGCCGGATTTCGGCCAGGCGCAGGCCGACAGCCGGCGCGCGGAAGGCGAATACGCCTTGTCCGAAAAGAATCTCGCGCGCGTGCGTGAGCTGGAACAAAATGGCGTTGCGCCACGCAAGGATTTGCAATCCGCCGAAGCCGATCAAGCGCGCACCGCCACCGAACTTGAGCGCGCTCGCCGTCGTGTGGCGCTCTACGGCAGTACGGGCGGCATTGATCAAACCTACACGCTCACCAGCCCCATTGCTGGCGTGATTGTCGAAAAGAACATCAACCCTGGGCAGGAACTGCGGCCCGACCAAGCCACTTCTAACGCGCCGCCGCTGTTTGTGGTTACCGACCCAACCGCGCTGTGGGTGCAGCTTGATGCAGCGGAAAAAAACCTGCCGCAACTCGCGCTCGGCAAGATCGTCACCATACGCACGCCAGCCTACGCCGAAGAAACCTTCAGCGCCAAGGTGGACGCGGTGGCGGATTTTCTCGATCCGGTGACGCGCACCATCAAGGTTCGCGCTGCGCTCACCAACGCCAATCGCAAATTGAAGAGTGAAATGTTCATCACCGCCGTAGTCGATTTTGACGGCGCCACCGAGCTGCTGGTGCCTTCGCGCTCGATGTATTTCCAAAGCGAAAAAAACTATTTGTTCATCGACGACGGCAAAGGCAAATTCACCCGACGCGCGGTGAAAGCAGGCGACGTGCGCGACAACCGCACTGAGATTCTCGAGGGTCTGCGCGAGGGCGAAAAAGTCGTCACCGAAGGCACTTTGATGTTGCAGCAGGTGCTCCGACCGCGTCGCGTGCAAAAGTAAGCGGCGCTTCGCTCTCATGAAACGGCTTATTTCGTTTGCACTGCACCAGCCTCTGTTCATCGCGCTGGGTGTGATTCTGTTTATCGGTGCGGGCATAATCGCCTTCAAGCATCTGCCCGTTGAAGCCTTGCCCGACGTAACTGATACACAAGTGCAGGTGATCACGCTGTTTCAGGGCCGTGCTGCCGAAGAAGTCGAAAAGCAGGTCACTTACCCGATAGAAATCGCGCTGGCGGGCATGCCGAACATGATACGCATGTTCTCGCACACACAGTTCGGCCTGTCGTTCATTATTCTGACGTTTGACGACAAGGCCAACCCGTACTTTGCGCGCCAGCAGGTGCTGGAACGCCTGCGCAACGCCGACTTACCCAAAGACGCGCAACCGCAGTTGGCGCCGCTGTCCACCGCCGTCGGTGAAATCTACCGTTACCGTATCAAAGGGGCGAATTACAGCGCGCGCGATCTGCGCACGATTCAGGATTGGACCATTGCGCGACAACTAAAGCTGGTGCCGGGCGTGGCTGACATCGTGAGCTTCGGCGGCTTCATCAAACAGTACGAGATCAATCCTGATCTCGCCAAACTGAAGTATTACAAAATCAGCCTGCAACAACTGTTCAGCGCGCTGGAACGCGGCAATTCCAACGCTGGTGGTGGCTATGTAGAGCAGGGGCGGCAGCAGTTTCTCATACGCGGTATCGGCTTGCTGCGCTCCGCTGAAGAGTTGCTGGATGTCGTGGTAGCCGAACGCAATGGCACGCCGGTGTTGGTGCGCCACGTGGCCGAGCTGCGCACGGGTTCGGTGCCGCGCCAAGGTGTGATCGGGCAGGATGACGATCCTGACATCGCCACCGGTGTGGTGCTGATGCGCAAGGGCGAAAACCCCGGCGATGTGCTGGCTGGCATTCGCGCGCGCGTGGATCAATTGAACAAGAAGGGTCTGCCCAAGGGCGTGCAGATCGTCCCGTATTACGACCGCACTTGGCTACTCGACAAGACGCTGAAGACCGTGTTCACCAATCTGGTTGAAGGCGCGCTGCTGGTCACCTTTGTGCTGCTGCTGTTTTTGGGCAATTTGCGCGCCGCCATGATTGTGGCGGTGATTATTCCGCTGTCGCTGCTGGGCACGTTTCTGGGCCTCACGTGGCTGGGCATCCCGGCCAACCTGCTGTCGCTGGGGGCGATGGATTTCGGCATCATTGTCGATGGCGCGGTGATCGTGCTTGAAAACGTGTTCCGAAGGCTATCCGAATACCAAGGCAAGGAGATGACGCCGCGCGAGCGCATGAACGAAATTCTCGATGCGGCGGTGGAAGTCGGGCGGCCCACGCTGTTTTCGATGCTAATTATTATTGCCGCGCACATCCCGATTTTCACGCTGCAGCGCCACGAAGGGCGCATCTTTGCGCCGATGGCGTATTCGGTGACATCCGCGTTGATTTGCTCACTGATTTTCTCGCTCACGCTGGTGCCCTTGCTGTGCCATTTGATGCTGAAAAAGAATCTGTCGCACAAAGAGAATTTTCTCGTGCATTGGTGCAAGAGCGTTTACAAACCGGTACTGGTGTGGGCGCTCAGCCATCGCAAAAAAGTGGTGGTGGTGTCCGCTTTGGTGCTGGCGGCGAGCTTGGCCGTGGTGCCGAAGCTTGGTACCGAGTTTCTGCCGGAACTCAACGAGGGCTCGATCTGGATTAACGTGCCGCTGCATCCCAGCACGTCGGTTTCGGAGTCACGCGCGGAGCTTAAAAAAATCCGCGACGCCATCGCGCACATTCCCGAAATCAACACCATCGTCTACAAGGCGGGCCGCCCCGAAGACGGCACCGATCCCAAGCTCATCAGCATGGCGGAAATTCTGGTGGACATCAAACCAGAATCGGAGTGGAAGCGCAAAGTCACCAAAAAAGATTTGCTCAAGGAAATGGAAAACGCGCTGGAAAAACTGCCCGGCGTGCAGCCCAGTTTTTCGCAACCCATCCGCGACAACATTCTCGAATCGATTTCGCAGATTGACGGTCAGATCGTCGTTAAAGTGTATGGCGATGACCTGAACGTACTACGCGATCATGCGCAAACGGTGCTCGCCGCGATTTCGGATGTGCCCGGCGTGGCGCGCGCGATGATCGACCGGCAGGGTGAATTGCCGCAGGAATTGATTCAGATTGATCGCGCACAGGCAGCACGTTACGGGCTCAACATCGTTGATATTCAAGATGTGATTGAAACCGTGTTGGGAGGACGTGAAGCCACGGTGATTTGGGAAGGCGAGAAAAAATTCGGCGTGGTGGTGCGTGTGCCGCCGCGCCAGCGCTCGCTCACGCAGTTGCGCGACATTCTGATTACCGCACCGAATGGCACGATTATTCCGCTGGCGTCGGTGGCGAGCTTCAAGACCATCGGCGGCAGCATGAACATCGCGCGCGAAAACGGCGGACGCGTGATGGCGATCGGCGTGTTTATCGAAGGCCGCGACATGGGTTCCGTAGTCTCCGACATGCAGGATCGCGTGGCGCAAAAAGTAAAACTCGGCGAAGGCTACAGCATGAGCTGGTCGGGCGAGTTCGAGAATCAGGAGCGCGCCATGAAGCGCTTGTCGGTGATTGTGCCGATTTCGATTTTGCTGATTTTTATTTTGTTGTTTGATGCGTTCAAATCGTTCAAGAGCGCGATCTTGATTTTATTGAACATTCCGTTTGCGCTGATTGGCGGCATTCTCGCGCTGTTTTTCACCGGCATACCGCTGTCGGTGTCGGCGGCCATCGGCTTTATCGCGCTGTTCGGTCAAGCCGTGTTGAACGGCGTGGTCATGGTCAGTCACTTTAATCAACTCAAGAATTCCGGCATGTCGCCCGAGCAAGCCGTGCTGCAAGGCTCCATGACACGGCTGCGCACGGTACTCATGACCGGCCTGCTGGCGATGTTCGGCCTGCTGCCGATGGCGCTATCGCACGACATCGGCTCTGAGACGCAAAAACCGCTGGCCATCGTGGTCATTGGCGGGTTGATTTCCGCGACCATACTCACCTTGATCGTGCTGCCCACGTTGTATGTGATTTTTGAACGACGCTACCACAGCGGCCATCCGGTTCCGCAGGTGTATCACGGTAAAGAACGCCGCACCCGGCGCGAAGGCAGCTCGGCGCAAGGCCGCCGTCGCGACGACCCGTTGCCCAACGACGGCTAACCACGACGGGGCAGCCCATTCTCATGCTATGTTATACGGCATGCGAATCGACGCCTTGTTCACACTGTGTGGCTTGCTGGCAGCAGCCGGTGCCACCCACTTGCCCGCTACTGCTGCCACGCCTAATCCGGCAAGCGCATTACCGGCCTACCCCTCACGCCCGGTGCGCGTCATCATTCCCGCGCCACCCGGCGGCACCGTCGATCACGTAGCGCGGCTGATCGCGCCACTGCTCACCGAGCAACTCGGCAAGCCCTTTGTACTCGACAACCGCGGCGGCGCCGGCGGGGTGATCGCCGCTGAAATGCTCGCCAGCGCCGCGCCCGATGGGCACACCGTCGGCATGATTTATACGTCTTACACCACCAATGCGGTGATGCGCGCCAAGCCCTCGTATTCGCCCACGCAAAGCAACACGCCCATCACGCAAGCCACGAGGTCGCCGCTGATGCTAGCAGTGCATAACGGCGTGCCGGCCAAATCCGTGGCCGAGTTGGTGGCGCTCGCCAAAACTAAACCCATGCTCTACGGCTCGGCGGGTAACGGCGCCGGTGGTCACATGTGCGGCGAGCTGTTCAATACACTTGCGGGTCTGCGCGCAACCCACGTGCCGTACAAGGGCGCAGCCGCAGCCACCAATGAAGTCATCTCAGGCCAGGTGGCGTATCAATTCGCTGGCCCCATCACGGTGTTGGCGCTGGGCCGCGCCGGGCGCTTGCGGCTGTTGGCGGTCACCAGCCTGAAACGCGCAAGCGCGTTCGCGGACATCCCCACCGTGGACGAATCCGGCGTGCCTGGCTTCGACGTGACCAACTGGTTTGGCGTGGTGGCGCCGCCCGCCACGCCGCACCCGTTGATTGAGCGTCTGTACGCTGAAACCAAACGCGCACTCGGCAACGCCGACATCCGCACGCGACTGGCCGGCGAAGGCTCGGAAATTGTCGCCTCACCGCCGGATGAGTTTCGCGCCTTTATCCGCAATGACGTGGAGAAATGGACGCGCGTGGTAAAAGCCGCTGCCATTCGTGTCGAGTAAGCGTCAATTCGTAACTAATTGATTTTAAACGATTATTTTTAATAAGTTTCTTGGAATAATCACCGCATCAACCCGTTCCCCCTTGGAGCCACCCACATGAAGCGAACCACCACAGTCGTTGCTTTACTGACCACAGCCCTGTTGGGCGCGTGTGCCGCCGCGCCCCCATCGACATCCGGTTCGGTCGCTACGGTGATACCCACGGCGTCGCCTGAGTCGGTGGGCATCTCGTCGCAAGCCGTGAACCATCTGGACAGCGTGTTGAAACGCGAAGTCGCTGAAAACGGCCTGCCCGGCACCATTATGCTGATTGCGCGCCACGGCAAAGTGGTGCATTTCGAAACGAACGGCATGCGCGACAAAGAAGCCGGCGCACCGATGGCGAAGGATTCCATTTTTCGCATGGCCTCGATGACTAAGCCGATTACGTCGGTAGCGATCATGATGCTGGTGGAAGAAGGTCGCATCCAGGTCGGCGACCCTGCCTCGAAATACTTGCCGGAATTGAAAGGCCTGCAAGTCGGTGTGGAATCCAAAGACGCCAACGGCAACACCGTGCTCACGCGTGTACCCGCGCGGCGCGAATTCACCGTGCAGGATTTGCTGCGACACACCTCGGGCCTCACCTACGGCCATCGCGGCAATTCATCGGCGCTGGTGCGCAAGACCTATCTCGATGCCGGCGAACAGGCGCGCGATCACACCAATGCCGAGCTCGTCACCAAGCTCGCAAAAACCGTGCTGGCGTTTCAGCCCGGCACGCGCTGGGAATACGGGCGCTCAACTGATGTGTTGGGGCGTATTGTTGAAGTGGTGTCGGGCATGACGCTGGGGCAATTTTTCGACACGCGCATTTTTAAACCGCTGGGCATGGTGGACACTTTCTTTAACGTGCCCGCTGACAAAGTGTCGCGCGTCGCATGGCCCATGATCGAGCCCGCCACCGGCAAGCGCCCAAACGTTACCGACCCCGCTCGTCCGCAACGCTTTGAATCCGGCGGCGGCGGTTTATTCTCCACCGCGCCCGACTATCTGCGCTTCTCCACCATGCTCCTCAACGGCGGCGAGCTCGACGGCGTGCGCCTGCTCTCGCCAAAAACCATAGAACATATGGCGTCGGATCACCTCGGCCCTGTGCCCGGTTCCAACTACCCCGGCTTTGGGTTCGGCTTGGGCTTCGCCGTGCGCACCCACACCGGGATGAACGACATGCCCGGCACCATCGGCGAATACCTGTGGGGCGGCGCAGGCGGCACGTGGTTCTGGATCGACCCCAAAGAAAAACTCATCGCGATATTCATGTCACAAAGGCCCGGTGATCCACGCATTTATTATCGACGGCTGACCAAGCATTTGGTGGCGCAGACGCTGCGGTGACATGCCGCTGCGTAGGATGCCGGTGAGCGCAACGAACCGCATCAGTCGCGCCGCTTTCGCAGCGTGCGAAATCATCATGAATTCGACACAACGGATGCGGTTTCTGCGTCACCACATCCTACCAACCGCAGCAGCGTTGTGGCTTTTCAACTTTGCGCACAACGTTCACGCGCAACCCACTTCAACTAGCTCAGCCCAACCCTACCCCACCCGCCCTATTCGCTTGATCGTAGGCTCCTCGGCAGGCGGTGGCGGTGACGGCGTTGCCCGCGTGATGGCGGCCAAACTCACGCCCGTGCTCGGCCAGCAAGTAGTCGTGGACAACCGCCCCGGCGCAGCCGGCAACATCGGCTCGGAAATGGTGGCACGCGCGGCCCCCGACGGTTACACACTGCTGTTCGCCTTCACCGGGCATGTCATCAACCCGGCGCTGTTCAAAAAACTGCCGTTCGATCCGCTACGCGATTTCGCGCCTGTGGGCATGATCGGCTACAACAATTCCGCGCTGGTGGTGAACCCCGCAATACCCGTGCAATCGGTGAAAGAACTCATCGCACTCGCTAAATCACGCCCCGGCAAACTGACCAGCGGCGCAATCCCCGGCGGCTCGCAACATCTCGCCACCGAAATGCTCAAGGTGCAGGCCGGCATTGACGTGCTCTATGTGCCCTACAAAGGCAATGGCCCCGCCATGAGCGACCTGCTCGCCGGCCAGCTCGACTTCATGTTCAACAGCCTGCAATTAGTCGCGCCGCTCGCCAAAGCGGGGCGCCTGCGTGCGCTGGCCGTCACCAGCGAAAAGCGTTCCGAGCTGATGCCCGAACTACCCACCGTCAGCGAAGCCGCGATCAAAGGCTTTTCCGCACAAGGCTGGTACGGTTTCGTCGCGCCGGCCCACACACCGCGTGGTGTGATCGTGAAACTCGCTGATGCCATGCACAGCGTGCTGCGCGACGCCGATACGCAACAACGCTTCAAGGCCATGGGTAACGAAATCGCTTTCGCGACGCCGGATCAGTTTGATGCGCTGATTCGGGTGGAGATTCCCAAGTGGGCGGAGGTGGCTCGGCGGGCGGGGATTCGTCAGGAGTAAGGCGCGTTGCCGACCGACGCGTTTAGACTGTCGTCCATATCCGATGCGCCCGCAGAAATGTCCGCGCATGGCGCACACCCAGCGCCACGTTCGCCTTTGTGTCCTTCCACGGGAACAGGCTCACCTGCACATTCGGCGCGAGGCTGACCATTTCCATACACGTGGCGTAAGGATGCGCGTCGGTGTTATCCGGCATGACGAGCAGCGGCGTTTGGCAATGGCGCACGAAATCGCGCGACGCGGTGAGCACAAAATCGACATTGCCGTACATCTTGTCGAGGAATTTGTGCGCCATGTCCATGGTGATTTCCGGTCGGCTGGCGATGAGGTTGGGTGCCCAACCTTTGATATTGCTATTGTAGAACCACTGCGGGTTCTTGGGATCAACCCCGCTGGGCTGCGCTGACACCGCCGCGACGACGCGCCCCGGCACGCGCTGCAGCAAGTTCCAGATCAGCGGATTGCCAATACAAAAGCCCATGACAAAAAATTTGTCCACGCCCAGATGATCGAGCAAGCCGAGTTGATCGTTGGTGTGTGCGTTCCACGGGTCATCGAAGTCAAGCGGGCCGGTAGACTGGCCACCGTTGGCGTTGCGCAAATCCATGGTGATGCAGCGGTACTCGGATTTGAATTCGGCCATCGCATCAAACGGGCCGTTGGCGTAAGTCACTTTTGAATTTAACCCGCCACCGTAAATGATGAACAGCGGAAAGCCGGAACCGGCTTCTTCATAGCGGATGCGGACGTTACCTTTTTCGTAGAACGGCATGGGGTGTCTCCTTGTGGAAACCGCCAGTGTCAGCGCAACGATGGCGTCACGTCAACCGGTGATCACGCGAGTGCGCTGGCGGATTTGCGCATACGCGTAGGGGTGTAGCAACGGCATACGTCGGCAAACAGCATTTGCCGCGTGACCGTCAAATGCGTTAGCGCAACATCGGGAAGCCAACGCCGCTCAATCCGCCGTCAAGTTAAGCGCCTTCACCACACGCCCCCATTTGACGATATCGTCCCGCACCAGTTTGTCGAGTTCTTCCGGCGCACCGCCTGCGGGTTCGGCACCTTGTTGCAGGAGGCGCTCGCGAATGTCGGGCAGGCGCACAACGTTGGCCACCATCTGATTCCAGCGCACAATAATTTCAGGCGGGGTGCGCGCCGGCGCGAGCAGGGCGTACCACGAACTGGAGTCATAGCCTTTGACGCCGGATTCATCAATCGTCGGCACGTCGGGGATGGCGCCGGAGCGTTTGAGGGAAGCCACGGCGATGCCGCGTAGCCGCCCCGTTTTGACTTGCGGCAGCCCCGGCAACACGGTGGTGATGGTGAGCTGGGTTTCCCCTGCCACCAGCGCGATGATCGACGGCGCGCCGCCTTTGTAGGCCACGTGCGTGAGGTCAATGCCGGCCATGGATTTCAGCATTTCTGCCGACAGGTGCGCGGGCGTGCCATTGCCGATGGAAGCGTACAGAATTAGCCCTGGTTTAGATTTCGCCAGCGCGATCAAATCCTTCACCGTTTTCACCGGCAACGACGGATGCGTCACCAAAAAATTGGGCACCGTCGCAATCAACGACAGCGACGAAAAACTCTTGAGGGTGTCGTACGGCAGGTTGCGATACAGCGTAGCGTTTTGCGCGTGGCTGGCAAACGCGCCGAGCAGGGTATAGCCATCGGGTGCGGCCTTGGCCACGGCTTCTGTACCGAGCGTACCGCTGGCACCGACGCGATTGTCGACAATGAGCGTTTGCCCCAGCGCCTCGGTAAATTTGGGCGAAAGCTGACGGATCACAGCATCGACGCCACCGCCCGCCGGGAAGGGCACCACCACACGCACCGGCTTGGTCGGATAGCTTTGAGCGTTGGCCGCGCTCGTGGCCAGTTCTGCCAGCGCTGCCAGCGCTGCGGCTGCCAGCGCCAGCCGAAGAAAATTCATAACTACTTGATTTTATACACTTTTTATCGTGTAGCGCCAGGGAACATTCCTGGCATCATGCCCGGCGGCGGGCCGCCGGGGCCACCCGGACCACCCTTGTCGTCACCCGGCTTGCGCGGCTGCAGCACGATTTGTGTGCGATCTTTCAGCATCGGTTCGACAGCTTTGGCGGGCATCACATACACCCACTGGCCGAGAATTTTTTCGAACTGAACGCGCGCTTCCAAACCCTTCAGCGTCTTTTCGTATTCTTCGGCGCGGCGCTTGATTTCATCAGGCTTCTCATCTTTTTCGGGCGTGCGCGTTTTCGGCGGTTCGCCGGTGAGCTTGAAGTTAAACAAATAATCGTCACCGTCTTTTTGTTTGGCGACGATCATAGTGTAGGTCAAATTATCAAAGGTCTCGGCGACGACGGTGGTGATTTTGTCGCCTTCGACCTTGTTGGCACTTGATACGTCGCTGAACGCCAATTGGCCCAGCGCATTGACCGCACCTACCGCAGCGCTCGGATCAAGCTGCCCGGTACCGGTGACGAATCTCCACTGACTGTATTCGAGTTCGCGCGTGATTTTCCATTGCGCAGCACCCTCCCCCACCGACAGCGTTTTGATGCGGTCAGCCTTGAAGAAGTTTTTCGCCAGCCACTTGCCGGCCTTGGCATCCACGTTCGCAAACGGGTCGGACACCACAGCCACGTTCTGCGTCTTGGCGTCGGGCACCAACATGTGACGACCCGCCGGCACGCCATCTACCGCGTTGGGCAACGGATTGCCGGGGTCTTTTTTCAGCGACACTTTGCCGAAAATCAGTTGCGCAATTTGCTTGCCGGTTTTGTCTTTGAGCTCCAACAACGTGCCGGCACCCTCTTTCACCTTGCCCGGTTCACCCAGATTCAGTCGGGGATACAACGATTCGCCGACGGTCTCTGATTGCACGACTTTGGCTTCGACCAGCTTCGCCAGCAGTTCGCTGATCTCACCCACATCCGCTGGATAGCTGCCGCGCTCTTTGACGCTCCACGAACCGCCTTTGCTGGTGAGCGTGACTTCGTTCTTGCTGTCTTTAATACGGATTTCCGTGGCGTCAGCCGCCTTGAGATTCGGCAGTACTTTCGCGCCGATTTTCGCGCCGCTCTCTTGATAACCCGACAAGTCTTTCCAAAACACGGCCAAGCCCGCGCCGCCGAGTATGGCCACCAGCGCCAGCAGAATCAGGAATTGTTTGCGGTTCATGCTGGCACCGCCGGGCTTACGCTGGCTGCCGCCATGCGCAACTGGTTGCGGCGACGCATGGCCAGCACGAGGCCCAGTATCGCGACCAGTATCGGTATCGCGCCGATGTTAATGACCTTGGTCCACAACTCCAGCTTGTCGGAATCTACCCGCAGATTCTTGCGCAACTCTTTCAGTTGCTTGCCGGTTTCAGTAGCCTGCTTGCGGAATTTCTCGATCTCTGCCTGCTGCTCCGGCGTGAGCACCGTGGCTGCCGCCGTGGCGTTGGCACCGGTACGGCCTTTCTGCAAGGCTTGCAGTTTTTCGGTAATTTGGTTGCGTGAGTCTTCGAGCTTTTTAATCTCACCCAAATAGGATTGCTGTGCCTGCGCTTCCATTTTGCGCAACACGGTGAGCGGTTTGCTGAACGCCGCACGGCTGCGCAAGGTGCCCAGGTTTTGGTCGCCGGCCAACTGCTCAACCAAGCTCTGCGCGAAGGCCAGGTTGCCGTTACGCGGCACCACGACCTTTTGCCCGAACACGTCCTGCGTTTCCACCGCAGCGCCGTCGGTCAACATATCTACGTCGGCCACCAGCACCACCGAGTTTTCCGCGGCGGCTTCACGCATGTGCTTGCCGGAGGGCGGTGGTGGCGGCACCAGTGCTTCGCCTTTTTTTGCCGCCTGCTGCTGCGGGGTGGGCTCGCCATTCGGGAACGCTGATTTAAACTTGCCGGTCAGCCGCATGGCAATCGGCTCTTCCTTGCCCGTGGGCGCGAAGCCGCGAGTGGAGGGTTCGCCTGACAGCGTGGCGATAATTAAATCCACCGGCATCGCATTCTTGGACGAATGGATCAGCACCGATTGCTTAAGGCCCTCGGCGAGCTTGCCTTTGAACGAACCACCGAAGGGCACCAGCATCGTGCCCACTTGGCTCATCACGATGTCTTCCATATTGAACGCATCGTTGGTGAGCATCAACAGCGTGGGCAGCAGACGCGGGCCTGAGCCGCTGGGGAAGGTCATGTCCGCCAGCACTTTGGAATCGACTTCCACGCCCCAGCCTTTGAACAAATTGTAAAGCGTCGAGCCGCCGGCCTGATTGCCGCCGAAGGGGTTTTGCATGTCTGGCTGCTGATCGAAATAGGCATACGGATCAACGAACGCGATCAATTTTCCGCCGCGCAGCACAAATTGATCGAGCGCGTATTCAGCTTCTTCGGTAATGTTTTTCGGGTGTATGACCAGCATCACTTTGATGTCGTCGTCGATTTTCTTGACGTCGAGTTCAACTTTTCTCATATCGAACGTGCGCTTCAACTCAGAGCCCAGCACCCACGGTTCAGTCGGCTGCTGCTTGGTCATCGGGTTCAACGAGCGGCCCAGCACGGGCAAGCCTGCCATCAAGCCGATCACCGGCTTTTTCGCTTGCGTGACTTGCGAAATCTTGCTGGTGAGATCGTATTCGAGCAATTGTTCACGATCTGCCGACAGCACCGGAATCGCTTCCTTTTTATCGAGGAAAGATACCGCCAAGCCGAGATAAAACTTCTCGCCGGTATTGGTCTGCTGGCCCTCGACGTTATCGAGCGCAGCGGATTCCTCGGCATCAGAATCCGGCTCTGGGTTGAATTTCTCGATAATCACTTTACCGCCTGAAGCGGATTTGTATTCGTTCAGCAGGTCTTCCACGCGCTTGGCGAAAGTCTTGGTAGCCACAGGCACCGTGTTGCCGCCCTGCGTGTAGTAGTAGCGGATTTTTACCGGCGCTTCGAGCTTGCTCAAAATCGCGCGCGTGCCGGGCGACAACGTGTACACGCTGCCCTGCGTGAGATCGACACGGGCCTTGAACGCGCTCAACAAAAAATTGCCCGCGATCAAAATAATTGCCAGCAGCACCAAGCCGCCGGCCGAATAAAACAAACTGTCGAGATTGCTTTTTTTCATGACTGGTTTACCCCTAGCCTGCCCGCTGGCCGCGAATAATCACCCCGGTGGTAAACAGCGCAAAGCCGATTACCGAGGCGAAAAATACAAAATCACGCAAATCAATTACCCCGCGCTGAAAGCCCTCAAAGTGCGTCATCACGGAGAACGACGCAATCACATCCACCACCACGGGGCTCGCAAAGCGTGTGAGCAAATCCGTTACCGGCGTGTAGCCCGCGAGAATGAAGAACAAACAAATCACCACGGACAAAATAAAGCTGATGACCTGATTGCGTGTGAGCGCGGACGTCATGCAACTGATTGCCAGATACGAGCCCGCCAAAAACCAACTGCCGACATAACCGGCGGCGATGATGCCGTTGTCTGGCGCGCCCAGCCAGTTCACGGTAATCCACACCGGAAAGGTCAGCACCAGCGCCAGCGCCAAAAATACCCATGACGCGAGAAACTTGCCGACGATAGCCTGCCATGTCGTCAACGGCATGGTGAGCAGCAATTCCATGGTGCCCAAACGCCGCTCTTCCGACCACAGCCGCATGCCCACCGCTGGCACCAAAAAGAGATACAGCCACGGATGCCACGTGAAAAAGGACACCAGCGAGGCTTCGCCACGCTCGAAGAAATTGCCGATGGTGAAGGTGAAAAAACCCGTCAGCAGCAAAAAGATAATCAGAAATACATACGCGATAGGCGAGGTGAAATAGCCGCCGAGTTCGCGCTTCATAATGGTTTTGATATTGGCCCAGGCATTCATGATTAGGCAGCCTTCACGGTATCGGGTAAGGTCAATTCGCGGAAGACTTCATCCAGCTTGCCGGACGGTGAGCGCGCCTTCAGTTCGGCAGGCGTGCCACTGGCAACCATGCGCCCGCGATCAATAATGATTGCCCGCGTGCAGGCTTCTTCCACCTCTTCAAGGATGTGCGTAGAGAAAATGATCGCCTTGTCCGGTGCCATTCTGCGGATCAGCGCGCGCACCTCGTGCTTTTGGTTGGGATCAAGGCCATCGGTCGGCTCGTCCATGATCAGCACTTGCGGATCATGAATCAGCGATTGCGCGAGGCAGGTGCGGTGCTTGTAGCCTTTCGACAGCGTATCAATGGTTTGATAAACCACTTGCTGCAAAAAACACATCTCGACGACGCGTTCGATGGCTTTCTTTTTTGCGGCTCCGGTCATCCCGCGCAGTTCGGCGGCAAAACCGAGAAAGCCATGAACCGTCATGTCCGCATAACCGGGCGCGCTCTCCGGCAGGTAGCCCATGAGGCGCTTGGCCTCGATGGGATTCTCCGTAATATCAAAGCCGCCTACCGTTACGCGCCCTGACGTAGGCGGGTAATACCCCGTAATGATGCGCATGGTGGTGGATTTGCCCGAGCCGTTGGGCCCGAGAAACCCCAACACCTCGCCTTTTTCCACCGTAAACGAGATGTCGTTCACCGCGAACTTGTCACCGAAGTTCTTGCACAGGTTTTCAACCTTGATCACTTCGCATTCTCCTCAAAACCACGAACATCGTTATGCTGCGGTAAAGACTGTCACCGCAGATTTTGGTTCACAGTGACTATGGGGACGCTATCCGGTCATTTCAAGAGCCGGGACGCCTCTTCGGGATTAATATAACTAATTGATTTTATTGTATTTTTTAATACGCCCCGGCCAGCAGTGTGGTGCCGGTAGTCTGGATTGAACAGACGACCTACCGCTTACAAGGCGGTTGCTCTACCACTGAGCTATACCGGCGCAGCGCGGCATTATACCTGCGATGTTGCCTGAAAAGTCTTTGTAATCACACGCTTGGATTACCCGATGCTTATGCACCGGCAACATCATCGTAACTGTGTAGATGACCGTTTACAAGCGATTATTGTGATTGATTTGTGATGGAGTTGTGATGGGATTTGTGACGGAAAACCCGACTCAGTTGTGACGGGGGGCATGTTCCCGGTTGACGGGGTGCCGTTAAGGGAACCCGACGCGTAGCCGCGCAGGGCCGTCTATTGCGATGGTGCCAACGCATCACCGGGGGGGCAAGCGTGCGCGAGAGGCTGCCCCGATGCGATTGCTTTATTCGCCTGCAACGGCCCATCTGCAACGTTGCGCGCTATTCCGCAGTATTTCCCCGCATTGATAGAACAAGGAAACGGGTGCCGTGCCGCCACTGCGCAAGTGAACGTAACGCGCATGCCCGCACGCTCGCGCGAGGGGGTAGGGCTATGTGGTGCGTGCTGTGACTGCCGTGGCCAGCGCTTTTATCGCATCACCACCGCTGCGGTGCGCCGCCAGTGCTACGGCGGTGAGGTTGTCGCGTTCGCGGACGTAGACCTGCTTGGCGATTTTGTGGGCGGCTTCCTTGACTACCCGTTGCAGTGGGCTGGGCAAAGCGCGAAAAGGTGGGTGGTTTTTCATTTGTGAATCTTGTAGTGTCGATTGATGTTTACCTCGCGCGTGAGGCGCGTGGGCGCGGGCGTATTTGTATGACTGTTAGCCGTCATCATTGCTTCCCCGGCTGCCCTTAACATTTTGCCGCTTGCGCGCAACGTGGTAAGCCGTCAGCACCGCCTGCGCCACCATGTCCAGCGAAGGGCGCGCTTCCCCACTTTTGTCATCCCATGCCTTTGGCGTCAACGCCCTGGCAATGCTGATGCTGTCGCCGTCATCCAGTGCCAGCAGCGCAGCGCCCACGGTGCTAGATAGTGCCTGACCGAAAACCCTATCAAGAGCCGATTTCCCCTCGTAGAGTAGGCATGTTCGAAGGCGAAAGCGACCACGAAGATAGACAAGAAGTGTAGCCGGAATAGCCGATTGCCGGGGATTTGCGGGGCGGCTGTGGATTTTCAGCCCCAATCTTCGCACCCAAACACAGGTGCCACGCCGCCGTAAAATATTCTTCGCTGATTCCGCAAGACAGGTACACCGGTTCGCATCGACAGCCCCCGCGACGGCCGCAAGAACGTGACATCGTCGCGCTCGATTGTCTGTCCGGGAACCAGGGCGCGGGTCGAGTGCAGCGCACGACGACTCGCCGTGAGATTGGCCGCCTCGGCGGCCAGGCATTCGCGTCGTCCGTGACCGAGCGCGCTCTGCGTGCGCCTGGCCGACTCGACGAGCCTGGCGAACTGCTCGGGCGAGCTCGAGACCGCGGCGTCCACACCGCCGTCTCCCGCCAGCATCAGATGGCGCTCGTAGAGCGTCGCGCCCAGGGCGAGCGCCACGGGGACGCCGGAAGCGTCGTGCGCATGGTCCGACAGCCCGACCGGGACGTTGAAGAACTGCGCCAATGTCTGGATCGCGCGAAGGTTCTCACTCCCTTCAGGCACTGGATAGGACGACACGCAGTGCAATAGCGCTATCTGCCCAGCGCCGTGGTGGCGGGCCAGCGCCACCGCGTGCGTCGTTTCCGCCAGCGTCGACATGCCGGTGGACAACACCAGCGGCAGACCGGTCTGCGCCGCCGCGGCAATGAGCGTGTCGAA
>JAYTWR010000098.1:0-9554 GCA_043743335.1 Burkholderiales bacterium
CGCTTCAACTGCTCTTTCTTGATGACTTCCAGTGCGCTATGCTGATTGTTCACTTTCATGATTTCCTTCTTGTTAAGTCGTCAACAAGAAGCTTACAGGCTCTTGATAGGGTTTTCGGTCGAGCACTAACTACGCCACGACACATTGCACGCGCACAAATACGCGCCGCACGCGCCGCTTAAGGTAGTGCCATGGGGGTCAGACACGATATGAAATAACTATTTGATTTAATTAAGTTATTGCTAACATTCAGGAAATGGGGGCTGGGAAACGTAGGCGATGGTGAAACGGTATGCGCACTTGTTGCCCGTGCGTATTCCGCTCACCGCGCTAAGGTCATCGACGAACTGATAATCACGAATTTGGCACAACCGCCAAACACCAAATCAGTAAGTCATTGAATTATTGGTGGCCAAGGGCGGAATTGAACCACCGACACACGGATTTTCAGTCCGCTGCTCTACCAACTGAGCTACTTGGCCACGTGCTGCTTGGACATCCTGCACAACGTTTTTACGGAGACAACTTCACAGGAAGACGACTATTTTAACGTACCCCGCTTTTGCCGCAAACCATTGATTTATAACGCGGAGCGCCGGGATGGAGGGGAGGTTACCGAGAGCACCGCAGGTTCTCGCTGTTCGTCCGTGAGATCCATAAAAAAGCCCCGCGTAAAGCGGGGCCCGTTTTGACGGATGGGGTTAACAGGGGAAACCGCACGGTTTCCCCTGTTCGTAACCCTCCCGTAGGAAATGCAATCGCGCAGCGATTACATACCCATGCCGCCCATGTCACCCATACCGCCGTGACCATGACCACCGTGGCCACCGCCCGCATCATCCTTGGCAGCTTCTGCAACCATGGCGTCGGTGGTCAGGATCAGGCCAGCGATCGATGCGGCGTTTTGCAGCGCGCAACGGGTCACTTTGGTCGGATCGAGAACGCCCATTTGCACCAGGTCACCATACTCGCCACTGCCGGCGTTGTAACCGAAGTTGCCTTTGCCTTCGACAACTTTGTTCAGCACGACCGAGGGTTCGTCGCCAGCGTTCGAGACGATTATGCGCAGTGGCTCTTCAATCGCACGCAGTACGATTTTGATGCCGGCATCCTGATCGGCGTTGTCGCCTTTGATTTTACTCATGGAGCTACGGGCGCGAATCAGCGCTACGCCGCCGCCAGCCACGATGCCCTCTTCAACGGCAGCACGGGTGGCGTGCAGGGCGTCTTCAACGCGGGCTTTTTTCTCTTTCATTTCGAGTTCGGTCGCAGCACCCACGCGGATCAGCGCAACACCGCCGGCCAGTTTGGCCACGCGCTCTTGCAGCTTCTCTTTGTCGTAGTCGCTGGTGGCTTCTTCGATTTGCGTGCGAATGTTTTTCACACGGCCTTCGATACCCGCCTTGTCACCGGCGCCGTCGATCAGCGTGGTGTTTTCCTTTTCGATCTCAATGCGCTTGGCGCGGCCCAAATCTTTGAGCGTTGCTTTTTCGAGTGACATGCCGACTTCTTCCGCGATCACGGTACCGCCGGTGAGAATCGCGATGTCTTCGAGCATGGCTTTACGACGATCACCGAAGCCCGGCGCTTTGACGGCGCAGGTTTTCAGGATACCGCGCAGGTTGTTCACCACCAGGGTGGCCAGTGCTTCGCCGTCAACTTCTTCGGCGATAATCAGCAACGGCTTGCCGGCTTTGGCGACTTGCTCAAGCAGCGGCAGCAGTTCGCGAATGTTGGAGATTTTCTTGTCGTGCAGCAGCACGTACGGATCGTCCAGCACAGCAATTTGCTTGTCCGGGTTGTTAATGAAGTACGGGGAGAGGTAGCCGCGGTCGAACTGCATGCCTTCGACGGTTTCGAGTTCGTTGTCCAGACTCTTGCCGTCTTCAACGGTGATAACGCCTTCTTTGCCCACTTTGTCCATCGCGTCAGCAATGATTTTGCCGATCGAGGCATCAGCGTTAGCCGAGATCGAGCCGACTTGCGCGATTTCCTTGTTGGTGGTGCAGGGCTTGGAAAGTTTTTTCAGCTCGTCAACAATGCCGGTCACGGCTTTGTCAATGCCGCGCTTGAGGTCCATCGGGTTCATGCCAGCGGCAACATACTTCATGCCTTCCGTCACGATCGCCTGGGCCAGCACGGTGGCTGTGGTGGTGCCGTCGCCGGCGATATCGGAAGTTTTAGAAGCGACTTCTTTCACCATCTGCGCGCCCATGTTTTCGAACTTGTCTTTCAGTTCGATTTCTTTGGCTACCGACACGCCGTCTTTGGTGACGGTGGGGGCGCCGAAGCTGCGCTCGAGCACGACGTTACGACCTTTGGGGCCGAGGGTGACTTTGACGGCATCGGCGAGGATGTTCACACCGGCCACGATTTTGTGGCGGGCGCTTTCATGAAATTTGACTTCTTTGGCTGACATGGGAATTTCTCCTGAATTAATTGAATAAGGTGTGGGAGTTAAGCGTGATGAACGGCTTACTCAACCACGCCCATGATGTCTTCTTCGCGCATCACCAGCAGCTCATCGCCGTCGACTTTGACGGTCTGGCCGGAATATTTGCCGAAGAGTACGCGGTCGCCGACTTTGACATCCATCGGAATCAGCTTGCCGTCGTCGCCACGCTTGCCCGTGCCCACGGCTTTGACTTCGCCTTGGTCCGGTTTTTCAGCGGCGGTATCGGGGATCACGATGCCGGAAGCGGTTTTGCGCTCTTCTTCCAGTCGCTTCACGATAATACGGTCGTGCAACGGACGAATCTTCATTTGACTATCTCCTGTTGAAATTTTCGGGGTCTTCGGAGCGGCTGCAATTTCGGTAAGCTCGCGTCGATGCGGGCGAAAATTGCGGTTGTTAGCACTCAACTCCGATGAGTGCTAATAGTAATGCCGTACCGCAGCAATTTCAAGGGGCGATTGAAAAAAGTACATTAAATCAGCCGCTTGGCGGCGATTTTCTCAAGCTGGTATAAATTAGTTCAATAAAATCAATTAGTTATAAAACTTCCGCTGACGAACGTAACATGCCCCCATGCGCAACCAAGATCTCCTGAGCCGCAGCCTCAACGCCGTGTGGCACCCCTGCACACAAATGAAGCAGCACGAAACCCTGCCGCTGATCCCGCTGGCGCGCGCTGCCGGGTGTTGGCTGTATGACTTTGACGGCAAGCGCTATCTCGATGCGGTGAGTTCGTGGTGGGTCAACCTCTTTGGCCACGGCAACGCGCATATCAACGCCGCGCTGCGCGATCAGTTGGCGTCGCTGGAGCACGCCATGCTCGCGGGCTTTACCCACCAACCCGTGGTAGAGCTCTCTGAGCGCCTCGCCGCATTAACCGGCAGCAAACTCGGCCACTGCTTTTACGGCAGCGACGGCGCATCGGCGGTGGAAATTGCGCTCAAAATGAGCTTTCATTTCTGGCGCAACAGCGGCCAGCCGGGCAAGACCCACTTCGTCAGCCTCAAAGGCAGTTATCACGGCGAAACGCTGGGCGCGCTATCGGTGACGGATGTGGCGCTGTTTAAAGACACTTATGCCCCGCTGCTGCGCGTGAGCGCGCAGGTGCAAAGCCCAGATTGGCGGCTGGCAGAATCCGGCGAATCCCCGCGCGCTTACGCGCTGCGCGCCGCGCGTGATTTGGCCGCGCATCTGGCGCAGCATCACGCCAGCACCGCCGCGCTGATTGTCGAGCCATTGGTGCAGGGTGCTATCGGCATGGCGATGTATCACGCCGCCTATTTAAGTGAGGCGCGCGCGCTGTGTGATCGCTACCACGTGCATCTCATCGCCGACGAAATCATGACCGGCTTTGGCCGTACCGGCACTTTTTTCGCGCACGAGCAGGCAGACATCACGCCGGATTTTCTGTGCTTATCCAAAGGCATCACTGGCGGTTATCTGCCGCTGTCGGTGGTGATGACGCGCGACAGCATTTACCAAGCGTTTTACGACGACAGCACAGCGCGCGGTTTTTTGCATTCGCATTCCTACACCGGCAACGCGCTGGCTTGCCGCGCGGCGCTGGCGACGCTAGAAATATTTGAACAAAATCAAATAGTTACGGCTAATCAACAACTCAGTGCCCGAATCACCCAAGCCTGTGCAAACATCGCCAGCCACCCGCGTGTTAAACACTTCCGCCATACCGGCATGATCTGGGCGTTCGAGGTCGAAACCAGCGACGCCGCATTCTCACGCAACTTCCATCAACAGGCGCTGGCCGAGGAGCTATTGCTGCGCCCCATCGGAAATACGGTTTACTTCATGCCGCCCTACGTCATCAACGAAGCAGAAATCGCCTTGCTCACCCGCCGCACTTTGGCCTTGCTCGAATCATGATGCGGCTCGACAGCACGCACATTCAGGAGAAAGAAGCCGAGTGGCGTAAAAACGCACGCAAACGAACTCACGGTCGCGAGCGCCTGCCCGTCTACACCGCGCGTGATGCGCAGCGCGCGCTACAGCAACTGCGCCCGATGGCGTACGGCGACGACGCGCTTTCGCACCCGGCGCTGCGTTGCGTTGCGTCTACCGCGACGCCGCTGCCCTGTTTGCCGACACCCTCCGCAACCGCCTGCACGGGAACGGCGTTACCGCGCCGCGCCCACACGATGGCGTTACCCGGTAAGCGAAAACGCGTCGATTGCCGCGCCGATGAAATTACATAACTATCTAATTTTATTGTGTTTTTTGTGCGGCGTAGCGCGGGCGCAATTGCCCCCGCCTGTGGCGCAAGCCCTCGTGCGCGCTGGCATCGCCGAAAGCACGGTTGGTTTGTATGTGCATGAAATCGGCGCGGCTGAACCTGTTGCTGTGCATCGTGCCGAGCAGGCGCTCAACCCGGCCTCGGTGATGAAGCTCGTCACCACGTACGCGGCCCTTGAATTGCTCGGCCCGGCGTACCAATGGAGCACCGATTTATACACCGACGGCGATGTCCAAAACGGCGCGCTTATCGGCAACCTCATCCTCAAGGGTAACGGCGACCCCAAGTTTGCCATTGAACATTTCTGGCAACTGCTGCGCGCGCTGCGCGCCAAAGGCGTGCGCGAGATACGCGGCGACTTAATTTTGGATCGTAGCCTCTTCACCACCGAGCACCCCGACCCCGGCAAGTTCGATGGTGAACCGACGCAACCGTACAACACCCCGCCTGACGCGCTGCTCACCAACTTCAAAACCTTCACGCTAACGTTTACGCCGGAGCCAGAAACCAAAAGCGTGCGCATCACGGCTGATCCGCCGCTGCCACAACTGCAACTCACCAGCAACCTCACCCTTGTCGAAGGCCCGTGCGGCGCGTGGCAAAACCGTATCAAAACGCAAACGCAAGACAGCGGTGACAGCGCGCGCCTCACCTACACCGGCGCGTATTCGCGCCACTGCGGCGAGCGAGTCGATTACGTTAGCGTGCTGAGTCACCGGGGATACATCGGCGCGCTGTTTCACTACCTGTGGCGCGATCTGGGCGGCAGCTTCAAAGGCCGCGTGCGCGACGGTGAATTGCCCGCCAACGCTGCCAAACTCGCGAGCCAGCCGTCGTTAGCGCTCGCCGAAATCGTGCGCGATATCAACAAATTCAGCAACAACGTCATGGCGCGGCAGTTGTTGTTGACCTTGGGCGTCGCTGGCGGTGGCCCACAGGCCACCCCCGAGCGTGCCGTGTTGGCCGCCGCGCCGGAGCGTGCAGTGTTGGCCGCCGCGCCGGAGCGTGCAGTGTTGGCCGCCACGCCAGAGCGTGGCGCGCGAGCGGCGCAGCAATTCTTCGCCAGCAAGGCGCTGTCTATGCCGCAACTCGTGATCGAAAACGGCTCTGGCTTGTCGCGCATCGAACGCGTTAGCGCGCGCGACATGGGGCAAATGTTACTCACCGCTTGGCGCAGCGCCATCATGCCCGAATTCATCGCCTCCATGCCGCTGGTGGGCGTGGACGGCACTATGGTGCGGCGCCTAACCAACACCCCCGTCGCCGGACAAGCCCACATCAAAACCGGCTTACTCACCGGCGCCCGCGCGATGGCCGGCTATGTACTCGACGCCAAAGGCCGCCGCGTTGTTGCCGTGATGCTAATCAATCACCCCAACGCACATACCGCCAATGCGGTGCAGGATGCGCTGCTGCGGTGGGTGCATGGGCGGTAAATCGGAGGTCGCCGGAAAAATTGACGTCTTGGCTGTTTGGATGCACAGTCTCGCCACAAACGTTTAAAGCAAATATTTCTTATGAACGCTATAGAAGTTATCCAAGGCGACGCGCGAGTGGTGTTGGCGGACATACCGGCGAACAGCATTGATCTCGTGGTCACGTCGCCCCCGTATGCCGATCAGCGCACCAACACTTACGGCGGCACGTCGCCCGATCATTACGTTGAGTGGTTTTTACCCATCGCCAAGGAGTTGCTGCGCGTATTGAAGCCCACGGGAACGTTTGTATTGAATATCAAGGAGCGGGTGGTTGACGGCGAGCGCCACACGTATGTGCTTGAGCTGATCATGGCTTTGCGCAAACAGGGGTGGCTATGGACCGAGGAATTCTGCTGGCACAAGAAAAATTCATACCCCGGAAAGTGGCCGAACCGGTTTCGCGACTCGTGGGAACGCCTGCTTCAGTTTAACAAGTCCCGCCGCTTCAACATGTATCAAGAAGCGGTCATGGTGCCGACGGGGGATTGGGCTAAATCGCGGCTGAAAAATTTGAGCGAAACGGATCGCGTGCGTGACGAATCTAAAGTCGGCAGCGGCTTCGGCAAGAAAATTGAAAATTGGCTCAGCCGCGACAAAGCGTTTCCAAACAATGTGCTGCATATGGCCACCGAGTGCGGCAATCGCGGCCACAGTGCCGCGTTTCCGGAAGCACTGCCGGAATGGTTCATTCGACTGTTCACGCAAGAAGGCGATACGGTGTTAGACCCGTTCGCCGGATCAGGCACGACACTCAGGGTCGCCCATCGACTTCATCGCGAGGCCATCGGCGTTGAAATCGTGCCTGAGTATGTTCAAGCCATGCAAGCGCAATTGCATATCAGGCAGCTTCAGTTATTGCAAAGTAAGTCACCTTACAAAGTGACACGGGCGCGCAAGAAGCCTGGTGGCAGCCCAACAAGCAATGCGCCACGCGCCAAAGCGCCAGCCTATGAGACCGATTGAATTACCAACGGTTCGTGATTTTATCGAGACCCGGATAGGCCCGGATTTCCACGACAAGAAGCTGGCAAAATTGCAATCGTTGACGCTCGACACCAATTTCAACTTGCCAAGCGCCACTACATTGTCACGATCAAATCTGGTCCGAATTGGGGTAATTCGGACCAGATCAAGAAAATGCAATCCAACTTTACTCGGGCTAAGAAAACGTTGCGCACGTCGGGTGGCATTGGCGACGCGGAAATCGTCGCTGTAGAAGGTTGTTGCTATGGCAAAGACGATACCCCGGGAAAAGGCGATTATCAAAAATTGTGCGGCCAGCGCTTTTGGGCGTTAATGTCGGCGCGCGACAATTTGTATCGGGAATTGATCGAGCCATTGGGCGCGGATGCGGTTCGTCGAAACGAAACGCTCGTACAGTTACGCGCACAGAAATTGAATCTGTTCACCGCAGCTTTTCTGGAGAAATTCTGCGAAAGGGGCTTGATCAACTGGGACAAACTGGTTCAATACAACTCCGGCGCAAAGCGCTAGGCTATATCCCCAATCCCTGCCAAATCTCATCTACCCGCCGCTTAACCGTCGCATCCATCGCAATCGGCGTTCCCCACTGGCGCCCGGTCTCAGCGGGCCATTTGTGGGTGGCGTCTATGCCCATCTTTGAGCCGAGGCCTGCAACTGGGCTGGCGAAATCGAGATAATCAATCGGCGTGTTGTCAGCGATCAGCGTATCGCGGCGCGGATCGACGCGCGTGGTTAGCGCCCAGATGACTTCTTTCCAATCGCGCACGTTGATGTCGTCGTCGGTGACGATAATGAATTTTGTATACAGGACCTGGCGCAGGAACGACCAGATGCCGAACATGACGCGCTTGGCATGCCCGGCGTACTGTTTGCGCATGCTGACTACCGCAATGCGATAGGAGCAACCTTCCGGTGGCAGATAAAAATCGACAATTTCCGGAAACTGCTTTTGCAGCAGCGGCACGAAAACTTCGTTGAGCGCCGCGCCCAGCACCGCCGGCTCATCCGGCGGCTTGCCGGTATAAGTGCTGTGATAAATCGGCGCGCGCCGCATGGTCATGCGTTCGATGGTGAATACCGGAAAGCGCTCCTGCTCGTTGTAATACCCGGTGTGGTCGCCGAACGGGCCTTCAAGTGCCGTTTCGCCCGGCTGAATAAAACCTTCGAGTATGATTTCGGCATTCGCCGGCACCTGCAAATCGTGGCTCAGGCATTTGGTGATCTCGGTGCGCGCGCCGCGCAACAACCCGGCAAACTGATACTCGGACAAACTGTCGGGCACCGGCGTCACCGCACCGAGTATGGTGGCCGGATCGGCGCCGAGCGCCACCGCCAGCGGAAAAGGTACGCCCGGGTGCGCCAAACAATGATCGCGATAATCGAGCGCGCCACCGCGCATGCCGAGCCAGCGCATGATTACTTTGTTCGGCGCGAGGATCTGCTGCCGGTAGATGCCGAGATTCTGCCGCGTTTTGGCCGGCCCGCGCGTGACAACCAGGCCCCAGGTAATGAGCGGCGCCGCATCACCCGGCCAGCAGGTTTGCACCGGCAGGCGGCTCAAATCAACAGAGTCGCCCTCCCACACCACTTCCTGGCAGGCCGCACTCGACACAACCGCGGGCGCCATGCTGAATATCTGCTTGAGCAGCGGCAATTTGTCCCAGGCATCCTTCCAGCCGCGCGGCGGTGCGGGCTCCTTGAGTGTCGCCAGCAACTGCCCGACCTCGCGCAAGGCACCGGCATGCTCCTGCCCCATGCCAAGCGCAACACGCAGCGGCGTGCCGAACAGATTGCCGAGCACCGGCATGCTGTGGCCTCTGGGTTTTTCGAACAACAGCGCGGGACCCTGCGCCTTTAGCACGCGGTCGCATATTTCGGTCATCTCCAGCCGCGGATCGACCTCGACGGCGATGCGCTTGAGTTCGCCGCGGCGTTCGAGCATGGCGATGAATTCTCTGAGATCACGGTACTTCATTATAAAAATACCTGGCTCAGCGGCCGATCGACGGCCCCGGAAACAGCGGCAGAAAATACGCAAAATCGGCGGCAATGCCGGCAAATATCGCCGCACCTATCCAGTTGTTGCACAAAAACGCCTTGAAGCAGCGCTCGCGCTGCCGCGTGCGGATCAAATTGTATTCAAGGGCGACCAGCATGCACGCCACCACCAGGCCCGAAAAATAGCCGACGCCCATGCGCGCCCAGTAGCCGACATGAATCATGATCGCGATAAACAGGCAGTAGCAGACCATGATCGCCAGCACGTCATGGCGGCCGAATAAAATCGCCGAAGACTTGAGGCCGAGCTTGATGTCGTCTTCGCGATCAACCATCGCGTACTGTGTATCGTAGGCAATCGCCCAGAACACGTTCGCCAGCACTATCGCCC
>JAYTWR010000099.1:0-27539 GCA_043743335.1 Burkholderiales bacterium
GCTTCGACGCCGCTTTCTCGCGCTACCAAGGTGTACGGACAATTCCTTGGACGGGACTTCAACCCGCTAGATTCACTGCTGTTACTGCGAACGGTCAGACACAATATTATGCAAGCAAGCGTAGTCCGGATGCGACACAAATCCGAAGCCGCTGTGATCGCCGCCACCGCTGTCAGCGCCATGGGAGCACACCTATCCGGCAGGGCAGCTACGCACTGCTGTGGGGCCGCTCACCGCATCGCGAGCGACCGTAACTGAGCAGATGCTGCCGCAGAAAGCGGCGCACATTTGCGTCTATTTCACCGGCACGCCGGTCAAATTCGTCCAGCAGGGTGTTTAGCGGTAGCTCGCCGTCCGCCCGCAGAATGGGCGTGCGATTTTTGATGGGCGATGCCTCGCCACCATCTACGCGGTCATGGGCATAGCCGCTACCGATGCGCCAACTGAATACGCGCTCACGGTTGGGCAAGTCGTAGCACACCTGAAAGCCGGTCAAGCCGCCGTCAGCCGTTTGCCACGTAAAAATATCGAAGTAGTCATCCCGAAACCAGCGTCGCCGCAAAGGGGGATCGCGCTGGCTCACGCGCGCGATTTCGCACAGCATGATCAGAGGCCTGACGCGTCCATGCCCTGCGCGTTCATTTTAGCGAGCAGCATTTTTAATCGCACCGGGTCACTCGCACGCAGCATGGCGCGCGCGGCGGGCAGCGCCAACGCGGTGTGCGTGTTCAGCACTTGCTGCTTGACGTCCGGCACGTGCGCGGCGTGCATGGAAAAATTGCGCAGCCCCAGCCCCAACAACAAGCGCGTGAGCGTGACATCGCCCGCCATTTCGCCGCACATGGTCACCGGTACGCCGGCCTTGTTGGCGCGCTTGATAATGCCAGACAGTAGACTCAATATGGCCGGGTGCAGCGGATCATACAAATAGGCCACGCTTTCGTCGGCGCGGTCTATCGCCAGCGTGTACTGAATCAAATCGTTGGTGCCGATGGAAATAAAATCGAGCTTGCGCAGAAACACATCCAGCGCCAGCGCGGCGGCGGGCACCTCGATCATGCTACCGATGCGCACTTGGCGATTGTAGGCAATGCCGTCATCGTCCAGACTCGCCTTGGCGCGCGCGATCATTTGCAGCGTCTGGTCGATTTCGGCGGAACTCGCCAGCATGGGGATCAAAATGCTGACGTTGCCGTACTGCGACGCGCGCAGCAGCGCCCGCAATTGGCTCAAAAAGCGTTGCGGCTCGGTCAGGCACAGGCGTATGGCGCGCAAGCCCAGCGCGGGGTTGCTGCCCACCGGCACACCTTCGTCGGTTTGTTTGTCTGCACCCAAGTCGTAAGTGCGGATCGTCACCGGCAGGCCTTTCATGGCCAAGGCTACGCTGCGGTAGGCTTCGAACTGCTCGTCTTCGTCAGGCAAATCGGTGCGGTTCAAAAACAGAAATTCGCTGCGAAACAAGCCGATGCCGGTGGCACCGTTGGCCAGCGCCTGTTCGACGTCTTCGGGCAATTCAATATTGGCGTGCAACGCAACCGCCACGCCATCGCGCGTGACGGCCGCGGTATCGCGCAGGCCGGTCAGCTTGTCGCGCTCAACGCCGAACGCGAGCTTGCGGCGCTGATACTCGGCCAATATGCGTTCATCGGGATCAACAATCAGCACACCGTTGCTGCCATCGACGATGATGAGTTCGTTTTCACGCACCAGCTCGCGTGCGCGATGCAATGCCACAATCGACGGAATGTTCAGGCTGCGCGCCACCACGGCGGTGTGCGACGTTGCACCACCCACATCGGTAATGAAGCTCGCGAAGTGGTGGCGCTTGAATTGCACCACATCGGCCGGCGACAAATCGTGCGCTACCAGTATCAGCGACTGTTCCGCGCCGCCGGGCGGCGGCACATAGCCGGGCTGGCCCGACAAGGCCCTCAACACGCGCTCGACTACCTGAATCACGTCGTTGCGACGCTCGCGCAGGTAGGTGTCTTCAATGGCGTCAAACTGGGCGAGCAGCGCGTCGGTTTGCACCTTGATCGCCCATTCGGCGTTGCATTGCTCGGTCTCAATAATGCGGCGCGGCTCCACGGCCAGCGTGGCGTCATCGAGAATCATGCGATGCAAATTCACAAAGGCGGAAAACTCCGCTGGCGCACCGGCGGGAATTTCGCGGTGCAGGCCGTCGAATTCTGCACGCACGGTGCGCACAGCGGCGTCAAAACGCATAGATTCTGCCGCGACCTGGTGCGGCGGCACCACATAGTGATTCACTTCCAGCGTGGCATGCGACACCAAATGCGCGCGCCCGATGGCGATGCCACCCGAAACGCCGATGCCGTGGAGGGTGAAACTCATGGTTGGGTTGAGTGCTTAGAGTTGAGGGTTCGGTGGAAGATTACCATGACCCTTGCCATACTCACAGAACACCCAACACGCACGCCCAGCACTACCCTGCTACCCTGGCGCCGCCTACTCCCCTTCGCCGAATTTATCGGCGATCAGCGCGACCATCGCTTTGAGCGCGGCGGCTTCGTCGGCACCCGTGGTTTCTAGGGTGACACGCGAACCTTTGGCGGCCGCCAGCATCATTACGCCCATGATGCTTTTGGCGTTGACGCGACGCGCGTTGCGGCTGATCCAGACTTCAGAGGCAAATTGCGCAGCCAACTGCGTCAGTCGCGCCGAAGCCCGTGCGTGCAGGCCAAGGCGATTGATGATCTCAACTTCCTGTTGCAGCATGACGCAGGGTAAAGGTGGGCAGGCGCAATACGCCTTCGCAGCCGCCGCTGATGGCTTTGTTGATCATGACATCCAGGGTTTTGTCGCGGTAGGTGAGCGCACGTATCAGCATGGGCAGGTTCACCCCGGCCACAGCCTCAATGTTGCCCGGTACCAGCAGCTTGGCCGCCACGTTGGACGGGGTGCCGCCATACATATCGGTCAAAATCAGCACGCCGTCGCCGTCGCTCAATTCTTTGAGGATGGCCTGCGCCTGTGGCAACAGCAGCAACGGATCGTCCTGTGCCGTGACGCCCAATTGGCGCACGCGCGGCGGGCGTTTGTTGAGCACGTGAATGGCCGTTTGGATCAGGCTTTCACCGAGGGTGCCGTGCGTAATCAGCAGAATGCCTATCATTGGTGTGTTGCAGCATGATTAAGAAACGAAGCAGATTCTACGCTTCCGCGCCGCAACATAAAATGCCTGAAACACCGAAACCCTGTGAATTTACTAACATTTGACAATTAGCTCACGAAAGAGAATCTACGTAACTAATTGATTTTATTGATTATTTTATTTCTGCTGCCAAGGCATCCATAAATAGCCCGGCTACGTTGCACTGCGTCTGATGGGTGATTTCCTGAAAGCAAGTCGGGCTGGTAACGTTGATTTCCGTGAGGCAACTACCGATCACGTCTAGGCCCACCAGCAGCAGCCCCTGCACGTGCAGCAGCGGCGCCAACGTCTCGGCGATTTCGCGGTCGCGCGGCGTGAGTTCGCGCGCCACACCGGTGCCACCCGCCGCCAGATTGCCGCGCGTCTCGCCCGCTTTGGGAATGCGCGCGAGGCAATACGGCACGGGCTTGCCACCGATGAGCAACACGCGCTTGTCGCCATCCACAATTTCCGGCAAATAACGCTGCGCCATGATGGTGCGCGTGCCCATTTGCGTGAGGGTTTCGATAATCACGCTCGCGTTCGGATCTGACTCGCGCACGCGGAATATCGACGAGCCACCCATACCATCCAGCGGCTTGAAAATGACGTCGCCGTGTTCGGCAATGAACGCCCGCAGTATTTTTTCCAGCCGCGTGACTATCGTGGGCGCGGTGAATTGCGCGTACTTCGCAATCGCCATTTTTTCGTTGTGATCGCGGATCGCACGCGGGCGATTGAACACCTTGGCACCGTGCGCCTCTGCGGCCTCCAACAAATACGTGCTGTAAACGTACTCCATGTCAAACGGCGGGTCTTTGCGCATGATAATCGCGTCGAACGCCGCCAGATCGGTTTCCACCGCTGCGTCGCTGCGATACCACGCGGGATGCTCGCCGGCCGTTTCGCCCGTAAGATGCAACCGGGCGGCATTGCCCGCCACGCGGTGTTTGCGCCAGAAGATATCCGCCTGTTGCAGCGTGTGCAGTTCGCAGCCGCGAGCAGCGGCTTCGCGCATCATCGCAAACGAGGTGTCTTTGTAAATCTTGAATTCGTCGAGCGGATCGACTATGAACGCGAGTTTCATGCCGTCACACGGTTGCGGGCAATTCGTCTGCTGCTGCCTCGGTGCGCTCCAATTCAATCGACGCTGCCAACAAAGCAAGACGTGCGATCACGCCATAGGCGTAAAAGCGGTTGGGCGCGCAATCGGGATCGTCCGGATCAGGCGAGGAACACGGCTCTGCAAACGCCAGCGGCTCAAACTGCATGCCCGGCGCGTTGAGGTTTTGGTCTTTGCCGCGCTGGGTGTTCAGCCGGTAAAAACCGCCCACCACGAAACGGTCAATCATGTACACCACCGGCTCGGCCACCGCATCGCGCACGGTTTCAAAGGTGTAAACGCCTTCCTGCACCAGCACTTCGTGCACTTCCATGCCCTCTTTGACCACCGCCATTTTGTTGCGTTGTTTGCGATTCAGGCCGCGCACTTCGGCGGCGTCTTTCACTGTCATCACGCCCATACCGTAGGTGCCCGCATCGGCTTTGACAATCACAAACGGGTCGTCTTTGATGCCGTACTCTTTGTATTTGGCGCGAATGTCATCGAGAATTTCCGCCACATAACCGGCGAGACAATCTTCGCCCAGGCGCTCTTGAAAATTGATTTTGCCGCAGCTCTCGAAGTACGGATTGATAAGCCATGGGTCGATGCCGATATGCGCGGCAAAATCCTTGGCCACATCGTTGTACGCCGCAAAGTGATTCGACTTGCGACGCACCGCCCAGCCCGCATGCAGCGGCGGAAACAGCGGCTGCTCAACGTTGCGCAAAATGGCCGGGATGCCCGCCGACAAGTCGTTATTCAGCAACACCACGCAAGGGTCAAAACCGTCGACACCCAAGCGATTGCCTTTACGTTTTAACGGTTCGAGCTTGAGCTTTTTGCCGTCGGGCAAATCCACTTCCATCGGCGCGTCGAGCCCCGGTAGCAGACTGCCGATACGCACATTCATGCCCGCATGGCGCAGAATGCGCGCGAGCGTGGCGACGTTCTGCAAATAGAACTGATTGCGTGTGTGGTTTTCAGGAATCAGCAGCGCATCACGCGCATCGGGGCAGATTTTTTCCACGGCGGTGAGCGCGGCCTGCACGCACAGCGCGTGAAAATCCGGATTCAGATTATTAAACCCGCCAGGATACAAATTGGTGTCCACCGGTGCCAGCTTGAAACCACTGTTGCGTAAATCCACCGAGCCATAAATCGGCGGCGCATGCTCCAGCCACTGCGTACGCAACCAATGTTCAATGCGAATCGACTGATCGAGCAAGGTGCGCTCGATGCCGACGGGCAAGCCGGACAATGCGGTGGTTAAACGGGGAACGGCTGACATGGCACTCCTTTGGGCGCTATTTTAGTGCAGCGCGGGACGCACAGTTTTCAGACCACCCGGCAAGCGCCGGTTAATCCTAAAATATGTTTAAAGTCAATTAGTTACAACACGTAGCGCGCGAGGTCTTCGCTCTGCGCCAGGTCTTGCAGCCGCACATCGACATACGCGCGATCAATCGCAACGACTTGCCCGCTTTGCTTCGCGGCGTTGAACGATATGTCTTCGAGCAGCTTTTCCATCACGGTATACAGTCTGCGCGCGCCGATATTTTCGGTTTTTTCGTTGACCTGCCATGCAATCTCGGCGAGGCGTTTGATGGCATCAGCGCCGAATTCGAGTTTGACTTCTTCCGTCGCCAGCAGGGCTTCGTATTGCTTGGTGAGGCTGGCATGGGTGTTGGTGAGTATCTGCTCAAAGTCTGCCACCGACAGGCTTTGCAACTCGACACGAATCGGAAAGCGTCCCTGCAACTCTGGGATCAAATCCGACGGCTTGGACAAATGAAACGCGCCGCTGGCAATGAACAAAATGTGGTCGGTTTTAATCATGCCGTATTTGGTGCTGACCGTCGTGCCCTCGACCAGCGGCAGCAAATCGCGCTGCACGCCTTGGCGTGACACATCGGCACCTGAGGTTTCTTGTCGCGCGGCGATTTTGTCGATTTCGTCAAGGAACACAATGCCGTTTTGCTCGACGTTATGCACGGCCTGTTGTTTTAGCTCATCATCGTTGACGAGTTTGGCGGCCTCTTCTTCGGTAAGCACGCGCATGGCCTCGCGCACTTTCAGTTTTCGCGTACGCTTTTTGTTGCCGCCCATGTTCTGAAACATGCCCTGAATCTGCGAGGTCAAGTCCTCCATGCCGGGCGGCGCGAGAATTTCCATGTGTGCCGGCGCTACGGCGACTTCAATCTCAATTTCTTTGTCGTCGAAATCGCCTTCGCGCAGCTTCTTGCGAAACTTTTGGCGCGTAGGGGTTTCTTCAGCTTTTTCCGTAGATTCCGCACCAAACTCCGGCGCAGGCGGCAGCAGCACATCGAGCACGCGCTCTTCGGCAATGTCCTCGGCCTGACGGCGGAATTTGCGTGCCGCCTGCGCGCGCATGTCCTTGATCGCGGTTTCAATCAAATCGCGAATAATGGTATCCACGTCACGCCCGACGTAACCCACCTCGGTAAATTTGGTTGCCTCGATTTTGATAAACGGCGCATCCGCCAGCCGCGCCAGACGGCGCGCGATTTCGGTCTTGCCCACGCCGGTGGGCCCGATCATCAGAATATTCTTCGGCGTAATTTCCTGCCGCAGTGGCTCGGCCACCTGCTGCCGCCGCCAGCGATTGCGCAGCGCAATCGCGACCGCGCGCTTGGCATCATTCTGGCCGATGATGTGACGGTCAAGCTCGTGGACGATTTCCTGCGGGGTCATTGCGCTCATGATGGACGGCAGGCAAGCCCGCTTATTCGAGAACTTCGATGGTGTGCTGCTGATTGGTATAAATACAAAGATCGCCGGCGATTTCGAGTGATTTCTTCACGATGTCGCGCGGCGTGAAAGCGGTGTTTTCCAGCAGCGCGCGCGCCGCCGACTGCGCAAAGGAGCCACCGCTGCCGATAGCGACGATGCCGTGCTCCGGCTCCAGCACGTCGCCCACGCCGGTGATGATCAGCGAATGCTCGCGATCCGCCACCGCGAGCATGGCTTCGAGACGGCGCAGCATGCGATCGGTGCGCCAGTCTTTGGCCAACTCTACCGCCGAGCGCATGAGGTTGCCTTGGTGTTTTTCGAGCTTGGCTTCAAAACGCTCGAACAGTGTAAACGCGTCCGATGTGCCGCCAGCAAAGCCAGCGAGGATTTTCTCGTGATATAGCCGCCGGATTTTGCGCGCCGTGGATTTCACCACGACGCTACCCAGCGTCACCTGCCCGTCGCCGCCAAGGGCGACGACATTGCCGCGCCGCACGGATAAGATGGTCGTGCCGTGAAAGACTTCAGAATTCATGATTTTGAGGAAGAAGAAGGGCGGCAAAAGAAGGGCGGCGTAGGAAGGCCGTAAGCTAGATGCGGCCAATAGCGCGCTTTTCAAGGGGCATTATAGCCCCGCCATTCTGCCTTTCTTCCACCGTTATTGCGCCTTTATTCCACCTTAAATACGATGGGCACGACGTACGGCGCTTCGACCGCCTGATTGCCTTGGCGCGCAGGCACAAAACGCCACGATTTGACCGCCGCGAGCGCGGATTCATCCAGCGCCGGATGGCCACTGGTGTTTTCCAACGCCACGCTTTTTGCGAGCCCTTCCGCAGTCACGACCACGCGCACCAGCACCGTACCTTGATCGCCGCGCCGCCGCGCCGCCAGCGGATAAGCCGGACGCGGATTACTGAGGTACGCGGCGTCGGAACGCGGCGGCGATATAGACGCTGGGGACGCTGGGGACGCCGGGGGCACCGGGGGCGGCGGTGATGTGGGAGCGACGGCCTGAGCGCGGGGTGCCTCCGCTGGCGGCGGCGCGGGTTTTTGTTCCGGCACGACCGGCGCAGCGGGCGTAGCAGGCGCGTCCGGCGATGCCGTCAAAATCTGCCGCGGCTGCTCGATCGCGCGCGCGTCGGGTGGCGCGGGCTTCATCGGCACAGCCTGGGTCGCGACCTTGGGGCGTTCGGGTGGCGGTCTGTTTTCTATCGGCAACGGCGTGGGTGGCTCGATTGCCGGCGGCAGCTTCAGTTCCACCGTCAGCGGCACGGGCGGTGTTTCGGCAGCCGCACGCCAGCGCGGCAGCAGCGTAAACATCAATAGGTGCACTGCAACACTACCAGCGACACACCCGATTAGCAGCCGGGTGTCGCGCACGGTCAAGTGGATTGAGGGGGCGTAACTCATTAACTCTTTTAAAATCAGATACTTGCGTTAAACGCTCTATGCGGCGCAAAAAGCGGCGAGGCGAGATTATCGTCCGCCTGACACAGTACGACAAACCCGCCTCACGCAACGCTGACAACGTCCGCTAAAACTGCGCCCGCAAGCCCACCTGCCCGCTGCGTCGGCCCAAGGGCGCGATGTCCTTCAAAAACGAAACGTGATTGCGCGCATCTTCGTTGAGCAAATTTACGCCGCGCGCGAAAACGTCAATATTACCCGCCGTCATTTTCAGGCGGTAGCTCACGCTCGCATTCAACTGCGTGTAACCATCGGTCGCTACTTCGTTCGTGGCCACGCGGTCTTGTCCCGATACGCGGCTCACATCCAGCCGTGCGCCAAAGGCATTGCGCCGGTAGTCGAGCGCCACGCCATAACGCCGTGGTGCGATGCGCGGCAGCGGCAAGCCCGTGCTGGCATCTTCTGCCTGTACGTAGTCGAATTTGATCTGCACATCTAGGGTGCTGGCACCGCGTTCCAGCACACGCAGTTTGCCTTCGGCTTCCGCGCCGCGAAAGCGCGCAGGCACAGCGCGATATTGCAATCCACGCAAAATTTCCTCACCCGATCCGTCGGCGCGACCATCGCCATCGGTATCCACCGGATTCAGTTCGCCGTCCGCACCACGCGTGTTTCCTGCGTTGACCAGTGTGATGAAATTTTTGAAGCGGTTTTGAAACAGACTCACACTACCGCTCGCATTGCCAGAAGCCGATTTCATGCGCAGCGCCACGTCGATCCCGGTGGATTTTTCTTTGCCGAACGTGGTATTGCCCACTTCATAAGCCGCCGTCGCCACATGCGCGCCATTGGCATACAACTCGTAAAACGTCGGCGCGCGTTCTGTCCACGTGCCGTTGACGGCCAAGCCCACGTTTGGCGTGAAGCTCCACAATGCGCCAAGCGATCCGCTGTTGGCGCTGAAATTGCGGGATTGCGGCGGGTCAAAACGCGGGTTGCCCGTGTTGGGGTCGATCGGCCCACCACCATCGGAGCGCACATCGGTACGTTCATTGCGCGCACCCGCTGAAATTTTCACGCGCCCGAATTGCGCTTCTTCATACAGAAAAAATGCCTTGGCGTTGGTGCGGGTGGACGGCACAAAAGCCTCAGCGCCCAACGCAGAGAAATCCAGATGGCTCGCCTGCAATCCAAACGCGCCTTGCAGCGGCCCCAGTTTGGCGTGCGTTAACTCGACACGCGAGTCATAACCTTTGCTTTTGAACGTGGTGCCCACAATACCCAAATCGACTTCGCGGTGTTCGTAATCGGTGCGTCCAAACTTGAACTTGGCGGACGTGATGAAGCTGCCGATCTCACGCAACTCGCCGGCGAAATCAAGGCGATTGCTTTTCATGTCGATGATCACATTGGGCTCGGCCACGGTACCGTAGCGCGTATCAAACCCCGCGTACGACAAGCCCGCAAATCCACGATCCCACGTCAGCGACGCGCCCAGTGCACCGCCGCCAGCATGCGACGCACTGTTGGGTAGCGTGCCTTGCGTCACAGCGCGCGCAGGGTCTATCGCCTGCAGGCGCGGTGAGATATTCGGGCCTTTGATTTTCAGATTATCGGTGTCGCGCGTATAGGCATCAGCGTGCAGCGCCACGCGTCCATTGCCGGCCTCCAGCACGATGCCGCTGGCTTTTTCGCGTTCTGCGCCGCCGTAACGCGTTTCGGCGCGCCCGGTAAACCCGGTGATCCCGATTTGCGGAATACGATTGTCGATCACGTTGACTACGCCGCCCACCGCGCTGCCGCCGTAGAGCAGCGCCGCCGGGCCGCGCACGACTTCGGCGCGTTCGATCACCATCGGATCCACCGCCACGGCGTGATCAAAACTCAGCGACGAGGCGTCCTGCACGCCGGTGCCATTCTGCAAAATGCGTATGCGGTCGCTGTCAAGACCGCGTATCACCGGGCGGCTGGCATTGGGGCCGAAGCCCGTTGAACTGACGCCCGGCAAACCGTTCAACGTTTCGCCGATGGTGGAGCGGCGCAGTTGAAACAAGTTTTGTCCGTCGAGTACCGAGACGGGTTGCACCAATTCAAATAGCTCACTGCCCAAAGGATTGCCGGTTACCACCACGGGCGGCAGTTCTTTGGGTGTGGGCGTTACGGGGGTGGGAGAAACCGTGGTTGGACGTTGGACTTGCGCGAAAAGGGTGCCCGGTACACAGGCGGCAATGGCTGACGCCACCGCCATCGCCAAGGGCGAAATTTTACGAACCATGAAAAGCTCCTCTGAAATAAACACATGGCAACAGCACGGCAGTGCGCGTGTCGCATCAACGAAGCGAAGGTGTGTTATGGCCGGCGCAAGCGCCGGAGATCAGAGGTACAGAGGTGGGCCGCGCGACTGCGCGGCTATGGATTCAGCACTGAGACGGGGGTTTGACGCCCAAGCGGTGGCGGCCGCAGGCGCGACAACCGCGAGCAACGGCGCGCACGCGCCATGCACGCCACCCAACACTTGCCCAAAGGCAAGATCAAACGCGCATAAGCTGCCTTCGCCGGCGGGCGGCTCATGCGACGCATCGCCATCGTGAGCGTGGTGCTCATGCGCCAGCGCCTCGCCGGCGTGCCACGTGGCGTGAACGAGCGCGCCCTGCTGCGCAATCAGTAGCAGCGCTACAAACAGATAGTGAAAACAGCGGCGGGGCATCGGAACAAAGCAGGCTCGGCGTCACGCCAAGCACAGCGAAATTCTCAGAAGAATTACTTACTGCTGTTGACCACCGCATCGGTGAGCCGATAGTACAGGCCCATTGGATCATCTTTCAGCACGGCAAGTTTGCCGGTCAGCAATATCGGCTCGAAGCCGTATTTGACCGGGCTCTTGGCCTGCACTTCGACCATTTGCTCTGGCCCACCCGGCAGGCAGAACGAGCACGACGGCGGAAGCGCGCTGAGGATGAAGCGCGCCTGCTTTTCGCCCATGTCGAGCGGCATCATGAAGCCCTGAATCTTGACTTCTTTTTTGTCGAGGCCGGCAACCGCTTTTCCGAACTCGGGCACGAACTTGTCTTTTTGCTTGACGGGTTTGACTTCGCCCAGCGTCTTCCACGACAACACGCCCTTCATTTCGGGCAATGGCTTGTCGCCATACTGCGCCGCCGCTGCGGCAGCGGCGGCATCGGCAGCCGGGTCTTTGGCCATCAAGTCTTTGCCCGCCGCCGGGCCTTTTTGCTGCGCCCACGCGGCGACTGAAACACCCATCGCCAATACCAATACCAATACCAATGCGGCGGTTGCCGCCGGCAGAAATTTTTTCGCTTGCATTGTGTTCTCCTGATTCGTAACCATGACCACACCCCGTGTTGACAAACTAGTCTACTCCAATTGCCGTATAGCCAGTAAGTAATTGTTTTTATTGACTTTTAGTGCTTGTGCTTCATGCCGCACAGCTTGCCGATGCCCAGCCCTTTGCAATCTTTAGTGAGCTGCGCATGGCATTCCTTCTCGCCTTTGCCGCCCTGCAAGCACTTGGCCGCAGCGGTGTGCGCCTCGGCCATCGCCAGATGATCCTGAATGTCTTTTTGTACTTCAGCCGCGCCGTGAGGCTTTTCACCCGTTTTGGCTTTGTCTTGCGCGTGGGCCGTGCTTGCCGCCAGCAGGGCCACCAATACGATCTGCAGCATACGATTCATTCCGCTTCCCCCGTTGCAATGGTCTGTCTTTGAGCGCTAACCCCGCGCGAGGGTTCCCGCAATGTCTGTACGATAGGCGCGCCAGGCCGGTATTAATGCAGCGAACACGCCCACCCCTGCCGCCAGCGCCAGCACCCACCATTCGGTGTTCACCCAAATAAGACCGGTAATCGATACCTGCTGCGCCGCCTTGAGTGCATAGCCCAGCAGATGCGCCAAACCATGCCCCAAGGCAATGCCCAGCACCCCGCCGATCAACGCCAACAGCAGACCCTCAAACAACAGCAGCGCCATCAACTTGCCGGGCCGCGCGCCGAGTGTGCGCATCACCGCAAGATCATAGCGTCGCTCGTTTAACGCGTTGTAGAGCGCAATAAACACCGATAGCCCCGCGCTAAAAACCAGTACCAGCGCAAAGCCGCGCAGCACGTCCGCACCCACGCCGATAATGCTGAAGAGCCGCGCGGTTTCATACGCGGGCGACGCCGCCTGCATCGCCGAATTGTTATTCACGTAACGCGGCAGCATCGCCGCCGCGATGGGCGAGGCATATTGAATCAGCAACGCGGTATATTCTTTTTCTTCGTCCTTCATCTGGTTAGCGATGTCATTGATGTCCTTGATGTCGTGATGATCGGCGTGCATCGCCCACACGCCTTCCACACTGGTCAGCACCAGCCGGTCGAGCACCGAACCGCTGCGCTCCAAAATGCCCACCACCACGTACGGATGCGCCTCGTGCGCGTCACCGGCGTCGCCCAAGCCATGCGAGCCCTGAAACGTCGCGCCGAGCGCAAGGCCGGTTTTCGCCGCCACATCCGCGCCGAGCACCGCTTCCAGCGGCTTTTGCCAGCCTTTGCCTGACGCGAATTTGGCTTCGTAGAGCGCCAGATAATCCGGCGTGGTACCGACGATGCGCGCGCCCTTGTAAGCGTCGCCCAGCGCCAGCGGAATGGCTTTTTTCACCAGCCGGTGCTTGGATAACTCAAGCGCTTGTTTATAGGGAATATTTCCTGTCGGCACATCCAGGTGATAAATGCTCGACAGAATGACTTGCATCGGACTGCCTTTGGCGCCGACCACGAGATCAATCCCCTGCGCGTCGCGCCGCATACGCTGATCGAGCTGCGTGGTGGCGAGCAGCAACAACACAATGGTCGCCACGCCCAACGCCAGCAGCAGAATGTTGAGCAGTGTATTGAGGCTGCGCGCCTTGAGATACGCGAGGCTGATCGTGATGATGTTCATGTGGCCGCCACTGCTGCGCTCAATGCATAATGATTCGCCACCCGCGACTTGATGCGCTGATCGTGCGTGGCAATCACCAGCGTGGCACCGCACGCCGTGGCCTGATTCACCAGCAAATCCAGCACCTGCATGCAGCGCGTGTCATCGAGATTCGACGTCGGCTCGTCGGCCAGCAACAGCTTGGGCTTGTTCACCACCGCGCGCGCCACCGCCACGCGCTGTGCCTGCCCGTGCGACAACTCATGCGGGTGCGCATCCGCCTTGCCCGCCAAATCCAGACTGCCGAGCAGCGCCCGCACACGCGCCTCGTTCTGCGGTTCGCCCGCCAGATATTGCGCCAACAGCAAGTTGTTGAGCACCGACAGGCTGTCAATCAAATGCAGGCGCTGCAACACAATGCCGATGTGTTTGCCGCGAAAACGGTCGAGCGCGGCAGGCGACAGCGCCGCCAAATCCTGCTCGGCCACCGTCACCTGCCCCGACGTTGGCCGCAGAATGCCCGCCAGCGCGTGCAGCAACGTCGTCTTGCCGCTGCCCGACGGCCCCAGCATCAACCACTGCGCGCCCTGCTCAGCTTGCCACGCGGGAACCTGGAGCACGGTGGCACCGTTATAGGCATGGGTAAGGTTTTGGAGGGAGAACATGAGATCACAGGTTAGCAAAAGTTAGTGCAGCCGCAAGATTGCACCGTCTCCTTCAAGAGCCAACGCGCCCTTGAAGGAAAGCCATCAAATCGGTAGAAATCAATGCCCGTGTTTGGCGTTATTGTTCTCGCCCCAGCCGGTAGTCTTGGCGCCCTCGGTGGCGATCAGCACAAAGGCCATCACGCATGGAATCGCGCCCTTGTTAACCCAGTTGTGGTTAGTGCCGCGCTGAATCACCACATCACCGGGTTTCAACACCACAGAACCTTCGTCCATTTCCATCAACATTTCACCGGAGATACAGAGGGCGTAATCCACCGAATCGGTGGCATGCCAGCGCGCCACATTGCCCGGCGCATACACGCCAAAGCGGAACACCGAGCCGCCGGCCAAGCTGGTGCCCAGCTCCCAGTGGTTCGGATCATCCTGCACGGTTTCAGCGGGCAGTTTTTTGGTGGCCCACAGCGGCACGTTATCAAAACCGGGACGCAGGTTTTTCTGCTCGATGTGCGTATCCCATTTAATGCAGCTCTTGCCGTCTTTGTTAAAACCGGTGACGACGCGACGAAATGTGCCTGATGCCATTGCCTGATTCTCCATTCACTCAAATATTCGGGATGCGCCCGTACGCCTGCGCGGCGTAGTTTACCTGTGCCGAGCGCGCGGTGCGCGCGTTGCAACAGATTGGCGTGGCGACCTTAATTCCGCCATGGGGTTTAACTGTAACTAATTGTTTTTATTGAGTTTTTTGAATATCTGGCCAGCGCAGTCCCAAGCGCTTGTAACGCAGATACAGCTCGCGGCCTATCCATGCGTCGGTCGCTGCGTAGGCGATTTGCGTGGGCGTCAGCGTGGTGGCGGCCCAGTTGGAAGTGCGCGCGCCTTTGGTCACCCGGCAGCCCAAAAAAATACCGGCCAGATTGCGCACACCCGTCTGCTCCAGGCCGTAACGCCGCGCGATCACGCCCAGATCGATCACGTTTTTCTCGGCAAAAGAGAACACTTCTTTGAGGTCTTTGATGTCGCGCGCCACCGCCACGCCGGCCTTGACGATGCGCGCGTCAGCGAACATCTCCGCCAGCCCTGGTATCACATCCACCCGCCGCAGTTGAAACAAATACACGCCGCGCGCCGTGGCCACCTGCACCAGCGCCGGGTCGTAACGCTCGCCCTTGCGAAATGCGGGGCGTGTTTCGGTATCGAAGCCCACCACGCTTTCTTGCCGGATATCCGCCAGCGCGGCGTTGAGCTCTGTGCGCGTAGCCACCACGCACACCGGGCCGTCGTAGCGGCGTATCGGCAGAGCCGCCATCGCCTCGCGCGAGATCGCAGGCAGGATGCCGTCGGGCAACACAAATACGTCAGGATTACGCATGTGCGCACAGATTAACCCCGCCGGGCGCGCAACGCCAGCTTTTGCAGCGCGACCGCCACAATCGCCACTGCGCGGGCTTTGGGTTATCGTGGCGTTTTTGCGGCTAACAGGCCGCACCGACCCGTTAGCGCCGACCCCATGAAACGCGTATTTATCGTCCTGATCGACGCTTACAAGCTGCTGCTGTCCCCCTTTTTCGGGCAGCAATGCCGCTTTTATCCCACCTGTTCCAGCTACGCCAAAGAGGCGATTGAAGTTCACGGCGCGCTGTGCGGCGGCTGGCTGGGGTTTAAGCGGATTTTGCGTTGTAATCCTTGGTGCAAGGGCGGGATTGATGAGGTGCCTGTGAGAAAAGGCGTGAGCGGGTGAACGGGTGAACGCGTGGGCACCGCGCGAGGGGCCGATCCCCCTACGTTGTTACGTTGTTACGTTGTTACGTTGCTACGTTGCTACGTTGCTACGTTGCCACCTTGCACACCAAGCCTTTCAGGTATTCCCCCTCCGGGAAATTCAACGCCACCGGATGATCCGCTGCGGCGTGCTGCCAGGCTTCGATGCGCGCGTTGACGCCAGCGTCCAGTGCGGCGCCGGCGACGATTTTCTGAAACAAGTCCGCCGATACCCCGCCGGAGCAGGAGTATGTGAGCAACGTGCCGCCGGGATTAAGCAATTTAAAGCCCAGCAGATTCGCGTCCTTGTAGGCGCGCGCGGCTTTCTCGGCGTGCGCCGCTGTGGGCGCGAGTTTGGGCGGATCAAGCACGATAATGTCGAAGCGTCGGCCTGCATCGCGATATTGGCGCAGGGTTTGAAACACATCCGCTTCGACCCAATGCGCTTGCGGCAAACCGTTCAGCACCGCGTTGGCGCGTGCGACCGCCAGTGCTGGGCCGGAGCTGTCGATAGCGGTAACCTCACGCGCGCCGCCGGCCAGCGCGTTCAGCGCAAAGCCACCGCTGTAGCAAAAGCAGTCGAGCACCGACGCGTCTTTTGAAATTCCCTTTAAAAACAAATGGTTATCGCGTTGATCGAGGTAATAGCCTGTTTTGTGGCCGACTTCGATTTCAACCTGAAATTGCAGGTCGTGTTCGCGAATCATGAGCGGGCCGCGAAGGGATGCGCCGCGCAGCATACCGGTACGCGACGGCAATCCTTCGAGCGCGCGCACGTCCGCATCCGAACGCTCATAGACACGCGCCACGCCGGGCAACGCCGCCAGCGCATCGGCCAGTGCATCACGCCAGCGCTCGGCGCCTGCGGCCAGTAACTGCACCACCACCGTGTCGCCAAACAGATCGGCGATCACGCCCGGCAAGCCGTCGGACTCGCCATGCACCAACCGCACGGCGTTGGTGACCCCGCTCGCGAGCAACTCGGCGCGTGATAGCGCGGCGGCTTCAATACGCTGCTTGAAAAACGCCGCTCCGATATCACACGCGGCACACGCGGCGTAGTCCCACACCCGCGCGCGAATTTGCGATTCGGGGCTGTAAGCGGCCACCGCCAGCAACTCGCCACCGGCAGCACGCACTTCGACGGTTTCACCCGATTGCGGGTTGCCCTCGACCCGCGCAATCGCGCCGGAGAACACCCACGGGTGGCGGCGCTTGAGCGATTTCTCGCGGGCGGGTTTTAAGATGAGTTGGGCGTTTGGTGTGGCGTGTGGCGCACGGTGCTCTGCCATGCCCCGGTGGTCTTGCTGATCTTGCTGCTTAAGCGTCACCTGTCACCCCAACCCTAAACTCGCTACGCAGGCCCTTCATGGCCTGCGCCGCGCCCGCGGATGCGCCGCATCATAAACCTTCGCCAAATGCTGAAAATCGAGCCGTGTATACACCTGTGTAGTCGAAATACTGGCGTGGCCCAACATCTCTTGCACCGCGCGCAGGTCGCCGCTGGATTGCAGCACGTGCGAGGCAAACGAGTGGCGCAGCATGTGCGGATGCAGCGTGCTGCTCAGGCCCAGTTTCAGTGCCCAATGCTTCAGCCGCAGTTGCACGGCACGCACGCCGAGACGGCGTCCGCTTTGGCCAATAAATAGCGCAGGTTCATCGCCATGCGCCAGCAAAGCGCGCTCGGCGAGCCAAGCATCTATAGCGGCCAGCGCGTGACGGCCCACCGGCACCACACGCGTCTTGTTGCCCTTGCCCGTGACCCGCACCGTGCCATCGGCAGCGTCGATGTCACCCAGCGCCAGTGAAGTGAGTTCCGACAAGCGCAGGCCCGACGAATAAAACAATTCGCAGATCGCCTGATCGCGCAGGGCGAGCGCGGGATGGTCTTCGCTCACCGCGCTTTCATTGATACGCATTAACTGCGCAGCCTCGTCCGGCGACAGTGCGTGCGGCAACTGCTTTTTGGCTTTGGGCGCACGCACGCCCACACAAGGGTTTGTGTTAAAGCCGCGATCGCGCACCAGAAACCGATACAGCCCGCGCCAAGCCGATAACATGCGCGCAATGGAGCGGCCATCGAGCCCGCGCGCGTGCAGTTGCGCGGCAAAGCGGCGGATTTGGTGCGATTGCAGCGCGGCAAGTTCCGTGGTACCAGCCAGTTGCATCAGCGCATCGATGTCGCGTTGATAGGCCGCAACCGTGTTAATGCTCAAGCGCCGCTCGTTGGTGAGATACGCCAGATAATCGCGCTGGTGTTGCCCAAGCTTATTCATGGTTGGGCATGCTATCACGCGTCGCGCATGAGGTGCATGGGGTGCATGGGGCGCATAAGGCGCATGCGCGCGCTGGCCGTGACCACCGAGGCACAAGCCAATGCGGTGACGGATGAACGCTTCGCCGAACTGAAGCGGCACTGGAATCGAGCTGTGCAGCGCGGCTACTTGCGATTCGTGTCAGACGGCCTCAGCTCACTCGGCTCACTCAGCTCACTCAGGTAACTGCCGGTGGCCAGATACGCTCGCCCACAAATGGCGAGCCGGGGGCATGCACGGTCGCACCGACCACCTGTGATTCCCAGCGCGAACGGTCCAACGCCAGCGCTTCATGCGGCCCTTCAAAATGTTGCAGGCGCGCTTGCAGTGATGTGAACTCGTACAACACGCTGTGCTTGGCCCAGCCTGCGACGCCCACCAGTTTGCGCGTGGCGATGCAACCCGGCATGCGCGCCATAAAGGGCAGCCGGTATTGCGCATACCAGCGGCCGAGATCGAATTCGTCCTCCGGCGTACGCATGCGAAAGCTGCCCATTTGTATGGCGGGGCCGGGGTCTGCGCCGGGGCCGAATTCGCGCGGCTCCGGGCCGTTGACGCGCGCCTCTTCGGTGAAGATGGCGTTGCGTAAGCCCACACGCAGTGCAAGCATGGTGTCGAATCCATCGGGCCATGTACGCTCCACCACCGGGGGTTTGAAAAACACATGCGGCGAAGTCGCGCCTGCCAGCATCAGGTATTGCTGGCCCGTTCCGATGTCGTCGGTGGTGTGTCCAATGGCGGTCTGTGTCACGCGCGCCATCTGTGCGCCGCCGCCGGTGTAGCGGTAATGCGCCGCCCACACGATGCCGGGTTGTGTGCGCAGGTACGGGCAATAGCTGTGATGCGCCCAATGCAAAAAACGCTCTCGATGCGCATCGCCGATGTCGTACCAAGCCGCCCAGATACCTTGGTCCATCATTTAGTGGGCGGCTATTTCAGCGCGTCTGGCCACTGCTGATCGGCCTTGTGTATGAATCCCGCACGATGGGTATTCCAGCGCTTTTGCACCGTTTCGATTTTGTTGAGATAGCGCTTGCCGTCGATGACGGCGGATCGCGTGGGGTCGCGTGGGGTAGCGTGGGGTAGATAGGGGAGACACGACCCGCCACCGCTCACGCCACAGCCAAACGCGCCGCCAGCGCGCTGCTGATGATTTCCCCCAGCCGTGACAAATACAGTGTGCCCATCTCCGGATAGTAGCGGCGGGAATCTTCGCTGGCCAGGGCCAGCAGGCCGAAAGCCTCGCCATCGCGCAGGGGGATGTACGCATACGACCCCAGCAGCGATGCGGCGTCGCCAAACAATGATGCGGCATCGACCGCTGCTGCCGTACTGCAACTGGGCGCAGTCAAGCCGGCGGCGAATTGCCGTGTGGCCTCGCTGGCTGGCGCGAACGCGGGCAGATCAGCGCCTGCGCCACGCCACAGGCGTATGGCCACGTGCGGCACGCCGAAGTCTTCGCGCAAGTGTTGTGTGGCGGTTTGTAGCGCGGTGGCAGCGTCACGCGCGCGCATCAGGGCGAGGGTGATTTTGTGCATTTTCTCGCCCAGCGCGTCGTTTTCTTCGCCAAACTGGATAATCTCGCGCAGCTTGGCTTCGAGCTGCTTGCTCTTGTCGCGCAGCGTCAAAATCTGCCGCTCGCTGATGGGAATAGTGCGCCCGCCGTGCGGATGCGGGATGTGGATCTGGGCCATCATTTCAGCGTGGGCTTCGAAAAATTCGGGGTGCGCCAGCAGGTATGCGGCTACGTCGTCTGAGTTCATTTGGATTCCTGATTACGGTTGGTGCTCACAGCTTGATTTCCCCATCAAACACGGTCACTGCCGGGCCGGTCATCAGCACCGGCCGGCCCGGTCCGGCCCACGCGATGGTAAGGTCGCCGCCACGTGTGCTGACCCGTACGCGGGCATCGAGCAACCCGCGTTGTACGCCCGCTACCACCGCAGCGCAAGCACCGGTGCCGCAAGCCAGCGTTTCGCCCGCGCCGCGCTCGTAAACGCGCAGGCGGATTTGACTGCGGTGAACCACCTGCATAAAGCCCGCGTTGACGCGTTTGGGAAAGCGCGGATGCGCCTCAATGAGCGGGCCTTCAACGCCGACCGGTGCCTGATCCACATCGGCCACTACCTGCACGGCGTGGGGGTTTCCCATAGATAAGCAATTGATTTTTAACGGTTTTTTGTTAATCAGCAAATCATAGGTGAGCGCCTGCTCCGGCGCATCAAACGGGATTTTCGCCGGCTCAAACACCGGCGCACCCATGTCTACGGTGACCTGCCCGTCGGCTTCCAACTGCGGCTCGATAATGCCGCAGAGCGTGCCGACACGAATGCGGGTTTTGCGCGTCAAGCCCTTGTCGTGCACAAAGCGCACAAAGCAGCGTGCGCCGTTGCCGCACTGTTCGACCTCGCCGCCGTCGGCGTTGAAAATACGATAGTAGAAATCGGTGTCCGCGCTACGCGGTTTTTCGACCAGCAATATCTGGTCGCAGCCCACGCCGAAATGGCGGTCGGCCAAGCTACGCCATTGTGCGATAGACAAATCCAACGGCTTGGACGTGGCGTCGAACACCACGAAATCATTGCCCAAGCCGTGCATTTTGGTGAATTTCAACCGCTGCGGCTTCGCCTCGTTCTCCCGTTCAGTCATTGACGGCCTTAACCATAATGTAATCATCCATCACAAAGCCGCCGCCGATGATTTTGAACGACGTGTCGACAATGGCAAAACCGTGCTTGCGATAAGCCTCGATGGCCGTTTTGTTATGGCGATTGACCGCCAGCGTCAGCCGCGTGCAACCTTGCGCCGCCATGCGCCGCGCCACGTGATCCATCAACTGCCCGCCATAGCCTTGGCGCTGCGCACGCGGGTGCAAATAGAGCTTGTCGATTTTGACGGTTCCCGGTGTGGCGGTAAAAAAATACGCGGTGTATCCAGTCATTTGTCCATTGATGAACAGCGCATCCCACCACACGTCGTCGCGGTTGAGTTCAGCGCGTATCACGGCGGCAGCGTAGCGTTCAGCGAGCATGTATTCTATCTGCGCCACGCTGATAATGCCCGGATAATGGGCGCGCCAAATCTCGCCCGCGAGTGCGCTTAGCTGCGGCGCTTCGTCGTCTCGCGGCGCGCGAATTTCAACAGGATGTTGCATGGGGATTTACCTCTCACGGCAATTCTCCCACAGCGGCCAAAATCCCGGCAACCGCGCCCGACAACCGCGCCCGCCAAGGCGCGGTATGATACGAGCGTGTCTACCGGCAAAGCCCCTCTGCCCCATCGTCAACCCCCCGGCTGCGCGTTGTCGGTTGCGCGCGGTCGACGCTATTTTTTGGAGAAAGCCGCCATCATGAGTGCTGCGTTGGTTTTAAACACTCTGCAATCGCCCGGCACAGCGCACGCCGCGCCTGACCCCGTTTGGGTGCCTGTGCCTGTTCCGCCGCAGGCTCCGGCGCAAGAAGGCATGGTGGATGTAGACGGCTCACGGCTCTGGTACTGGGATACCGGTGGCCCCGGCCACCCGGTTATTTTGCTGCACGCTGGCACGCAAAGCGGCGCGGGCTGGGTGTATCAACAGCCGGTGCTGGCCACCGCCGGATACCGCGTCATCGGCTATTCGCGGCGCGGCTATTACCGCTCAGACGCAGGTGAGCCCGGCATTGCGGCGGACGATTTGCACCTGCTCATCCGGCATTTGAAGCTCGGCACTGTGGATTTGGTCGCTGCGGCGCAGGGCGGCTTTTTCGCCCTGGACTACTTGCTGGCCTATGCCGAAAAAGTCCGCAGCATCGCGGTGATTTCGTCGCTGATGGGGATACAAGACGCGGATTATATGGAGGTCAACGCGCGTCTGCGCCCGACGTTTTTCGCCACACTGCCGCACGACTTTCAGGAATTGTCGCCTTCGTACCGCGCCGGCAACCCGGAAGGCCACGCGGCGTGGCTGGCGCTGGATAAACAAGCCATCCCCGGAAAACGCATCACGCCCAAAGTCAGGCAGCCGCTGAACTGGGCCTTGCTGGAATCGATCAAGCACCCGACGCTGCTGATGACGGGGGATTCCGATCTCTACACGCCGCCGTCACTGCTACGCATGCAGGCGCAACACATGCCGCACGCGCAAGTGCATATCGTGCCTGAGGCGGGCCATAGCCCCTATTGGGAGCAGCCGGTGATTTTCAATCGCCTATTGCTGGCATTTCTGGCCAGGCAGAAGGTGTGATTTAGGGAAACGCGGATTAAGTCCGTCGACAAACCTGGGACGGCTTGTCGAACCCCATGCTTGCTTCACGTAATCAGTGTTTTCTTGGCCTCGTTTTCGCTAGCGCGCTACGTCTATGTATAAGGACTCGGCTCCCCCGGCGGTCGCGTCTTGAACCGCTTGTGTACCCAATAGTACTGCTCCGGCATTTCGCGCACGCGTTCTTCAATGAAGGCGTTCATGCGACGGGTGTCGGCCTCCACGTCATCTGTGGGGAAATTTTCCCATGGCGGATAAAAGCGCAGCACATAGCCCTGCGCACCCGGCAATTGTTGTGTCACGGCAGGCACCACAACCGCGCGCGCTAGACGTGCCATGCGCGACAGGCCGGTGATCGTCGCAGCAGGCACATTAAAAAACGGCACGAACACGGCATCGCGTGCGCCTAAATCCATATCCGGCAGGTAATACAAAGGCAGGCCGTCGCGCATGGCTTTCACCACCGGGCGGATACCGTCTTGGCGCGAGAACAGCACCGGCGTCACAAAGCGCGTGCGGCCGTGGCGCAGCACTTGGTCGAACGCCGCATTCTTCTGCTGACTGTAAACCGACACGCCGCGCCACTCGGTAATAATGCGCGAGCCGCCCATATCGAGACCGGCGAAATGCGGTGCGAGCCAAATCACGGGCTTGCCTTCGACGGCTTTCCAGTGCTCAAGCCCTTCAATCCGCACAAAATTCTGAATGCGTGCTTTGGAAGCCCACCACAATATGCCGTGCTCCAAAAACGCGCGTGACACCACCTGAAAGTGTTTTTTGGCAATACGCGTGCGTTCGGCGTCGCTCCACTGCGGAAAGCACAGTTTCAGATTCGTTAGCGTCACATGCCGTCGCTCACGCGCCACGGCGTACAGCAGCAGGCCGATGCCACGGCCCAGCGTGGCCAGCAGCCGCAGCGGTAGCCAATGCAATAGCCACACCATGCCCAATCCGATCCGCATCATCATGCTGATTTCACCGGCGGCGGTGGCGCGCCCACCGGCACTTTGTAGCGGTTATAGCCCCACAAGTACTGTGCCGGGCAGCGCCGCACTGCGGCTTCGACCGCCCGGTTAAGCGCGGTTTCGTCAAAGTGTTCGCTGGGCAGCACGTCGAAATGCACTTGGTAGCCCCGGCCTTGCGGCAACCTTTCGGCACTCACCATGACCAGTAAGGCGTTCGTCGCTTTTTGCAGGCGGCTGACCAGTGTCATGGTGTATGCGGGGCGGCCAAAAAAATCCGCCCATACGCCTTCGCCCACGCCCGGCGTTTGATCGGGCAGCAGCCCCACCGCTTCGCCGTTTTTCAGCGCTTTGTAGAACAAGCGCACGCCGCGCAAGTTCGCGGGCGCCACATTCGCCTGCCAGCGGCTGCGGCCCGCGATCATCAACGGCTCAAGCCAGCGCAGCTTGGGCGGGCGATACAGCACGCTGATCGGCATGCGCTGCGCGATATATTGAGCCGCCGTTTCAAAACCACCCAGATGTGGCGTGAGAAAAATAATGCCTTGACCGGGCTTGCGCGCGCGTTCGACTGCCGGCCAGGTGTCGCACTGCGTCCAGCGCTGGATTACATGGTCCGCAGCAAACCACAGCGCGGCTAATTCGACTGCGCCTTTGCCGGTTTCTGTAACTATTTGATTTTGTAGTGATTTATATGCGGTCACGCGGGCGATGCCGCTGGCACGCAAATTCTCACGCAGCCGCTGTGCATACGTCGGCGAGCAAAAATACACCACCCAACCTGCCCCTGCGCCCAAGGCGTGCAGCGCGCGCAGCGGCAAGCGGCCAACGCATTGAAACAGCAGGCGAATCATGGATTACCGTGAAAAATCAAAGGCTTCGTGCTATTCTATGCGTTTTTACTCAACCCACGAAGCTATCCTTCCCGACACCGCCATGAGCAACTACCTGTTTACTTCTGAATCCGTTTCCGAAGGCCATCCCGATAAAGTCGCGGATGCCATTTCCGACGCCGTGCTTGACGCACTGCTCGCGCAAGACCCTCGCTCGCGCGTGGGCGCCGAGACGCTGGTCAAAGATAACCTCGTTGTGCTCGCTGGCGAGATCACCACCGGTGCCAAGGTCGATTACGCCGCCATCGCGCGAAAAACCATCCGCCGCATCGGCTACACCGATCCGTCGATTGGTTTTGACGCCGACACGTGCACGGTGCTCGTGCAATATGGCCAGCAATCGCAGGACATCGCGCAGGGCGTGAACGAAGGCACTGGCCTCGACCTTGAGCAAGGTGCTGGCGACCAGGGCATGATGTTCGGCTACGCCTGTGACGAAACCCCGCAATTGATGCCGCTGCCGATTTACCTCTCGCACCGTTTGGTAGAGCGCCAATCCGAGCTGCGGCGCGATGGTCGTCTGCCGTGGCTGCGCCCGGACGCGAAATCGCAAGTCACCGTGCGCTACGTCAATGGCCGGGCGGAATCCATCGACGCGGTAGTGATCTCCACGCAACACGCGCCGGGTTTGTCGCACGAGGAAATCCGCCACGCGGTGATCGAGCAGATTGTCATGCCGATCCTGCCCAAGGCGCTGGTCAAGAACAAAATCGCCTATCACATCAACCCCACCGGCACCTTTGAAATCGGCGGCCCTAAAGGCGACTGCGGTCTGACCGGTCGCAAGATTATTGTCGACACCTACGGCGGCTATTCACGCCACGGCGGTGGTGCGTTCTCCGGCAAAGACCCGTCGAAAGTGGATCGCTCAGCCGCTTATGCCGGGCGCTACGTGGCGAAAAACATCGTCGCTGCGGGCCTCGCCAGCAAATGCGAAATCCAGATCGCCTACGCCATCGGCGTGGCGAAGCCTGTTAGCGTACTGGTTGACACCTTCGGCACCGGCAAGATTTCCGACGAGAAAATCGGCGCACTCGTCGAAAAACATTTCGACCTGCGTCCCAAGGGCATCATCCAGGCACTCAACCTGCTGCGCCCGATCTACGAGAAAACGGCTGCTTACGGCCACTTTGGGCGTGAGGAGCCAGAGTTTACGTGGGAAGCGACGGACAAAGCGGCTGCATTGAAGGCCGATTCTGGTATCAAGTAATTTGTTCCCACCCCGAAATGACGCCGGTTCAATTCAGACCGGCGTTTTTTTCGCCTTCGGTTTGCCAAAGTAAGCCAAAGTAAGCTCATGACGCAAAAGCCACTGCTTCCCCTGCAATCCGTCGCCAATCGCATACACGTAATACGCGTGCAGCGTGTCATGTTGGGGGCAGACCTTGCGGAACGCTTTGGTGGGCGTGTGCAGTAGATTGGGTAAGCGCTTGGTGGTGCCCACAACCATTGCGCGCCATTGGAAACCCTACGCTTGTGACAGCAGCACTGGCATGTCAACCAAGTATCCAACCGCCATTTTGGCGCAACCAATTGTTTTTAAAAGACATTCCACCTTAGCCGCATTGGCCTTAAGTTGCCTTCATAGTCGATTGCGTTATAATGCCGCCCTCGCCGAGGAGCGTTGCGATGGGAATCCCTTCCCACCAGGCTCGGCGTAGGGGTTTTACACCCCCTGCAACGGCGCTCACGAACTTTTTTCAACCATTGAAAGGAGCGCGTGATGAGCGCCGCATCTAACTCTAAATCTAAATCTAAATCTAAAAAATCTGATTTCAAAGTAGCAGACATTAAGCTGGCAGCTTTCGGCCGCAAAGAGATTGCCATTGCCGAGACGGAAATGCCCGGCCTGATGGCGATTCGCGACGAATACAAAGGCAAAAAACCGCTGAAAGGCGCGCGTATTGCCGGCTCGTTGCACATGACGATTCAAACCGCCGTGCTGATTGAAACACTGGCCGCACTGGGTGCCGACATCCGCTGGGCTTCGTGCAATATTTTCTCCACGCAGGATCACGCTGCTTCGGCGATTGCCGCTGCGGGCATTCCTGTATTTGCCTACAAGGGCGAGACGCTCGAAGATTACTGGGATTACACGCACCGCATTCTTCAGTGGAACGACGGCGGCACGCCCAATATGATTTTGGACGACGGCGGCGACGCGACGCTGCTGGTCACGTTGGGCGCGCAGCACGAGCGCAACAAAACCCAGCCGCCCAAAGGCACCAACGAAGAAGAAGTTGTGCTCTTTGCAGCGATGCGCAAAACGCTGAAAACAAAGCCCGGCTTCTACTCGCGCATCGAAGCCAACATCAAAGGCGTGACCGAAGAGACCACCACCGGCGTGCATCGTTTGTATCAAATGCAGAAGGATGGCCGCTTGCCGTTCCCCGCGATCAACGTCAACGACTCGGTCACCAAATCCAAGTTCGACAACCTCTATGGCTGCCGTGAGTCACTGGTAGACGCCATCAAGCGCGCCACCGACGTGATGGTCGCTGGCAAAGTGGCGCTGGTGTGCGGCTTTGGCGATGTGGGCAAGGGCAGCGCACAAGCGCTGCGCGCGCTGTCGGCGCAAGTGTGGGTGACTGAGATTGACCCCATCTGCGCGCTGCAAGCCGCGATGGAAGGCTTTCGCGTGGTGACCATGGAATACGCTGCTGACAAGGCCGACATTTTCGTCACCGCCACCGGCAACTTGGGCGTGATCAACCACGACCACATGAAGAAAATGAAGCACAACGCCATTGTGTGCAACATCGGCCACTTTGACTCCGAAATCGAAATCGCCAGCTTGAAGAAATACCAGTGGGAAAACATCAAGCCGCAGGTCGATCACGTGATTTTCCCCAACGGCAAGCGCCTGATTATTCTGGCCGAAGGGCGCTTGGTAAACCTCGGCTGTGGCACCGGGCACCCGTCGTTTGTTATGTCAAATTCCTTTACAAATCAAACACTTGCGCAAATTGAGCTGTTTACGCAAGGCGGCAAATACAAGAATGAAGTGTACGTGCTGCCCAAGCGCCTAGACGAAAAAGTTGCAAGCTTGCATTTGAAGAAACTGGGCGTTCAACTGACTAAGCTGAGCAAAGAACAGGCCGCGTATCTGCATATGCCAGTTAATGGGCCGTTTAAAGCGGATCACTACCGATATTAATTGTGTATTGACTGTAGATCCGTTTTGGCTCCATAATAGATTCTTTATGACTTCTTTATGGAGCCACCATGCCTGTCAATTTGTCCGTTAAGAATGTCCCCGAAGCGCTGGCCGAGGCGCTGCGCACCCGTGCCGAATCCAACCATCGTTCGTTGCAGGGAGAACTCATGTCCATACTGGAGCAAGCCACCGGACAACGGGCCG
>JAYTWR010000100.1:0-3190 GCA_043743335.1 Burkholderiales bacterium
GTTGCCCGTATCGCCCTCGGCACAAGACACGGTGACTTCCATGCCGTCGCGCAAAATATCGGTGGCATCGCCACAGCCGACCACCGCCGGGATACCGAGTTCACGCGCGATGATTGCCGCATGGCAGGTGCGGCCGCCGCGATTGGTCACGATGGCGGCCGCGCGTTGCATCACCGGCTCCCAGTTCGGGTCCGTCATGTCGGTGACCAGCACATCGCCGGCTTGCACCTGATCCATCTCGGTCGCATCCGCGACGACGCGTACGCGCCCGGCGCCGATTTTTTGGCCGATGGCACGGCCAGTGACAAGAATCTTGCCGGTGCCCTTGAGGACGAAACGCTGCTGCTTGTCGGCCTTGGCCTGTGACTTCACCGTCTCCGGGCGTGCTTGCAGGATGTAAAGCTTGCCGTCCACACCATCCCGGCCCCATTCGATATCCATCGGGCGACCGTAATGCTTTTCGATGATCAGGGCATAGCGCGCCAGTTCCAGCACATCGGCGTCGCTGATCGAGAATTGATCGCGCTCGGCGTGTGTGACGTCAACGGTGACGGTTGACTTGCCCGCTTCAGCCTTGTCGCCGAACACCATCTTGATCAGTTTCGAGCCAATCGTGCGGCGGATGATCGACGGCTTGCCCATCTCCAGCGTTTGCTTATGGACGTAGAACTCGTCCGGGTTGACCGAGCCTTGCACCACGCATTCACCCAATCCATAGCTCGACGTGATGAAGACGACATCGGGAAAGCCGGACTCGGTGTCGAGCGTAAACATCACGCCAGCCGCACCTTTGTCCGAGCGCACCATGCGCTGTACGCCGGCAGACAGCGCCACTTCGGCGTGGGTAAAGCCCTTGTGAACCCGGTACGAAATCGCGCGGTCGTTGTACAGTGACGCAAACACTTCACGCATCGCGTGCAGCACGTTGTCCACGCCAACGATGTTCAAAAACGTTTCCTGCTGGCCGGCAAACGAGGCGTCAGGCAGGTCTTCCGCAGTCGCAGACGAACGCACCGCTACGCTGATCGGGCCGCCGCCCGACTGCGCCTCCATCGCGGCATAGGCAGTGCGTACGGCGGCATCGAGATCAGCCGGCAGCGGCTGGTCTACTACCCATTTGCGAATTTCCTGGCCGGCGGCGGCCAATGCCCTTACGTCGCCAACATCAAGTAATTTGAGGCGCGCTTCAATCTTCGTGGCCAGTCCCTGATGCGCCAAAAAATCGCGGTAGGCATCGGCCGTGGTGGCAAACCCTCCCGGAACGCGGACGCCGCTGGCGGACAACTGGCTGATCATTTCGCCCAGGGAAGCGTTTTTGCCGCCCACCGAGCCTACATCGGTATTACGAAGCTGCTCGAATGCAACGACATGCCTTACTGCCATGAAATTCCCCTGAACACGCTTTTGATTGATCAAAACTTGTTTATTTTACCCGTTTCAGCTTCCATGCTGCGGAGCAACAAACAGAAAATATACCTCTTGTATCCCCGGCTGATGCCACCATCTGCTTGATCTACTTCGTCTGCTCCGAATCATGTTGCGCCGCCGGCTTAAAGCACTACTGCCCGATGTTGAAAAACTGCGCGCCAACAAGTCGTTCGGGGTGTTCGGTGAGCACCTGTTCCATCCGGCGCTGTGGCACCTGCACCGGCGCGGCGTCGCCGGTGGCGTGGCAGCCGGGTTGTTTTGCGGCCTGATCCCTGGCCCTTTGCAAATGGCCGGCGCCGCCATCTGTGCACTATTGCTGCGCGTCAATCTGCCGGTGGCGCTGGCCACCACCCTTTACACCAACCCGTTCACGATTATCCCGCTCTATCTTTTGGCCTACGAGCTGGGCGGCGTGGTGCTGCCTGGTCCGGCTGCGCCGTTACCGCCGTCGCCCCATATGTCGTTTGACGTAGCCGCCTCGGTTTCGAGTCTCGCCGATTGGGGTGTTGCACTGGGCAAGCCGTTACTCGTTGGCTTGCCGCTACTGGCACTTTTACTCGCTGCCGCAGGTTACGTGCTGGTGCGCTTTGGCTGGGGGGTCTATCTGCGATTGGCATGGCGCCGGCGTCACCCGAGGCCACGCCGGTAGTCACATTGATCTGCCAGCGCTAAAGCAGGGTGCGCCCGCCGTGCGGGGCAACCAGATCAACAGTGGCACGGGCGAAGCGGTACGAAAACCATTGTACGAGCCGCGTCCAGAGCGAAAATTTGCGCAGATCCGCTTCAGAAACCGGCACCCCGCCGGCGGCGATTGCCGCTTCAAGTGAAGCCCGGAGCAGACCCGCAAAGGTCCGGTCTTCGATCACCACATTGGCCTCACGTGCCAGCATCAAGCTGAACGGGTCAATGTTCGACGAACCCACTGTCGACCAAATGTCATCGATCACGGCGACCTTCGCATGCAAAAAACTCTTGCGGTATTCGATGATTCCAATACCGGCCTTAAGGAGATGACGGTACAACGACTGCGTCGCCGCCTTCATCAACGGGTGATCACTCGGCCCCTGCAGTATCACCGTCACCTTCACGCCGCGTCGTGCTGCTTCGCGCAAGGCGCGAAAAAAATGTGCCGACGGCAGAAAATAGCCGCTGGCGATCAGCACACTCGTGTTCGCCGCGCGAATGGCGCGCAAATAGGCGTCTTCAATATCGGTACGATGCAACAAGTTGTCACGCACCAAAAGCGCCGCCCGCGTCGTGCCTGCGGCGGGCGGACGCGGTAGCATCGCCGCGGTTTTGGTGCGCGGCCGCAACGCCGCCAGCGTCGTGGTGCGCCACAGGTGGCGTGCCACTGCACGCACGTCGGCGGCGAGCGGCCCTTCCAACCGCACCGCGTAGTCAAAGCGCGGCGGCACTTCATTCGGCGTATTCCAGTCGTCGATGATGTTGATGCCGCCTACACATGCAACCGCACCGTCCACCACCGCCAGCTTGCGGTGCATGCGGCGCATGCCGCGCACGACACGCCACACCACCGGCTTGCGATAGACGAGAATCTGAACGCCGGCTGCACGCAACGTTTCGATGACCGATTCGGGCATGTCGCGCGCGCCGAAACCATCGACCAGCACATGCGTCGCCACCGCGCGCCGCGCCGCCGCGCACAACACCCCAACCACGCGCATTGCCGCTTCATCGCCGGTGAAGATATAGGACTCAAGAAATATGTCATGCACTGCCACCGAAAATGCGTCGCATAGCG
>JAYTWR010000101.1:0-10181 GCA_043743335.1 Burkholderiales bacterium
CTTTGTCGAGCCGGCCTGCGGCGGATATCGCTGGATCGCGCCGCCGCCAGCGCTCGGGCAGCAAGTCGTAGACTAATGGCGTGTTTTCCTTGTGCGAACACGTGACGCCCACAGGCTTGTTCAGCATTAGCACCACGCCGGGCAGCGGATCCAGCGGCGCGCCGTCTACACGCAGGCGGGCGGCGAATTCCGCCGTAAGAGGCACACGCTGTTCGAGATCGCGCAGGCATGCGCCGTCGAGCTGGACGCGATCTTCGCGCGCCAACTTGGGCATTTCGCGGCGCGATCCGTAGCCCAGATTGGCGAGCAGGCGGTCGAGCCTTATCGTGGGAGCGCGAGTGGGCGCGGGTGGCTGGGTCATAAGGGTACGGTGGGCTACGGTGGGTCTGGTTACTTGTGCGCCTGATAAATCTTGTAGCCGTTTGCCTCAATGATTAACGTGACGCGGCGAAACAGCGGCTTCAGGATGGCCTCATACGGCAAATGGCGGTTGGCGGTGAGCCAGCATACCCCGCCGTTGCGCAGAGCCACCGCTGCACGCTGAATAAAACTTTGGCCCAGCGCCTGATTTTCGACACTGCCTTCGTGAAAGGGTGGATTCATCACCACGAAATCCAGTCCGGCCAGTGGCGCAACGGTGCGCACATCGGCCCATTGCAGCGTGATGCGCGCGGCGTCGACCGCCTCAAGGTTGCGTTGGGCCATGGCGATGGCGCGGCGATCAATGTCGATCAGGGTCAGGTGCGTCACCTTGGGCGAGGCAAGCACCGCGCGCGCCAGCACGCCGATGCCGCAGCCCAAATCGGCACCGCGTCCGCTGAGCGATGGCAAATGCGCCAGCAGCAGCGCACTGCCGGCATCGACGCTATTCCAACTGAACACGCCGGGTTGCGACCACAGGCCGAGCGCAGCCACCGGTTGTGCTGCACCGGCTGCCAGCGCAGCCGCAACGGAGGCGGCGGCGGCGGCGGCATCGCCGGGGCCCGTCGTGACGCAGATGCGATGGTGGTGCCGCGCCGTTTCCTCAACAGCGCAGCCCAACGCACGTAAATCCGCCGCTATGCGCGATCCGCCTTTGTTGTTCGGTGCCAGCACCACCAGCCGCGCATCCGGACGCAAGGCGCGCAGCGCCCTAGCTATCGTATAGCGCCGCTCTACTACCGCAGCCGGTGCCAATAGCACAAGGCCGTTGAGTGTGGCGTCAGGGATGGCTTCAAGATTGTGCGCCCCGGGTACCAGCGGCGAAAACTGGGCGGCGTTAGCGGCCACCGTGACCAGACCTGCGGTCAGCGTTCCGTAAACGTTTTCAAAGGCCGCTTCCAGAGGACGGGAAAGAGAAGAGGAAAAAGAGGAAATTCAAACCACCTTTTTGCACAATCCTCCACTGTATCCGCCCCAACCAAGCCGGTCAAATCAAGCCGGTCAAATCAAGCCGGTCAAATTCACCGGAATCATGGCGACAGTTTATCGTGTGTGACGCGATTACTTTGCGGAATACGCACCGCATCGCCCATCGCCCTGTGTATCTAGACCAATCCAGCCAACGACTTTATCTTCCCGCGAACTTCGGCAAGCTCGCGTTCGGAGACGCGCCCAAGTAGACGCGCTTTGCGCACTCGCCAATCGAGATTTTTGACTTGATCAGACAGTATTGCTCCCAACACCTTCGGGTTGCTTTGAACAAGAACCTCGAACGGATAACCTTTTACCTGTGACGTGATCGGGCAGCACAACATCAAACCGGTTTTGCGGTTGTAGGCGGCTGGGCTTAACACCAGCGCCGGGCGCATGCCCGCTTGTTTGTGCCCGACTTGCGGGTCGAATGGCAACCAAACCACTTCACCGGCATCAGGTACGTAGGCCGAAATCACCAGCTTGATCGCGAGGGGCGTTAGCCGCCGCAACCACGAAAATTCGCTCGATTGACGGCAAGCCCGTGGCGGACTAGCCTGACGTTTGGCAATAGACGGTGGTTGAAAACGCTGAGCCCCTTGTGTGATCCCTTATCGGAGGGCGGTATGGTTAAAATCTGTTTTCAACGCGGGTTGGCGGATGCGATTGCGTTGCTCGACAGGCAAAAACGGGCGGCAATTGTTACCGGTGGCCCCCGTCACCGGGGTGCGTGGCTTGCCGGTTTGGTTTTTTCTGCGACCTTGTTCGCGACCAACGCGCTCGCGCAGCAGAGCTTTCCCGTCAAGCCGGTTCGACTGGTGGTTTCCGCTGCGGCCGGAACGGGACTCGACGCCACCACGCGACTCATTGCACCCAAGTTGAGCGACTACTGGAAACAGCCCTTGGTGATCGACAATCGACAGGGCCTGATCGCCAACAGCACGGTCGCCAAGGCCACGCCGGATGGCTATACGCTGTTGTTTGTCTCCGGCTCCATCGCTGTGCGTCATGTGATGTTTGCCAACCTGCCCTATGACACGCTCAAGGATTTCGCGGGCGTCACCGAACTGTACTCGGCCAATTCCGTGGTGGTGGTGGGGCCGGGGATGGGTGTAAAAACGGTGAAGGATCTGCTGGCGTACGCGCAGGCGCGGCCCGGCAAAATCTTTTTTGCCTCGCCTGTCGCGGGCGGTATGGATCACATGAACTCCGAGCGCTTTCGCATCGCCGCCGGCATCAAGGCGCAGCACGTGAGCTACAAGGGTTCGGGCGAGGCCCTGATCGAAGTCGCCGCAGGCCGCGCGCATTTCACGGTGGTCTCTGTGCTGGTGGCGCAATCCCTCATCAAGGATGGCAAAGTGGTGCCGCTGATGCAGCGGTTTCCGATATTGCCGGGCGTGCCGCTGATCGCGGATGTGCTGCCCGAGTGGACGCTGGTCGGCGCGAGTTCCGTCTTCGCGCCCGCGGGCACACCCCTGACATTGCGGCAGCAAATCGGCAAGGATATTGCGCGCGTTTTGCAAATGCCCGACCTCAAAGAGCGTTTGGATTCTGTGGGCATTCATGTGGCGACAACAACGCCGGAAGAGCACGAACGCAAGCTCAGAGCCGATATCGCGGCGTTCGCAAAAGTCATGAAAGAGATCGGCCTGAAATCCAATTAAGGTCCAATTAAGGTTCAATGGAAATCCAATTGAAATCCAATGGAAATCCAATTGAAATCCAATTGACACTGCCCTGCGATGGCAAGCCCATGAACGTAACTCGTGTAACGCATCAGTACCGCCTTGCCATGCGGCACCCGCACGCCGCATAATTCACCCATGTACACTCGTCGTCGCAAGCATTTTGTTTCGCTGATCGCGCTTTGCATCGTGGCGTTCGCCGCATGGCTGCCGTCAACCACTGCGCTGGCGCGCAGTGTGGCCGCTGCATGGTCACCGGGCAGCGCGGTGGCGTTCGGGATCATTTGCACCACGCACGACGCTCACGCACCAGCGCCGGTGCCAGAAATGCCTGCCGCGCACGGGCATTGCGTGTTCTGCGCCTTGGGTTCGCCTGCGCTATTTGCGCCGCGCGTGGATGCGCTGTGGGCGATACTCGACGCGCCCGTTGTCGCGCAGCCTTTGCCGCGCACCGACACGCTACCGCGCGACGCGGTGGCGTTTCATCCGCTGAGTCCTCGCGCGCCGCCGCGCGCACTTTAATCCTGCTGGTATCGCACGGGTTGGCGATCCGCGCCGTGGCGCGGGCGCGTGGCTTTGTCGGTCACGTGATATATCATAACTAATTGATTTCAAAGGATTATTATGCTTACAGTAAAACGAATGGCGCGGCTGTTGGCCGCAGTTACGTGGTTGATGGCGTGCGGCGCGCACGCGCAAAGCATCGAAGTCAAAGACGCTTGGGTGCGCGGCACAGTGCCGGCGCAAAAAGGCACCGGCGCATTTATGGAAATCACCGGCAAAAGCGCGGTGCGACTGATCGGCGTGGCCAGTCCGGTCGCGAGTGTGGTGGAAATACACAACATGACCATGACCAACGGCGTGATGAAAATGTTCGCGGTGGACGGCATAGACGTGCCGGCGGGCAAAACCATCAAGCTCGCGCCCGGCGGTTATCACGTCATGTTCATCGGTCTTAAGCAACAGATGAAGCCCGGCGAGCGCGTGCCGCTGGATTTGCTGATCGAAACGCCCGACAAAAAGCGCGAAACCGTGAGCCTGCAGGTTGAGGTGCGCGACATCGCGGGTAATCGCGCTGGCGCGCACCACTAGCAGGAAAAACAGGGCGGGCAAAAAACAGAGCGCCCCATCTTGCGAAGGGGCGCCCCGAGTTGAGGGCGTGGGGGAGGAGGACCACGCCAACACCGGCCAGACGGTGGTGCTTACCCGCGGTTACACGTGATAGGCGGTCTCGCCGTGCGAGTTGATGTCGAGGCCTTCGCGTTCTTCTTCTTCGCTGACGCGCAACCCGCCGCATACGATGGCTGCAATTTTGAAGGCGATGAAGGCGACCACGGCGGTCCACACTACCGTAAGCCCCACAGCCTGCGCCTGCACCCACACTTGTGCGGCTATGCTTTCAAAGCCGGGCTTCATGTCGAACCAATTGTTGGGGAAGCCGGGGCCACCCAAGGCTGGTGAGTTGAACACGCCGGTGAGCAAGGCACCGAGTATGCCGCCCAAGGCGTGTACGCCGAATACGTCCAGCGAGTCGTCGGCCTTCAACATCTTTTTCAGGCCGTTCACACCCCACAGGCACACAATGCCGGCGAGCGAGCCGATCACGAACGCGCCTGGGATGCCGACGTTACCCGCTGCCGGTGTAATCGCCACCAGTCCGGCCACGGCACCAGAGGCCGCACCCAGCATCGACGGTTTGCCTTTGAACATCCACTCGCCGAAGGTCCAAGTCAGTACGGCGCACGCCGTGGCGAGAAAAGTGTTGAGGAAGGCCAGCGCGGCGGTGTTGTTGGCTTCCAGCGCGGAACCGGCATTAAACCCGAACCAGCCCACCCACAGCATCGACGCGCCGATCATAGTCATAGTAAGGTTGTGCGGTTTCATGGGTTCGCGGCCAAACCCGATGCGCTTGCCCACGAGGTAGGCGCCAACCAGCCCAGCTACACCGGCGTTGATGTGCACCACGGTGCCGCCGGCGAAATCCAGCGCGCCCCACTGCCACAGCAAACCGGCGGTTGCGTTGAGCTTGTCGACCAGCTTGGCATCGGTGTAGACATCCGGGCCCGGCCAGAACCAGACCATATGCGCAATCGGCAGATAGCTGAAGGTGAACCAGAGCACCATGAACACCAGCACAGCGGAGAATTTGATGCGCTCGGCAAACGCACCCAAGATCAGGCAACAGGTAATCGCGGCGAAGGTGCATTGGAAGGCGATAAACACCAGCTCCGGCAGCACCACGCCCTTGGTGAAGGTAGCGGCGGTGGCGAAATCGCCTTTCACCGCATCAATGACGGCGCCTTTGAGGAACAGTCGGTCAAAGCCGCCGATAAAGGCATTGCCCTCAGTGAACGCCAAGCTGTAGCCGTAAATGCACCACAGCACCGTGATCAGCGAGAACACCACGAACACCTGCATCAGTACCGACAGCATGTTTTTGGCGCGCACCATGCCGCCGTAAAACAGCGCCAGCGCCGGTACGCTCATCATCAACACCAGCGCGGTGGACATCAGCATCCACGCAATGTCGCCCTTGTTGGTAGTGGGCTTGGCAGGGGCCGGGGAAACGGTTGTGGCTGGCGCTGCGGCTGCGGCCGTGGCCGTGGCCGCAGCAGGTGCAGTAGCCGCAGCAGGTGCAGTAGCTGCAGCAGATTCAGCCGCTTTTTCCGCAGGCTTGTCCTGCGCTTGCGCCATGAAGCTCGCGCAACACAGCAAGGCCAGCGTGGATATCAACAGACTCAGACGTTTCATGGCGGTTCCCCTTGGATGCCTGGATGGTGTAAAGGTGTTTTGTTCGACTACAGCGCGTCGGCGCCGGTTTCGCCGGTGCGGATGCGAATAGCCTGCTCGAGTTCGCACACGAAAATTTTGCCGTCGCCGATTTTTCCGGTGTTGGCGGCCTTTTCGATAGCTTCAATGACTTGATCGAGCATGTCGCTTTTAATGGCGGCTTCGATTTTGACCTTGGGCAGGAAATCGACGACATACTCAGCGCCGCGGTATAGCTCCGTGTGGCCTTTTTGTCGTCCGAAACCCTTGACTTCGGTAACAGTGATGCCACTCACACCGATGGCGGACAGCGCTTCGCGCACCTCATCGAGCTTGAATGGTTTAATGATCGCAGTGACGAGTTTCATGATTTCCCCTGGTTGCTGAATGGCGTTAAATCAAAACGTTTTCTTGACGAACACCGTGCCGGTAGACTTGGCGATGTTGCGCGGGAAGGTGCCGCCCGGCTCGTTGATCGCGCCGTAACCAAAGGTGTTGGCACCGCTGGTGCCGGTGGCAAACGCGCCGACGGTAAAGTCTTTCGGCAGCGCGTACGACACGCCGATTTTCCAGTCGGAGTACGAGTACACATTGCTGTTGCTGCGCGGTGCGACGGCGGACGGGAAGGCCGCGTTCGAGCCTTTGTACGACTGCCGACCGTAGTGCAGATTGGCGGTAAAGCCGGATTCGCCGATGGGCACATCCGCAGACAGGTCGATGTAGCTGGTGCCGCGCGAATTGGGCACGCCGAAAGTCTTGCTGTCAACGCCGTGCGAGTATTTCATCGTGACAAACTTCCAGCCCAGTGCGCCGTACAGCTCGGTGGTGTTCGCTTTCGGGCAACGGTTCAGGCCGTAAAAGCAGCCGTTGGTGACCGTGCCCGGATACCAGTAATAGAGCAGGCCGATGTCGTAGGTGAAATCGGATTTGCCGAAGCTGGATTTGTAGCCGCCGTAGATATCCATCTCTAGGCTACCGCCGTCTTTGTACTGACCCGCCGTGGCGGCTGCTGTGCTGCCGTTTTCTTTCAGCCAACTGATGTTCGACGCCCACGTGCCGACATAAATGCCGCTCTCGTGCGCGTAATCAAAGCCGCCTTGCAGTGCCGGCTGGCGATTGGTTTGCGTCAGGCCGCGGAATATATATTGGCTAAACAAGCCCACGTTGCCGGTGAACGTATGCGGCGACGCCGGTGCTGCCGGCGCTGCCGGGGCGGGTGCGGTTTGCGCCCAAGCCGAACCTGCTGCGAATGCTGTTGCGATCAACCCCGAAATTACTGACTTCTTAAACATTTGGTGCCTCCCGTTGGAAATAGGTAACCGACTGAGAGCACTTACCGTGCCAATTAAATTATCTCATGTAAATCAATGACTTAACATATTTTCTCGGGTATTTTTAACGCACCGATATGGGGCTTAAATGCCGCAATGTGATCCAAGTTGGTGCGTTATCCTCAGTGGTATTTTGGCTTTGAACAGAATTCGAGCGCCCCAATACGCGCACCTTTGTGCGGCGTCGCGCACCACAACAGCGCTAGCGGCGCTGGCTACCGTGAAAATGGTGGCCTTTACCTGCGGTGGTGTTTGTTAGACTCGCGATTCAATCTGGAAAAAAACATCATGAATAAGCCGGTTTTCGAAGAGTTGTTAAATAAAATCAATGGGTTATTGAAAAACACCCCGGCGGCGGATATCGAGAAGAATCTGCGCGCGCTACTGTCCAGCGCCTTTGCCAAGCTCGATTTGGTCACACGCGAAGAGTTCGACGTGCAGCGTGAAGTGCTACTGCGCGCACGCGAAAAAATCACCGCGCTCGAAGCGCGCTTGGCCGAGTTGGAACGCAAGCAGCGGCCAGGCTGATTGCTATGTCACTGGCCGTTCTGCACAGCCGCGCGCTCGCGGGCGTCGATGCGCCACCGGTGGATGTTGAAGTGCATCTGGCCAACGGCCTGCCCAGCTTCACCATCGTTGGCCTGCCCGAAGCGGAGGTCAAAGAATCCAAAGACCGCGTGCGCGCAGCGCTGCAAAACGCGCGGTTTGAATTTCCAATGCGGCGCATCACAGTCAACCTTGCCCCGGCCGATTTGCCCAAAGAATCGGGCCGCCTCGATTTGCCGATTGCGTTGGGCATACTCGCCGCGTCCGGGCAGATACCGGCGGACAAACTCAAAGAATACGAATTCGCGGGCGAACTCGCGCTCACCGGCGCGTTGCGCCCGGTGCGCGGCGCGCTGGCGATGACGCTTGGAGCGCTGAAGGATGGTCGCGCATTCGTGCTGCCGGCGGAAAACGCCGCCGAAGCCGCGCTGGTGGAAAGCGCCACCGTCTATTCGGCGCCGTCGTTGCTGGCGGTGTGCGCCCACTTGCTGGGACAGGATAAATTGACGCCGTTTCAGTCCGCGCCCGTGACGAGCGAGATCACTTACGCCGACTTGCTGGATGTCAAAGGTCAGGCGCACGCCAAACGCGCACTGGAAATCGCCGCAGCCGGCGGTCACAGTATTTTGATGGTGGGCCCGCCCGGTACCGGCAAAACCATGCTCGCCTCGCGCTTGCCCGGTATTCTGCCGCCGATGACGCAGCAAGAGGCGCTCGAATCGGCGGCCATGCAGTCCCTCGGCAGCGCGGGCTTCGATATCACGAAATGGAAGCAGCGCCCCTACCGCGCGCCGCATCACACCGCATCTGGCGTGGCGCTGGTCGGTGGCGGCAGCAACCCGCGCCCCGGTGAAATTTCCATGGCCATGCACGGCGTGTTGTTTCTCGATGAGCTGCCGGAGTTCGAGCGTAAGGTGCTGGAAGTGCTGCGCGAGCCATTGGAATCTGGCCGCATCACCATCTCGCGCGCCGCGCGGCAGGCGGAATTTCCGGCGCAATTTCAATTGGTTAGCGCAATGAACCCGTGCCCCTGCGGCTACCTTGGCCACCCCAACGGCAAATGCCGCTGCACACCCGATCAAGTCGCACGTTACCGCTCACGCATCTCAGGTCCACTGCTGGATCGCATTGACTTGCAAATCGAAGTGCCCGCGCTGCCGCAGGAAGACCTCACGCGCCAAGCCCACGGGGACGATTCGAACACGGTGCGCCAGCGCGTCACCGCCGCCCGTGAACGCGCGCTCGTGCGCCAGCAAAAACCCAACAATCTGCTCACTACGCGCGACATCGACAAACACTGCGCACCCGATGAAAAAGGTGAAACCTTATTGAAGCAGGCCATCAGCCGCATGGGGCTATCGGCCCGCGCGTATCACCGCATACTCAAAGTGGCGCGCACCATTGCTGATTTGGCGGGCGTTGACACGGTGTCCAGTGCGCACATTGCCGAGGCGATTCAGTACCGGCGCTTTGAGCGGGGATGAGTGGGGATAAAGGAGCACGCGTGGAACGCTTGTGGACGTTGCAAGACATGGTGTGGGTGCTGGGCAGCCTGTGCCAGCTTAACAAACTCCCATTCGACCCCACGCTGGTTAGCCAGCAGCACCCGCCGCCGCATAGCGAGACCACGTTTACCGAAGCCGCCACAGCGCTCGGCTTCAAGGTGGGCCGCTGTGATACCGCGCGCCGCAAGCTCAGTGAGCTGACGTTTCCTTTTGTTGCGTATGTACGCGAAGCGCCGGATACAGCGTCAACACCACCTGCGTCACCCTCCACCGCTAAATTGGCCTTGGTCATTCGGGCCGACAAAGACCGCCTGCTCTACTTCCGTGCGCCCAGCAACACGGCCGAAACGGTAGCCATTGCCGAATTCGACCAACGCTTTGAAGCTGTAGTTCTGCTCACCGCGCACGAAGCCAAGCTTACCGCCGCCGATGACGACCTCTGGTCGCGCGATCCCAACAAATTCGGCTTTCGCTGGTTTTTGCCAGAGCTGCTCAAGCACAAATCTATTTGGCGCGATGTGCTCATTGCCTCACTGGTGCTGCAACTCATCGGCCTCACCACGCCGCTGTTCACCCAAGTCATCATCGACAAAGTGGTGGTTCATCAAACCCAAAGCACCTTGATTGCGGTGGGCGTGGGTTTGGTTATCTTCTTGTTTTTTAACGCTTTTTTAACGTGGCTTCGGCAGTATTTCATCCTTCACACCGGCAACCGCATCGACGCCGTTTTGGGCAGCCAGGTGTTTCGCCACCTGGTGCGGCTGCATTTACGCTATTTCGAGCAACGCCCCACCGGCACGCTGATTGCCCGCATGCACGGGGTGGAAACCATTCGCCAGTTCATCAGCGGCGCTGCCGTCACGCTGTTTCTGGATTTGCCGTTTTTGCTGGTGTTTCTGGCGGTGATGTTTTGGTATAGCTGGCAGCTCTCGCTAATTTCGGTGGCCACCGTG
>JAYTWR010000102.1:0-7322 GCA_043743335.1 Burkholderiales bacterium
GCCGGCGCGGCGCGCCTGATCCAAAGTATCTACGGCGCTTCGTTGATGCCCATTTCTTTCAACACCTTGCTCCAGCGCGCCAGCTCGGTGCGCACATAACTCGCGAACGCTGCTGGCGTGGACTGCATCAACTCAACACCCTGCGCGTTGAATTGATCGCGAAACGCCGGCGTGCCCAGCGCACGCAACCGTCCGCCGCGCAGATGCGGCTGCGCTGTGGAGACCGCGCCGAACGAGGCTTCCCCATGGCCGCCCATGGCCGCCCATGATCGCCACGATGGCGTCACCGCCGCCCTTGAACGGCACGGGCTTGATGAGGGAACCCGTGAAGGTGATCCCGCGTTTTACAATGCTCTGCGGTAAGGCGACAGTTTTCGCAGAGCCGATTTTGTAGTATACCCAGTGCCACCTATCTCATAGAGGTTGCGACATGAGTTTTTTCTGGCAGGGCCGGTTGGGTGAAAAGCCCAGCGATTTGTTAAAGCATTACTATGCGGAAACCATGCGTGAGCCGTCGTTTCTGGAGGCGTTGCATCAATGGGACAAGGCGCAAGTGGTGGTGCTGGGCGAGCAGGAGATTGCTCCGCCCGAGGCCATACGTTCCTTGCTGCATGCGGTGGCCGAGATGGAAAAGGAGGGCGTGGTTGAAGCGCGCAAGGCACTGTGGAACGTGATTCACGGCGGCGAAGAATACATGCGCAAGCATTGTGAGGAGGAGAAGTCCGGTTGGTTGCACCTGGGCCGCTCCAGCCCGAGCTTGCGCGTGGTGGCCTCGCGCATTGCCTTTCGCGACTTGCAGTTGCAGATCATGGCGAGCGCGCTGGAATTGCGTGCCAAGATGATCGATGTGGCCGAGCAACATGTTGAGACACTGATGCCGGGCTATAGCTACATCCAGCATATCGAGCCTGCTACGCTGGGCTTTTACCTGATGTCGTTTGTGGAGCCGCTGGAGCGCGATTTTCAGCGTTTCGTCAACGCCTACGGCAATACCAATATCAGTGCGGTGGGCACGGGCGCGGCGTACGGCATTGAATTTCCGCTTGATCTGGAGCGCTTTGACGAACTGCTGGGCTTCGAGGCTGCACCGTGGAATGCGCGCGATTCCATACGCAACTACGATTACATGATCGAAACCTATATGGCGTTGGCGTTGATGCACAACACGCTGGGCCGCGTGGCCATGGATTTTCTGATCTGGCACAGCAGCGAGTTTGATTTCATCGAGTTGCCGGGCCGCTTGAGCATCACCTCCAGCATTTCGCCGCAGATGCGCATCCCCTATGTTCTTGAATTTATCCATGGCACGAGCGGCCTGATAGCCGGGCGTTTGATGGGTGCGCTGGCGATTACCAAGACCGCGTCCGATCAACTGGAAATGGCGACCATGCTGCCGGCGGAATTCTGGAAATGCGCCGATGAATCGCGCCGGGCGATGGATGCCATGGTGGATGCGCTGGGTGATATGAAAGTCAACAAGGCGCGCATGGCGCAGTGCGCCAATGATTACTGGTCGCAGGCGAGCACGGTGGTGGGCTACCTCGTCAAAGAGCATGGCATGTCTTATCGCACGGGTCATCAGATACTGGCGCTGATGATGCAGGATGTGGCTGACCGCAACATACCGCCGTCGCAGGTCAAGCCGGAAATGCTGGAGGCCGCTGTGGAAAAATATACGGGCAAGCGCATCGGCGTCACACAAGCCGTGCTGGATCGGTTGTTTGACGCCATGCACTGCGTGCGTGAACGCAAGTATCGCGCGGGGGCTGCACCGGAGCGCGTCACCGAACATATTGCTGCCGCACGTGAACGGCTTGCGATGGATCGACAGTTTGTGGTGAAGAAGGCCGGTGCCATTGCGGCAGCCCGCAACCGTCTGGATGGCGCTTTTGAGGCGCTGAGGCGCAAGCACGCATGATGCGTTTTTGCGCGGTCTTGCTGCTGGGCGCGCCATGGATCACGCTGGCTTATCCGCTGAAGCCGATCCGCGTTGTGGTGCCGTTTGCGCCGGGCGGATCAACGGACATACTGATACGCACCGTGGGGCAAAAGCTGGGTGAGCAGTTGGGCCAGCCGCTGGTGATCGATAATCGGGGCGGTGGCGGCGGGGCCATAGGCGCAATACTCGCGGCTCGCTCACCCGCGGACGGATACACCCTGATGGCGACCACCAGTGGTGTGGTAGTGGTCAACCCCAGTCTCTACCGCAAGCTGGCCTATGACGCTATAGCGGATTTTGCGCCGCTGGCCATCATTGCATCACTACCCAATATGCTGGTGGTAGGCCCCACGATGCCGGTGAACAGCGTCAAGGATTTGGTGGCGCTCGCCAAAGCCAAACCGGCTGCCTTGACCTATGCTTCAGGCGGCAATGGCACATCCAATCATCTGGCGGGCGAACTGCTGAAATATCTCACGGGCGTTAACCTCACGCATGTGCCGTACAAGGGTGGTGGCCCTGCGGTACTCGCCACCATGAGCGGCGAGGTGACCCTGCTGTTTGCGACCATGCCCACGGCCATACCACAGGTCAAGGCGGGTAAGCTCAAGGCATTGGCGGTGACCAGCCGCACACGCGCTGAAGTCGCGCCTGATGTGCCTACCATGATCGAAGCCGGCATTAAGGATTTTGAAGTGGCTATCTGGATCGGCATACTGGCGCCGCGTGGCGTGCCGAGCGGGATAATCCGGCAGATCAATGGTGAAATCGTGCGCGCGCTGCAACTGGCGTCTGTGGCCACGCGCCTGCGCGCCGAGGGCTACGATCCGGTAGGCAGTACGCCCGAAGCCATGGCCACTGTGATTAAGATCGAGTCGGCGATGTGGGCGCGTGTGATCAAGGCGGCGGGCATCTCGGCTGAGTAATAGCTTGTAGCCATACACGGCTAGTACTGGATACGCGCAGCGTATGGTGTGTCTGGCATTAACAGGGAGGTGTGCAAATTGCGTGGATTTTTAGTCAGTACGCTGAAGGTGGTTTTGCTCTGCACGTCAGGCGTGCAGCTTGCGTGGGCGCAAAGCGCCTCGGATAACTACCCCAATCGCCCGATACGTTTTGTTGTGCCCTTTGCCCCCGGCGGTTCACTCGATACGCTGGCGCGCATCGTCGGCGCACGCCTGTACGATAGCCTGGGGCAGCCGGTGATTTCGGATAACCGTCCGGCGGGCGGCGGTACGGTGGGCACTGAACTTGTCGCCAGAGCGCAGCCCGATGGTTACACGCTGTTGATCGGCTCGGTGTCCACCATGGCGCTGGCACCGGGGCTTTACCCCAAGCTGCCGTACGACCCGGTGCGCGATTTCACGCCTATCGGTCTGTGGGTGACCTTTCCACTGGTGCTGGCGGTGCAAGCGGGCTCGCCCATGACCCATCTCAACAGCTTTATCGACACCGCGCGCGCCAAGCCCGGTGCGTTGCGCTTTAGCGCGCAGGGCGTGGGCTCGTCGTCGCATATTTTTGCCGAGTGGATGAACAGCCTCGCCAAGATCAAGGTCATTATCGTGCCGTACAAAGGGGGTGGGCCGGCGTTGACGGGCCTGCTGGCAGGCGAAGTGGATTACACCATGGTGGCGGTGTCCACGGCGATATCGCAGGTGCAGTCAGGCAAACTGCGCGCACTGGGCGTGACCAGTGCCAAGCCCACGCCGTTTTTGCCCGGCGTGCCTGCAATAGCCAGTGTATTACCCGGCTACAACGCGCTGAATTATCACGGCTTGCACGCGCCCGCGAATTTGCCCGCAGCGTTGGTGACGAAGTTGAATGTGGAGACCAATCGCATATTGAAGCGTACGGACGTGGCCGAAAAGCTGCAGGGTTTTGCCATGGAGATTTACACCGATACGCCGGAACACTATCGCGCCTTTGTCCGGCAGCAACTTGAACAGTGGGCACCGGTGATCAAGCGGTCAGGGGCGCGGGTAGAGTAATGTTTATGTAAGTAATTGTTTTTAAAGGTATTTAATTAGGCTCAATGGTAAAACAGCATTGGTCACAGGCACCTCATTTGGCGCGAAGGCCAATATCTTTCACCACCGCAGAAAACATCGCGATCTGTTCACGAAGGTTCTTGTCGAGTTCTTCTGCGGTGCTGGACGCTGGCGTCATGCCTAGGCGCTGAAACTGCTCCTTGATGTCGGGCAGTTCGAGGATGCGCGCCATCTCCTTGCTAATCTGATGCACGACGGCGCGCGGCGTTCCGGCTGGCGCATAAAGCCCGTACGATGCATCGCTTTTGAAACCGGGAACCACCTCCACGATGGCCGGTACATTCGGCAATGCCGGTGAGCGCCGCTGTGTGGTCACGCCCAAGGCTTGCAATCGCCCGTCCTTGATAAACGGCAGCGCGTTCGAGGTGTTTGCCATGCAATAGTGGACGCGGCCAGCCAGCACTTCGATCATCGCCTCCGAACCCGACTTGAATCCCACGTGTGCCGCCTTGATGCCGGCGTGAAACCTGAACAGTTCGGCGGTCATATGGTTGTTGCTGCCGGCGCCGCCGGAACTGAACAGCATCTTGCCGGGCTGCGCCTGCCCGAACGAAAGCGCAAGCGCGATAAGGTCCTTGATCGACTTGAGACCCAGCGCGGGCGTCGTCAGCAGCACGTTGGTGCTATAGCCGATCTGACTCACGCCCGCAAAGTCCTTGAGCGGCTGGTAAGGTAGATTCGAATGCAGCGCCGCGCCCAGGGCAAACTGGCTCGAAATCAGCAGCAGCGAATGGCCGTCTGGCGCGGCCTTGGCGATGACGCCTGCGGCCAGCGTGCCGCCCGCACCCGCGCGGTTTTCCACGACCACGGGTTGTTTCCAAGTCTCGCTCATCCTAGTACCTATCATGCGTGCCACGATGTCGGCCGCGTTACCAGCGGCAGGAACCACGAGGCGAATCGGTTTAGCGGGAAACTGCTGCTGCGCCTGTGCAACACCCGACGTAGCGATGATCACGGCAGCAATGCCTCTTGAGAAAGCACGCTGCGCCCGATTCCTGCGGACCAAAAATAACTGTGCCCCCTTACGCTGGAAACCAAGCATGAGTGATACCCCGGATTGAATCAATGCAAAGTAGCGGTATAGTAGCAGCGCGCCCTTTCCCGCCGGCATGGCTTACCGGTGCTGCGCCATCGCCATCACAAACCCTGCGACGAAACCTGCGAGGAAACCATGACGGCACGCAATGTTCTTTTCATTATGTCGGACCAGCATCAGCAAAAAGTGGCAGGGTGCTATGGACATGACTTTATCAAGACTCCCCATATCGATGCCCTGGCAGCGCGCGGCACGCGTTTTAGCACGGCCTACACCAACTCCGCGATTTGCGTGCCGGCGCGGGCGGCGCTCGCGACAGGGCGTTACGTTAACGAAACGCATTACTGGGACAATTCGCATGGCTATGAAGGCCGTGTGAAAAGTTGGCATCACCTGTCGGGCGAACAGGGCGCCGACGTGACCTCCGTAGGCAAGCTGCACTTTCGAAATGAAGTAGACCCGACAGGTTTCAAAGCGTCGATGATACCCATGCACGTCGATGGCGGAATCGGCGATATACGCGGTTGCGTGAAACGCCCCATGGCACCTTCGTTGAAGCGCAGCAAAATTGTCGAGCGCATCGGCCCCGGTGAATCCTCTTACACCAAGTATGACCACGAGATCATGGAGAAGGCGTGCGCCTGGCTGAAGGCGAAGGGCGCCAACAAGCAAGCCCAGCCGTGGACACTGATGTGCTCATTCGTGTGCCCGCATCCGCCGCATATTGCGCCGCAGGCATTTTATGATCTTTACGACAAGATTGATTTTCCGATGCCGAAGATGAGTGACCCGGATGTGCCGCTGCATCCGTGGATTCATTTGCTGCAGCGCTCACGCAATCACGAGGACTTTCTGACACCCGCCAACAAGAAGGTGCTGATGAATGCCTACTACGGTTGCGTGACTTACCTGGATTCGAATATCGGCAAGGTGATAAGCGCCCTTGAAGCAGCCGGGCTGCGGGACGACACGCGCATCATCTACACCACCGATCACGGTGAGAACCTCGGCGCTCGTCGGCTGTGGGGCAAGAACAATATGTATGAAGAATCAGCCGCCATCCCGATGATCGTTGCCGGCCCCGGTGTACCCGAAGGAAAAACCTCGACGACGCCAGCAACGCTGATTGATATTGGTCCGACGGTGCTGGACACCATTGGGCATGACGAGATTACAACACAGCAAAAACTGCCTGGGCGATCCCTGATCCAACTGGCTAACGCCGCCAATGATCCGCATCGCGTGGCGTTCAGTGAATATTACGCGGCCGGCGCGGACCGGGCGTCCTTCATGATACGCAAAGGCAAATACAAATTCATCACCTATGTGGGCTACGAGCCGGAGCTGTTCGATCTGGAAAAAGATCCCGAGGAGATGAACAACCTGGCTCAAGATGCGGCACATGGCACGGTAGCCAGACAATACGACAGCATCCTGCGCGGCATGGTCAACCCGGAAGTACTGGACGAGATGGCGTTTCGCGATCAATCCGCGCTGGTGGAAAAAAATGGTGGGCGCGAAAAAGTAACCGCCAAAGGCGCTATTCAGGGGTCTCCCGTGCCAGGCGATAAGGCCGAGTACGTGGGATAGAAAGTGGCGTCGGGTAATTCAAACTAGAACTCCGCCCTTATCCCCGCCTCACGGGGGTATAGGAATTTAAGCCACCTTTTCGCATAAACGCCAATGTATCCGCACCCACGCAAACGGTCAATTTCCGTCATTTTCCCAGCCGCTGCAAAACGGCGCATCAGCCCGCCCCACCAACCCCACTTAAGTATCTGTTTTAACCACACTTTTTATTGTTGTGTCCGCACAGCCCAAGCGCCGCCCTCGCCCCCGGTAAAACCCGCTTGCGCTTGGCCTGTCTGTGCGCAAGTATTTTCTCGATCACGTCCGGCTGTTCGATCACGGCGATGAATTTGAGTTTGCCGCCACAAGTACAGCGCTCCATGTCGATGTCGAACACGCGCTTTAGCATCTGCGCCCAGCGCAGGCGCGCGCCGTGCGCGCAAGGGTGTTCTTCTTCCGGCTCCTGTAGCTGGGGTGTTTGCTTCTCCTGCGCGCCCGGCACGACTTTCGATCTGAGTTTTGCATTGGGTGCGAGCACGCCGTGAAATCGCGTCAGGTGTAAGCGTGGCCTTGGCACCAGTGCCGCCAGCCGTTGCATAAACTCCATCGGCTCCATCACGATATGCGTGGCACCGTCCTTCCACGGCGTTTTGAGTTTGAGTACGATCTGCCCTTTGCCGTTGATCGCCAGCCGCTCGTTGCTGATGGCCGGACGCGTGATGTAGCGGCA
>JAYTWR010000103.1:0-14265 GCA_043743335.1 Burkholderiales bacterium
GTAAATGTTGAAGTCGCCCTCGCGCCAGTCCTTCAGCGTGATGGTGCCTTCGGCATCTCCCAAAATGCTGATCTTTAGATCACCGCCCACTTTTTCGTAGTTGAATTTGCCGTCGGCGCTTTTCCATGTGTTGGCATTGGCGGGGTCTTTGATGCTGGCGTCGGCGATGATGGTGGTGCGCGGTGCAGGGTTGTCATTCCACACATAGCGCAGCACGCCTTTGCCGTCGGTGTCGCGGATTACGTCGTCGCCGTCGTTGCCGCCTGCAAGATTAAGGATGCTTGCGCCGTAGCCGTTGTATTCGTATACGTCTCGCCCCGTGCCGCCTTCAAGGTAGTCGTTGCCGCCACGGCCTTGCAGATAGTCATTGCCGCCGCCGCCGTAGAGACGGTCAGCCTGCGCGCCGCCCACGACGTTGTCGCCGCCCTCGCCGCCGAAGATGTAGCGGCGGGCGTTGTTGAGGGCGGCTGTGCCCGCGCCGGGTAGTACCACGCCGAGGTTGATGTTTTGCGGCAGGTCGATGAATTGCTGCGGGCTACTGCCATCGGTGGTGCGGTAGAGCGTGATGCCGTCGGCGTTTATTGGCGCATCGGCAGTGTTGGCGAGGTTTTTCCAGCGTTGGAATACGCTGCGGTCTTCCAGCCATTCGGTGGTGATGGTGCCGCTGCGGGTGGCGGGGTTGTATAGGTCAAGTTCGCCGGTCGTGTTATGAACGTTGTAAAGGTCGTTATTGCCCAGAACTGCAAACGGGTTCAGCTCCCTCAACGCATAGCGATAAGCCAGCCCTTCCGCCCCCTGCGCAAGACCGGTCAGTGTCGCGGCGCTGGTGGTGACCAGTGAATCTATGGTCAACGCGCCGTTGCCCGCGCGACTCTGAAGTTCTTTCAGATTGGCGTAAAACTGCTCGCGGTTGCCGGTGGCCGTCGGTTGTAAAGGAGATGCCGGATTGGCATTGAACAGTTTTCTCAAACTGTCCAGCGTGAGTTCCAAGCTGGTGTCGGGGGTGGCTGAGGCGGCTTCCAGAATGCCGGTGATTTTGTTGATGCCGATTGCAGGATCGGTTGTATTCACCGACGAGGATATCTTGATAAAGAGGTCATAGACTGCAAGGGAGTCGGCGAGTTTGACGATGGAGTGGTTATCCAGCGGATTAGCGCCGTATTCTATGAACAGTTTTTGCGTCGGCCCCGCCACCGATCCCAGCCCCGAAGTGACAGATATCCCTGCTTTGCCGATGAGGTTGTACGTCGGCACTACCGCAGGTACACCGGTGGGCAGTCCGAGCCAGTTATAGATTTCATTCGGTATGGCATTGATGCCGGGGGCATTGTAGGTGAAGAGTTCCCCCACCGTACCCACACCATTGGATGCAACCATGTTGGCCAGCAGCGAGGCGACATGCCCGCCCAGGCTGTGGCCGGTGAAGTTGATGGTGGAGCCGGCGGGTATGATGCCCAAGCCGGTGTTGTCTGTGTTAACAGCCACCAACTCAGCTTGAAAATTCAGCAGCGCAAGCGCCCGAACCGGTAGCGGCGTCGCAGCGTAGCTCGCCGACTGCTGGTAAAGGTTGCTCAGTTGTGCAAACTCCGACGCCGTATAAGTAACCTGAATATTCTTGGCCGTCGTCAGTTGCTTGTAGTAGCGGTAGGCCGCTATAAGTTGGTTGACGGCTTGGCCGACCAGTACTACGCCCAGCGCATCTTCTATGAGATCTGCGGGATTTAAAAAAGACGCTTCGGTGCCGCGTACGGCCATCGTGTATTGGCCGCTGGCGTTTGCCTTGAACACTGTGGCGGAAAAACCTTGCCCGCCTGAAAGAACGTTTCCGCCATTCGGTTTGTAGGCTTGGAAGGTGAAGCCTTCCGTGGCGGAGGTGAAGGTGTTGGCTTGTTCTTCAGCGAAGATCTTGTCTTCGTTGATTGTCTTGGCTCTTAATTTGCCCCTCAGGCTTACAGCACTGGCATCGGGAAGCAGCCCCGAATAGTCCAAATAGGACGCCTGAGACATCCAAGAATAGCTGAGCAGTTGCTTAATTGTGATTGCCATATTGCTTCCCTATTGTTTAAGACTGCTTGCGATTAGTTCTCTGTAACGTGCCATTGAATCTTGGCTTTTACACCAAGTGCGGCTACCACTACCAAAGAGCGCCACAAAGCGCTCGGCCCAACCACCACTAAAGCCAATTTGTGCATGAGCAGCTAACATCCCCTCACTTGGGAAGGTTTCTACTACTAGCATTTGTCGAATATAAATGTCTCGCTCTCCTATGTTCAGGAGGCGCACTCGGAACTTACTTTTAGGTGTAACGTTATTTTCGTTGATCATCTGCCCGTTGACTTTGGAGTACCTGTCTACCCGCCCATTCCAAGGGGAACTCTCTGAAAATTTGTAACCGTATTTTTCCACTGCCTCAACATCTACTCCAAAAGCACCTATAAACCCCTCCACCCCATTCACCACCCGATTGACCTTCAACCCGCCTTCCGTCGCACACAAATGCTGAAGATAGACCCGGCCCACCACTGCGTCCGCCGTAGGTATCAAGGCCAGAATCACAACCGCCAGCCACTTCAATCGCTTGGTCTTGAGTGCGCCGACAATCTTGTAGGCGATAAAAAAGTAAAGTCCGATAACAAGCAGAACGCCGATGCCGCTCATTTTGAGTTCTCCATGCCTGACACTAACCCAAAGTATGCGGGGCTTTCGCACAAGAGGAATATTGAAATCATAGGCGTCTTCCAGCAGGGTTCTCAGTTAAGTATTTGTTTTTATTAATTAAATTTCTCATTGGCGCATCGTCACCCATGCTCGAATTCCAAGTGCGCAATGTGTCGCTGGCGGTGTCGATGAGGGTCTCTATCCCATCGCTCTGGTTAAAAATATAGGTGTCTTTGCCGTCGCCGCCGCTCAGTTGGTCGTTGCCGTCGCCGCCGAATAATAGGTCGTCACCCGCGCCGCCCGCGATGTAGCGCGCGTTGGTAATCACGTCGTCCCCAGCGCCGCCATAGGCATACGCCCCGCCGTCAATCACGTCATCGCCGCTATTGCCATACGCAAAATCGTATTGCCCGGCGAATACCGTGTCGTCGCCCGCGCCCGCGTCGATCAGGGCCACATGGTCACCCAGGCTGTTCAACGCGCCATAGATGGCGTTACCTCCCGCGCCGCCGGTGAGTTTTTCAATCACGGGGACGGCGGTAGTTTTCACTACATTGAGCCTGAACTTGCCCACGTTATCTTGCCGCAGTGTCAGCGGCACCCAGCCCGCGAAGGTGGTTTCAACAATGTCGCTGATGGCGAACACACTCGTCGAATAGCTGTAGCTGCGCGCGTTGGCGTACGGCCCGCCGCCGCCCGCGTCGAACGTATAACGGGTTGTGGTGGTGTTGGTGCTTGCGGCTTGCTGGGTGGCTATGACCGAACCGTTGGACGTCAACGAAGTCACCAGCGGTGTTACCTGCCGTTGGGTCAGCGAGGTTTGGCCATACCCGGTAAGCCCGCTCACCGATAAGCCCTGCGCCACGCCAAACTGCCCCACCGTGGTAAGGGTTACCGGAGCGTTGACGATGTCGTCGACAGGGCCGTTCGCGCGAATCCTGATATGGCTGGTGGTCTGCGACCAAGACGACTGGATAGACACCCGGTTAGGCAGGGTAAAGCTGGCCACACTGCCCGCGCGCCATTCGCCCAGCAGTTGCTGCTGGTAGTTTTGCAGGGCATCGGTGGCGGCGCTGTCCGTCGCCGCGCTGTGCGCGGCATATAGATCGAGCAGTGACTGGCTGCCCTGACCGGCGCTGGCGATTTGCCAATTGCTCGCCCCGCCGTTGCTGAAGAAATCGCGCACCCGCGCACTATCAGCACCCCCACGCAAGGCAACGACTAAGTCGTTGTTTTGCTTGGTTATTTTGACGCTGTCGAAGGTGGCCCCTTCGAGCAGCTTGAGGGTGTTGGTTTGCCCGTCTGGGGTGTCGATAATGTGATCGGCACCCATGCCGTAGTAGAGGGCGTAGGTGTCAGCACCCGTGCCGCCATCGAGCAGGTCGGCACCGGTTTGGTGGTTGTTCGAGATGAGGCGGTCTGCCGCGCCGCCATCCAGCGTGTCGTTACCGGCGTGCCCGCGCAGGGTGTCGGCGCCGGGGGTGCCGTGAAGTTCGTCGGCGTTGGCGGTGCCGTTGACTTCGTTCACGGGCAGGGCGTTGAGTTCGGCCTGGGTGATTTGCCGGCCGTCGGCAAAGACAATGGCTTCGATATCCGCGCCGGGGGTGGCGTATTGGCCGTTGATATGGATTTCGTCGCCAATGCCGTAGCGCACGATCAAGTTGCCGTCGCCTGTGCGTTGCAGCGATACGTCTTCAAGGGTAACGGTGTCGTCAAACACGATGCGGTCAAGGTCGAGGTAGTGCATCACAAGAAAGTAATGGCCCAAGGCCACATAGAAAAAGCAGCGGAGTACTTTGCGCAGGAGCGTCTGTGAAGTCAAGACCGTTGTGCTGCGGCGGCCATGCTCCCACCCGTTCCCTTCGCCGGGCTTCTCAGTGGGGAAATCAAAAACAGCTATTTGCTTGGGGTCTTCGAGTTCACGCGCTTGGGGCCGGGCTCGTCCAACAAACGGTACGGATCGTGGCTTCACACGATCTAAGTCGTAACTGTTCAGCTTCGTCGTAGGATGCCGGTGAGCGTAGCGAACCGCATCGTTCGCGTGATATGCGTACGCAAGGCCATATCACGATGTCAGCACCACGACTGATGCGGTTCCTTCGTCACCGACATCCTACGGTTAAGCTGAATAGTTAACTTGAGTCATGCTATGAAAACTCAACCTATTGATTTCATTGAGTTATATTACCACTCACCGCACCTCTCCCACCGCAAACCACCGCTTTCACCCGCACCAACCCCAGCCATTGCTGCCGCCAGAAACCCATACCGTAATCTGCGCCAGCCAACTGATCCCTCACACCGGTGGGCAGACAACCCGGCGTGAAATCTGCGGTATGAAACATGATGTCCCACAACGGGAACAGCACGGCGAAGTTGCAGCCTTGGTGGCGCCCTTCGTGGCCTGCACCGATGGCGTGGTGGCGGCGGTGAAACTGCGGGCTGACGAGCAGCCGGTTGCCGAGCCAACCAAAATCAATGCGCGCGTTGACGTGCGACAGACTCTCAATCATGCGCATCGCCACGACGGCTAACAAAAACTGGTTCGACGCTACGCCCAACGCCAGCGCCGCCAGCGCCACGCAGGCCGAGGTCAGCACGTCGTCGAGCAAATGATTGCGGTCGTCGCTCCAAAAGCTCATCTGCTGCTGGCTGTGATGCAGGCTGTGCAAGGCCCACCAGGCATTCCAGTGATGCTGCAGGCGGTGCATGACATACTCAATAAAATCGATAAAAATCAATAAGACAGCGAACGCCATCCAGCCGTTGCGTTCGATGCTGGGGATCATGTCTTCGATGTTCGGACGCACGATGTCGTGCATGCGCAGCCACGCGTCGAGCTCGCTCATGGGCACCACCAACAGCAAAAAAATCAGCAGCGGCAGCACGCCCAGCCGGTGCAGCCAGGTGTAGATCACGTCGGCGCGTACGGCCGTACGATCCACCCACTGCTCCGCCGGACGCCAAGCCTCCAACGGCTTTAACACGGCGCACAGCACGCCGATTTCAATGACACCCAGCATCACGGTTTCTACCGCGTTGTGCGCCTCTTCGATGTACGCCATCAGCCCCAGGTGGTACATCAGCGGCTGCACGGTGGCTTCAAAAATCCAGCCCTGCAGCGCGGCAAAACCTTGCGTGAGGGTGTCGATCACGCCGGCGCTTTCAGGGTGGCGAAGCAAAAGCCGCGCGCCTTTAAGCCCGTCAGCAGCGGGTCAAACACGGCGGGCGCCCAGCCGTCTTTGCGCGAGCGTATGCCCAAGTGCATGACCAAAATGTCGCCGTCGCGTATGTCGCGCAGTGCGTTCTTGAGCAGCAAGTCGTTGGGGTAAGTTTCAGACGGTAATTCGTCGCCCAGAAACCCCGCCTGCGCCCACTTCACATGGCTGTAACCGCAGGCTTTGGCGAACTGCGTGGACAGCGGCGTGGTAACGCCGCCCGGTGCGCGCCACAGGCGTTCGAGTTTGGCACCGGTCATTTTGTGAAACACATCCTCAACGCGATTTAACTCGCGGCACATCGCGACCTGATCGAATTCTTCGCGCACGCCGTCCATGTGTACATAGCGCGTGCGACCGTTTTTGAGATCGCCGCGAAAATAACCGTGATGCCAGGTGTGCGTTGCGAAGGTATGGCCCTCGGCCACGCGCGCTTTCCAGAAATCGGCCCAAGTAGGGTCAAGCGAGTGGTCGCCGCGAAAGGTTTTTTCGTTGGCGAGAAAAAACGTCACTTTGACGTTGTGTTTGTTGAGCGTGCGGGCGATATGCTCGGCGTGATTCATCCAGCCGGTGTCGATGGTGAGGTGCAGCGTGCCTTTACAAGATTGGGCGACCGCGGGTGGCGACCACGCGAGCACGCACGCCAGCAACGCAGCTACGCTACTACTGGCGCGGCGCATGCGCATGAATGTAAATGCCGTGCGGCGAGCGGCCCACGGGTATTTGCGTCTTAATTTTTTTGCTGTCCATGTCCATCACGGTCACCTTATGTATCCAGCGCGAAGTCACCCACAGTTCCTTGCCGTCGGCGGTGAGCTCCATGCAATCCGGCCCGCCGGGCACACTGAACGTTTCCAGCACCGACAGCGTGTTCATGTCGATGATGGAAATACTGTTCGATACCCGGTTGCTCACCAAAATGCGCCGCTTGTCGCCCATGGGCAAAAAATTGTGCGCGCCGGGCGCGGTGCGGATTTTTTGCGTGAGTGCGCGTTTGCGCCAATCGATCACCGCCACGAAATCTTCGCCCATCACACCCACCAGCACGTGCTTGTCGTCGGGCGTCACCCAAATGCCTGCCGGCTGTTTACCCACCGGCAGCGTCGCCAGCACCTTTTGCGCTATGAGATCAATAATCGCGATGTTGTTGGAATGTTGGAGCGTGACAAAAACATGACGGCTGTCTTGGCTGAACGCGATATGACTCGGGCCTTTGGGTGTGGGCAGACGCTTTACCAGCTTGAAATCGTCGGCGGTGTAGATGTCCACCCGGTCGAGCGCCAGCGAAGCCGCGACAAACCATTTGCGATCCGGCGAGTAGCCCAGTTGATAGGCATCGCTGATTTTGGCGATGCGCTTTTGCTGCTCGCCGGTCACCGGGTCAAAAAATACCAGATCGTTGCTTTGCACATTGGCCACGATCAGCGATTTATCGTCTGGCGTGGCCATCAAGTGATGCGGCTCTCGCCCGACGCGCGTGCGCGAGATTTCCTTGTAGGTTTTGGTGTCGATCAAACTCACGGAATCGGCCGCTGAGTTGAGCACGAAGGCCACTTGCGCCCCTGCGCTGCCTGTGCTGCCTGCGCCCGCAAGCAGCAATGCGCCACGGATAAAAGCACTGGCAGCGCATTGACAAAAATACTGTAACTTATTGTTTTTATTCAATTTTTTATCTCAACTCACGAAAGACGATTATACCTGTCTAACGTTGTAGCACGCCATCCGGTATACACGCGTTGCGGTAAACCCCATCAAAACCGCGTCACGCGAAACGGCGCGGGGTCTACGCCCGGCACCCGCCCGGCGATCATGTCGGCCAGCAAGCGGCCCGTCGGCGCGCCACCGCACAGGCCCACGTGCCCGTGGCCAAACGCGTACCACACGTTGCGCAAGCTTGAGGCCGGCCCGATCACCGGCAGGGAATCCGGCATCGAGGGCCGCCGCCCCATCCAGCGCGTCGTATCCACAGAGCTGATGCCCGGAAAAATCTGCTGCATTTGTTGCGACAGCACATCCGCCCGCCCATAGTTGGGCTCAGCATCGTTGCCGGCAAATTCGCTTTGACCGGCGATACGCAAGCCCATTTCCATCGGCGTCAAAAACACTTTTTGCTGCGGCAGAAACACGGGCATCGGCAGCGTGAACCTCGGATCAGAAAACGTCACGTGGTAGCCGCGCTCGGCCTCCAACGGCACAGCGTCGCCGAGCTTCGCAGTGAATTCGTTCGAATGCGAACCGGCGCAAATCACCAGCGTTTCCACCGGCAGATTCCCGACATCCGTCACCAAGGCGCGAGGGCCTTCGGGCGACACTTCAATATCCAGCACCTTGCGCTGCAAAATAGTACCACCGTCTTTTTGCAACTGCGCCGCCAGCGTTTTGGTCAGCCGCTCCGGGTTGGTGACGTAGCCCTGCTCCGGCAGATACAACCCGGCTTCATGGTGGCCGCCCAACTGAGGCACTTTTTCGCGAATGCCCGCTGCGTCGAGTTGCTCCATTAACACGCCGCGATCGTGCCGCAGCTTCCACGGCAGCGCGTCGCCGGCCAAGCCCGCGCGCGTGGCATAGGCCACGACATAGCCCGTCTGCCGAATCATGTCGGCGGCACCCGCGTTTTTGACCAATGGCGCGTAGGCATCAAACGTCTGCTTCAGCAAGGGGCGCAGCGCATCCGCAATCTGCTCCACCCGCGCTAGCCGCGACGCCGCCACCAGCCGCAAAAACCACGGCAACGCTTTGAGAAAATGCGCCGGACGTATCGCCAGCGGCCCCAGCGGATCCCACAAATAACCCGGCACCTTGCCCAGCACGCCCGGCATGGCCTGTGGCACGCATGAGCCGGGGCTCAGAATCCCCGCGTTGCCGAACGAACAGTACTCGCCGGGAGGCCGCATATCGACCACCGTCACCGTGTGCCCGTCGCGGCGCAGATAACTGGCAGTCGCGATGCCCACAATCCCTGCGCCGATAATCGTAATATTTTTTGCCACGCCGCAGCCTGCCCGCATCAAAGGTATCGTGTTGTCACTGCAGGGAATTATAGTTGAAGCCACACGCCTTGCCTTGGCGATACGCGGCCAACAGTGGTAGAATTCGCCCCGCTTTAAGTCACTCCCGGGCGGTTAACTCAGCGGTAGAGTGCCACCTTCACACGGTGGAAGCCACTGGTTCGATCCCAGTACCGCCCACCATAAAATTCCCCAATTAAAACAATAACTTACGCCCCAAAAACTGTGCTGTAAAAACACAGATCATGCGTCCGTAAGTTGTTGATTTATAAAGAAACACGAAAAGCCAATGGCACAGCTAGTCGCTGTCGTTCCTGCAATACATTTTATGTATCCCAATTACATAAATTAATGATCTCGCGACATACTGATGCAGCTTTTTTATAGATGCACTGATGCACCACCGTTGGCGCTTGGCAAGCGCCGCCAAAAAAATGGGAGCGTTGCAGCGCTCCCAAATAGACACTGACTAAACCGCCGTCAGCATCGTCATGGCCGCACTCCAGAGCGCGGTATTGATCCGCAAATCTATTGCGCTGCATAACCAAAAATCCCAAGCCTTTCGTGTGAACCACCAAACAGTATGAAGCATTACACTAGCGCTTCGCGGAACACGGGTTCGCCATTGGCGCCTTCGGCGGTGGTGTTTTCGTAAACCCCATCGAGCCACAGCCCGTGCAGGGGGATGTTCAAGTTCGGCCCGTTTACGCCTGAGTGGCTTCAGAATCCGCTGGCGAAATCCCGCCTTCGCCACGTGCTAGCATTCCCGCCAATGAACGCGCAACCTCACCCCGCAGCCGTCCGCTCGCCATGCTAACCGGCGGCTTGATCGTAGTTGCCTCGTTCGCCTACGTCGGGCTGCTGTTCGCCATCGCCGCCTACGGCGACAAGCGCGCGGACGCAGGCCGCAGTCTGATTGCTAACCCGTACATCTACGCGCTATCGCTGGCGGTTTACTGCACGTCATGGACGTTTTACGGCAGCGTGGGACGCGCGGCTACCGGGGGCATTGGCTTTCTAGCGATTTATATCGGCCCTACGCTGATGGCGGCGTTGTGGTGGTTTTTGCTGCTGAAAATGATTCGTATCAGCAAGGCCAATCGCATTACGTCGATTGCTGACTTTGTGGCGTCGCGCTATGGCAAAAGCCCGTTGCTGGGTGGGCTGGTGACGGTGATCGCGGTGGTGGGCATTATTCCGTATATCGCGTTGCAACTGAAAGCCATTTCCACGAGCTTCAGCATTATTCTGCACTACCCTGGCGTTGCCATGCCGGAGAAAATCGGCTCGCAGTTGTTCCTGAGCGACAACACGTTTTACATTGCCATGCTGCTGGCGGCGTTTACGATTTTGTTCGGCACGCGACACTTGGACGCCACCGAACGTCACGAGGGGCTGGTCGCGGCCATCGCGTTTGAATCAGTGGTCAAGTTGGTGGCGTTTCTGGCGGTGGGGCTGTTCGTCACTTACGGTATGTACGACGGGTTCGCGGATATTTTCCGGCGCGCCGCAGAGCATCCACAGTTACACGCGCTGATGGCATCGGGCGGTGATGCAGGCAGCTATACCTCGTGGGCCTCGCTGACGCTGCTGTCGATGTTCGCGATTTTGTTTTTGCCGCGACAGTTTCAGGTGGCCGTGGTGGAAAACGTGGACGAGCGGCACCTCAACAAAGCCATCTGGTTGTTTCCGCTGTATTTGCTGGCGATCAATATTTTTGTGCTGCCAGTGGCATTGGGCGGCCTGTTGCGGTTTCCGGCGGGCGGCGTTGACGCCGATACGTTTATGCTGACGTTGCCTATCGCCGAAAAACAATTGTGGATTGCCGCACTGGCGTTTATCGGCGGCCTGTCTGCGGCCACTGGCATGGTGATTGTGGAAACTATCGCGCTCTCCACCATGGTGTGCAACGATTTGCTGATGCCGGTGCTGCTGCGGCTCAAGTGGCTGGGGCTGACGGAGCGACGCGATTTGTCGCGCCTGCTGCTCAGCATACGGCGCGGTGCGATTGTCGCTATTTTGATGCTGGGTTACGGTTATTTTTACTTGGCGGGCGAGGCGTATGCCCTTGTTTCTATTGGGTTAATTTCGTTTTCTGCTGTGGCGCAGTTTGCCCCCGCCATCATCGGCGGGCTGTTCTGGAAGGGCGGCACGCGGCTCGGTGCCATGGGTGGTTTGAGCGCGGGGTTCCTGATTTGGCTTTACACCTTGCTGCTGCCCTCGTTTGCCAAATCCGGTTGGTTGCCGATGTCGTTTTTGACGCAAGGCCTGTGGGGCATTGATTTACTCAAGCCGCAGCAATTGTTCGGCTTGCAGGGGCTGGACGACATTTCGCATTGCCTGTTCTGGAGCCTCACGGCCAACATCGGCTTGTATGTGGCCATCTCACTGTTGCGCCAGCCGGACGCCGCTGAGCATTCACAAGCCACCCTGTTCGTCGATGCTTCCACGACAACGCCGGTCAGCGGCTCGCGCTTCTGGCGCGGCAGCGCGTCGGTAAACGATTTGCTGGCGCTGACCGGGCGCTTCCTCGGCCCCGAGCGCGCGCAGGAAGCGTTTGACGCCTACGCCCGGCAACGCGGCGTTGCCAGCGCAGCAGCACTGCCGCCCGATGCCGACACGGTACACCACGCCGAGTCATTGTTGACCGGCGCTATCGGCAGCGCCAGCGCACGCGTCATGATCGCCTCGGTGGTGGACGAAGAGCCGTTGGGCATCGGCGAAGTGATGCAGATGGTCGATGAAGCGTCGCAGGTGCTGGCCTACAGCCGCCAGCTTGAGCGCCAGTCGCGCGAGCTTGAGGCGGCCACCAATGAATTGCGCGACGCCAATCTGCGGCTGCGTGAACTAGATCAACTCAAAGACGATTTCATTTCTACCGTGACGCACGAGCTGCGCACGCCGCTGACTTCGATTCGAGCGTTTTCGGAAATCCTGCGCGACAACCCGGCTCTGCCGCCGCCGCAGCGCGAGAATTTTCTGGGGATTGTCATTCGTGAGTCTGAGCGGCTCACGCGGCTGATTAATCAAGTGCTCGATCTCGCCAAAATCGAATCGGCCAACACGCAGTGGCAGCACATTCAATTCGATATGCGCGAGCTGATCGAAGAATCCACCAACGCCATGAGCCAAGTGTTCAGCGACAGTGGCGTCACCCTGCATACCGAGTTGCCCGAGCACACGCCGGAGCTGGTGGCGGATCGCGACCGCGTGATGCAAATCATGCTCAACCTGCTGTCAAACGCCGCGAAATTTTGTGCGGCGGGCGAAGGTCACGTGTCAATACGTTTAAGCGTTGTGGAGAGTGCGCTGCGAGTAGACGTAGCCGACAACGGCATCGGTATCAACGTCGAGGATCAAGCGCTGATTTTCGACAAATTCCGGCAGGCCGGCAACACACTCACGCAAAAGCCGACCGGCAGCGGCTTGGGGCTGGCCATCTCACGGCAAATTGTTGAACGCTTGGGCGGCACGCTGTGGGTGGTGAGTGCGCCCGGCCACGGCGCGACTTTCACGTTTACCTTGCCGTTGTTGGTTGAGGCCACGGTGTGAAGCCAAAAACGGCATTTGCCACAACGGTCACCACGGGCAAGGGGTTTTGACCAGATGAGCCACACTTTACTAGTTGCCGAAGACGATCCCAACATATTGATTTCATTGATTTTTTTGTTAGGTAACGCAGGCTACACTGTGGTCAGCGCCGCGGATGGCGCAAAAGCCTGGGCGCTTTACGAAGCACAACGCCCTGCCCTTGCCGTGCTGGATGTCATGTTGCCCGCTGTCGATGGCTTTGAACTGTGCCGACGTATTCGCGCCGCACCTGCGCCGCAAGCCAAAGTGCTGATGTTGAGCGCGCGCGGGCGGGAAGCGGAAGTCGCCAAAGGCCTGCAACTGGGTGCAGACGCTTGGTTGCGCAAGCCGTTTGGCACGCGTGAACTGCTGGATACGGTGAGCCGCTTGCTGGGCAGCTCACCCAACGACTGAACCCCAGCGCTACCGCGTCACGTAATCCACCACATAGCCGCGCCCGTAATGCGTGCGCACTTCCACGCCCGATCCGACCAGCTTTTTGCGCACGCGATGAATGTAGACTTCAATCGCGTTGTGGCTGACTTCTTTGTCGTAACTGTACAGTTGCTCAACCAATTGCTCTTTGCTCACCACGCGACCAAAACGGTTCAGCAGCACTTCCAGCACGCCGGCTTCGTGCAACGACAACGGTAGCGGTTTGCCCGCCAAACTCGCCACGCGGCCCACCGTATCAAACACAAGGTCGCCATACGCCAGCGCAGGTGCCGCCTGCCCCGCGCCGCGCCGCAGCAGCGCACGCACGCGCGCCTGCAACTCGGTCAGACTGAAAGGTTTGACCAAATAGTCATCCGCGCCCAAATCCAGCCCGGTGACTTTTTCTTCAGGCTGCTCGCGCCCCGACAAAATTAACACTGGCAGCAGCGAATTGCGCTTGCGCAAACGCCGCAGCACCTCCAACCCGTCGATCATGGGCAGGCCCAAATCGAGGATCAGCAAGCCGAAGCCATCACCTTTCAATGCTTCGTCCGCTGCCAAGCCATGCGCGACGTGATCAACCGCGTAGCCAGCCTGCGTCAGCGAAAACCGCAGCGCCTCGGATAGCGCCACATCGTCTTCGGCAATCAAAATACGCATTCAAAACCTCCCCCAAACCTTAACCTGCAATGCAGTGTCGCAACAAAGGTACTCGACTACTTAAAATCATAACTAGTTGTTTTTATTTGATATTTTAGCAGATCAGCGCGATCACCGATGCAGACCAATCTGACCAATAGTTCAGGATTTTGTAAGTTACGTCCATTAGCATCCCATTGCTAGCTGTGCGTGCTGCGTGTTCTGCGTGTTCTGCGTGTTCTTCGTGTTCTGCGTGCTCTACACGTTCTACGCACGCATCCGCAACAAGGACAAGACCATAATAACGTTAGCCATTCACAAGGTCTTGAGCAGCAGCGTAACCGGCTTATTCAAACAAGGAGAGGGCAATTGCAACCTAGCGATTATTTTTGAATGCGTTGCGCACCTCTCCGTGTTGCTTACAACTTGCTGACGTGTGTGGCGAGCGCGCCAAAACACTCAACAGAAAGCGTGCATTTCGGATTTAGAGACAATTGATTCTTATCGAAAACTTACAGTTTCGACCAACCTGCTGCAAGAGCCAAGCGCGTTGCACGGGGAATTCCGCTACACTTGTTGCAAGCCCGGCGACACCCATAAAGTAGTTCGGGCAGCGTTTACGAAAATGTTTAAATTGTTAATCAACAAAGGGAGGAAACATGGCAACAGCCACGAGTGAGTCGGGCATTCAAGTCAGCCCGGCAGAGAAGAGGCGGGTTATTTTTGCTTCGTCATTG
>JAYTWR010000104.1:0-1576 GCA_043743335.1 Burkholderiales bacterium
TAGCGCTGTGACCAGCAGCAACAGCGTCAATGCCGACAATGCCAGCGACCAGTGGATGCCGATCACCCCGCCCAGCATGCCGATGGTGAATCCGCTAAAGGTGCGCAAGCCCAGCGCCGACATCGCGAACAAGCCAATCACTCGTCCGCGAATCTCCGGCGGTGCGTTGAGCTGCACCAGCGTTTGCGTCATCGTATAGAACGACAACTCGCAAAACCCGGCAACGAACAACAGACCAAGCGCAAAGCCATAGCCGGGCGCGGTGGCAAAGCCGCCAATCGCGCAGCACCACACCAGCGCCAGCGCGCAGGCAGTGCGCGGCGTGACGTTGAGCAGGCCGCGCCGTTCCAGCAACAGTCCTGCAAATAGCGCCCCGGCAGCGTCCGCCGCCAGCAGCATGCTGTACGACCAATCGGCGCGCGCCTGGCCCAGGTCATGCGCGAACTCCGGCATCTGCGCGTGATACGCATTGCCGACCAGCAAGGACGCGCCGCCCGCGAGCAGAATCATCGGCGCGATCACCGGGTGTTTCGCCACCGCCCGCGCCGTCATGGCGATGTCGGAGAAGCCCTTCAATGGCAACTGGAACGCCGGCTTGCCTTGACGAAATTTGGGACCGAATGGAGCCTTCCATAACCACAACACTAGCGGCAGATAGATCAGCACGTTGATAAAAATGCCCGCCGTCGCACCGACGGCAAGCATGATGCCCGCGCCCACTGCCGGGCCAAGCAACAGGCCCAGCCAGCGCGAAGTCGAATTGAGCCGGATCGCACTCGGCAGCGCCGCGCCACCGACGATGTCGTGCAATAGCAATTGATTGGCCGGCATCCACAACACGCCAGCGAAGCCGTGCAAAATGAGCAAGACCACGGCTTGCCAAATTTGCGCATCGCCGGACAAAAACACCCAACCCCAGCCAAGTGACACCAGCATGAACAGCCCCATGCCAAGCTGAATCACCCGGCGCGGATCAAAGCGATCCGCCAGCGCGCCCGAATGCACCGAGAACAACAGAAACGGCAGCCAATGCGAAATCACCGCAAAGCCGCCGAGCGCCGGCGACTGAAACTTCTGGAACATCATCCAGTAGCTGATCACGTGCTCGATCGAATCGGCCATCATCGCCAGGGCCGAGACGATGAAGTAGCTGCGGAAGGCCGGTTGCCGCAGCGCGGCGAAGGAGGGCGGGTGGGGGTGTTCGGTATTCAAGAGTCTGGGTGTATCGACGAGATACGGAACAAAAATCCTAGCGTGAGCGACTGGTTCGAGGGTTCGATGTACGCCTTGATTTGGGAAGCAACGCTGCGTTGATTAAATGCACGCGCCTGGCCGCTTTGGCGAGCGCTCGATTGATCGCTGGCGTGCTTAAGACTAGTTCTTCTTTGCGATGCGATGGAGTCTTTGCCATGCTTCCCCGTCCGTAATCGTTTGTCCGAATTTCGAGCCGCGTGCGACTTCATCCGGCCCGGCACCACGCTTATTTTCGCTGACTCGCCAAGTATCTGCCAGCGGCAAATACAGTTCAAAGAAATTGTGCGCGCTGCGGGAAAAGCGCCGCACGATCACCTCTTTG
>JAYTWR010000105.1:0-62693 GCA_043743335.1 Burkholderiales bacterium
TGCCGGGTCTGATGACATGCCGCCAATATTGAACTACACTTTATTTTTGTACAAGCACTTTCTTTGCTTTTTAGCCAGCGACGTGAACGATTACGAAAACTTTAATTTCACTCGCTGTGGCAGCCACTGCGGCAGCCGCTGCGATGTCCACGCCTGTGCTTGCAGCGGACTTCCCCGAAAAATCCGTGCGTTTCATTGTGCCCTTCCCGCCGGGTGGCGGCACCGATGCGCTGGCACGCATACTCGCGGGTAAGCTCGCCGATACGTGGGGGCAGCAGGTGATTGTGGATAACCGGGGCGGGGCGCAGGGCAGCTTGGGCACCGCACTCGGTGCAAAAGCCGCAGCGGACGGCTACACCATTCTGCTGGGGCATTCCGGATCGCTGGTGATCAACCCGCATATGTATAACAACCCCGGTTACGACACGCTGAAGGATTTTGCGCCGGTCACCCGTGGCACGGAAATGCCTTTTATTTTGGTGCTGCATCCTTCGGTGCCGGCCAAGTCCATGAACGAACTCGCGCAACTGGCCAAAAATCATCCGGGCAAACTCACTTTTGCCTCCACCTCAGCCGGGCCGCAGTTGATGGGTGAACTGTTTCGCCTGACCACCAAATCCGCTATGGTACACGTGCCGTACAGAGGTGCCGGTCCTGCCGTCATCGACCTGCTGGGCGGCCACGTGGGCATTATGTTTTCCGTGCCCAGCTCGGTGAATCCGCACATCCGCGCGGGCAAGCTGCGCGCGCTGTCGGTGTCCGGCCTGAAGCGCGAAGACAGCCTGCCCGATGTGCCCACCATGACCGAGGCCGGCTTCGCGGATTACGGCGACGCGCGCGAGTGGTACGGCATTGTCGCGCCCGCCGGCACACCGGCGGATGCGATCAGCAAACTCAACAGTGCCATGGTGCGCGCGCTGAACGCGCCCGATGTGCAAAAACGCCTGCAGCCGCTGGCGCAAAAACCCATGCCGGGCACGGCAGCGGAATTCGGCGACTACATCCGTACGCAATACGTACTATGGGGAAAAGTCGTCAAGGCCACCGGCGCGAAAGCGGAGTGACACGCGTTACACGCCTGCCATTGTTTCATTGTTTCATTGTTTCATTGTTTGTTAGACTCGCGCGCGATACCCATGTCATTACAAGGAGCCGCCATGGCAGACAATACTGCTGGTCGTACTGTGTTGATTCGCACCCGCGTTGAGCCGGGCTACCAGCTCAGTGAGAGCGGCCAAAAAGATTTGCAGCACGTCTTTACCGATTGGTTTCCGCGCGCGGTGTACTACGACCTGACCGAAGACACCGCGAGCGTGGATGTGGCGGTGCGCAAAGATTTCATGAGCGGCAAGGGTTTGTTCGCCACGTCGTTCAAGCGCGAAGACGGCTCGGTGATCAAAAACGCTGAATATTCCCAAGACCGCATCATCGGCAAGTCGTGCGAGTTCTACGACAAAAACAAATCCCGCTACGATGGCAATCGCGAAGGCTTCGACCACCGCCTCGTGTACTACTCACCCACGCCGCTGGGCATGAAGCTGAGCCGGTAATCCGCTACGACAGCAGCAAAAGAATATTTGTAACTAATTGATTTTATTGTGTTTTTTAACGACTCTGTGCTTCACAGCGGGATCGCCATCAGCGTATCCACACGCCGACTGTCGATGATGATCACGCGCTCCTCGAACTGCGCGATCCCGGCCTCACCCTGAACGCGTATACGATCAAGACAGCGCCCGCTGGCAAACAACAGGCTTTCGCCCGAGTGCATGACGCGCACCACCTGAAATAGTGACACGGCGCGCGCCGTGTGCCTATCCAACCGCTCCACCCGCTCCACCCGCTCCACCCGCTCCACCAGCACAGACGACACCAGATGGCGATAGCGCTGCGCCTCATAGACATTGGCGTGGCGCAGCGCGCTGACACGATCACGCAGCATGGCACGCGAGTCGGCATACACCAGTGACAGCGGCAAGCCGCGTTCGTGATTCTCGGCCGTGGTGATGCGATAGCGGCCCTGCTCGACAAAAAAATCCGGCCAAGCTTCAAGCCGGTCGTCGTCGATGGCATGCACGTAGCGCGCCAGCAGGTTTTCCACGGTGTATTGCAGTTCGATGTCCATGCGTTCCACTCGTTATTGCGCTGGCGGTACGCGCATACCTTGCTCGCCACGTTCTATGTCGCCCGTCGCCGCCATGCGCGCGTCGCGCGTGCTACCGGTGGAATCGAACGATTCTGGCCTTGCCGGAAATACGCGATGCGCACGCGCACCGTGCTCCGGAAATTGCTCCATGCCGTGGCCAAACTCCAGCGACAGCCCATCCGGATCGAGAAAAAACAAAAAGGTGTTGCCGGACGGCGGATGAAAACCGTCCCATACCATCGGCACGTCGTTGGCACTGAAACGCGCGCGCGCCTGCTGCAGATCAGCATCGTCGGTAACCATGAAATTGACGTGATGCAGCGTGTTGCGCTCTGCCTGCGCAATGGCCAAACTGTGATGCAGCGGATTCGGAAAACAGCGCATCAGATTGATGCGGCCATCGATTTCATCCGACGTGCGGAAGTTAAGCACGCGCTCATAAAAATCAATCGCTTCACGGTAGTGCGGCGTGCCGATGCCGATGTGGCAGATCGATTGCAGCTTGGCCACTGTGGGCGCGAACGTGGCGCCACTCGCCATGCCGCCATAAAAATCCAGCGTGACGCCTGTCACCGGCTCAACCATGCGGATCGCGCGATCCACGTGCGCCGCCAGACACTCGTCACGATTCAGTTCGCGCCAAGCCACGCCATGCCGGCCCAGCACTTGCGCCACCACATCAAACTGCGCTTCGCTGTCGAGTTCCCAGCCGATGCGCTTCAAGCCCGGCACCGCGGCCTGATACAGCACCAAATCATGGTGCGCGGGGCCGCCGCGAAAATACTGTTCCCCCGCCGTACCGATGCCGTTACCTTGCAGACCCAGCATGGACACGTACCACGCGCGCGCCCGCGCGAGATCGGACACATTGAGCGCGACATAACCCAGCTTACGGTAGCGAATCACAGCGCGCCTTTCTCAGAAACACCGCATCACAAACCCATATGCCCGCGATACGCCTGCCACAGGCCGCGCACCGAGGTCTCCGTCACGCGCGATTCATCCGACGCGATTTTGTCGCCGCCCATTTCAATCACCGATGCGTTGCCGTGCGCCGCCTTGACGCCGCGTTGCACAAAGCTCGTCGCCGCACCATCCTCCATGGAAATAAAGCCCGCCGGGCCGATAAAGTTGGATTGCTTCATGCGCAGCTCGGTCATTTTTTCGTCGTCGTCGGCGTAGCCGAAACATGTCCACACCAGTTCGGTTTCGTTGACGCCCTTGGGCACCACCTGCCGCACTGCCAGACAATTCATGATCTGCTGCAACACAAAATTGGGAAACACCGCGAGTATTTGCAGTGTAATGCCGTCGCCAATTTCATCAATAGAATCAAGTAGTTGCGGATACTCCAAGCGCAGACCGCCTTGCACCGAGCGCACCCCAGCTTTTTCATATTCGCTGTCGCGCTGATCGGTTTTCATCATGGTGAAGCTAACGTGATTGCCGCCGTCGCCATCGACTATCACGCCGCCCTGCTGCGACAAGCGGTTGAGCCGGAACTTGGCAAAAAACAAATGCAGCAGACTCGCGTGATAGGTGTCTTTCACGTTATCGAGATAGAGCTTCCAGTTATTCGGAAACATCTGGCTATAGCCGCCCAGCAATTTAATCGGCTTGTGCATGACGCGGCGAATGCGCGCGACAATCTGCGGACCGAGGTATTGCTCAAGCGGCGGTGTCGCATCAGAAAGCGTGCCGAACATCAGCCCCGCCAGCGTAGCGATGCGCAGCTTGCGTGGCGATTGGCTCTCGGGGCAGGCCGAATCCGGCATGCCGCCCTTGCCGTTGATGCCTTGGCGGAACGCCACGGATTTCAGGTTGCCCTGCAAATCGTAGCTCCAGTTGTGATACACGCAGGTGATGCGCTTCACGTTGCCGCGCGGGGCAATACACAGCAGTGCGCCGCGATGCGCGCAGCGGTTTTCAAAGGCACGCAATTCACCTTGCTCATCGCGGGTGACCACCACCGGCATGTCGCCGAGAAAGCTGGTTTTGAAATCGCCCGGATTCGGCAATTCGACTTCGAGCCCCAGGAAATTCCACGTGTTACCGCGAAAGATTTTTTCCTGCTCGCGCTGGTAAATGGTTTCGTCCTGATACACCCAATACGGCACGCGGGTGAGGCGCTCTTCGGGCCAGAGGCGTGTTTGCTGCTCGATGGACACTGGTGCCTCTGCTGATAGAAGTAAGGGTGATACGCGAGGTAAATTACGCGGGGTAAGTCTGCTTGTGGCGTGAATTTTAACTGTAAAATCACGAGCTGCGTGTAGTCGGCGCGATTGAACTGGAGGCATAGATGGCGCGAAATACAAGGCGGGTTCCCGTGGCGGCGCTCGCGAGCACGCTGTTTTTTCCGGCGCACGCACAAGAGGCCGCGCCTGCGTATCCGGCGCGCGCCATACGCATTATCGTGCCCTTCCCCGCTGGCGGCACCGCCGACTTGCTGCCACGTATCATCGCCGAAAAGCTGGCGTCGCAATGGGGCCAACCGGTGATCGTCGATAACCGCGCGGGAGCCGCCGGCAACATCGGCGCTGAAATGGTGTTCAATGCCGAGCCGGACGGCTACACGCTGCTGTCTGCGCCGCCGCCACCGCTGGTGATTAACCCCAGCCTTTATCCCAAGCTGGCGTTCGACCCGACGCGCTTTGAACCGGTGAGTGTCATGGCTGCGGTGCCGAACGTGATGCTGGTGCATCCCAAAGTGCCCGCGAACAACGTGCGCGAGCTAATCGCCTGGGCCAAGGCACAACCGGACCGGCTGACGTATTCGTCACAAGGCGGCGGCACCACTTCGCATTTAACGACCGAAATGTTCAAAGCGGCGGCGGGCGGATTGTCGGCAACGCATGTGCCGTACAAAGGCACCGCGCCAGCGCTGGCGGCGCTGCTGTCCGGCGAAGTTAATTTGATGTTCGACAACCTCGGCGTGTCGCTACAGCACGTGCGCTCAGGCCGCGTCAAAGCGCTGGCGGTGTGCGGCGAACGGCGTGTGGCGTCACTGCCGGACGTACCCGCGATGGTGGAAACCTATCCCGGCTTCGTCGCCGTAGCTTGGTTTGGCGTGGTGGGGCCACCCAAGATGCCGACGCGTATCGCCACCCGTCTGAGCGCCGCCATTGCTGACACCCTCAAGTTGCCCGATGTCGCGAAGCGCTTGGTGGAACTGAGCGCCGAGCCGGTGGGCAACACGCCAGCACAGATGGCCGCCTTCATGAAAGAGGACGCCGCACGCTGGCGCACCGTGGTGCGCGCGGCTAATGTCAGGCTTGATTGAGGTAACCCAGCGCACGCGCAGGCGAGGACTACAATGGCAACGGATCATCTGCGCAACCCCATCTCCGGAGAAACCCCTGTGACTGCCCCCTACGAATTCACCACAGAAGACATCGAATACCTGCGCCACGGCACGCGCGGGCTTAAGGTCAGGCTGTACCAGCCACGCGGTGCCGGGCCGTTTCCGCTGGTGATTGATCTGCACGGCGGGGCTTGGAGCAAGGGCAGCATCGATGAATGCCGGGGCCGCGATGAAGTGCTGGCGCAACACGGCCTGCTGGTTGCAGCGCTCGATTTTCGTGACGGCAAAGACGGTTACCCGACGGCGCTCATAGACATCAATTACGCCATCCGCTGGCTCAAAGCGCGCGCAACGCAACTGCAAACACACGCCGATCTCGTCGGCATTTGCGGCCAATCGAGTGGCGGGCATTTGGCCATGCTGGCGGCGATGCGACCGCATGACCCGCGCTACAGCGCCATCGCACTGCCCGCCGGTTCACCGGCAGTGGATGCCACCGTGCGCTGCGTGGCGATGGCATGGCCGGTGATCAATCCGCTGTCGCGGTACCACAACGCACTGCGCGAGCGCACCAAAGGCGCGGTGTGGGTGGGTGACATTCCCGAGCGCCAACTGTCGTTCTGGATCAACGACGCCAATATGGCCGAGGGCAGCCCGGTGCTGATGCTCGAACGAGGGGAAAAGGTCGTGATGCCGCCGACACTGTGGCTGCAAGGGCAGCCTGATCCCATACACGACTATCGCGACCCCGCATCGCCGGTGGCGCTGAATGAGCCGGAACGCTTTACCGCGATATACCGCAAGGCTGGCGGCGCGATTGAACTGAAATACATCGATCAAGCCACGCGCACCACTCACGCAGCACACGACGCTATCGCGAATTTCTTTTTGCGTGAAATGGTTGTTGGGGTCGTTGGGTCCGTTGCGGCAGCGGCGTAGCAGCAGGACAAAACCAAGGAATATCGTGACAAAACAAATACCGGGCCCTCTACACGGCGTCAAAGTCGTCGCCTGTTCCACTGCACAGGCTGGCACCGTGCCGTATATGCTGATGGCCGACTTGGGTGCGGAGGTCATCAAGATCGAGGTGCCCGGCAAGGGCGACAACTCGCGAACGTCGAGCGTGTTTCCCGGCCTGCCGAGCACCTATTTTGAGACCAACAATCGCGGCGTAAAAAGTTTCACGCTCAACATGAAATCGCCGGAGTCGCGCGCGATTCTGCACAAGCTCGTCGCACGTGCCGATATTTTCGGCCAGAATTTTCGTCCCGGTGCCGCTGAAAAAAACGGTTTCGGCTACGAAGAACTGAAGAAAATCAACCCTAAGCTCGTGTACGTTTCCATTTCTGGCTACGGCCCCAAAGGCCCGAACGCGAAATTGCCGGGCACCGATTCGATGGCGCAGGCGCTGGGCGGCATTGCACAGGCATACGCCACGCCGGGTCAGCCGTTGCGCGCGGGCGTGGTATCGGTGGCAGATGAAACCTGCGCCATCCTCGCCTTTGGCGGCATGCTGGCCGCGCTGCATTGCGCGCGCACGCAGGGTATCGGGCAAAAGGTGGAATGCTCGCTGCTCGGCGGGCAAATCCGGCTGATGGGCTGGACGCTCACCACCGCCATGTGGCGCAACCGCGATCCGGTCACCGGTCAAGCGCGTATCAACGGTACGCCCGAACGGCCCGGCCTCTCAGCAAGCTTTAACGACATCAACGGCAAGCCGCTGGTGTTTCAACTCAATGGTGCAGCCAAGTGGAAGCAGGCGATGACGGCGCTCGGTTTTTACGACCGGCTGTCAGCGGCAGGCTACGCCGAACTCGGTGTGGTGATCGGTAACGACGAAAAGCGCGAGACACTGCTCAAAACGCTGGATGGCCTGTTCGCCACCGGTCCGCGCGATCAGTGGGTGGCGATTTTGCGTGAGGCCGATATTGTGTCAGCGCCCATCAACACGCTGCTCGAAGCCGCTGATGACCCCGATGTGCTGGCCAACGGCTACATCACCGAAGTCGAGTACCCCAAGCACGGCAAGAAACTGAAGGTGCATGGCTCACCGTGGCAGTTTTCGGAAACGCCCGCCAAGATTGGCGTTGCGCCGGAACTGGGTGAACACAACGATGCGGTATTGAAAGAAGTCGGCTATAGCGCGGCGGAGATACAGGGTTTGCGCGCGCGCAAGGTGATTTGAGTCACGCACTGAAATTCAGCAGATTGATATTGTAACTATTTGATTTTATTTGCTTTTCTGTAAACGCTGCGGTAACGCTCTGTGGTGCCAGAACGCCGCACGGCGAGCATAAACGTGGCTTATTGCGCGGCATAAGTACAGTATGCGGATATCCACCATTCGGCGCACGGCGCTACGGTTATTGCGTCCGACTCAGTGCGAGTTACGCACGTTGTCCCCAACTATTGAAGACGGAAGGTTGTAGCCAGGATCGCCTTTACCGCTTTGACTGAACTGGCGTGAGCGTCGGCGTTATACGCCATGGTGGGATTCAGTTCGACACATGGGTCTTTGTGACTGAAGGACTGCCCCGACTTGGTATTGATCACGCGCCCGTTTTCACCCTCGTATAGTGTGCAATTTCGCAAGGTCTGACTTTGTGGAAATTTTACAGGTGCCTTAAGTCCCGGATTATCAAAGATGTGGTGGGCATCCGGATACTCTGTCAGTTCGACGTTTTTTCCGGCGGCGCGAAGTTTCGCCACAAGAGGCCGGCAGGGCGCAACTGGGACATAGTCGTCAGCAGCACCATGGTGAATCCTGATCGGTCGATCCGTAATGTCATTTTCCTCGCGGAACGTCGTGTTGCATGTCGGATAAAGCGGAATGTAGGCAGCGAACTCCAGTCCGGTGGGGCCGTGCATTCGCAGAAACCGGCGCAAGCTTGAGTAAAGTGCGGCCAATCCCCCTCGCGAAAATCCCATCACGGCGATCCTTGCAGGGTCTATACGCGGATGGCTTGCGAGTAGTTCAAGCGAACGGTAACCGTCCACAATCATTGCGAGGCGTCCGAGCTGGTCTTGGTCCGCGACGGTGCTGACGATGCCACGGCCAGCGAAACTATCTACAGTAAACGTCGCAATACCCATTGCGAGGAATTCCTGTGCCCAGTTATCTATCCACAGCCCAATACCACCTGAGCCGTGCAGGAACACCACGGCAGGAAGGCGTTCGGTACCAGGACGTGGAATCCGCAGCTCGCCAGCGATCGTGGCCGGTTTGCCTTCCCTCACACCATTCAGGAACTGCTCATCGGTCAGCGTGACTGTCTGGATCGCGTGGATTTCGAGGCGTGCAGTCTGCGCGCTGGCCGTCAGGCTGGCCAGCATCCAAGCGGCGATCAGTAACCCCATGTACAAACGGTTTAACTGCTTCATATTTGAACTTTCTTTGGAGAACGCTGCAGATGGAGTATCGGCACGGAAGTGCTTTGATGCCGCAGAATTGATGATTGGCAGAATAAATTTATTTCATCGATACCAATGACACTGAAAGCACCGATGAGCTCGTTATCAGATGCGTTACACGTAACAAAACTTACCGGGATTGCTTGTGAGTTGCAAGCTTGTAGCAATCAACTGCTCGTGGTATTGCAGTCAGCGTAGGGCGCAATAACCGTAGGGCATTGCGCCGCATGCAGCCTAGCGCAAGCACCTACTGCGCTAGGCGCTGAGCTTGTTGATGCCCTGCGGATTGACGAAGCGACAGGATGACAAGGAAAAATATGTTTAAAAATAATGAGGTACGATTTATTAGCTGCGCGGCGGCATCGGTTGTGTTGTGGGCGCTGACGATGCACACGCAGGCTGCGGATTTTCCGGCTGGTAAACCCATCCGCATGGTCGTGCCGTTCGCGCCGGGCGGCAGCTCGGATGTCGTGGGCCGGCTGGTGGGCACGCGCATGGCGGTGACGTTGAAGCAAAACATCATTGTCGATAACCGCGCTGGCGCGGGCGGCATGATAGGCGCGGACATCGCGGCCAAATCCGCGCCGGACGGCTACACGCTGTTGCTGGTCGATGCGCTGCATATAGTCAGCCCGCTGTTCAGCCGCAACACCCTGTACGATCCGGTCAAGGATTTCACGCCTATCGCAATGATCGCCAAATCGCCGTTGTTCCTGGCCACGCATCCGGCCTTCGAGGCGAAAACATTGCCCGACATGCTCGCGCTGGCGCGGCGCGAGCCGGGGCGCGTGGCGGTGGGCATACCGGGCACGGGCAACATCGTCATCGAGATGCTGAAGCTGCGCGCCAAGGTCAACTTCAACCTCGTGCCGTACAAGGGTGGCGCACCGGCGGTCAACGACCTCGTCGCGGGCAACATCCAGTTGATGACCGGCTCCATCGCAACCTATGGCGGCTTCGTCAAGGCGGGGCGCCTGCGCTTGCTCGCCACCACCGGTCTCACACGTCATGCAGATTACCCGGATGCGCCCACCTTTGCCGAAGTCGGCACGCCGGGTGTTGATTACGAACAATGGTTTGGCATGCTCGCCCCCGCGCGCCTGCCGCCGCGCATCGGCGCGACACTCGGCGCAGCCATTGCCGATGCCATCAAGGATACAGAAGTACGCGACCGCTTCAACCGGCTGGCGCTGGAGCCCTCGTTCCTCGGACCGGCAGACTACAACACCCGTGTGCTGAACGACGCCGCACGCTGGCGAAAAGTGGCAGTGGACGCGGGCATCAAGCCGGTGGATTAGCGAGTGCCCATTGGCCGCGCACCATTTTATAGGCCATCGCTTCTTTTTTTGCTTCTATTCAGTTACCGTCAATGTCCATTGGCGAATAATATTTCGCTTTGAAGGCAAAGGCGCAGAACTTGTCGATTATCTGGATTATCACTAAAAAGGAAGTTTACATGTCTCGTATGCACAATCCTGCGCACCCTGGTGAAGTGCTACGGGAATATTTGCCGCAGGCCTTGGGAGTAACCGAAGTGGCCAAGCGGCTGGGCGTGACCCGTCAGGCGCTCTCTGCACTTCTAAATGGACGCGGCGGGGTTAGTGCTGAAATGGCATTACGGCTGGAAGCAGCACTAGGCACGAGTGCGGAGATGTGGTTGGAAATGCAGGCTGGATATGATTTGTGGCTTGCAAGGCAACACCGCCAACCGAAAGTAATTCGGATCGCGGCCTGAATACTATTGGGCCAGCTTAGCCAGCCAGCACCACGGCTACTGCAGCGGATATGAAAGAACTACGCCTGCAGCAGCGTGGCTAGGGTGGGAATTTCTCTTTTTACTTTAGCGGCTGTTGGTGTGACATGCGGCGCAATGCACTTCGTTTATTGGCGCCCTACTCAGTGCGGGTTACGCGCGTTGAGGCTTCTAGGATAATGTGGCCAGTATTCGAATGATGATTGCCACCGGTCGAGAAACCCATGCGCCAAGACTGCCGTTACCGCGTCGTTGACGTCTTCACCCGCCGTCCGCTGGAGGGCAACCCGCTTGCGGTATTCCCTGATGCCAGCGGTTTGGACGCCGTGGATGCGGGCATCAAGCCGGTGGATTAGCGGGCACCCATTGGCCGCGCACAATTTTATAGGCCATCGCTTCTTTTTTTGCTTCTACTCACTTACCGTCAATGCCCATTGGCGAATGATATTTCGCTTTGAAGGCAAAGACGCAGAGCTTGTCGATTATCTGGATTATCACTAAAAAGGGAAGGTGACTGTTCAGCTTCGTCGATTAACCCTGTAACTAATTGATTTTATAAATATTTTTAGTTCGTTTTACTACCCCCCCAGTCGCCACGCCCATAAAAAACCCCGCCGAAGCGGGGTGTGGTGGTCGATTTCGCTTACGCGCACTACGCGATCGCGACGTCTTTTTGCTTTCTGCGACGCGCCGCAAAGCCCAGCAGCCCCAAGCCCGCCAGCATCATGGCGTAGGTTTCGGGTTCCGGCACCGCAGTGACTCCCGAAACATTGACGTTGTCCAGCACGACGCCATAGCAGCAGCCACCGGTGTTCAAGCTTTGGAACGACAGTGTGGTCGACGCCCCTGCAGCGGTAAAGCTGAGGGTATGACTCTGCCACGGCCCACCTTGTCCAGGCGGATGATTGGTACCGTCATAACTGAATAGGCTTGAGGTCGCACCCGCAGATACCAGCAAATCCTTTACGAGGTTGCCACCGTAGGAATTGATATTGAGATCAAACGTCACCGAATAGCCTTGACCCGCGATGGTATCGAATGTCTGGGCAATCGTACCTTCGCTCGCGCCGGTCATATCGACAGAATTCTGGCCGTCTGAAGCAATGAAATCGGGCGAGAAATAGTTGGTGTTAACCAGATCAACGGTGCCGGCAGTGACTGTCCAGCCAGTCATGCTGGTATCGCCCGCAAAAAGGGTGTTAAAGCTACCGAAGGGTGCGTTCGGACTTGCGATTTCAAAACTGCCATTGGTGAAGGCAGCCGCTTGGCCTATGGCCGGGGCTGCGAGAAACAGGGCGGCGACTGCGGCACCTAAGATATTCTTGTTCATTTGCCTTCCTTTTTGCTTATCGAACGTTGACGAATTCCAAAATGGCTGACGGCGTTTGTCGCAGTGCATACCACTCTGACCTGAGATACAGAGATTCACGTTGAAGCTACCAGCGTACGGCATCTAACCGCAATAGTCCGAAAGGACAATTTTTTTGAAAGTGTGAACCAGTTCACACTATCAGCGGCCTTAACCGAACATCACCCCACAAACGCATACCGCGTATCCTGCACCGTCACAATCCGCGCACCTTTACTGAATGATCATTAAACTGTTCGTTCGGATGCGTGTGCGCCTTGGCACCGGAGCCCGCCGCCTGCATCGCCAGCGCCACCGCGATGTGTTCGCCGTAGAGCACGGCTCCGATGGCGGACGATTTGCCGGTCGCCAGCGTCGGCCCCGACAGCACGCGGCGCGGCGCAACCTTGGCGCTGGTGGGATTGTCCGGCGCGATGTTTAGTTCTTCATAGCCGTAGATGTATTGCACAATGCAGCCTCTTTACCAATTTTGTTGATATCAATTTATCACAGTCGCCGCGATTGTCGGCGGCGCACGCCATCGGGAGACAGCATGAAACGTCTGGGGATTTCTGTCATCACGGTCGGCGCGCTGGCTGGCGTTAGCGCATTGACGCACGCCGCAGATACCGCAGCGACGGGCGCAGGGCAGGCTTACCCCTCGCGACCGATACGCATGGTGATTTCTAACGGCCCCGGCTCGGCGGGCGATATTTTGGGCCGCATTGCGTTCCTGCGCGCGGCTGACCATTTGGGTCAAGCCATCGTTGTCGACAACCGCCCCGGCGCCGGCGGCACCATCGGCGTGGAAATCGTGGCGCGCGCCGCGCCCGACGGCTACACCTTGCTGGCAACCTCATTTGCCACGCTGTCGGTCGCACCGCACACCTACAAAAGCGTGCCGTATCACCCGGTCAACGATTTCGCGCCGGTCTCGCTGTTCGCCATCACACAAGCGGGCCTGTGCGTGAATGCCGCGCTGCCGGTGAAATCCGCACGTGAGTTGATCGATCTGGCACGCGCGCGGCAAGGCAAGTTGCTGATGGCGTCCGCCGGCATCGGCTCTACCAGCCATCTGGCCGGGCTGATGTTTGCCACAGCGGCCGGCATCGAAAGTACGCACGTGCCGTACAAAGGCGGCGGCCCGTCCGCCACGGCTATCGGCGCGGGCGAGGCGCACTGGACGTTAGGGCCGCTGGCCGCGTATGTGCCGCCGTGGAAAGCAGGTCGCGCACGCTGCGTTGCGGTCAGCGGTGACAAGCGCTCGGCGATTTTTCCAGAGCTGCCGACCATCGCCGAGTCGGGCGTGCCGGGATTCAAATTCCTCGGCTGGAACGGCGTGTTAGCACCGGGAGGCACACGCGCAACACCACGCCCTGTGATCGACCGCATCCACAGCGCACTGGTGCAGGCGCTAAAAGCGCCCGAAACGCGCCAACTTTACGCGGCGCAAGGCGAAGAACCCGCTTGGACCACGCCTGAGGAATACGCCAAAATTGTGCGCGAAGACTTTGAGCGCTACGGCAAAGTGGTCAAGCAAGCTGGCGTGAAAGCCGATTAACTCGGCCCCATTGCCGCGTTGCGCGCTGCCCGTTGCGCGCTGCGCACTGCACGCTGCGCGCTTGACCTGCCGCGCAAGCAGCAGGCATGATGGGCGCTAGTATTATTCAACCCAAAAAACAGCAGTTGCCACAGTGTCCTCTGTGGCAAATGCTTTGTTTGGGTTCACAGCAAAATTCGAATCATTCTCAAGGAGAACGCGATGCGTGAAAAACTGACTACGCTTGAAAAAGCCGCCGCCGCCGTAAAAACCGGCGCGCAAGTGGTGATGACCGCCAAAATGACCGATGCGCCGATGGCGCTGCTGCGCCAACTGGTGCGCCAGGGCACGCGCGATCTGCGCGTGATCGGCGTGATCGGCGGCGCGATTAACATCGATTTTCTGGTGGGCGCGGGCGCGGTGGGCATTGTGGATACGGCCAGCGTCACGCTCGGCGAATTTGCCCGCTCCGGCCCCAACTTTGCGCGCCATGTAATGGCCGGTAAGGTCATGTCCATGGACAATACTTGAGGGGTGTTATACGCACAGGCCCAGGCTGGGTCTATGGGAGTGCCCTACCTACCCGTGTTGGGTTTGGTGGGAACCGATTTGCTCAAGCGCCGCGACGATATGGTGGTGGCTGTTGATCCGTTTGACGGCACAACAAAATCTGTCGTTGCCAAAGCGCTGCGGCCCGATGTCGCGGTGTTTCATGCGCAGGCAGCGGATCGCCACGGCAACATTTCGTGCGGCTACGAAGCTGAAACCGTGATGCTCGCCGAATGCGCTCGACACGTGATCGTGACGGTTGAGCGTATCGTCGATCAACTCAATGAGAAAGACGCCATTGGTGCGTTTATCCCCGGCATCCACGTTGATGCCGTGGTGCACGCACCGTTCGGCGCTCACCCCGCCGGTTGCAGCGGCCTGTACGCGCCCGACACAGTGCACCTGCGCGAGTATGTCATCGCGTCGAAAGACGATGACGCTTTCGCGGCCTATGTACGCAAGCACGTGACGGACATCAAAGACCACGCGCACTACACCGAACAATTCGTGCCGCTCGATTGGCGCGAGCCCGCAAGAGCCACAGGAACCTGATGGAATACTGATGGAATACTCAGACGCAGAACGCCTCGCCATCCTGCTGTCGCGTGAAGTGCGCGACGGCGAAATTTCCTGCTGCGGCGCGCTGTCGCACATCCCCGCCGCGGGCTTGTTGCTGGCGCAGGCCACGCACGCGCCCAACGCCGAGCTGATTATTCTCGGCTCCATTTTCAATCCGTTTCGCACCTCGCGCCAGTTTCATTACCTCGCACAACGCGGCGACATGGGGCTGTTCTTCGTGAGCGGCGTGCAAATCGACCGCCACGGCAATTACAACCTGCATCAACTCGGCCCTGATCATGACAAGCCCAACGCGCGCTTTCCCGGCGGCTACGGCGGCGGCATGATTTATTACGGCGCGCGCCGCACGGTGGTGTTTCGCACCGAGCACACCAAGCGCTCGCTGGTAGAAAACGTGGATTACATTTCCGCCGCTGCGCACACAGCGCCTGATGTGCTGCGGCGCGGCGGGCCCAGCAAGGTGGTCACGCCCAAAGCCAATTTTCGTTTCGACAAAGACACGGGCTTGCTCAAGCTGGATTCCATACACCCCGGTTTCACCATCGACGACATCCGCGAAAACACCGGCTTTGACGTGGGCACCGACGCAGTCGCCGCCACGCCCGCGCCGACGGAACAAGAACTGCACACCTTGAGGCACGCCGTGCGCGACAAGATGATCGAAACCGGTACCTATGCCGAGTGGGCACGCAAGGCGCTGGGTGAGAGCGTTGCGCGGCTGGCGTAGACTTCAAATAAAGTCGTTTAAAATCAACTAGTTACGAACAAACTTCATTCGTGCAGAAATTGATCGCCGCTTTGGTCGCCTTGGACACTTTGATCGCGTTGGTCACTTTGGTGCCTGCCGTGGCGCAAGCGCAGGGCACGACGTGGCCCACGCGCCCCATACGCTTGATCATGCCGTTTCCGCCCGGCGGCGCAACCGATGCCAACGCCCGCGCCTTGGCCAAGGAAATGGAAGGCTCGCTGGGCCAGCCAGTGGTGGTGGATAACCGCGGCGGTGCCAACGGCATTATCGGCAGCGATCTGGTCGCCAAAGCCGCGCCCGACGGCTACACCATGATGCACATCTCCGTGGCGTTCGCGATCAACCCCAGCACCTACAAAAAGCTGCCGTTCGATCCGATACGCGATTTCACGCCCATCACCAATCCGATTGTCGGACACGGTGCGCTGCTGGTGGTGCATCCCTCGCTGCCCGCTCGTTCGGTGACGGAGCTAATTGCTTTGGCGAAAAAGCAGCAGCTCGTTTACAGCTCGCCGGGCATCGGCAATGTGCTGCATCTGATCAACGAGGCGTTCAACGTGCGCGCGGGTATACGCATGCTGCACGTGCCGTACAAAGGCTCGGGGCCGGCGCTGGTGGCCGTGCTCGGTAACGAAGCGCAAGTCAACGTGGTGCCGCCGCTGACCGCCACCGCGCATGTGCGGGCAGAGCGCCTGCGCGCATTGGGCTATAGCGGCGCGAAGCGGCTGGAAACCCTGCCCGAATTGCCGACCATCGGTGAAGCCGGCGTACCGGGCTTTCAATTGGATACCGGCTGGCACGGCTGGTTCGCACCGGCCAAAACGCCCGACCGCATCGTCAATCAAATTTACGGCGCAATACTCAAAGCCGTGCAATCGCCCAAGATGCGCGATATTTTCAAAACCGCAGGCTACGAACCGGTAGCCGACGCGCCCGCTGTGTTTCAGAAAACGGTTGTTGCGGACATCAAGCGCTGGGCTGAAATTGTGCGGCTGGCGAAAATTGAGCCTGAGTAAGCGTTATGCAGAAAAGTCGTCTCTATTCAGTGCAGACGTAACATCAAAATCTTCCCTCACCCCTCTCCTCTCACCCCTCTCCTCTCTCCCGCACTCGGTGACGGCAGCGAGTGCCCCTGCAGGTAAAACGGCGGGGTGTAAGCGATGTTTGCGGGCAGAGGGTTTGCCGTCATCAAGGCTGCGCTTGTCGAAGGACTTGGCCCGTGTTCCTTACGGCTTTTTCGCCAACAAACCGCCCCAGCGCGTGATCTCGGCTTGCAGGAACTGGCCGAAGCCCTCAGGCGTGCTGCTGCGTGACTCCAACCCCATATCGCCGAAGCGCTTGGTAATGTCCGGTGCGGCCAGTGCGGTGACGATAGCGGCGTTCAGTTTTTGCACCACCGCACGCGGCGTGCCGGCTGGCGCGAAGACGCCGCCCCAACTGGCAAAGTCATAACCGGGCACGCCAGCCTCGGCGGCTGTCGGCATGTCGGGAAACGCGGGGTTGCGTTTGGGCGTGGTGACCGCCAGCCCGCGCAGTAAGCCCGCGCGGATGTGCTGCGCGCCGGCGGCGAGCGGATCAATCATGTAACTGATGCGATTCGCAATCAAATCCGGGTGTGCAGCGGAGCTGCCTTTGTAAGCCACTTCGGTCATGTTGCCAAGCCCGCCAGCGACTTGCGCGAACAATAGCGTCGCCAACTGCTGCGGGCTGCCTTGGCCAGTGGTGCCGTAAGTCACTTTGCCAGGATTGCTCTTGATGAATTTCAATAACTCGCCGACGGATTTCACCGCCGATTGCCCGCTGACCGCGAACACATAGGGCGTCAGGTGCGTGAGCGACACCGGCGTGAAATCTTTGACCGGATCGAACGGCAAATCAGCGATCAGAATTTTGACCGTTGCCATATTGGCCGCCGCCATCAGCAAGGTGTAACCGTCGGGCTGCGCTTGCGCCACGAGTGCTGCGCCCAGCGTGTTCGATGCGCCGGGGCGGTTGTCGATTACCACGGATTTGCCGAGGGAAGCGGCCAGCTTCTCGCCGAGCAGGCGCGCCACAATATCACTGGGCCCGCCGGTGGTAACGGGCACGATCAAACGGATGCTCTTGGCCGGGTAATCCGTTTGCGCGTGGGCAACGACTGCCACAGCAAAAAGGGCACAGGACGCAACGGCGATCATCGGCAGACGCATGGATTGGCTCCTCAAAGGGTGAATCCGATTGGCACAGGCAACAAATCAGCAGCCACCGCACGCGCTATGGCGGGCTGGAACTGTCAAGTATCAAAACCTTCGGGGCCATACACGTAGTCCCAGTATTCGCCGCCTTGCGGGTTGCGCCGCGTATCGCTGGGTTTGCCCAATTTTTGCACCAACACGTCAGCGCTAGTGTTGGGCGCGATGGAACCGGGCGCGGCGCAACCGACCAGCGCCGCCGCCACCAGCCACAACGCAAGATGCAAAATATTTTTCATGGTGTCCGCTTCTTTGGATGACAATAATGATGCGCGCACGGCAAAAGTATACGCTGCACGAAAACGATGCAGTAATCCTAAAGCAATACCCCAATAAAATCGTTTAAAAACAATTACTTACATAAATGACTGCACCATCAAGCTCCGGCAAACGCCTGGTCGCCATCGTCTGCGCGGCGCAGGTGCTGGTGCAGCTCGGCGCTTATTTCTGGCCAGCGCTGCTGCCCGGCATGATGCTGCGGTGGGGCCTCAGTAACAGCGAGGCAGGCTGGATTACGGCAGCGTTCTACGGCGCGTATCTGCTGGCCGTGCCGATACTCGTGACACTCACCGACCGCATTGATCCGCGCCGTGTGTATTTGTTCGGTGTCGCCTGCACCATTGCCGCGCACCTGTTGTTTGGCTTGATCGCCGAAGGCTTCTGGTCGGCGCTGTGGCTGCGCGCGCTGGCGGGCGTCGGCTGGGCCGGCACTTACATGACGGGCCTGAAGCTGCTGTCGGATCAAGTGGACGCCAAGCTAATGTCGCGCGCCACCGCCGGACACGCGGCGAGCATCGGCGTGTCCGGTGCCCTGTCGTTTGCGTGTGCGGATGCGTTGGCCGCGCACTTTGGCTGGCCGTTGGCGTTCATCGTCGCGGCCATCACCGCCCTATCCGCGTGGCTGATGGTGGCACTGCTGGTGCCGCGCCGCACCACGCCGCTGCCGCCACCGAAAGACGGCCAAGCATGGTTCGATTTTCGCCCCGTGTTCCGCAACCGCTCGGCCATGGCATACGCGGTCGCCTACTGCGTGCACACGCTGGAAATGAATGCGTTGCGCGGCTGGGGCGTGGCGTTTCTGGCGTATGTGGCAGCCAGTACTGGTAACGGCACCGAGACCCTTTTGTCGCCGACGTGGGTGCTGACCGCGCTGGCGCTGATCGGCACGGTCGCCAGCGTACTCGGCAACGAAGCGGCGATACGCTGGGGACGGCGGCGGCTGATTACCGTGGCCATGTTAGCGTCGGTGGCGGTGAGCGGTGGCCTCGGTTACCTCGGCACGCTGTCGTACGCGCTGGCGGTGGGGCTGCTGCTGCTCTACGGCGGTGTGGTGTGGCTGGATTCGTCGTCACTCACCGCTGGCGCTGCCGGCACGGCGGAACCGTCACGCCGAGGTGCGACGCTGGCGGTACATTCCATGCTGGGCTACAGCGGCGGTTTTGTCGGGCCGCTGCTGATAGGCTACGCGCTGGATCTCGCTGGCGGCATGTCGCGCACCGGCTGGGGCGCGGCGTTCATGCTCATTGCGGTATTGAGTGTGCTGGCGCTGACAGCGTTTCGGTTGATGCGGCCACGCGAGCTCGCTGGCGATCGTGAAAAAGGCCATTAGCCACGGTGGAGACAGATTAAAACCCCGATCGCTCTCTCGATGTTTCCTGTGTGCTCGGTGGCAAATGCCGTTTTTAGGGTTATCTTTCTGACTTGATTTACTCTACAAACTCCTCTGCAAAAAGGCACACCATGCAACTACGCACACTCGGCAACTCCGGACTGAAAGTCTCCGTCGCAGGGCTCGGCTGCAACAACTTTGGCGGTGACCGCATCGACTTGGCGGCGTCGCGTAAAGTCATCGACAAGGCATTCGATCTGGGCATTACGCTGATTGATACCGCCGACACGTACGGCAATCGCGGCGAGTGTGAAACCATCCTCGGCGAGTGTCTCGGCGCGCGGCGCAAAGAAATCGTGCTCGCCACCAAATGCGGGCTGCCGATGGACAGCACGGGCACGCTGAAAGGCGCGTCGCGCCGCTACATTATGTCCGCCATCGATGCGAGCCTGAAACGGCTGAAGACCGATTGGATTGATCTTTACATCATTCATCGTCCCGATCCGCAAACGCCGATCGAAGAAACCCTGCGCACGCTGGATGATCTGGTACGCGCTGGCAAGGTGCGCTACACCGGCTGCTCCACTTTCGCCGCGTGGCAAATGGTCGAGGCGCAGTGGACGGCGCGGCATCACCACCTCAACCATTTTGTCACCTGTCAGGACGCCTACAACCTGCTCCAACGCGACATTGAAACCACGCTGACCCCGGCGATGCAGGCGTACGGGCTGGGCCTGATTCCGCACACCCCGCTGGCGGCGGGCCTGTTAAGCGGCAAGTATCAACGCCACGCCCCGCTGCCCGCCGGTGCGCGCATGACGCGCGAGAAACGCCAAGCGGAGCGTTGGATCAGCGACAGCAACTGGGACATCGTCGAGCGTCTCAACGCCTTTTGCCAAGCGCGCGGCCACAGCCTGCTGGAGTTGGCGATGAGCTGGCTGGCGTCTAGGCCGCTGGTCGCCAGCATCATCGCGGGCGCGACCACGCCAGCGCAACTCGAAGCCAATGCCCGCGCCGTCAATTGGCCGTTAAGCGCAGAAGATTTGACGGAAATTGACAAAATCACGCACCGCGGCGCGTAATCAGCCCTCATCACTCGGATGAATTGTTTTACCTGCAATTCAACGCCAACAAGCGCGGCTTGACGCTCAACCTGAAGGCCGAGGAAGGTAAGACTCACTTGCGCAAAATCATGGCGCAATCGGATGTGCTGGTGGACGAATCGCGCGGCGCTTGATGCCATTGTCAGCGAGCGGACATCCCAGCGCATGAAGCAGGACGGCATCGTTTGACGTTTGACGGTTAGCACGGCGGCGGCTACATTGCCCTTGGCGAAACTTAGAAAGCTGTTTTAATCCCCATCCCAATACCGGAGTAAGACCATGGCAGACCTGCTGGAAACCATCGAAGACGGCGTGGCCGTCCTGACCCTCAACCGTCCCGAGGCGCTGAATGCGCTGTCGATGGACATTCGCAACGGACTGCTGGCGGCGATGGAGCGCTACGCCGACGACAGCAATGTGCGTTGCATTGTCATCACCGGTGCCGGGCGCGCATTCAGCTCCGGCGGCGACGTGAAAGGCATGGGCGAACGCGCCTCGCACGGCTATGAAGCGCGGGCGCGCGGCATACAATTTTCGAACACCATTCCGATGGCTATGCGCAAACACCCCAAGGTCATCATCGGCATGGTCAACGGCGTGGCGGCGGGGGCAGGCATGAGCATGTCGCTCGCCTGCGATTTGCGTATCGCCGGCAAGTCGGCGCGTTTCACCACGGCCTTTTTGAAAATCGGTCTCTCCGGCGACTGGGGCGGCACTTGGACGTTAACGCGGCTGGTGGGCACCGCCAAGGCGCGCGAACTATTTCTCCTGCCCGATATGGTGGCAGCAGACGAAGCGTTGAAGCTCGGCATCGTCAACCGTGTGGTGGAAGACGCCGATCTGCGCACGACCACCCTGGAAATCGCGCACCGCATCGCCGACATGCCGCAAGTCGCGGTGGCCGGCATCAAGCGCAACTTGTTCGCCGCCGAGACTGAGAGCTTCGCCACGGTGTGCGATCTGGAAGCCTTCAATCAGGCGCGCTGCTCGCAAACGGAAGACCACGCCGAAGCCGTCGCCGCGTTCAAGGAAAAGCGCAAGCCGGTGTTCAAGAGCCGATAGGAAATTCACCGCAGCGGGTGCCGGTAGACATCGCGGCGGTACGGCGATTCGCCGGATCACCTGGATGGTGCGTAAACGTTCCAGACTAAGCCCCGGTTTTTTCTCGGTGTCCTCGGTGTCCGCTGTGGCCAATGCCGTTGCTAGGGTGAACTAGACGGCTAAACGCTTTTCTCAAGCCCAACTAGAAAACCTTCATCGCCGCCGCCGAGGCGCGTAGCAACGCGTTCCATGCGGCGTGCAGCGCCGCCGATGCCAACACGATCACCATCACGTCGAATAACAAGGCCGGCCCCGTTAGCGCACCACCGCGCGCACCGGTTCGCGGCGTGCCGAGGGCGAGTCAATACAAGTAATTGATTTATTTGACAATTTTTGCAATATTTTGCTGCGAAAGTTACACTACGATTATTCGACTAACTGTCATACTTTGCCGCAACGCGCTCGCGACAAGATTCGCGCAGGGATTTCTTCGCAGCTTGAAGCAGCGCAGCGTTTCCCGCCCTGTGCCGGATATTCCCAATTGACCGCCGGTCGTTCCGCGCGGTACAGTGTACCTATGCCAAGATGGTATTTTGAATCATTGTCCGTCGCGCGAAGGATAATCCTGCGTGGGAAACTGTCGCAGCGGGCTGCCGCGTGCCTTGTCGCGTTGGCATTGGGCGGCTGGGCCCATGGTGCCGGACTGGGTCGGCTCACGGTGCAATCGCGGCTGGGGCAGCCGTTCGCGGCAGAGATTGAAGTCCTCAATGTCAGCCGGGATGACTACGCCACACTGACGGTGAAACTCGCGCCCAGTTTGGCCTATCAGGCGGCAAACCTCGCGTTTGATCCGGCGCTGAATTCGTTGCGAGTCTCCGTGCAGCGGCGCGCCGATGGCACGCCCTATATCCGCGCCACTTCATGGCGCTCGGTCACCGAGCCCTATCTTGATTTACTGATTGATGTCGGCTCAAACGACGGTGGATTCCGCCGCCATTACGCGGTGTTGTTGGATCTGCCCAACGCCACCGATACCGTTGCCGCACCCGCCGGCAAACCCGACGCGCCCGCTGGCACAACAGAATCCGCAGGCGCTAGCAAACCGGCCGAACGCCGTGCGCGCAAGCCGGCAGCATCGGTAAACGCGCCGCCGGCCCCCATCCCCCCACGCGCGCCGCCATCCACGCAAACCCCACCCACTGCGGCCAGCGTGCCACCCGCGCGGGCAAAAATATCGGCGCTGAAGCTAGACCCCACTTTTTTCGAGCTACCCGGTGCTGCCGCGAAACGCGAACCCACAGCACCGGAAGCACCGAAAGTTGAAGCTGCCCCCGCCGTAGTCACTGTAGCGCCCGTCGCTCCCTTAGCCAGCAACGCACCGACTGTGGCGCCGGAGCCGCCGAAGCCGCCGAAACAAAACCCCGATCCGCCCAGTGCCAATCCGGCACCTGTCCCGCAGGCCGCTGCGCCCAACAGCAGCGTGCGTCCTGCGCCGCGATCACAACCGGCTGCGTCAGTTGCCTCACCTTTCTCAGCTGCCTCATCGCCCTCCTCCGGCAAAGAGGCTACGGGGCCGTCCGTCTTACGCATTGCCGGCCTTGTTCTGATAGGGGTAGCCGTAGCCCTTGGCCTGTGGGCGGGCTTTGCGGCGTGGCGTCGTCGCCAGACGGCGGAAGAAGAAACCTATACCTACATGAATGCCGCCGATGAGCCGGTTGACGGCAGCACGCCGCCACAAGAGGCAAGCGCTACGTCGCCCACCGGCGCGCGCGACGCTGCTGCGCCCGCAGCAGCCGACACCGTATCCAGCGTCACCGGCATGGTCGATCCCCTCGACGAAGCCAAGGTGTACCTAAACTACAATCAACTGGACCAGGCCGAAAAAACCCTACGCAACGGTTTGAGCCATGCACCGGGCCGTGAAGATATTGCCGTGGCGTTGCTGGAGTTGCTCGCGGTGCGCGACGACAAAGAGGCCTTCAATCAATTCGCCGCGCGGCTGCACCGCCAAACAGGCGGCATCGGCGATGCTTGGAAACGCGTCACGGGGCTGGGCTACGCCATTGACCCGTCACACCCGCTCTATTCGCCGCCCACCGATACGACGGACGCCGCTCTGCTCACGTTCACCACGCCGCAGGAAGAGGCGTCCAACCGCGCAGCCCCGAACGCTCAACCGGAAGCCGCGATTGCTGTGGATAGTGCGGCGTATAGCGCGCTGCGTAGGCTGGGCATCGAACCCGTGTCGGTCGAGGCTGCGGCACCAGCGTTTACGATTGATTTGCCGCCGAGCGATGCGACTGCTGGCGTCAAAGGTACGGGGGCCGGTTTGGTTGATCCCGCGATGAGCCCCAGTGCAGGCTCCGATACAGGCCTTAATGCGAGCGACAGCGGCGGTCTCGATTTCAGGATCGATCTACCCGAAGCCAACGCCTCATCACAAAGCGGGCCCGACCTGACCACGATTCCCGGTGACACCAGCATCGATTTCAAACTCGATGACGCCGGGGATAACGTCACTGCGGATCCCGTAGCGTCGTTTTGGGATAGCGCCGTCACCACCCCGCCAAGCAACCGCAGCGGCAAAGCGCAAGGCCCGATAGTGCGCCCGTGGCAGGTTGCCGCCAGAGATGAAAAATGGGTGGCCGTACAGGAAAAGCTTGAACTGGCATCGGCCTATATCGCCATGAATGACCTCGACGCGGCAAAAGAAGTGCTCAACGAAATTCAAGCCGACGGTGACGGGGAACAGCAGGCGGAGGCTCGGCGTCTGACGCAAACGATAACCTGAAGCGGCCCGGTGAGAGCGACAGCAACGCGTAGCAGACCAGCCATGTTATATCGTAACTATTTGATTTTGCTTGATTTTTTATGCCTTCCGCCGTAGCAAGTCGCTGACGCGCAAACCGCCGCCCCGCAATTCGGCCCGGTGCCGCCACCCGCACCCGGACGCACAGCAACCCCCGCCAAAGAACTGCCGGGCCCAACGTGACTCGCGGCATTAAAGCGCGGCGGCTACACCCTGTATTTTCGTCACACATCCACCGACTTCAGCCGTGACGACGATTGCGACCATCAGCGCCCGCTCACCGACAAGGGCCGCGACGAAGCGCGTCGCATCGGACTCGACCTGCGCAAGCTCGGCATTCCCATCAGCGAAGTGCTGGCCAGTGCGCGCAAGCCGAAATGAATGCGTCAACGCGTATGTTAGAGTACGTGGCACGATTCAGTACTTGCGGGAAAAATATCCATGCCCCCCCTATCGCTCACGCTCAGTCCGCTCACCGCGCTGTCGCCGCTCGACGGCCGTTATCAATCCAGAGTCGCACCGCTGCGCGCGCTGTTCAGCGAGTGGGCGCTGATACGCTACCGCGTGCAAGTCGAGGTGGCATGGCTGAAGGCGCTGGCCGCGGAGCCGTTGCTCGCTGAAGTGCCGCCGTTCTCCACAAGCACGATCAGCATGCTCGACGCGCTGGTGGCGAATTTCAGTGAAGCCGACGGCGAAGCTGTCAAAAAGATTGAGGCCACTACCAATCACGATGTCAAAGCCATCGAATATTTTCTCAAGGACAAGCTCGCCGGCAACGCCGAGATGGCGCAAGTCGCGGAGTTCATCCACTTCGCCTGCACCTCCGAGGACATCAACAACCTGTGCCACGCGCTGATGCTCAAGCACGCACGCGATCAGGTCATGCTGCCGTCGCTGGACAGTGTGATTACGCGGCTCACCACGCTGGCGCACGATCTGGCGGCGTTGCCCATGCTGGCGCACACGCACGGCCAGCCGGCCACGCCCACGACCTTGGGCAAGGAAATCGCCAACGTGGTGCACCGGCTACAGCGTGCGCGTAGCAACATTGCACGCGTCGCCCTGCTGGGCAAAATCAACGGTGCCGTCGGGAATTACAACGCGCATCTGGTGGCTTACCCTGATGTGCCGTGGGAAGCGTTCGCGCGCAAGTTCGTGGAAAACCTTGGTCTCGAATTTAACCCTTACACCATACAAATCGAGCCACATGACGCGATGGCAGAGTTGTATGACGCCTACGCGCGAACCCATACGATTTTAATTGACCTCAATCGCGACATTTGGGGCTACATCTCACTGGGCTACTTCAAACAAAAAACCAAGGCCGGTGAAATCGGTTCGAGTACCATGCCGCACAAGGTCAACCCCATAGATTTTGAAAATGCCGAGGGCAATCTCGGCGTAGCCAATGCGCTGCTGCGGCATCTTTCTGAAAAGCTGCCGATTTCGCGCTGGCAGCGCGATCTCACCGATTCCACCGTGTTGCGCAACATGGGTGTGGCGCTGGGTTATGCGCTGCTCGCGTATGACTCGTGTCTGAAGGGCCTCAACAAGCTTGAGGCCAACCCGGCCAAACTCGCATCCGACCTCGACGCCAATTGGGAAATACTGGCCGAACCGATACAAACCGTGATGCGCCGCTATAACGTCGCGGGCGCCTACGAGCAATTGAAAGAACTCACGCGCGGCAAGGCCGGTATCAACCGCGAGACGCTGCGCACGTTTATCAGCGGACTAGCGGGCATCCCTGAATCCGAACGCCAGCGCCTGATGGCACTCACGCCAGCGACTTACATCGGCAAAGCCGCCGACCTCGCGCAAAAAATCTGAACGCCACCACGGCAGCAGAAGGCCCTATGTCGCCCCACAGCATGGATGTATCCGCCGCCGAGTTTGAGCAGGCGGTGATTGAAGCCTCGAAGACCGTTCCTGTGTTGGTCGATTTTTGGGCGGCGTGGTGCGGACCATGCCGGGCGTTAAAGCCGGTGCTGGAAAAGTTGGCCACGGAATATCAGGGCAAGTTCCGCCTCGCCAAAGTGAACTCCGACGAAAATCAGCCGCTGGCGCAACGCTACGGCGTGCGCGGCATTCCCAATGTCAAAGCGTTCGTCAACGGCGAATTGGTGGATGAATTTTCCGGCGCGCTGTCCGAGGCACAGGTGCGCGAGTTTCTGCAGCGCGTGATTCCGTCGCCTGCGGAAAGCCAGCGGCTAGACGCGCTGGCGCAATACGCCGCCACCGGCGACGCCAACCAGGCACTGGCAACGCTGGCCGAAGCATCGAAACTCGATCCGCTGAATGAAAATGTGCGTATCGACAGCGCTGGGATTTTGATTGCCTCGGGTAACCATGACGAAGCGCAGCAGTTGATCAACGCCCTGTCGCCGCTGGCGCGCATGGAGGATCGCGTTAAGACTATCGAAGCACGTCTGGCGCTCGCGGCGAATGCCAGTGGCGCTGGCGATGCGGATGACCTTGCAGCGCGCATTGCCGCGAACCCTGCTGACTTGGCCGCGCGCCTGAAACTCGCGCATCTGAACATCGCGCAACATCAGCACGCCGCAGCTTTCGATCAGTTACTGGACATCGTGCGCCGCGACCGCAAGTTTGAAGACGATATTGCGCGCAAAACCATGTTGCAGGTATTCAGCGTGCTGGGCAGCGATCATCCGCTGGTGGGCGATTACCGGCGCAAACTGGCCGGCGCACTTAATTGATAACTAATTGATTTTATTGAATTATTTTTCAACGGTACGCTGCTTTTTGGCATTACCCAGTTCCGTCCAGAAACGCAGTTCCTCCGGCATCGGCGGCGGTGCATCGTGAAAGCCAGCGGCGGCGGCGATTGTGCTATTCGGCAGTTTCTGCCCGCGCTTCAAGAACAGACCTTTGACATAGGCGTGTGCGCATAACTTGCCGCCAGCTTCGAATTTTTGCTCGATGTAAAAATACTTTTCGTCCCAGCTTAACAAGCGTGTCACCAGATCGAATTTTTGCAAAGGCTCGATGGAGCGGACGAAATTGATTTCAGCAGCGGCCAGCACCGGCATCCAACGCTCACGAAAAATCACCTTGAGCACGCCGCACTGCGCCATCAAATGCGTGCGTCCCAGATCCATGAACGTGAGATAGCGCCCGTTGTTCATGTGAAAGTTGATGTCGCAATCGTTGGGCAACACGCGAAACGCGACGCGCGATTCGTCCAGCAGCCCGCGCCGCGGCAGGTGCCACTCACGCAGCATTAAAAACAGGAGCCGGAAGTAAAGGTTCACGCCGGGCGGATCAAGCCATGCGGCTGAATTTGCGCCGCAGGAATTCGACGATGCCCGGCAGGATCGACAGCACCACAATGCCGATGATCACCAGCGACAGGTTGTTTTTCACCCACGGAATATTGCCGAAAAAATACCCCGCGTACACCAGTGAGCCTATCCACAGGATCGCGCCGCCAAAGGCAAACATCACGAAGCGCGAGTAATCCATCTTGCCGATGCCCGCCACAAAGGGTGCGAACGTGCGCACAATCGGCACAAAGCGGGCAATCACCACGGTCTTGCCACCGTGCCGGTCGTAAAAGCCTTGTGTGCGCTCAAGGTATTTGGGGTTTAACAGCAGCGAATCTTTGCGCGAAAATACCTTGGGCCCCAGAAAGCGCCCGATCCAGTAGTTGGTGTTGTCGCCCAGAAACGACGCCGCCGCCAGCACCAGAAACAGCGTATGCACATACATATTGCCCGAGGCTGCCAGCGCACCAGACACAAACAACAGGGAATCGCCCGGCAAAAACGGCGCGATGACTAAGCCCGTTTCGCAAAAAATAATTAGGAACAAAATGGCGTAAATCCACACGCCATAGTTCTGGATAAGCACTTGCAGGTGCTTGTCCAGATGCAACACCACATCGATAAAAGTAGCGAGAAGCTCCACGCGCGACCCGCTGTGCTAAACCGTGGCGTCGGCGGGTTTGCGTTCGGCGCGTGCGAGGTCTTCGCGGCGCAGGCCCAGCCACATCAGCAGAGGGCTGCCGACAAAGACCGAGGAATAAATACCGAAGCAAATGCCGATGGTCAGCGCCAACGCAAAGTAATGCAGCGTTTCGCCGCCGAAAATCAACATCGAGCACACCATCAACTGCGTGCAACCGTGGGTGATGACCGTGCGCGACATGGTGGCGGTAATCGCGTTATCGATCACCTGCGGTACGGGCGTGGTGCGGAACTTGCGGTTGCGGAAGTTCTCGCGCACCCGGTCCATCACCACCACTGATTCATTCACGGAGTAACCCAGAATCGCCAGCACCGCCGCCAGCACCGGCAGTGAAAACTCCCACTGAAAAAGCGAGAAGCAGCCGAGAATAATCACCACGTCGTGCAGGTTGGCGATGATCGCTGAGACGCCGAATTTCCATTCGAAGCGCAGCCACAAATAAAACACGATGCCAATCGACACAAACAGCAGTGCCAACGCGCCGTTATCGAGCAACTCTTTGCCGACTTGGGGCCCAACGAATTCAGTGCGCTTGAGCACCACCGAGCTGTCGATGCCTTTCAACTCGCCCAATACCTGTTCGGACAGCTTCGCGCTGGTCACACCTTGCTTGACCGGCAGGCGTATCAACACATCTCTAGTTGTGCCGAAGTTCTGCACGCTGGCTTCGGTAAAGCCCAGCTTCGCCATCGAGTCACGGATCTTGTTCAGATCGGCGGGCTGACTGTAGGTGACTTCCATCACAGTGCCGCCGGTGAAATCGACACCCAAGTGCAAACCCTTGGTGGCCAGCGAAAGCACCGCAACAATAAAGGTAATCAGTGAAATCACGTTGAACCACAGCGCGTGGCGCATAAACGGGATGTCGCGTCTTATTCTGAAGAATTCCATAGTTGTCTCCGCAGGCTTTGGGCTTGCGCCTTATGCCTTGGCCTCCGTCGGTTTCCACACCTGCCCTATCGACACACTGTCGAGCTTGCGGCGGGTGCCGTACCACAGGTTCACCAAGGCGCGCGACAGCATCACCGCGCTGAACATCGAGGTCAAAATACCCAGGCAATGCACCACGGCAAATCCTTTCACCGGGCCGGAACCGAACGCGAACAACGCAATGCCCGCGATCAGCGTGGTGACGTTGGAATCGAGAATCGTGCCCCACGCGCGGTCGTAGCCGGCAAAAATCGCCGCCTGTGGCGTGTTGCCGCTGCGCAATTCTTCGCGCACGCGTTCGTTAATCAGCACGTTGGCGTCAATCGCCATGCCCAGCGCCAGCGCGATAGCAGCAATACCCGGCAGCGTGAGCGTCGCTTGCAACATGGACAATAAAGCTATTAAAAACAATAAGTTACATCCAAGCGCGATGACCGAAATCGCACCAAACAGCATGTAGTAAACAATCATAAATACGGCGATTGCGGCAAAGCCGTACCACATTGATTGAAAGCCGATTTCGATGTTCTTCGCGCCCAGCGACGGGCCGACGGTGCGTTCTTCGACGATTTCCATCGGTGCAGCCAACGCACCGGCGCGCAGCAACAGCGCCAAGTCTTTGGTTTCCGCGGTAGTACCAAAACCGCTGATTTGAAAGCGCGCACCGAGCTCAGACTGAATCACCGGCGCGGTCAATACTTCGGGCTTGCCGCGATCCACCAGCAAAATCGCCATGCGACGCTTAACGCCCTCGCGCGTAACTTGTTGAATCACGCGCGCACCTTGTCCATCGACCGTCACGCTAACGATGGGCCGGTGGTCAGTGGAATCAAAGCCAGGCGACGCGTCCGTTAAGCGTTCACCGGTAATTACTACTTGCTTGCCCAGCAACAACGCCTCTTTGCCGCTGGCACGCGCCGAATAATGCAGCTCGGTGCCGAACGGCACCTGCCCTTTCACCGCTTGATCCAACTTTTGCGGGTCGTAGTTACGGCCTGCCGGGTCGCCGGCGTGCGCTTCGACCATGCGAATTTCGAGTGTCGCGGTGCGGCCCAAAATATCTTTGGCGCGCGTGGTGTCCTGCACGCCCGGCAATTGCACCACCACGCGGTCAGCGCCTTGCTGCTGGATAATCGGTTCGGCCACGCCCAGCTCGTTCACGCGGTTGCGCAGCGTGGTGATGTTTTGCTGCAGCGCGAATTCCTGTGTGCGGGTAACGGCTTCGAGCTTGAGCTTGGCAACGATCTTGAATTCTGTGCCGTCATCCTGCGCTTTTAAATCCAGATCGGGTAGTGCTTTTTCGAGCTCCGACACGCCCTTGGTCTGGCCATCTTTGTCGCGGAAACGCACCACCACGGTGTCTTTGTCGCGGGCTACGCCGGTGTACTGAATTTTCTTGTCACGCAAGGTGCCGCGCACGTCGCCCACCGTGGTATCAATGCGCTTGTTGAGCGCTGCTTTCATATCGACTTGCAGCAGAAAATGCACACCGCCGCGCAAATCCAAGCCCAGATACATGGGCAAGGCACCGATCGATGTCAGCCACTGCGGGCTGCGCGTCAACAGATTGAGCGCCACCACGTAGTCTTCGCCCAATTGCGATTGCAGTAACTCCTTGGCCTTCAACTGGGTATCGGTGTCGCCAAAGCGCACCTTGATACCGGTCACATCCTGCATCAAACCCTCAGGCTTGAAACCGCCCTTGGTCAGCGCCTCTTCAACACGGCCCAGCAACGCCGGATCGATCTTAGCGGTGGGCTTGAGCGTTGAAACCTGTACGGCCGGCGATTCGCCATAAAAATTCGGCACCGTATAAAGAAAGCCCACTGCCAGCAAAACGGCAATTAGGATGTATTTCCAGAGCGGATAGCGGTTCATTTTTTATCGGGGCCGTGAACGGGTGAACGGGTGAACCACTGAACGGGCCGCGACAAAGCCACTGACTGCCGCAGGACTGCCACGTTCAGGCTTCACGCGCTCACTGGGTATTCTTGATCGTGCCCTTGGGCAGCACGACTTGGACAGCAGAGCGCTGAAATGTCATCTCCACGCCCTGATTGACTTCGAGCGTGACGTAGTTTTCGTTGAGCTTGGTGACGCGACCGAGAATGCCGCCGCCGCTGATAATCTCATCGCCCTTTTGCAGCGCTTCGATCATGGTTTTGTGCTCTTTGGCGCGCTTCATTTGCGGGCGTATCATCATAAAATACAACACGCCGAACATCACCACGATGAGCAGCATGCTCTCGATACCGCCGCCTTGCTGCTGGCCGCCGGCTTGCGCCCACGCCTGACTGATAAACATTGGTAAAACTCTCCCGGAACGCTGTGTTAACTGATGTGCTGATTCTGCAACCTTTTTGCGACCTTCAATCGACGCAAAACCCTTGTATTTTAACCCATTTTTGGCTTTTCCGGCTCTTCATTCCGGGGCCAAACGTAGGAATTCGGCTGCCGTTTGCGCCAGTGTGCCTGCGGCTATCGCTGCCCGCAGGCGCTGCATCAGCCGCTGATAAAAATGCAGGTTATGCAGGGTATTCAACCGCGCGCCGAGGATTTCGTTCACTTTCTGCAAATGGTGCAAATACGCACGGGTGAATTGCGTGCAGGTATAACAATCGCATTGCGCATCCAGCGGTGCTAGATCGTCGCGATATTTCGCGTTGCGCAGCTTGACCACGCCCGCGCTGGTGTAAAGCCAGCCGTTGCGCGCATTGCGCGTGGGCAGCACACAGTCGAACATATCGACGCCCGCTGTCACCGCCGCCACGATGTCCGCCGGGGTGCCTACCCCCATCAAATAACGCGGTTTGTCGGCGGGCAATTGCGGCGCGGTGTGGCGCAGAATACGCAGCATTTCTTCTTTGGTTTCGCCCACCGACAAGCCGCCGATGGCGTAGCCGTCAAAGCCGATGTGGGTCAACCCCGCCAGCGATTCATCACGCAGTGGCTCATACACGCCGCCCTGCACTATGCCGAACAGCGCGTTCGTATTGTCAGCATGCGCCGCCTTGGAGCGCGCCGCCCAGCGCAGCGAAAGCTGCATCGACTGGCGCGCCTCGTCCACGGTGGCCGGATACGGCGTGCATTCGTCGAACACCATCACGATGTCCGAGTTAAGCACACGCTGGATGCGCATGGATTCTTCTGGCGACAAAAAACACGCATCGCCATTGACCGGCGATTGAAATTTGACACCTGCTTCGGTAATTTTGCGCAGCGCACCCAGGCTAAACACCTGAAAGCCGCCCGAATCGGTGAGTATCGGCCCATCCCAGCCCATAAATCGATGCAGCCCGCCGTGCGCGCCGATCACGTTCAAGCCCGGCCGCAGCCACAGGTGAAAGGTATTGCCGAGCACGATTTGCGCGCCCAACTCGCGCAGCTCGACTGGGTTCATCGCCTTCACTGTGCCATAGGTGCCCACCGGCATGAAGGCCGGCGTGTCGATGACGCCGTGCGCAGTGCTCAGGGCACCGCGCCGCGCCAACCCGTCGGTATGCGAGACATTAAATTGCATGTTATTGATTTTATTGAGTTATTTTACTGGCGCGCTGGGTGTCTAGCGCTTCGAGTGCGCGACGCATAGCGTCTGGCATCGACACCGGGCGTTGGGTTTGCCGGTCACACGCCACATGCACAAAGTGGCCCTGCGCGGCGGCGTGCGGCTCATTATTACGAAAGATACCGATCTCATAACGCACGCTGCTCTTGCCCAATTGCGCCACGCGCAAGCCGCAGTGCACCACATCGGGAAACGCTATCGCGCTAAAAAACTGGCACCCCGTATCGACTACCAGCGACACCACCGGCGACTCATCCAGATCGAGCACGCCTTGACGCATCAGGTATTCGTTCACCGCCGTGTCAAAAAACGAATAGTAAACAACGTTGTTGATGTGACGATACACATCGTTATCCATCCAACGCGTGGTAATGGTGACGAAGTGGCGATAAGCATCGCGCGTATCGGGTTGCTGGCGTGTCACGGGGTGGCCCTCTCGATCAACATGGCATCGCCGTAGCTGAAAAACCGGTAGCGCTGCGCAATCGCATGCGCGTAGGCTCGGCGAATATTTTCCACCCCGGCAAATGCCGACACCAGCATCAGCAGCGTTGACTTGGGCAAATGAAAGTTCGTCAGCAAGCGGTCCACCACCTTAAACGTATAGCCCGGCGTAATGAACAAACGCGTGTCACCCGTGCCTGCCTGCAACGTGCCGCTGGCCGCGGCTGACTCCAGTGCACGCAGGCTGGTAGTACCGACTGCCATGATCTTCGCGCCACGCGCCCGCGCCGCCGTGATCGCCTTGACCGTGGCGGCAGGCACGTCATACCACTCGCTGTGCATTTGGTGATCGCGTAAATCCGTCACCCGCACAGGCTGAAACGTACCTGCACCCACATGCAGCGTCACCGGCGCAATCGTCACGCCCCGCTGCCGCAGCGCATCCAGCATGGCCTCATCAAAATGCAGACCTGCCGTGGGCGCGGCCACCGCACCCGGCGCGCGCGCGTAGACGGTTTGGTAGCGCGATTCATCCACCGCATCCGCCGCATGGGTGATATACGGTGGCAGCGGCACAGCGCCGTGTTGTTCGAGCAGCGCATGAATGTCAGTGCAATGCTCGAAGCGCAACTCAAAAAACTCGCCATGGCGACCCAGCACGGTAGCGGCCACACCATCGGCCAGCATCAACCTGCCGCCGGTTTTCGGGGATTTGCTCGCACGCACTTGCGCAAGCGCGCGATCGGCATCCAGCACGCGCTCGATTAGAACCTCAATCTTGCCGCCGCTGTCTTTACTGCCGGTCAAGCGCGCTTTGATCACGCGTGTATCGTTGAACACCATCACATCACCGCGCGTCACATGCTGCGTAAGCTGCGCAAACAACCCATCCGTCACTGTGGCGGACGTGTCACCCGCCAAATACAGCAACCGGCTGGCACTGCGCACGGCGGCGGGCGCTTGCGCAATCAACGCGGGCGGCAACTCAAAATTAAAATCATCGAGATACATCGAGCGGATTATACGTGTCCCTTGTTACGCACTGCCGGCGGCTATCGCGCGCCAGCGATTCCGGGGTTATAATCCGCGCCTTCCAGTTGGCTTCCCTTGCCGGGATGGCGGAATTGGTAGACGCACGGGACTCAAAATCCCGCGCTGGCAACAGCGTGCCGGTTCGATTCCGGCTCCCGGCACCAGGTGCTCTCCCAGACACCTCAGCACATCCAACCTGTGCAACGTGTGCAACGTGTGCAACGTGTGCAATCTGTGCAACCCACTATCCCGTTCGAATCCCGTTCGAATCTCTTTTGACTGGTTGGGCCGCTCCTGTTGCGTTTAAAGAACGGCCAGAATCCTGTTCACTGCCGTGCTTCATCGCGGGCGCGCGCTTTGACGCGGTAAGCAGCGACATTAACGCCCGCAACGATCTCGCCCCCTCAAATTTGTCTTGAATTGAATTCAGCCAAACGCAGCAGAGCGTAAAGTAAATTCAATAAAAACAATTACTTACACCCTATCAACTTAAGCACGCTTCGCCAGCGGTCAACCTGCCGCGCGTTGACATTGGCGTGTTCTCGCGTGCAAACAATTGTATAGTCTGTTTTTCGCGTCGCTTTTGTTCCAACCCGTTTCTTTCCCCCACCCGCTTCGGTCTTCCCCTTCATCTTCAAACGCCCACAGGAGATTTCAACATGTTGACTCAACAACTCGCTGCGTTTTCCATCAACACCCGCGAAAGCGATATCCCCCAAGCCGTGCTCGACGGCGCGCGCGATGCGCTGGTGGATACACTTGGCTGCACACTGGCCGGCGTGCTGGATGAAGGTGCAGAAATCGCGCAGCGCTGGGTGCTCGAAACCGGCGCGCGGGCGCAAGCCACGGTGGTCGGCACCCACCTTGCGACCTCACCTGCCGAGGCGGCTTTCGCCAACGGACTGGCGGCGCACGCGCTGGATTTCGACGATGCCATGATCACGCTGCGTGGCCACCCGACCGCGCCGATGCTGGGCGCAGGCCTCGCGGTGGGCGAGGCCACCAATGCCTCCGGCAAAGCCGTGCTGGCGGCGATGGCTGTCGGGCTGGAAGTGGGCGGCAAACTCGGCCCGGCGTTTGGCGCGGGCCATTACATCAAAGGCTGGCACAGCACGGCCACCGTGGGTGTTTTCGCCGCGACAGCGGTGGCAGCGCGGCTATGGGGGCTGACCGTTGAGCAACTGCAAACCGCGTGGGGCATTGCGGCTTCAGAAACGTCGGGTTTGATTCGTAACTTCGGCACCATGACCAAGCCGTTTCACGCCGGCCACGCTGCGCGCAGCGGCGTGATGGCGGCGTGGATGGCGAAGAACGGCTTCACGGCCGACGATCACATCTTTGACGGCAAGAACAATATTTTCGACACCTACGCCGGTGCCGATGCCGTGCCGCTCTCGACCACGTTGCCGCATCTCGCCAACCCGTGGGAAATGCACACCCCCGGCATTTACGTCAAACGCTGGCCGTGCTGCTACTGCAACCACCGGCCAGTGGGCGGCATGTTTGAAATGATTAAACAGCACAACATCAAGGCGGAGGAAGTCACCAAGGTGCGCATCGGCTTTCTGCCGGGCGCGGATACGCCGCTGATACACTTTGATCCGCACACCGGGCTCGAAGGCAAATTCAGCATGGAGTACAACGCCGCTGCCACGCTGCTCGACGGCAAGCTGAACATCACCACTTTTACCGATGCCATGGTGCAGCGCCCCGCGATTCGCGCGTTGATGCCGAAGGTCGAGCGCTTCCGCATCCCGCATGAAAAAACGTTCTCCGGCACTACCGGTTACAACGACATTGAAATCGAAACCCAACGCGGCACCTTCAAACTGAACATCGACCGCGTTCCCGGCTCACCCGAATGGCCGATGACGCCGGTGGATCGCGAAGAAAAGTTTCTCGATTGCGCAGGGCTGGTGCTAGGCAGCGCTGGGGCGAAAAAGCTTTACGCCACGGCGGATCGCTGTGGCGAGCTCAAGAGCATTGCGGAACTCACGCGGGCGACAGTGCCGACCGAGACCAAGCACAGCGCAGTCGCTGGCGCGACCGTCAGCGCGTAGCATTCTGGCGCGGCTACGGCGCTGGCGGCTCCCGCAGCACTTCAAAGCGGGCATCCACCACGCCGGATTGCAGCATACCCAGTTCGCCGGCAGCACTGGCGGACACATCGCCCACGCGGCCCGCAACATGCGGGCCGCGGTCGTTAACGCGCAGCACCACGGTTTTGTCGTTACGTAAATTGGTGACACGCACCAGCGTGCCGAACGGCAGCGTTTTGTGCGCCATGGTCGGCGCAGCAGGATCGTAACGTTCACCGTTTGCAGTGCTGCGACCCACAAAGGCGCGCGCGTAGTACGACACCTTGCCTTCAAACACGATGCGTGGTTCCGCCACCGGCGCTGCAGGTATTGCGGGTGCTTCCAGTGGGGGAACCGCCGTGCTTGGGGCAGCGATGCCAGCATCAGCATGCGCAGCACGTTGTGCGCTGGCCGCCGGTGCGAACAACGCAACAACCAGCAGCGCCGCAACCGCTGTCGCAACGCGCCGTCTCACACGCAACATCAAGGTTTCCGATCAGGCGCGACTAATCGAGCTTGATATTCGCCTTCTTGATGATTTCCGCAAACTTCGACGACTGATCTTTTAACAGTTGCGCCATGCCCGCCGCGTTGCGATAGTCGGTTTCTAGGCCCACCGACGATAGCCTGTCGCGCACATCCTGTGCTTGCAGCGTTTTATCCACAGCGGCAGCGAGTTTTTCCACCAAAGGTTTCGGCGTGCCGGCAGAGACCATGATGCCGATCCACGCGCCCACATCAAAGCCAGGCAAATCCGCAGCGGTGGCAATAGGCGGAATGCCGGGCGCCAGCGCGCTGCCTTTGGCCAGCGAAATACCGTAGGCCTTCAGTTTGCCCGACCGCACAAAAGGCATCGATGCTGCCACGGTCTCCGTGACGTAATTGATTTGCCCGCTCATCACATCGGTGAGCGCCGGGATGCTGCCTTTGTACGGCACGTGCGTGCCGCGAATGCCCGCCGAGTTGTTAAAATATTCGGCCACCAGATGCGCCGTCGCTCCGGTGCCGGACGAGGCGTAGCTGTATTTGCCCGGATTGGCCTTCACCAGCGCGATCAATTCGCGCAAGTCTTTCGCCGGGAACGACGGCATGGTGGTCAGCAAATACGGCGACGCCCCCGCGTTCGCCACCGGCGTGAGATCACGCTCAGACACATACGGCGTTTTTTGCAGCAACGGGCTAATGGTCACCGGGCCACTGGACGCGGCCAGCAGCGTATAACCATCGGGTGTGGCTTTGGCCACGATCTCGGTGCCGATCATGCCACCCGCGCCAGCGCGGTTATCGGCAATTACCTGATAACCGAGAATCTCCGTGAGCTTTTGCGCAATGACGCGCCCCACCAAATCGGTTGCCTGCCCCGGCGGCCACGGCACCACCATGCGCAGCGGACGGGTAGGATAATTTTGCTGCGCCATGGCTGCACCGCCCGTCAACAACGCGGCGGCAAACAATACGACTCGCTTCATGAACTGCTCCTGTTTTTAGGGTGCGCGACTATAGCGCAAAGTGACGGGCTCGGGTTTCCGAAACATCAGCGCACCGCTCAATGCCGCAATGGCATCACATAAAATAGGTGTTTTAAATCAATTAGTTACGTTGCAGCAACTTTATCGAAACAGCGGCAGCAACCGCACCCACAGACAGTACGCTCACGCGCGCTTTATTTTGGCACAATACCCGGCGCTTAAATTTCAAGGAGTACCGCATGTCACGGCACGTTTCCGTTGTTCGCTCATCACGTTTGCGCCCAGTAATTTCACTGTGTATTGCAGGCCTGCTTGCCGGTGCCGCACAGACCAGTGCCTATGCGCAAGGGGCGGCCAAAGATGCTACAGGTTACCCCTCGAAGCCGATTCGCATTTTGGTGCCGTTCTCGCCCGGCGGCGGCGCTGATTTAATGGCGCGAATCATTACGCCGCGCCTGATGGACAGGCTCGGCCAAACCGTGGTGGTGGACAACCGGCCCGCCGCCAGCGGCATTGTGGCTACCGAACTCACCGCGCGCGCCGCGCCCGACGGCTACACCGTGCTGGTATGCACCAGCAATCACGCAGGCTATCCGGGCATGTACAAAAAACTGCCTTTCGATGTGCGCACTGACTTTGAATTCGTGACGCAGGCCACGCTGTCGCCGCTGGTGCTGGTGGTGCATCCGTCCGTGCCCGCCAACACCATGCAGGAATTTATTCAATACGCCCGCGCCAATCCGTCCAAAATGAACTACGGCTCGTCCGGTGCCGGCGGCGCGCCGCATATCGCCAGCGAGATGCTGAACTTCATGGCAAAAATCAAAGTCACGCACGTAGTCTACAAAGGGGTTGCGCCTGCACTGACAGCCTTGCTCGGCAACGAAGTGCAAATGAGTTTCACCAATCTGTTCTCGGGCCAACCGCACATCAAAGGCGGGCGTTTGCGCGTGCTGGGCGTCACCAGCCAGCAGCGGCTGAAAGCCGCACCCGAGTGGCCGACGCTGGCTGAATCCGGCGTGCCGGGCTACGAAGCGAGCATTTGGTATGGTATTTTGCTGCCGGCGAAAACACCCAAGCCCATCGTCAACGTACTGCATCGTGAAATCACCGGCATTTTGAAGCAACCCGATGTCAGCCAAACGTTTGTCACGCAGGGCGGTGAAGTGATCGCCAATACGCCCGAGCAATTCCGCAAGGCGTTTTTTGATGATGTCGACCGTCTCGGCAAAGTCATCCGCGAAGCGGGCATCAAGGCCGATTAAGATGCTCGAAATCATCCCCAGCGGCAAAACACTCGGCGCCACAGTGAGCGGGCTAGATCTTGCGCAATCGCTCGCGGACGCGGATTTTCACAGCGTGCGGCACGCGCTTGGCGAATACGGCGTGTTGCGCTTTCCCAAGCAGCAGCTTACCGCACAGCAGTTGGTGGACTTCAGCGCGCGCTTCGGCAAGCTGGAAATCAACGTCGCGAGTTCGTATCAAGAGCCCGGCCTGCCGCAGGTGATGATTTTGTCGAACATGGTGGAGAACGGCAAACCGGTTGGCCTCTCGGATGCCGGACAAAGCTGGCACACCGATATGTCGTACAGCAAAACCATTGCGTTCGCCAATGTGTTGTATGGCATCAAAATTCCGCGCCGCGACGGTAACACGCTGGGCAACACCGAGTTCTGCAACATGCACGCGGCTTACGACGGCCTGCCTGCGGATGTCAAACAAGCGCTCGAAGGCAAAACCGTGCTGCATGACTTCAACAAGTTCTGGGACATGATGCGGCGCGAAAAAGGCAGCACGCGCCCGCCGCTCACCGAAGCGCAGCGCAACGCCAAACCGCCGGTGTCGCATCCGGCGATTCTCACGCACCCGCTCACTGGCCGCCGCGTGCTCTACGCCAACCCTGGCTACGCCATGCGTATCAACGAGCTGCCACAAAAAGAAAGCGACGAATTGTTGGCGTTTCTGTTCGAGCATCAAACCCAACCCGAGTATCGCTACGCGCACGTATGGGAAGAAGGCGACCTTATGCTATGGGAAGACATCGGTACCATCCACAACGCCGTGGCCGATTACATGCCCCACGAACACCGCTTGATCAAACGCTGTCAGGTGATGGCGTCAGCGTTTGGTGAAAATTTCGCACAATAAAAATATCAATAAAATCAACTAGTTAAGGTAAAATCTCCAATGAAATTCAGCATAAACATGGCAGGCGTCGTAGTCGCGATGGCGAGCGCCGGCACAGGGGCGCAGTCGCCCGCAGCGAACTATCCCAATCGTCCCGTCCGTTTCGTTGTCGGCTTCGCCGCTGGCGGCCCGACGGACGTCATTGCGCGCATCACCGGGCAAGACATGGGTGCCGCGCTGGGGCAAACCGTCGTGGTCGAAAACCGTGCAGGCGCCAACGCGCAAATCGCCACTGAGCTGGTGGCGCGCGCCACACCCGATGGGCACACGTTGCTGTTTTCGTCGCTGTCGCTGCTGGTGAACGCAATTCTGCTGGAAAGCAAAGCGCGCTATGACCCGTTCAAGGATTTCGCACCCATCGGCCAAGCCGCCGTGCTGCCGATGGTGGTGGTGACCAGCCCTGCCACCAAGCTCAACACCCTGCAAGAATTGCTCGCCGCAGCCAAAGCCAAGCCCGGCGCAATTACCTACGGCGCGCCGGGACACGGCGGCTCTGGCCATCTGGCGGGCGCGCTGCTAGAGAATTTAAGCGGCACCAAAATGACCACCATCCCGTTTCGCGGCAACGCCCCGGCGCTCACCGACGTGATGGCGGGGCAGGTGACGTATATGTTCTACCCCATCATCGGCATTGCCGAGCAAGCGGCGAGCAAGCGCCTGAAAGTACTGGCGGTCGGCACCGCCAAACGCCACGCTGATTTTCCCGATGTGCCTACCATGGGCGAAGCGGGCTTTCCGGGCTTTGAAGAAACCGCTCCGTGGGTGGGCCTGCTCGCCCCGGCGGCCACACCGCCGGCCATTGTCGAGCGGCTGAACGTGGAGTTGCGTAAATCCCTCACCAAACCCGAAACCGTCGCGCGGCTGAAAGGCTTAGGCGCGATTACCGTGGGCGATACGCCGGGCGAATACCTGAAATTCTTGAAGAAGGATTACGAGCGCTGGGCGCGGGTGATTAAGGCGTCGGGGGTTAAAGCGGAGTGACGGAGTGACGGCGTTGCGACGCGGGTCATTCGCTGCGGAAGTAAACAACCAGCGCAGTAGGCCGATTGCCGAACCTGCCCGCTAGATCAAGCTCAATAAAATCACTTACCCCGCAACCCCGCCAGCCTCACCACCTCAGCAAACGTAGCAATATCCGCACGCAGAATTTTGTCCAATTCCTCCGGCGTAGAAGGCGACAGGTTGTAGTCAAAGTTTTTCATGCGTTCTTTGACATCGGGCAGTTCGAGGATGCGCCGCGCTTCGCGGCTGATTTGGTTAATGATAGGGCGCGGCGTGCCGGCGGGCGCGAGCAGCATGTGTGAGCCGTCGCGTTTGTAGCCGGGGAAGGTTTCAGCGAGCGTGGGCACGTCGGGCAGTTGCGCTGAGCGCGTGGCCGTGGCCACTGCCATGGCAATCAAGCGACCGTCCTTGATGTGCGGCATCGAAGGAATCATGCCGGTCACCATGTAGTGCACCCGCCCCGCAACCACTTCGAGCAGCCCGTCGGATGAGCCTTTGAAGCCGACGTGCACGGCCTTGAAGTTGGCGGCTAGGCGAAAGCGCTCACCGGAAAGATGTGTGGAAGTGCCCGCGCCGGCGGAGCTGAAAAATATCTTGCCTGGCCTGGCGCGCCCGTATTCGACAAAATCTTTAACCGATTTGATGCCGAGCGAAGGCGTCACCAACAAGACGCTGGTGGAGGTGCCGATTTGGCTGACGCCGACAAAATCCTTCAGCGTGTCGTAGGGCAAATTGGCATACAGCGCCGCTGCGATGACAAAGCTGGGCGAACTCACCAACAGCGTGTAGCCGTCCGGTGTGGCCTTCGCCGCCAGCGCAGTGCCGATGGCACCCGCCGCGCCGGCGCGGTTTTCCACCAACACGGCCTGCCCCCAGTGCTCAGTCATTTTTTGCGCGAGCAGGCGCGCCATGGTGTCCGTGCCGCCGCCCGGTGAGAACGGCACGATGATGCGCATCGGTTTGGTAGGGAACGTTTGAGTTTGCGCTGGGGCGAAAGCACACCATGTCAGCAGTGCGGCCCCCATCAAAATCTGGAAAAAATTCCGCACCTTGTTGCCTCCGGTCTGCATCATGAACACGGGCTAGGCTTGCGCTACGCTGAAATAATTCAGCCCGCTTTGCCATGCGATTGATCCGTCAAGCCACGCTTTCCAGCTTTACACGTTAGGTGTAATCTCAAACGCCAGTCGCGGGCCGCTGGTATCGCCGCTGGTATCGATGTGGTTGACGTTATCGATGCTATCGATGCTATGCAACCCGCGCATCGTGCCACCATTCTCAGGGAGAGATTGCCATGCCGTTCTACGAAAAAGATCATGTTCGTATTCATTATCAGGATACCGGTGGCTCCGGTTTCCCGCTGCTGCTGATTGCCGGTGGTGGTTTAAATTCCAATATTGGCTACTTTGATGGCCAGGCACCGTTCAACGCCATTGAGGCATTCAAAGGTGAATTCCGCTGCATCGCTGCGGATCTGCGCAATGCCAACGGCGGGCTGTCTACCGGCCCACTGGAAATTGACCGTCCGTGGGACGCCTACACCGACGATCACCTTGGCCTGATGGATCACCTCGGCATCAAGCAATTTATGGTGATGGGCTTTTGCATCGGTGGCCCGTTCATCTGGAACCTGCTAAAACGCGCGCCAGATCGCGTGGTGGCGGCAGTGCCGACGCAGCCAAGTGGCTCGCGCCCAGAAATGCGTGATCTTTTCTACAACAACAACATGAAGGGCTGGGGGCCAGCCCTGTGCTCACGCCGCCCCGACGTCACCATGGACGTGGTGGATAAATTCCTCACGCGCATGTACCGCACCAACCCGGATTTTGTGTTCACCGTGACGCGTGATTTCGTGCGCACCTGTCAAACGCCGGTGTTAGTGCTGCCGGACGACGTGCCGTCACACCCCCACGCGGTAGCCATGGAGACCGTTCATCTGGCACCGAACGCGCAAGTGAGTTTGTATCCGTGGAAGGAACAAAAGGAAACCATCACGCTCGCCGTGCGTCATGTACGCACGTTTTTGCGGGCGCACTTGCCTTTGAAGGCAGCGTAACGGCACGCGGCGTGCAGCGTGCGCTAGCCCAGCGCTAACCCAGCAGTTGCCCGCCGTCCACCGCAATGGTTTGCCCGGTCACCCAGCTTGCCGCACTGCTCGATAGAAACAGCGCGACATTGGCTACCTCTTGCGGCGTGCCCAAACGCCCGAAGGGTATCCGGTTGAGCACTGAGTTGTAGAGCGTTGGGTCAGCGGTTTTGCGGCGCTCCCAACTGCCACCTGGAAATTCAATCGAGCCCGGCGCGATGCAGTTCACGCGGATGTGTTTTGCGCCGAATTGCGCGGCCTGCGTCAGCGTGTACTGCACCAACGCCGCCTTAACCGCGCCATACGGCGGCGTGCGCGCGCTGTGTTTCAATGCCGAGGTCGACGAAATGTAAATAATCGAGCCGCGCGATTTTTCCAAGTGCGGCAACGCCGCGCGCGAGGCGCGCACCGACGCCAGCAAATCGACATTGATGCTCGCCGCCCAACCGTCTTCGTCGTCGGTTGAGCCAAAACCGGAGGCGTTATTCACCAGCACGTCAATGCCGCCCAGCACTTGCGCTGCAGCCGCGACGTAGTGGCTCACTGCGGCGGCGTCGCCAAGATCGCAACGCAGGGCATGCACGGTGTGGCCGAATTGCCGGAGTTCGGTTTCAGTCGCGCGCAAAGCGGATTCGCCGCGCGCGCAGATCGAAACATGGGCACCGGCCTGCGCGAACGTGAGCGCGATGGCACGACCGATGCCGCGTGAGCCACCGGCGATTACGGCGTTACGTCCTGTCAGATCAAGCTGCATGGGAGACTCGTGGTTATATTATAAAATATTCAATAAAATCAATTAGTTACATAACAACATCAATCAAATACGGGCCGCGCTGCAACATCGCGTTGCTGAGTTCTTTGGTCAACCCTTCAAGATCGTGTACTTGCGCGCCCGGCATGCCGAGGCTCTTGGCCATGCCGCGAAAATCAATGGTGGGCCGGTCAAGTGTGAGCATGTCGATAGCGCGCGGGCCAGGGTTGGCCACGCCGACGCTGGCGAGCTGGCTGTAGAGAATGTTGTACGAACGGTTGGAGAAAATCATCACGCAGATATCCAGACTTTCGCGCGCCATGGTCCACAGCGACTGGATCGTATACATCGCGCTGCCGTCGCCGATCATCGCAATCACTTTGCGATTGGGGCAAGCCACCGCCGCACCCACCGCCACCGGCGTGCCGAAGCCAATGGAGCCGCCCATATTGTTCAGCCAATCGTGAGGCGGCGCACCGGCGCTGTACGGAAAGAAACCGCGACCAGTGGTGACGGATTCATCAACAATGATGGCGCCTTCAGGCATGGTCGAGCCCAACGCTTGGCCTAGTCCTTCGAGCGTGAATTTGCCGGTGGGTCGCGCGGGTCGGCCCGCCGCCGAAACACCCACCGCCTTCTCGCGCAACGCGCCCAGCTCCGCCGCCAGCGCTTCGAGCGAGGCTTCGGGGTCGCCCTCTACTGGACACAGCGTGGTGGTCTCGCAGTCGGCGGGCGTCAATACACTGGGCTTGCCGGGATAGGCAAAAAACGCCGCCGGCGATTTGGCACCGACCAGCACCATGTTCGTAATGCCCTTGAGTTGCTCTTGCGCCGTCTCAATCACAAAGTGCAAACGCAGCGTCGCTACACGGCCCGCGCCCCGCTCAATACGTGCGGTGCCGCCCGCAGCCTGCACGCGGCAACCGGTCTTAGCGGCAATTTTGCCAGCAAGCTCCAACCCGCGTGCGCGCAATGCGCGACCCCCGAGAAACAGCATCGACGCGTTGCCGTGTTGCAGCGCCTTGGCCGCGGCGACGACCGCATCGTTCGCAGGCCCAACGGGCGCGGGCGTGTCCGGCGTATCAGCAACACCATCGGCTTCGCCCCATGCCGTGTCCGCTGGCAAAATGAGTGTGGCGATTTGGCCCGGTGCGACGCGCGCTGCTTGTATCGCCAGTGCGCCGTCGCCGGCAACCGTCTTTGATGTGGGCGAGGTTTTGACCCAATGGGAAAAAGGCCGCGCGATGCCTTCGATGTCGGCAGTGAGCGGTGTGTCGTACTGCAAATGGTGCAGCGCGTGTTCGCCGACGATGTTCACTATGCCGGAACCCGCTTTTTTGGCATTGTGCAGATTCGCCGCCGAGTTCGCGAGACCGGGGCCGAGATGCAGCAGCGTGGAGGCCGGCCGGTCGGTCATGCGGTAGTAACCATCCGCCGCGCCGCTGCACACGCCCTCAAACAAGCCCAGCACGCAGCGCATGCCTTCCACACGATCCAGCGCGCCGACAAAGTGCATTTCCGACGTACCGGGGTTGGCGAAGCAAACATCCACGCCGCCCTTCAACAAGGTGCGAACCAGACTTTCTGCGCCGTTCATGTGTGCTTTTCCCTGAGGATTATGTTTGCCAAACAAGAGGGTATGCGCGGCTGCTGCACGCGTCAACCGTCAACCGTCGACGCGGCCCACGTTGTTGCACTCAATCGAGTTTTACACCGGCCTGTTTAATCACGCGTGCCCAGGTGTCGGCCTCGCTGCGGATTTCTTTCGCAAACTGTGCGGGTGTGACGCCTGATGGAATCGCGCCATCGGCACCAAGGCGCGCCACAGTCTCAGGCATTTGCAGAATTTTTACGGTTGTGGCGTGCAGCAACTGGATGATAGGGGTTGGCGTGCCTGTGGGGGCGACCAGCCCGTGCCACGACCCCGATTCCATGCCCGGCAAACCCGATTCATGCAGCGTCGGCAAATCCGGCAATATGGGCACGCGTTGCAAGCTGCCTGCGGCAATGGCGCGCACCCGGCCCGCTTTGATGTGCTGCATAAACACCCCCGGCCCGGCCAGCAGCAATTGAACATTGCCGCCGATCAAGCCCACCAACGCCGGCGCAGCGCCCTTGTAAGCGACATGCACGACCTTGATGCCTGTTTTAACTTGCATGAGCTCGATGCCCAAGTGTCCGCCTGTGCCCATGCCCGATGAAGCCCAGTTGACCTTGCCCGGATTGGCCTTAGCGTATTCGATCAGCTCCTGCACGTTGCGCACAGCCAGCGACGGGTGCGCGCACAGGATATTGGGCACGTGAGCAAAGCGCGTGATGGGCGTAAAGTCGCGCGCTGCATTAAACGGCATTTGCGCATACAGGCTTTGGTTGACCGTCAGGGTAGGCGGGCTGCCTACCAGCAACGTATAACCATCGGGCGCGGCCTTGGCCACGATGTCGCCTGCAATCAAACCATTGCCGCCGCCGCGATTGTCGTAGACGACAGCGTGGCCGAACATTTCGCCCATGGCCAGCGCGATCGGGCGTGCAATCACATCCGCACCGCCGCCCGCAGGGAACGGCACTACCCAGCGGATGACTTTGTTGGGGTATTTAATGGCTTGGGTTTGCGCGCACGGCATGGAAGGCAGCGCAAAGAACGTTAGTACGAGTATTGCCGACACAGGTTTCATGCGGGCAATTTATCCCAGCGGCCAAGGCGAAGCAAGCGGGCGCGCAGTTCTGCCGGGATGGTGTAGCATTGCATTTCAGGTAGCGGTTCCATCCGAGAGAAAAGACTGACAAGCGTCCCTCACCACCGCCTCCTCCCCCGAAAGAAGGGGGCAGCAAACCCCGTGCGCGATTGAGACCCATTTGAATCGGCATAACAGTGGGCTTGCTCCCGCTGCCTTCGGGTGAGGGCTGGAGTGAGGGCTGGAGTGAGGGCTGGAGTGAGGGAAGCTGTTGAAGTTTCCGCACGCACGGAATCATCGTCGTACAAAAATTCTGCTCGCGGCAAAATCATTGAGGAGGCACGAAAGCCATGGCACTGGTTGAATACAAAGAAGAAGGCGGCATCGGGTATATCACCTTAAATCGCCCGGAGAAGTTGAACGCCTTTTCTGACGACGTGGCGCAGGCGTTTTGCGATGCCCTTTACCGTTTGAGCGACGACGCCAACGCGCGTGTCGGCATCCTCTCCGGCAATGGCCGGGCATTTTGCAGCGGCGCAGATGTGCGTCAGCGCCAATTACGCGCCAAGGCGGAAATGGAAAAACTCAGCAGCCCGGCAGGACGCGGCGGCAACTTTCGCGATCCGTTTTTTCGCCCGCCGGTGGCCAAGCCGGTGATCGCCGCCGTGCACGGCTATGTGTATGGACTGGGCGTACGTCTGGCGCTTTACGCCGACATGCTGGTGGCCACGCGCGACGCCAAATTTCAGGTGACCGAAACGCCGCGCGGGCTGGACAGTACGGCATTCTGGATGATGCTGTCGAACCTCGGCGCGGGCATGTTCGCCACCGATGTGTGCCTGACAGGCCGCGCGTGGACCGGCGAAGAAGCGGCCAAGCACGGCCTCGTCACTCGCGTGTGCGAGCCGGGCGAGCACGTCAAAGTGGCTGAAAGCATTGCCGGCGAAATCCTCAAGAATCCGCCGCTTGCCGTACGCGCCATAGTGGCGGCGCGACGCTCCATGCTGCATGAAATAGACGTCAAAGCGCATGCCGTCGGGCCCAAGGGTTTGCATCTGACTGAAGATTTTCACGAGAGCGCCAAGGCCTTTCTGGAGAAGCGCAAAGGCGTGTATCACGGTCGGTAGTGCGCAGCGGCGGACATCACAATCGTAAAACGAGGAGGTAACGTGGATTTACGTTTCACACCAGAAGACATCCAGTTTCGTGACGAGGTCAGGGCTTTTTTCCGCACCGCCTTGCCCGCGCCGATACGCCGCAAAATGGTGCTAGGCCAGCGCCTCTCAAAAGAAGACACCGTCACTTGGCAACGCATTCTCAATGCCAAGGGTTGGGCCGTGCCGAGCTGGCCGGTCGAATGGGGCGGCACGGATTGGGGGCCGGTCAAGACCTATATTTTCAAAGAAGAAATGCAGCAGGCACCCGCGCCCGATCCGTTGAGTTTTAACGTCAGCATGGTCGGCCCGGTGCTAATAGCCTTTGGCACAGAAGAACAGAAACGCCATTTTTTGCCCCGTGTGGCGAATCTGGATTACTGGTTCTGTCAGGGTTTTTCGGAGCCGGGCGCAGGCTCCGACTTGGCGTCGCTGCGCACCTCGGCGCGGCGCGAAGGCAATGAATTTATCGTTAACGGACAAAAAATCTGGACGTCACGCGCACACCACGCCGACTGGATGTTTTGCCTTGTGCGCACGAATCCTGATGCCAAACAACAGCTGGGCATTTCTTATTTATTGATTGACACCAAAACACCTGGCCTCACCATCAGGCCCATCCACACCATCGACGGCGAGCATCACTTCAACGAAGTGTTTTTCGACAACGTGCGCGTGCCTGCCGAAAACATTGTCGGCGAAGAAAACAAGGGCTGGGGCTACGCAAAATATCTACTGGGCCATGAGCGCGTAGGCATCGCGCGTATCGGCATTGCGAAATACCGCATCCAGCGTGCCAAGGCTTTGGCCGCCGAAGTCATAGTTGGCGATGTGCCGCTGGCGCAAACCGAACGCTTCCGCGAAAAAGTCGCTTCCATTGAAGTGGAACTTAAGGCGCTGGAAATCACGCAAATGCGCGTGGTGGCGAACTCGGTGCATCTACCGCCGGGCGCACCGGATCCAACGTCATCCATTCTCAAGTTAAAAGGCACCGAGCTGCAGCAAGCCACCACCGAAATATTGATGGAAGTGGCCGGCGCGCACGCCATGATCCGCCAGCCGGAGCACCTGTGGGGCACGGCTACCGAGCCGGCCATCGGCCCCGAGTGGGCTGCCACCACGGCGGCGGATTACTTCTACACGCGCGCGGCGTCGATCTACGGCGGATCGAACGAAATTCAGAAGAACGTGATCGCCAAGCGCATCCTCGGGCTGTAGTTAAAAACACAACGGAAAGCACAGTCATGGATTTTGATTTCAGCGACGAACAACGCATGCTCAAAGAGAGCGTCGAGCAGCTCATTACCGACCGCTACGATTTCGAGCAGCGCAAGAAATACATGAAAGAAGACGTCGGCTACAGTCGTGCGCAATGGGCGCAGTATGCCGAAATGGGTTTACTCGGCTTGCCGTTCGATGAGCAGCACGGCGGCGTCGGTGGTGGCCCGGTGGAAACCATGATTGTGATGGAAGCTTTCGGGCGCGGCCTGACACTGGAGCCCTATCTCGCTACTGTGGTCATGGCTGGCGGCTTGGTCAATCTCGGCGGCAATGACGCGCAGCGCAACGCCATTCTGCCGCAGATCGCCGACGGCAGCTTGTTGATGGCTTGGGCGCACACTGAATCGCAGTCGCGCTATGACTTGGCCGATGTGGCCACCACGGCCAAACGGGATGCCGACGGCTGGATACTCACCGGCGAAAAAAGTTTTGTCGCACACGGCAATTGCGCCGACAAGCTGGTGGTGTCTGCGCGCATTGCGGGCGAACGCGCCAGCCGCGACGGCATTGCGCTGTTTCTGGTGGACACCAAAGCGCCGGGCGTGTCGCGCCAAAGTTACGAAACGCAAGACGGGCAACGCGCGGCGCAAATCAAATTGTCCGGCGTGAAAGTGAGTTCCAAAGATGAGCTAGGCAATCCCGGCAAAGCGCTGCCACTGATCGAGCGCGTCACCGACAACGCGCTGGCAGCGGTCGCGGCGGAAGCCGTCGGCGCGATGTCCGCTGCGCATGAGGTCACCCTTGAATACCTGCGCACACGCAAGCAGTTTGGCGTCACTATCGGCAGCTTTCAGGTGCTGCAGCATCGCGCGGTGGATGTGCTTGTCAGCCTAGAGCAGGCGCGCAGCATGGCGCTATTTGCCACCATGATGGTGAACGACCCTGATCCGGTGGAGCGCAGCAAAGCCATTTCGGCGGCCACGGTACAAATCCGCCGCTCCGGCAAATTCATTGGCCAGCAGGTAGTGCAGTTGCACGGTGGCATCGGCATGACCCTAGAGTACAAAATCGGCCATTACTTCAAACGGCTGACGGCGATGGAGTCTTTCCTCGGCGATACCGATCACCATCTTGCCGCGCTGGCGCGTGCCGGGGGCTTGATCAGCGCGGAGGGTTAAGTTCGTGAAGCCCAGCGAATCGGTTTTCTTGCCCGTACGCGGCCTGAATTACCACTGCCGCACGTGGGGGCGCGAAGGTGCGCCCAAGCTGTTCATGTTGCACGGTTTTCAGGATGTATCGGCATCGTGGCAATTCACGGTGGATGCGTTTGCGCACGACTGGCATGTCATCGCGCCCGACTGGCGCGGCTATGGTTTGACCGATTGGGCGGGTCAAGACACTTATTGGTTCGCGGATTTTCTGGCAGATCTCGATGCGATTTTCGATCACTTCGAGCCGGCGCTACCGGTGGCGCTGGTGGCGCACAGCATGGGCGGTAGTGTGGCCGGGCTGTACGCGGGCGCGGTGCCGCGCCGCATCCGCAAGTTCGTCAACATTGAAGGGTTCGGCGGGCCGCCAGCCACTGCGGAAGACGCACCACGGCGTTACGCCAAATGGCTGCGACAACTCCGTGCCGGCGAGCAGCAGCGGCCGTACGCGGATTTTGCGGATTTCGCTGAACGCATGATGGCGGAGAACCCGCGCCTCACGCCGGAGCGTGCAGCGTTTCTGGTGCAGCACTGGGGCAAAGAAGAAGCCGACGGCACCGTGGTGCGGCGCGCCGACCCCGCGCATAAAATCGTGCGCCCAACGCCGTCACGCTACGATGAATCGCTGGCGTGCTGGCGGGAGATTACCGCGCCGGTGCTGTTTATCGAAGGCGTCAACTCGCGCTCGGTGGCGAACCTGCGCAGCAAACCCGAAGAATACGAAGAACGGCTGGCCGCGTTTCAAACGCTGGTGGATGTCGAGCGCATCGACGATGCCGGACACAATATTCATCACGATCAACCCGAAGCGCTGGCGAAAGTGGTTGAACAGTTCTTGCTGCGGGATTGATGGCTAGCGGCTATTTCAGCACGACCAATAAATCATAAGTAATTGATTTTAAACAGTTTTTAAATTACTTTAACGACTGCGGCTCCGCCTTCAGCAGCAGATGCGCAAAGTGCCGTCCGGCGAAAGTTTGTCCGGCTTTGAGCGGTAAGCGCTCCTCGCCCAGACTGGGGTCGAACAAATTCTCCGGCGCATCAGCTTCAAACATATTCATGAATTTGCCCGCCGGATCGGGGCCGATCTGGCATGCGTGCGGTGCATGCTGCAATTGCCACGCGCGGTGAATGCCCGGTAGTTCCAGCGCGTGCCGAATGTGTTGTGCGTTGTCGGATTGAAACTGTGATTCCTGCGCGGCACCAGACAGATAGTATTCGCAGCGCGCCCAGCAGCGGCCCGCGCGGGCGTCTTTCTCAAACACATTGAGCACGCGATAAAACACACGGCCCCAGTTGCCGACATCGCGACGCCACGGCATGCTTTCCGGCACGGGCGGCGGCGGGCTTTGCGGAAACGACTGAAACAGCGCCGGATCGGCAATGGCGTAAATCTGCTGGTACTCCTGCTCCAGAACGCCCTCGTTATATTTAAATTTTACCGGGTTGCCGCGCCACTCTTGCGTGCGCCATGCCGTGGAATAACCGGGCTTGTCGGACAACTCCTGAATGTGATCGTCGAAGTGAATGTTGAACTCACGGTCGAATGCCTTGTTCGTCAGATCGAAGCGGACGAAGCACACATACGGAAATGTTTTGATGTCTAGCAAGTCATGCTCCTTGATGTTGGCCTGCGGTTATTCATTGATTCGCGTGCGCAGCCATTCCAGCACATGCGTCAGCCGCGGTGCCAAATAGTCCTCTGCCTCATCGCAGGTGACCCAACGCCATGCATCATGCGCAGGTTTGCCGGTTTTCTTGGAAGTCGGCAGCGTGATGACTTCCGTGCGCGTTTCGGCCACGTAGTAGCGGTCAACATTGTTGCCGGCGTACGGCACCGTTTCCTTGCTGGCTTCACCGAAGGCGAACTCGAGATCTTCGATGCCGGTGGCCGCGAGGGTTTCGCGCTTGGCGCCTTCCAGCGAATCTTCGTGAACACTGACGACACCCACCGGAAAATCCCAGAGTGCGCCGCTACGCAACACCAGCAGTTGCCAGTCGCCGAAGGCAAAACGCACAGGCACCACGCCGCAACGTAACACTTTGTTTTGTATGGGTTTTATTTCCGTATCCACAATCGCCTTCGTGCTGTATTTGTGCTGCCGGTAAAGGTGCAGCGGGTAAAGCGGGTACTGCGCTAATGCCACAACCATGCCGCGCCGCGTACACCGCTAGAGTCGCCGTGCCGGTTGCGCACCAGCCGTGTGCGCACTACGTCGGAGAATACCCACTTCCCCCACAGCGCGGGAATGTTTTCGTAGAGCCGCCCGATGTTGGACAAACCGCCGCCCAGCACAATGACCTCCGGATCCAGCACGTTGATGATGCCGGCAAGCGCGCGCGCCAAGCGGTGTTCGTAGCGCGCCAAGACTTGCTGCGCTAATGGCTCACTGTGGCTGCGCGCAGCGATATCCATCGCGTCAATGCTCGCGCCGCCGCGCTGCGCATAGTCACTTGCCAAGCCCGGCCCCGACAAAAATGTTTCGATGCAGCCGCGCTGGCCGCAGTAACACGCCGCGCCCGGGCGTTCATCGTCTTCGGGCCACGGCAGCGAATTGTGACCCCACTCGCCGGTGATGGCGTTGGGGCCTTCAAGCACCTTGCCGTGAATCACGATTCCGCCGCCCACGCCAGTACCGATGATCACGCCGAATACGGTTGCGCTGCCTGCCGCCGCGCCATCGGCGGCTTCGGACAACGCAAAACAATTGGCGTCATTCGCTAGGCGTACCTCACGCCCCAATTCGCGATGCAAATCCAGCGCCAGTGGCTGTTGATTCAGGCAGGTTGAATTAGAGTTGCGCATCAAGCCTGTTGAGGGCGACAGCGCACCCGGCGTGGCGATTCCCACCGTACCACGCGCGCCCAACGTCTGTTCCGCGTCGGTGATGAGGCGCGCGATTAACGCCAGCGTCGCCGCGTAATCATCCACCGGGGTAGGCTCGCGCTTGCGCAAAAGCTCGGTGCCTGCACCATCGAACACCGCGATCTCGGTTTTGGTGCCACCAAGATCAATGCCGATTTTCAGCGGCCATGCCATCACGGATCAGGGCAGTTGCAGCTTGCCGCCACCCATGCCGCCCATTCCCCCCATTCCCCCCATACCGCCCATACCACCCATACCACCGGCGCCCGGCACCACAATCGAAGACTGCTGCTGGCGACGCAGCTCTTGCAGCTCGCGCACGGTGCGTTCGACACCTTCTTTGGCGGCATCGCCAAAATTGGCGACCACTTCAGACAGGTTCTTGCCCTCGATTTCAAAATTGATGGGCAGCGGGCCAGCCTGCGTCATGATCTGCGCTTCGCCGATATACAGCGTGGGCCGCGCAACGTCCGGCGTGCCGTCGCTTTTGATCGGCGTCATCATGCGCAACGTGCCGACTTTGCGGTCGGTGACGATTTCTTCGCGGTACAGATTGTCCGCGTCCATTTTGGTTTGCGCGCCGCGTTCTTCGGAGGGATTTAGTGCCATGGTAACCTCGTATCCGTTCAGTCAATAAAAGCCAAGGTTATCAGAAATTCACCCCAGCGCCGCCACGTCTCTGGTGCCGCGTGACAAGTGCGCACGCCGGGTGATAAGGTGAGCAAGGCTACGGGCCAATGAGCGCCGCAGGGCAGTTAAATTAAATGGTGTTTTCGCAGGAAGGAACAACCGCGTGATGGGTCAATGGCAGGACATGAGCAAGCGCATGGGCATGCGTGTGCTGGCGATGGCTGCGACGGGCCTATGCCTGTCAGCAGTCGCGCAAACCTATCCGTCAAAAACGGTGCGGTTTGTGATTACTTACCCGGCAGGCGGCGGCTCGGATTACACCACGCGGCCCATTGCACAAAAGCTCACGGAGCGCTGGGGCCAGCCCGTGGTGGTCGATGCACGCCCCGGCGGCAGCGCCATGATCGGCACGGATTTTGTGGTGAAAAGCCCGCCCGACGGTTATACCCTGCTGCTCAGTGCATCCAGCGAAGTGTCGATGAACGTGGTGTTGTTTCGCAAAATGCCTTACGACCCGCTACGCGACTTGCAGCCTATTACACTGGTGGGCACCGCGCCCACGGTGTTGCTGGCGCATCCCTCGCTGCCCGCCAAAACCATGAAAGAGTTGATCGCGCTGGCGCGCGCCAAGCCGGGCGTGATGAGTTACGCATCAATCGGCAACGGCACGCCTCAGCATTTTGCTGGCGAGTTGATGAAAACCACCTTCAACATCGACATGGTGCATGTGCCGTACAAGGGTGCCGCGCCTGCGTTGATTGATCTTCTGGGGGGCCACGTGCCCATCGGCCTGACCGCGCCCACTACCGCTGTGCCGCACATCAAGTCCGGCCGGCTGCGCGCGCTGGCGGTGACTTCCGCGCAGCGCTCCGGCGCTATGCCCGATGTGCCTACCGTCGCCGAATCCGGCGCACCGGGCTTTGACATCGTGCAGTGGTACGGCATTTGGGTGGCGGCGAAAACGCCGAAAGAAATCGTTGATAAAATTCACACCGATATTGTCAGCATTATTCAATCGGCGGATTACAAACAGCGCCAGCTTGAGGCCGGCACTGACATCGTGGCTTCAACCGCCGAGGCGCTGACCAGCAGGCAAAAGATCGATATCGAAAAATACCGCAAGATCGCCACAGCAGCCGGCATCAAGCCGGAGTAAATCTGGCCACTTTCGCATCACGCAAGGAACCAACACATGAACCCCAAAACCGATTCCGCCGCGCACGATCATGCTCACGATGGTAAGCGCGTGGAAGACCATCGTCTCATCACGGGCGCGGGCAAATACGCCGCCGACTGGACTGCGCCGGGGCTGCTCTATGGCCACTTCGTGCGCTCGGATCACGCCCACGCGGAAATAGTTTCGGTCAACATCAGCAAAGCACTGGCGCACCCCGGTGTGAAACAAGTGTTTACCGGCGAAGACGCCGTGCGCGAGGGCTATGTGCGTGCGGCACATGTGCTGGCGGCTGCCGGCAAGAACGGCATGAAAGCCCGCGCGCTGGATCGCCCGGTGCTGGCGCACGGCAAGGTACGTTTTGTCGGCGAGGCCGTGGCGCTGGTGGTGGCGGACAGCGTGGGGGCGGCTGCGGATGCCGCCGAGTTGGTTGAAATCGAGTATCGGGTGTTGCAGGCCATCGTCGATCCTGAACAGGCGCTTGGCCCCGGCGCGCCGCTACTCGATGCCGCCGTGCCGGGTAATCTGGTTTACGAGTCCGAAGCGGGCAACGAAGCCGCCGTCGCCGAAGCCATCAAGCATGCCGCACACGTGACGCGGCTGCGGGTGGATTCCACTCGCGTGACACCGTGCCCGATGGAACCACGTGCCTGCTTGGTGGCCTATAACGCTGACAGCGGTGAGTATCGTTTCAACGTCTGCACGCAGGGCGTCACCACGCTGCGCAAAATGGTGGCCTCGTGGACCAAGGTGCCCGAAGACAAGTTGATTTTCGAGGCGCACGATGTGGGCGGCGGCTTTGGCCAGCGCACGCCGGCCTACCCCGAATACATCGCGCTCATGATCGCCGCCAAAGCGCTGGGGCAGCCAGTGAAATGGGTGTCATCGCGCGTAGAAAGTTTTTTAACGGATAACCACGGCCGCGGCAACATCGCCGAAGGCGAATTGGCGCTGGATGAAGACGGGCGCTTTGTGGCGTTTCGTTTGAACTGGATTGCCGACATGGGCGCGTATCTGTCGCCCGGCTCGGCGGGACACATCCGCAACACCACGACGTGTTTGACTGGCGTGTATCACATACCGGCGGCGTATGCGTTGTTCCGTGTACCGCTCACCAACACCACACCCATGGGGTCGTATCGCGGCGCGGGGCGCCCGGACATCGCCTATGTCGTCGAACGTTTTGTCGATCAGGCCGCCATCGATATCGGCATGGACAAGGCCGATTTGCGTCGCCGCAATTTTATTCCGCCGCATGCCTTTCCGTACAAGACCGCCACCGGTTCTGTTTATGAAAACGCCGATCTGCCGGGCTTACTGTCAAAGGCGCTGGCGCTTTCCGACTGGGCTGGCTTTGCCGCGCGTCGCGCGCAATCCGCCAAGGCGGGCAAGCTGCGCGGCCTTGGCATATCCACCGTGATCGAAGCCTCCGGCGCGGGCAATGCGCCCAAAGATGAAGTGGAAATCACGCTGGACGCGAAAGGCATCGTCACGCTCTATACCGTATCCAAAGCGCAGGGGCATGGGCACGAAACCACGCTGGGCACTATCGTCGCCAACGCGCTGGGCATCCCGCTCGATAAAGTTAAGGTGGTGCAATGCGCACCCGGCAGCAAGCTCGAAGGCAACCACACTGGCGGCTCGCGTACGACGGTGGGCGTGGGGAGCGTGAGTCACATCGCCGCGCAAAAATTAATCGAGGAAGGCAAGGCGCTGGCCGCACTGGAACTCGGTCTTGAGCCGTCACAGATACAGTACGCCAAAGGTGAATTCAAGTCGCGCGAAGCCAAGCGCACAGTGACGCTTGCAGACATTGCCAAAAGCAAAACCGTGAGCGTCATGGCCGACGGCAAATTCGGCTCCACCTTCCCCAACGGCTGCCACATCACTGAAGTTGAAATCGATCCGGAAACCGGCACACCGAAAATCGTGTCGTATTGTGCGGTAGACGACTGCGGCGTCGTGATCAACCACGCCATCGTCGAAGGCCAATTGCATGGCGGCGTGGTGCAAGGTGCCGGGCAAGTGTTCGGCGAGCAAATCGTCTATGACCGCGAATCGGGGCAACCGCTGTCGGCCAGCTTTATGGATTACATCATGCCGCGCGCCGGCCTAGTGCCGGAATTGCGCGGCGAAGAACACGCGACCCCCAGCAAGGTCAGTCCGCTCGGCGTTAAAGGCGTGGGGGAATCGGGTTGTACCGCCTCGATACCGTCACTGGTGAGCGCCACGCTGGATGCGCTGGGAACGGTGGGCGTGAAGCATTTGGATATGCCGATGACGCCGGCGCGGGTGTGGGGCGCTATGCGTCGTGTTGGGGCGTAACCATGGGCCGGCTGAGTGGCATCAACTTGAGGCGGGTGTTCGCCTTGCTTAAAAAAGATACATAAGATATTGATTTATTTAGGTTTTTATTCAATGGCACTGTTAATCGCCGATGCCGCACGCGCTCACCCGCGCGCGCTTTCTCCCGGCAAGGGTATGCCCGCTTCGGCAGCGCGATCGGCGGTAGTACCTTCAGGCCGCACACTGGTGTAGCCCGCGTTGGTCGTGTAGATGACGACCATGCGGCTATCCTTGGCCGCTTCGATGCCGTGGGGCAAACCGGCGGGCAAACTTACCAGACTGCCCGGCGTCATCGGCACCGGCGCACGTGCTTCAAACGTAATCGCCCCGCGCCCTTCCACACAAAAAATCACTTCGTCGTCGTTGGGGTGTACATGAAACGGCGTCACTTGGCCCGGCTCATAGCAATTCATGCGCGTAACGAAATCTTTTGATCCCAGCAAGGGCTGGTTGACGCGCGCCTCAGACGAATAACGCGTCAATTCATTGATGTTTAAAGACTGAACCGTGCCGGTTGTTGTCATGATTTTCTACTCCGCTGCCGGGTAATCCAGCGACTAATTGGCTTTCACGCCCGCGGCCTTGACTACCGGCCCCCACTTGTCGATCTCGGCGCGTATGTATTTGCCGAATGCCTCTGGTGTGCCGCCCGTGGTTTCAATACTCGATGCCAGCAATTTGTCTTTCATGTCTTGCTGCGCGAGTGCGCGATTGGTCTCGGTGTTCAACTTGTCGATGATGTGCTTGGGCGTGCCTGCGGGTGCGAGCAGCCCGTACCACACCTGCCCGTCGATGCGCGCGAGGCCGGATTCTTTCATGGTCGGCACGTCGGGAAACGCCGTGACACGTTCCGCACTGGTGACCGCCAACGCTCGCACGCGTCCGGATTTGATGAACGCCTGATGGCCAGCCACCGCGTCAAACATCACCGGCACTTCCCCGGAGGCCAGCGCGGGCGCGCCCGTACCGCTGCCTTTGTACGGGATGTGCTGGCTGGGGATACCGGTGACGATTTTGAACAGCTCGCCGACCATATGCGGTGCGCTACCGGTGCCGGGCGAGCCAAAACTTACGCTACCGGGTTTGGCTTTGGCGAGCGCGATCACGTCGCTCACCGTTTTCACCGGCACCTGCGCGTGGGACATCATGAACACCGGCATGATCGCTGTATGCACAATCGGCGCGAAATCCTTCACCGGATCGTACGGCAGATTGGTATACACATTCGGGCCGATACCGTGCGTGGTGATGCCGGCCTGCAGCAGCGTGTAGCCGTCGGGCGCAGCCTTGGCGACCAGATGGGTGGCAATCACCCCACCGGAGCTCGCGCGGTTATCTACCACCACCGTTTGCCCCAATGCTTCGCCAAGCTTTTGCGCGGTGACCCGCGCCAGAAAATCCGCTGCGCCGCCGGCCGGTATAAACACCACCACGCGCATAGGGCGTATCGGGTACGCCTGTTGCGCGTGCGCGGCAAAACCGCACACTAACGCAGTCAGTGCGGTGGTCAATGTCATCACAGGTTTCATCAATTGCAGTCCTTGGTTTTTGTCACGTTGTAGCTTTTTAACATGGTCTGGGCATCGCGCAAAGCAGGCGTTTACCGACGGCCGCATGTGCGCACCGCTTGGGCCTTGCCAATAAATCCATTTAAAATCAATTAGTTACATTATTTCGTCAATGGCACATGCGGCGTAGGAACCGTTTCGAGAAACTCACGATTTAATTGCGTAATCGCGGTGCAGCCCAAGTACGCCATGGTGCGGCTGATTTCCTCGCGATAGAAATTGAGGGTACGCGCAGCGCCCGCTTCGCCGCCGACCGTGGTGCCCCACAGCGTGGCCCGGCCCACCATCACCAGCTTGGCACCGATGGCAAGCGCTTTCACCACGTCACTGCCACGACGAAAGCCGCTGTCGACAATCACCGTCGTGCGATTCCCCACCGCATCCACAATCGGCGCCAGCGCTTCAATGGGTGCCATCGAGCTGTCGAAATTACGCCCACCGTGATTGGAGACGATTACACCATCGGCACCGTGCTTGATCGCCATTTCCGCATCGTGCGGCGTGAGGATGCCTTTCACCAGCAGTTTGCCCGGCCACAGGTTGCGCAGTTCGTCGAGGTTTTGCCACGACAGGGAATCGTTCTTAGTTTTGCGTTCTGCCGTGGACACATGCGTGAATTTTTCAGTCATGCCTTCCGGGTAGTTGGCGCGCGTGGGCATGCCGCCATTAAAGCTGAAACCACAGCGTACCGCCGACGAGTCTGGCGACATCTTCCATGCTGGTTTGCGAGCCGGTGGCGAGCGTAAAAGGAATGTTCGCCGCCTTGGCCGCACGTGCGAGTTCAAGCTCGCCTTGGTAATGCAACATGCCCGCCGGACCCGTCGGCGCGATGCCGAGCGGCATGCCGTGTTTTTTGCCGAACAGCGTGATTTCCTGATTGCGCTTCGACACATCGATCAGCACCTGCGTCTTCAGCTTAATGCGCTCGAACGCGGCGCGATTGTTACGCAGCGCGACCTCATCTTCTGTGCCGCGATCAACAAATTCAAACATCCACTTGGGCAAGCGCTGTTGCGCCATCTCCCGCATATCGTGAACGTTGAGCGCTTCCTCCAGATCGTTGCTGAACACCGTGCCCTCCTGTTTGAAATGCCCCGCCAGACGGGTATTGTGACAGAATCGAATATCACCACAGACACACCACGGACACACCACACAGCAGGCGACGATATCGATGCGATGCACTGCCCCATCAGGGCTTGGATCCCGGCTACGACTCGCGGGCGGCGTTCGACGTCGGCCTCAAAGCCGATTCGAAGATGCGGGCCAGACGGATCAATGAAGCGATATTGATATAAAACCGCTGTAAGTCACCATAGTAGTCACCGTAGCAGTCACCGTAATAACATTCGCAGATTTTCAGCGTAGCCCGAATTTTAATTCCACGAGGAGAATAATGACCATGATCAAACTTTATTGGGCACCCGGCACCTGTGCGCTGGCCTCGCACATCGCACTCGAAGAAGCCGGCGCAAAGTATGAAACCGCAAGACTTGATTTCACGCAGGGCGACCAACGCAAACCGGATTACCTGAAGCTGAACCCGAAGGGCCGCGTGCCCGCACTGGTCACCGAACAGGGCATTCTTACTGAAACGCCAGCTATCCTCGCGTGGATCGCGCAGACCCATCCGCAGGCCAAACTTGCGCCCGCAGACCCCTTTGAATTCGCGGTGGCACAGGCCTTCAACAGCTATCTGTGTGCCACCGTGCATCCGGCGCACGCGCACCGGCCACGCGCCGCGCGCTGGTCAGACGACCCCGCCGCACAAGAAACCATGAAGGCCAAAGTGCCGCAAAACATGAGCGAGTGTTTTGCGCTGATCGAAAATGAATTGCTCAAAGGCCCGTGGGTGATGGGTGCCGCTTACACCGTCTGTGACGCTTACCTCTTTACCATCAGCGGCTGGCTTGCGAGTGACGGCGTGGATATCACCAAATTCCCCAAGGTACACGATCACTTCAAGCGCATGAGTGAGCGCCCGGCGGTTAAAGTGGCGCTGGCTGCGCACAAGGGTTAAGGAGACCAGCATGGACTTGCAGGTCTACGGCATGCGCAATGTGATGGAGCAGGCCACGACGTTAATTGCCGTAGACGCCATGTTCGGCGGCCAAGCGACCGTGCATCATGGCAACGTCGGTCATCTGGTTGGCGCGGACGCTGCCATGAATCCGGGCGCATCAATCAACACCGCCGAGGCCAAAGCGATTTCGTCGGAAGCGATATTGCCCGTGGCGGATGTCGCGACGAACTACGATACGCAGTTCCTGCGGTTTTCTGCGAAGCGGCCGGACATGCGCATTCTTTTCACCGTGACGCGCGGCCACTATCACATTGTTGCCCGCCGCTCCGCTGGCATTGCGTCGATCAAGGACTTGCGCGGCAAGCGCGTGGGCACCTACACACGCACGTCATCGAGCTACTATTTATCTAAAGAGATCGAAGCCCATGGCCTGAAAGAAAGCGATGTTGAAATCATCGCGCTGGCGCCGATATTCGAGATATCCAAAGCCCTCATTGAAAAACGCGTGGATGCGATTTCCATCTGGGAACCGGGTTCACAGGCGGCAAAAGATGGCCTCGGCGCCGACGCCATTGAACTCAAAACGCCCGGCGTCTACGCCTCGTATTTCAACCTGAACAGCACCGCCGAAAAACTCGCCGACGCCAACAAGCGCAGGCAGATTGTCGAACTGACGCGCCACCTCATCCGCGCCTCAACGCTTGTGAAAGAAAAGCCGCAGGTGGGCCATGAGTGGCTGGCAAAAGCCACGGGCTTCGAGCGCGGGCTGATCGAGCGCGCCTTCGCGAACCATGATTACAGCGTCGGCATCCAGCCGAATCACCTTGATGTGCTGTTCGATCAAGATTCTTGGATAGCCCAAGAGCAGGGTCGTGCGCCGCGCACACGCGAGGCGCTGGCCCCGCTGCTGGATCACAGCGTTTATCACGAGGCGGTGGCTGGGCTGTGATTTTCGGCAGCCAACATTGGCCTGTAACTTCCCGGCTTAACTTCCCGGATTGCCCGCGGCTTGCCCATTTCACAGGGGTTGCCTGTGTGCCCGGTGAAGTGGTTTTTTGGCAGCGCGGTCGTGCCTAACGTGATCCACCGGCGGTTCACTATCGTCAAGGATATTTATGGCTAACTATTTGATTTTATTGGGTATTTCATTATCCTCGTCCATGGCGACTGCGCAGACATTCCCATCCAAGCCCGTGCGCATCGTCACCGGCTCGGCCGGCACCAGTGGCGACTTGCTGTCGCGTTATCTTGCGCAGCGGCTCAATGAAAAATGGGCCAAGCCGGTGATTGTGGAAAATCGCACGGGCGGCGGTATCGTCGCGGCAGAACTGGTGAAGCATGCCGCGCCCGATGGTCACACCTTGCACATGGCGCAGCAGTCGTCGTTCGCGGTGGCGGTCAGCTTGTATCAAAAACTGTCGTACGACCCGCTGAAGGATTTCATACCGATTACGACCGTGGCGCACATACCGATGCTGTTGATTGCACACCCGTCATTGCCGGTGGCGAATTTGAAAGAATTGATTGCTTACGCCAAAACCAAGCCCGGCGCGATTAACTTCTCGTCGGGTGGGCCTACCACCACGGGCAATTTGTCGTTTGAGTTGCTTAACACCACGGCGGGTATCAAGCTGGTGCATGTGCCGTACAAAGGCGTGTCGCTGGCCACCACGGCGGTGATGAGTGGCGAGGTGCAATTGTCGATGGTGCCGGTGACGGTGGCCATAGCGCAGGCAAAAGCCGGTAAGGTTAAGGCGTTGGCCATTACCTCGACCAAGCGTTTCAGCGGTGCGCCGGAAGTGCCGACCATTGCCGAAGCGGGGTTCCCCAACTTTGAAGCCACCACCTGGTTTGGCATCGTGACGCCGGCCAAACTGCCAACAGAGATTGCGCGGAAACTCAACACCGAGTTGGTCGAGATTCTGCGTTCATCGGCCGCGCGCGAATGGATGTTGAAGCAAGGCGCCGAATCCGACCCCGGCACGCCGGAAGCGTTGACGGCCTTGATAAAAGCTGAAATCGACAAGTGGGGCAAGGTGATACGCGCGGCAGGCATCAAAGCGGAGTAACGCCCGTGGTCTGGCCGACTATCTGGCCGACTATAATGCGGTGCCATCTCTGACAATCAC
>JAYTWR010000106.1:0-10033 GCA_043743335.1 Burkholderiales bacterium
CGCCGCCCTCTCCCGGAGGGCGAGGGCTTGTTCCCCTCTCCCTTCGGGAGAGGGGCTAGGGGTGAGGGAAGATGTTGATGTTTCATAGGGACTGAATAGTTGTGCTGTGTTACAAAAATGGATTTTCTCCTCTGACGGGCAAAACCTTTTTGTGCTTAATTTCCCTCTAAGGTGACACAGTACAAATAGAGACCATTTTTTTAAAGAAGCGCACCACGCGCCGAAATGGGCCACAGCGCTTCGACCACGCCTTTGCGCACACACACAAAGTGATCGTAGAGATTCACCGTTGGGTCGCAATGCCCCGGCACAATTTTCAGTTTGTACCCCAGCGGCAACGACACGCCCGCGGCGAGCTTCAACACGCCGTGCTCATCCGATGCCTTAATATATTCCGCGCCCGGCGTATCAAACACGCGCGGCATGCCGGAATCCACACTCGATGCCTTGAGCCCCGCATCGACAATAGCGCGATCGCTCGCCGGGCAACTCATCACCGTGGTCCACACGAAAAGGCTGTGCCCAAAACGCGGAATGCCACTCTCGGTCCAGTCATTGGCAGCGTAATCAGCGTCCATAAAAATATACGACCCCGTTTGCAGCTCGTGGTACACGCGACTCGCCGCCTCGAACATATAGGTGCCGGTACCCGCCCCCGTCACGCGCTCGCAGGGGATGCCCGCCTGCTTGAGCAACGCCATGGTTCGATTGACTTTCTCGCACGCGGCCTCGATCGCGGCACGACGGTCTTCGGTTTTGCGCATATGCTGCGCGCCGCCCTGATACGCCTGCAGGCCGGCGAAGCGCAGGTTTTGACTGGCATGAATTTTTTGCGCCAAAGCACACGCTGGCGCGCCGGGCTCAACACCACAGCGATTCGCGCCGACGTTGACTTCCACCAACACATCAAGCGTCACGCCCGCCTCACGCGCCGCCGCGTCAAGCGCCGCGACGTTATCGGCATGATCCGCGCACACTGCGATTTTCGCGCGCTGGGACAGCGCCACAAGGCGCTTTACCTTGGCCGATCCCACCACCTCATTGGCAATCAGCACATCACTGACGCCGCCATCGACCATCGCCTCGGCTTCACTGACTTTTTGGCAGCACACGCCCACGGCACCCAATGCCATTTGCCGCAGCGCGATCTGCGGACACTTGTGGCTTTTGGCGTGTGGACGCAGCTTGACGTTGCGCCCGGCCAGTGAGTCGTTCAGCAATTGCAAATTGCGCTCAAAGACATCCAAATCCAGCAGCAGCGCGGGCGTGTCCACCTCGTCCAACGGCATGCCGATTTTTGCGGGCGTGTAGTAAGGCAGGGAAGCCATGGGTTCGCTCTTCGTGAAGGCGGTGGAATGCGGTGGAATGCGTGCGTGGAAATACGCAGGGCAGAGCGGCAAGCTTAGTGACCACACGCAGAGGCGTCAACCTTCTTGGCGCACGCGTGCCGTGACAGCCACATCGTTCAGCGCTACGATGCGTATCAGACGCGGCTACAGTGTCGCGAGGAGCGCATGATGCAATGGATGCAGCGGTTTGCTCACACCCCGGCAGTGTTGACGCCTGTGCGGGCTACGCTTTTTCAATTGACATCGACGTTGGCGATGGCGATGACAATAGCTTTGACGCTGGCCAGTCTGCCGCAAAGCGCGCAGCAATGCGTGGGCCGAAAACACCATGGGCAGCGCACAAACGCTGCGCCACCTTAAAACCGAGACCGAAGTCCTGCAAAAATTGCTGGGTGAATTGGGCGTGACGGCACGCGGTTCAGCCCTATAAGATTACTTACAAAAACGCCTTTTAAAACAATTACTTACACCATGACCGACCTCCACTATCTGACACTCGCAGAAGCCGCCACCCTGATACGCACGCGCAAGCTTTCGCCTGTGGCGCTCACCGAGGCATTGCTCGCGCGCATTGCCACTTACCAGCCGCAACTGTCGGCCTTCATCACGGTGACCGGCGATCTCGCTCGCGCACAGGCCAAGACAGCGGAGCAGGACATCGCCGCCGGTCGTTATCGCGGCCCACTGCACGGCATACCGTTTGCGCTGAAAGACATCTACAACACCGCCGGCATACTGACTTCGGGCGGCTCGAAAGTCTGCATCGACAACATCCCCGCCGCCAACGCCACCACCACGCAAAAGCTACTCGACGCCGGCGCGATTCTGTTGGGCAAACTGCAAACCCATGAATTCGCACACGGCGGGCCGTCGTTTGATCTGCCGTGGCCGCCCGCGCGTAATCCGTGGAATCTCGCGCATTTTTCTGGCGGCTCTTCGAGCGGTTCGGGCGTGGCGCTGGCGGCAGGCCTTACACCGGCCGCGCTGGGCTCCGACACCGGCGGCTCAATCCGCGGGCCGGCGTCGCACTGCGGCATTACCGGTCTGATGCCAACCTATGGGCTGGTCAGCCGTGCGGGTGTGATTCCAAACTCGTTCACCTTCGATCATTGCGGCCCAATGGCGCGCACCGCAGAAGACTGCGCGCTGCTGCTACAAGTGCTGGCGGGCTACGACCCACAAGATGCCGGCAGCACCAGGCAGACCCTACCTGACTATCACGCCGCGCTGAAAAACCTGAATCCCAAAGACCTCAAAATCGGCGTGCTGCGCCACTACTGGGAAGAAGACTTGCCCGCGCACGAAGACCTGCGCGTAGCGATGGAAGAGGCCATCAAAACCTTCGCCCGCTTGGGTGCAACGCTCGAAGATTGCCGCGCGCGGCCCATGATGGACGGCTTGGATGTCAAAGTAGTCATCGGCGAGTGCGAAATTTACTCGATCAATCACCATGATTTGGTCAAGCGCCCCGGCGATTTTGGCCGCGATTTTCTCGGCCGTGCACTGCCCGCGTGTTTGTTCCAAGCCAGCGACTACGTTCAGGCGTTGCGCGAGCACCGGCGCTACATCGCCGACATGCAGCCGCTGCTGCAAAAATACGATGTGCTGCTCACCATGGGCTTCGGCCCCGCGCCGCGTTTTGAAGACTATCGTGTCACCCATTTCTGGCGCAAATCCAATGCCTTTACGCCGTCTAACGCGGCGCGCACGCCAGCGCTGGTCATGTGCGGCGGCCTGTCAAAAGCGGGCTTGCCGCTGGGCCTGCAACTCATTACACGGCCCTTTAATGACGCGCAGTTGCTGGCCGCAGGGCATGCGTATCAGCAGGCGACAGACTGGCATTTGCGCCGTCCGCCGCTTGATCCCGCAGCCCATGCGCCCACCATCGATGTGCGTGTGTTCGAACCGAAGCCCGATGCCGATGCCGCCACCCGCGCCATTGCCGAAACCATGGCGCGGCGCGCAGGGTTTAATTTGAACGAACGGCAAATGAACATTCTGCTGGAAAACGCACCGGCCGCACTGGAGATGGCCAACCGACTACGCAAGCCGCGCGACCGGATGGACGCGCCTTCATCTACGTTCCGGTTTGGGGCGTAGCGCTCCGCTCAAACCCCGCCACCGCCTCCGCCACGCGCAGTTTCGCCACGCTGTTGCTTTGGCCAGCGTGCAGAAACACACGCGCTTCGTGCACGTATTTCGCCAGTGGCATGTCGAGCATCACACCCATGGCACCGAAGCATTCGGCGGCTTCTTCGGTGGCGGTATACATCGCTTCCGACGTGAACACTTTGGCCACGGTCTGCAATGGCAAATCGGACACACTGCGATCCGTCACGGCATCGGGATGATCGGACGCCCACGCCGCATGCCAAACCATGTTCCGCGCGACTTCAATTTTTATGGCGGCATCGGCGAGTAGGTTGCCAATGGCCTGATGCTGAATAATGAAGCGTGCGCCTTGGATGCGAATTTTGGCGTAGGCCACGGCTGCGTCTTTCGCTGCGCGCGCAATGCCGATGTTGATCGCCTGCATCAGCGGATTGCCACGCCCTGCCAGCACCGCCGCCAGCGCGGCGTCGCCGCCGCTGCCCAGAACATGGGCCGCCGGGACGCGGCAATCTCTGAAGCTCAATTCACCGCCGCTGCCGTGAAACCATTTAACCGCTTCGACAGTCGTCGCGAAATCGCACACCGTCATGCCAACGCTATCCACCGGCAACAGCAGTGAAACCAGCTTGCCCGCGTCGCCGTCGATAGCGGCCTGCACGACGACCCACTTCGCCACCGGCGCGTTCTGCACGAAGCCGGTCGTTCCATTGACGCACCAATCACCGTTGCTGTGTCGCACGGCACTTAACCGGCAGGTAGGCGCTTGCGTCAATTCACGATGGTATTTCCAACCCCACTCGGGATCGGGCGCGTACGCCGCCAACGCGAGATGAAAACCGTCATCTGCCATAAACGCGGGCAAAAACCGGCTGCGCTGCGCCTCGGACATCATTTGATCGAAGATGAGCGGCGCGAGACGCGCTGTTTCCGCCAAGGTGACAGCGATGCCCGCATCACCGGCGGCCAACTCTTCCGCCACGATACACAGCGTGAGGTTATCCGCCCCCGCGCCGCCTAAGGCCTCCGGCAGCGCCAGTGCGCGCAGTCCCATTTGCGATGCCTGCGCGATCAGCGTCAATGGCAGCGGCCTGGGAATAGGCTGCAATTGATCTGGATGCAACATCACCGGCTTGATCTCGCGCTCGACAAAATCACGCACCGCGTCGCGAAACGCCTGCTGTTCCGGGGTGAGCTGCAGGTTAAACATGGTTGACGCCTTAGGGTGTATTTAGGGTGTATGTAGCGCGTATGTAACTAATTGATTTCAAACAACTTTAATGCTTTCGCACAGCCTTCATGCGCTGCACGGCGTCGCCCGCCAGATGCGTCCAGATCACCGCATCGCGCGCTAACTTGTCGGCGCCTGCGGCCATCATGCTCACGCCCGCGCTGGCGTGGATATCGAGGTTGAGCGCGGTTACGCGTTGCAAGGCATCGGTGGCAAAGTTCTGCAACAGAATGGCGTTGTTTGCCGCGTTGCCGCTATTGGCCTGCCCCTCGGCCGCCACGCGCAAGACAAATGAGCGTAGCGCTTCAGTCAGCATGTGCATTTCGGACAGTTGCAATTGCACGGATTGATTGTCTTTGAAATAGCGATTGTGCGGCCAGTGTGCGGTGATGAATTCTGTCGCCATTTCCACTGCCGCATCACACATGCCCAACGCGTTCGCCCCCAGCTCGAAATCACCGAACAGCCGCGCGGGGCCGTTGCGTACGCCGTGGCCGCGATTCACTTCGCCGATCACGTTGGCGTGCGGCACACGACAGTTCTCGAAGATGAGTTCCGCGTTTTGATAAAAACGCCAGCCGCTCTTGTTGAACACCTTGCCAACGCGCATGCCCGGCGTGCCCACAGGCACGGCAAACATGGTGCCGCCTTCTTTCTGCGGCACATTCGGGTTGGTGCGCGTGCCAATCAAAAACAGCCGCGCGACGCTGCCGTTGGCGATAAAACATTTTTCGCCGTTAAGCAGCCAGTCATTTCCGTCGCGTTCTGCGCGCAGCCGCCAGCCTGCGCGCGGATCTTCCTCTGGCGGCAAACGGTGATCGGAACCTGAATTGGGCTCCGTGCCGGCCTGCCCCAGCAAAAAGGTTTCGTCTTCCACAAACGGCTTCAGGAAGCGCTGCTTTTGCTCCGGCGTGCAGCCGCCCTGCAAGAGATGCGTCCATTTCCAGCACTGGCTGAAGGTCTTGGCCATGGCACTGTCGCCTTTGGCGAGCTCGATAATAATCAGCGCCTGCGTAATTAAATCCAGCCCGTAACCGCCGAGCGCCTTGTCGACCGCTGCGGTGCGGAACCCGAGCCGCGAACCTTCGCGTATCACGTCCCAGTCAAAGGTCTCGCGCGGATCGGTGATGCGGTCGCGCGCCAGCGAGCGCGGGCGCAGCACTTCCGTCGCAAACCGGCGCGCCTTGAGTTGCCATGCTTGTTGCGACTCAGTGAGGGTCAGATCCATGCCGGGCTACGCCGCATCGTGCATCGACAGGGCAATGAGGCACGGTTGGCTGCTGCGGTTGCTCCAGGCGTGATTGGATCCGCGCAGCACTACGGTATCGCCTGCGCTGAGATGAACCTCGTCGAGATCTAACACCAGCGTCACCTCGCCCTCGATAATGAGCGCGAAATCCAGTGTGCGAGTTTTCTGCATGTACGGATGCGGCGCACCTGCGGAATAGGTCGAAGCACCGGGCGATCCCATCGCAGCAAAGTAATGCTGCACTGCCTTGGAATCGACCTTCCCTTGCCACGCCGCGTCAGGCGGTATCTGCAAATAGCGGCACAGCGACCCGGCCTTGGGTGGCTCAATGGTGTGAGGCGTATTCAGGGTTTCGTTCTGGATGCGCGCCGGTGTGGCGTTGGTCACCCACAGGCGCGTGGCCGCGAATCCGGGGCGCGCCGGATCGAGATGCACATCGGGTGCAGGGCCGTCGCACAACGCGCCGGATTTTGCACCGCCGTGCGTGTCGCGTACGACAATGCGGCGTATGGGTTTGATGGCGTCACTCATGGCTATTTCCCTTCCGTGTCAAACTTCGCTGCCACAAACACAAAGGCCATGGCACCCGCGTTGACATTACGCCACGCGTGCCACGCCGCCAGATCAATCACGCAATCGCCGGGCTTTAGATGGTATTCACCGTCGTCCAGAATCATGGTGCGCTCGCCACTGAGCAAAATGCCGTAGTCGATGGTCTCCGATTTATGAATGCGCGTGGTGTAGAGATTTTGATTGCCGCGCTCCCACGTGCCGCCTGGCGTTTTTTTCGGCGCATGTTCGGGCACGAGATAAGCATCCTTCGCCGCGTCGTAATCGACCGGCTTGGCATCCGATTGCACAATGCGCAAATGCCCGCCGTTGGGTGGCGGCTCAAAATGAAACGGCAGATTGCCGTCGTCCTTCTCGCCTGAAATATTCGCCGGGCAATCGTGGAACACCCAAATATCCGTCATCCCGGTGCCCTTCTTGAAGGAATTCGGATTGACATTGGGTGCCGCGCTATCGAACAGCACTTTGGAACGCCCTTGGGCGTCGTTGCCGGTGACGACACGGCGTATGGGTTTAACACCTTGAGTCATATCGCTATTGCTCCCTGTGAATGGTTCAATCGACCTTCGCGCCAGATTCCTTCACCAGCTTGGCAAACTTTGCAATTTCCGCACGCACAAAGCCGGTAAATTGCTCCGGCGAATTCCTCTCGCCCGCCGGATCGTAACTGGATTGCGCCAGCCGCCCGACAATTTCACTGGCCTTGAGATTGCGATTTATTTCCGCATTGATTTTGTTGACCACGGCCGCGGGCGTTTTGGCCGGCGCGATCAGCCCGTTCCAGCCGATGATTTCGTAGCCCGGCAAGCCGGCTTCGGCAATGGTCGGCAACTGCGGCGCGAGCCGCGTGCGCTCGGCGGCGCTCACCCCCAAGCCACGCAACTTGCCCGACTGCACCTGCGGCAGCGAGATTGACATGATCGGCCACATGATTTGCACTTGCCCGCTCACCACATCAATCAGCGCCGGTGTGGCGTACTTGTACGGCACATGCAGAATATCCACCTTCGCCATGGCCTTGAACATCTCGCCCGCCAGATGCGGCGGTGTGCCATTGCCCGACGAGGAATACACCAATTGCCCCGGTTTGGCTTTCGCCAGCGCAATCAATGCTTTCACCGATTGGGCGGGCACCGAAGGATGCACCGCCAGAATGAACGGCGACGTAGCACACAGGGCAATCGACGCAAAGTCGCGCGTCAGATCGTACGGCCCCGGCTGCAACACCGCGTTGATGGTATACGCTGCGCTGGACAACAGCAGGGTGTAACCATCCGGCGGCGCTTTGGCCACCATCTCCGTCGCTATCGTGCCACCGCCACCGGGCCGCTGTTCCACCACCGTTTGATGCCCCCACGCTTCGGTAAATTTTTGCCCGAAGAGTCGCGCAATGATATCGGGGCCGGGGCCGACGATGATGCGGATCGGCTTGACGGGGAAAGCCTGCCCTGCGCTGGCCGAAGGGTCCTGCGCTGACGTCGCGCCCGCCCATACGGTCAGTGCAAGCAGCAGCACCACTTTACGTTCAATGCCCACTTTTGCCCCCCGGTGTCCAGGCTGTCGGTGCCAGCGCGGTGTCGTCGCTAATCGCATCGATCACCACCGGGCGCTTTAGCGTCAACGCTTGATGCAGCGCCTCGCGCAGCGCCTTCGGGTTATCCACGCGCATCGCCGCGCAGCCCATGGCCTCGGCCACTTTGGCGATATCGGCAGACTTCTGGAAGCGCCACATTTCATCGGGTTTGTAACGATCACCGCGTTTGCCTTGGTAAGCGTGGCCCACCAGCGGGATTTCCTGATTGAGCGAGCTGTTGTTGTTCACCACGCAAATCAGATTGATGCCGTGGCGCGCTGCGGTTTCCAGCTCGGCGATGTGATAATAAAAACCGCCGTCGCCGCTGAACAACACCACCGGCTGATCCGGCAGCGCGCACTTCACGCCCATCGCGCCGGGCAAGCCCCAGCCCAACGAGCCCGCGCAGCGCACGTAACGCTGCGTGGTGTGACGCATTTCAATCAACTGCCCGGTCCACATGCCCGCGTGGCCGGTGTCGGACACCACCACGCCGTTGGCGGGCAGCGCGTCGTTGATTTCCTTGCAGATGCGCTCCGGGCGCAGCGGCGAGGCATCGGAGTTGTAGTTCGCCGCTACGCTCGCGCGCCAATCAGCGACGATGTGTTGCACGCGCGCGCACCACGCCTTTGCGCCGACGGATGGGCCAGTAGATAACGTAACCAATTGATTTAAAACAGTTTTTGCATCGCCTAATATTGAAGCCGCATTGGGATAATTGCGCCCCAATTCCTCGGCCTCGATGTCGACCTGAATCACCGTAACACCCGGCGCGGGGATTTTCCAGTTCGCGGTGACCTGCGCGCCGGCGTGGCTGCCGATGAACATCACCAGATCAGCTTCCGCAATGGCGCGGTTCGCGCACTCGCGTGAATACACGCCGGGCACGCCCACCGCCAGCGGATGCGTGTCGAGGATCGCGCCCTTGGCATTGAGCGAAGTCGCCACCGGAATTTGCAGCTTTTCGGCAAACCGTACCAGTTCGGCCTGCGCGCCGGATGCAGTGACCCCACCGCCCGCCACAATGATCGGTCGCTTGGCTTGTGCCAACACGTCCAGCGCAGCTTTGACGCGCGCGAGCTCCGGCTCAGGCCGGTGCGCGGGCACGGCGGCGTAGTCCTTTTCGATCAGCGGCACAGGCAGATCGGCTTCACACTCAATGCCTTGTCCGTGCGAACCTCTCAGCCGCAGGTGCACGGGCTTGGGCGCACCGGTGGTCACCGCGCGGAATAACTGGCGCAGCAAATCCGGCAGACGCGATACATCATCGAGTTGCACATTGAGTTTCGTCATCGAATCAAACTGCGCGAAGTCTTCAACCTCTTGATACGAATGGCGGTAACGCCCCGGCGTGCCCGGCCCGCCGGTGATAGCAATAATCGGCGCGCCGGCCATGTAACCGTCACGCAAGCCCGCCGCCAAATTGGACGCGCCAATCTGCTGCCCCATGCACAAGCCGGGCCGGTTGGCTGCGCGCGCGTAACCGTCGGCCATGTAAGCCGCTGCCTTTTCGCCGTGCGTGAGGATTTTCTGAATGCCGAGTTCATCCATCTCCGCCAGCGCATCCATCAAAATCGTCGGCACAAAAAACGCGTGGGTAATGCCATAACCCTTCATGACTTCGGCAAAATAGCGTGCTCCGGTGGTTTTGGGCATGGCAAACTCTCTCAAGGATTAAAACGGGCGGGGTGGGAACATCGGGAGCCTATTCTATGGCGCGGGCAAATCCGCCGTCCAGCAAACGTGACGCGCGCATGGCCATCATCCCTATCCTGAACGGGCGCAGACAACACACGGCCGGACGTGCTTAAATCCTCAATCCTCAATCCTATACACGGCCTTTGCCACAGCTAACCGCTCTTGCCCTGCCAAACTGCCCGGAGGTTCCTGATGAAAATCACCGTCATACTCACCAGCGCTGCGTTAGTGTTTACCGCGTTCGCCACGATCAG
>JAYTWR010000107.1:0-8597 GCA_043743335.1 Burkholderiales bacterium
CGCCGCCCTCTCCCGGAGGGCGAGGGCTTGTTCCCCTCTCCCTTCGGGAGAGGGGCTAGGGGTGAGGGAAGATGTTGATGTTTCATAGGGACTGAATAGAGACCAATAAGTTATGACATTTCCGCTGATCAGGCCTAATGGACGCTCGCATGCGAACGCGGTTCATTTCGCTGCTCTTGTATAAACCGGAGACCGCGCAATCGTGAACCGGCGCGAATTTCTCAATACGCTCGCTGCCGCCGCGGCCTGCGGTGTGCCGTTGGGTGCCGCGCGCGCGCAGGTCACGCAGGCGCTATACGATGTGCCGACATTCGGCAACGTGAGCGTGCTGCACTTTACCGACTGCCACGCGCAATTACTGCCGACGTATTACCGCGAGCCCAGTGCAAATATTGGCGTGGGCGATGCAGCGGGGCGTTTTCCGCATTTGGTGGGCGAGCATTTACTGCGCCGTGCTGGCATTGCGCCCGGTTCGGCGGCGGCGCATGCCTACACGCATCTCAATTTTGCGGCGGCGGCGCGGCGCTACGGCAAGGTTGGCGGTTTTGCGCATCTGGCGACGCTGGTGAATCGCCTGCGGTCATCGCGGCCCAGCGCGCTGCTGTTGGATGGCGGTGATACCTGGCAGGGATCTGCCACGGCGCTGTGGACGCGCGGGCAGGACATGATCGAGGCGTGCCAGCAGTTGGGCGTGGATGCCATGACCGCACACTAGGATTTCACCTACGGCAGCCAGCGCATGATGGAGGCGATCAAGTCGCTGGGGCGCATCGAATTTTTGGCGCAGAACGTGAAGACCGCAGATTTTGGTGACCCGGTGTTCAAGCCCTACATCATTCGTGAAATCAACGGCGTGCCGGTGGCCATTATCGGACAGGCATTTCCCTACACACCGATTGCCAATCCGCGCCATTTTGTGGCGGATTGGACCTTCGGCATCCAAGAAGCCGAGTTGCAAAAGATTGTGGATGAAGTGCGCGCCCAAAGTGTGCGCGCGGTGATTTTTCTGTCGCACAACGGCATGGATGTGGATGTCAAATTGGCGGGGCGTGTGCGTGGGATCGACGCCATCTTGGGCGGGCATACACATGATGGCGTACCGGTGCCGGTGATCGTCAATAATTCGGGCGGTAAAACCGTGGTGCTGGCGCCGGATATCGCCAGTGATTTGAAGGCGAAGGAAGTTGCGGGGCGCCTGATCAAAGCGATCAGAGTTTTGATGGCTTGATACTGCTACTGCGGTTAGTGCGGTTAGTGCAAGTGTTTGCCGCGTGGGTGCAGTGGTATCACGGTAGACGAACCGCTTTGCTCCGACGCTGGCTGCCCCACAGGCTGGCTCTTGCCGAAGAGATCGCTGATCAGTGTGGCGACTTGATCGACCGCCGCTTTGCCCAAATGCCGTGACAGCAGATGGGTGGCGTCCTCCACCACGCATTGCCGGCGAAATTCATGAATCGCTTCGGGCGTGGGGCCGACAAACACCTGAAAGAACTCGTCGTCGCCGTGATCGGGGTAATAGGTGACTTCGATTTCCGACGCGTATTCCGTCATCGGGCCGATATTTTGAATGGCTGCGCCGAGCTTGTCCTGAAAACTGCGGCCTACTTCTCCTGTCCAGCACACATTGAGCGTGCGTTCGTGTGCGTCGAATACCAAGCCGGGCTCCTCGCGTTCAAGGCTGTGCGCGTCGGCTAGCGTTTCGACATCCAGATATTCCAGCCACGGGCGCAGCGCCAGCTCCAACTGCTTCAGCCGCACGCCTTTGCACAAAAATATCGAACCGTGTACGTGTACTTCCGTTCTCATAATGTTTCCAATATTACCGGCCCGCACTCGCCGCTAGCCTTCAGCGCATTATAGCGTACTATTAAAAAAGTCAATAAAATCAATTAGTTAGGAATTTCCCCCGATGGGGGTGCCGCACCCAATCCCAGTGCCGCCAGCATCGCGCCCATGTCGGCTTGTTCCTGCGCGAGGTGCGCATGCAGCGCTCTGCCGGTGAGCAACATCGGCATCCAGCCGTGGCGCGCGAGTTCCCGTTGCCATGAGGGCGCTTGTGTCGCTTTGGCAAGAGCCTGCTCCCACCAGGCAATTTGTTCGCCGGACAGTCCACTTGCGCCGTGCACGCCCCGCCACGCGCCCAGCGTGCACGGCACGCCCAGTTCCTGCCAAGCGGGTGTTTGCGCATACCAGCCGCCCAGTCGCGTGGGCGCAGACACCGCCAGGGCGCGCAAGATGCCGGCTTCAAGCTCGGGCGCCGCGCTGGCGGCCGTGATGGCGGCGATATCGGCGTTGCCCGTCAGCACATCGGCTACCGCATCACGAGCGGAATCAAATACGCGCACAACCGGCGTGCGCACATCACCGCCGGCGTGACGCGTGACCTGTGCCAGCGCGATGTGGTTGGGATTGCCCGCTGCGGTAGACAGCGCCACGCTCACTTTGGCTGCCGCATCGCGCAGACGCTTCAGCAAATCGCCCGCACTGCGGTAAGCGCTGTCGGCGCGGGTGACAAACGCGATGTACTCGTTGTGCAAAATCGCCAGCGGCGTGTAGCTGCCGTGATTGAATGCGGTGACGCCGGTCAGATAATCCGTCGTCAGATTGGGCGAACTGATGCACAGCACGTGCGGATCGCCCGCGCGTGCATCCATGCTGGCCCATACCTTGCGCGCGCCGTCGCCGGGAATATTGATGACTTGATTGGGCGTGTCTAGCGCGGCGGCCAGCGTGCGCGCGGTGCGATCCAGCCCGCCATTGAGCGGCGTGCCAGCGAGAATATCAATCTCGCGTTGTGGTTGCCAGCGCGTGTCGCTCACAGTGTGAAGAGACGCCCTGCGCCCGGCACGTCGCGGTGGTCGTTCATCAGCCGCAGCATGGCCCACATCATTGAGGCATTGCTGGTCACTACCGGCAGTTGGTATTTTTTCTCGACGGTATCGATGATTTCAACCGTGCGGAAATTTGAGCAACTGATAAAAATCGCCTCGGTGTCGGGGCGCACCACTTCGTCCACCAGCGCTAGAATTCGCTCGCGCGTGATGGTGGAATGCGCTTCGGTGGAAAGCCCCTGCATCGCCAGCACCTCAAAGCCGTCGGCAGTCAGGTAAAGTTTTAACCGTTCGTTCAGCCACGGCGCGTAGGGCGAGGCCAGACTCAGGCGTTTGGCACCGAGTGCGCGCAGGCCGTCCACGATGGCACGAGACGACGTGGCGCAAGGAATGCCGGTTTCCGAGGTGATGCGTTTCGCCAACGCCTGATCGTCGGCGGGCGTGTGCAAAAAACCGCTGGCGGTGCAGCCGTAGCCGATCACATTGACTTTGGCGTGCGCCAGCAGTTTGGCGGCCTCGGGTGCTTGCGTAGACAGCCACATCAGCTTTTCTTCGGTGTCCGCCGTGTGCGGAATGCGCATCGAATGCACGGACGCGCCGTCGCCCGAGAGTCGTTGCGTCTCATACTCCATCACGGTATTCCACGACGGCACGATGATGCCGATTTTTTGCTGCCAAGTATCTACGCCGGGATTCATGCAAAGTTCTCCTTGCGTGAAGGATAGCAGATACTCTACGCTAGACGTGAATTTGACAGAGGGACAATCGCATGCGATGGCACACAACATTCAGTATGGCGCTGGCCGCCATGATAGCGCCCACGGCGTCCTCGATGGCACAGTCGCCAGCGCCGTATCCGCAAAAGGGGCTACGCATTATTGTGCCGTTTCCGGCTGGCGGCACCACCGATATTCTGGCGCGATCCATTGGTCAGAAACTGACCGAACAATTCAAGCAGCAGGTTATCGTCGACAATCGTCCGGGCGGTGGGGCGAATATCGGCGCCGAGCTTGCCGCCAAATCGCCGCCTGACGGCTATACCTTGTTCGGCATCTCCACCATTCACGCAATAAACCCCAGTCTCTACAGCAAACTCACGTACGATCCGGTGCGTGATTTTGCGCCGCTCACCAATGTGGCGGCCACCTCGCAAGTACTGACCGTGCATCCGTCGCTGCCGGTCACCACGGTGAAGGCATTTATCGCCTATGCCAAGGCCAAACCGGGCGAATTGAATTACAGCTCTGCGGGCAACGGCAGTCAGCCGCACTTGACCGGGGAATTGTTTAAAACCATGACCGGCGTGAATATCGTGCATGTGCCGTACAAAGGCGCACCGCCCGCGATGACCGATCTGGTGGCGGGGCAGGTAGCGCTGACGTTCGCCACCGCACCTTCAGCCGTGCCGTTTGTGCGAGCGGGCAAATTGCGTGCGCTGGGCGTTAGCACGGCGACGCGCATTACCGCGTTGCCGGATGTGCCGACGATTGCCGAGGCCGGCGTGGCGGGCTTTGAGGCTGCCGGTTGGAACGGCTTGGTGGTGCCGGCGGGCACGCCAGCAGCTATTATCGAACGCTTGAGCACGACTATCATCAAAATCGTGCAAGAGCCGGCGATGAGCAAATTCCTTGCCGATCAGGGCGCTGATCCGTGGACCATGACGCCGCAGCAGTACGGCGATTACATCAAAGCCGAAGTAGCGAAGTGGGCGAAGGTGGTTAAAGCGTCGGGGGCGAAGATTGATTGAGTTAGCCAAGCGTTGGTACGAATGCAATAAAATTTGGTAAAGCCGTTGGTAAAAATCTGCATTTCCCATGTGTTAAACCCAAAGGAGAGTGTGATGAAAAGCATGAAATGGTTGGTTTCAACTGCAGTGCTGGCGTTCGCGCCGACAGTGGCCAATGCGCAGGCCGTGCTTACCGAGCGCACGCTGTCGTACGGCGCAGCGATGGAAATGGCAACGGCGGCGATGGAGTCGTGCCGCAAGGGCGGCTATCGCGTCACCATCACTGTACTCAATCGCGCGGGCCGCACCAAGGTGGTGTTGCATGACGATGGCGCAGGCCCGCACACCATCGAAAACAGTCTGCGCAAGGCTTATACCTCGCTGACCTTCCGCGTGCCTTCCGGCGAATTCGGCAAGCGCATGGCGTCCACACCGCCGCCGCACGCGGCAATGGTGCTGGACAAGGTGACGTCGGGTGAGGGTGCGTTGCCGGTCATGTCCAACAAAGAAGTGATCGGATCGATTGGGATATCCGGCGCACCGGGTGGGCATCTCGACGCCGCTTGCGCGCAAGTGGGCATCGACAAAATCGCTGCGGGCTTGAACTAGCGGTTGGTTTTTTTGCCGCAAAACAGGGCCGGGAAACCGGCCCTTTTCGTTTGCAGGTTTCCCCGGCTTAATGGTTAATGGGCCGCAGCGGGTTCCTTGATCGACACGCGCCAGTGGATGCGGTCTTCGTCCGGCGGGTAATCGCCCGCCGCCTTGTGGTATGAGCAGCGATTGTCCCAAATCACAATATCGCCCTTTTGCCACTGGTGATGGTACTCGGCACCGGGCTGCACCATATAGCCGGTGATCTCGGTGATGAGGGCGTCGCTTGCTGCGGCATCGACGCCTTCGACACGCAGAATTTTGCCAGGATCAAAGTACAGCGCCTTGCGCCCGGTTTCGGGATGCGTGCGCACCAGCGGATGCAGTGCCGGTGGCTTGCTACGGTCTTCGGGGTTCAACAGCGTCGTGGAATTGCGCCGTCCGCCGTACACGTAAGCGCCCATGCGGCCCTCGATACGCTGTTTGAGGCTTGCGGGCAGCGCGTCGTACGCCGCATACATGCTGGCGAACAGCGTGTTGCCGCCACGGCTCGGGATCGCCACGCCATAGAGCTGCGTGGCCTTGAACGGCACCGGATCATAGGCGCCATCCGTGTGCCAGCCCGATGCGCCGCGTTTGTAGATCGCGTCGTTAAGCTTGCCGTCGGCGTCGAATTTGTTCACGCCCAGCAGCGTGATTTCCGGGCAATCGGGATGGTGTGTGCTTTTCGAGGGATGCGGATCAATCACGCCAAAACGTTTGCTGTAAGCGAGAAACTCACTCAGTTGAAGATTTTGCCCACGCACCACCAGCACATTGCAATCCAGCCAGGTGCGGTACAGCGTGTCGAATGTGGATTCATCCATCGACCGGACATCAATGCCTTCGGCGATTGCGCCGACGTGCGGCGTCATGCGGCGGATTTCGAGCACGGCAAGCTCCTGTTGGGCGGGCGAGAGACATAATATTACCACTCGCGCACCCGGTGGGAACGCGTGCAACGGGATCGGCTGCATCGCAAGGCCGTCCATTGACCGCCCTTGACACTCGCGGGCACTTGCCGATACCGTCCATGCTTTATTGACCAGCGTATTCGCCGAAGGCGCACGATGAAAATACGAGTGTTATCAAGCGTGTTTAGGCTTGGCTTCGCGGCTTTGGTCTGCGCACAGGCGCAGGCGCAAGTGACGCCCATCACGCCCATCACCCGGCCTATCCGCCTAATCGTGCCCTATGTGCCGGGCGGGTTGACCGACACCTTGTCACGCATTGTCGCGCCGCACATCGGCGAGGCATTCGGCCAGCAGGTGGTGATCGACAATCGCGGCGGCGGCAACAGCACCATCGGCACGCAGTTGATGGCGCGCGCCACACCCGATGGCCACACCATCGGCATGATCGATGCGGCGTTTCTGATCAATCCCAGTTTGCTGAGTAAAGTGCCGTATGAAGCGCCCAAGGACTTCACGCCAATAGGGCTGATCGCTGTGGCGCCGCTGATTTTGGTGGTGCATCCGGGCGTGGCGGCGAAGAGTGTGAAGGAATTGGTGGCATTGGCCAAAGCGCAGCCCGGCAAGCTGGTGTTCGGCTCGGCGGGTAACGGCTCGGCGGTGCATCTGGCGGGCGAGCAACTGCGTAGCGCAGCAGCCATCAATATTTTGCACGTGCCGTACAAAGGCACCGGACAGGCCATGAGCGACATCATCGGTGGGCAGTTGACCATGATGTTTATGGTGCAGGGCACCGCAAGACCGCATGTGGCGGGCGGACGACTGCGCGCGATGGCGCACACCGCTACCAAGCGCTCGCGCGCTATGCCGGAGGTAATGACCTTCATCGAGGCAGGTTTTCCCACGGTGGAAGCGGCCACGATTAACGGCTTGATCGGCCCGGCGGGCTTGCCAAAAGATTTTGTGCAGCGGGTGAATACCGTTGTCGCCAGCGCCATGAACACGCGCGAGCAGCAGGAAAAACTGCTGGATTTCGGTGCGGATGTCACTACCAACACCCCCGAACAATTTGCCGTGTGGATACGCACCGAGATGGTCAAATGGGCCAAGGCGGTTAAAGATTCCGGCGCGCGCGTGGATAGCAACTGATGACGATCAAATCCATCACCCCCATCGCGCTGGACTTGCCCTTCGACGTCGGCGGCCCCAAATCGCAATTCGCCGGACGACCACGCCAGATGGCGATGCTGCTGGTGCGTGTGGAAACCGACGACGGCATTGTCGGCTGGGGCGAGGCGTTCGGCTACGCCGTGTGGCCTGTCACGCGCGTGGCCCTTGAACAACTGGTGGCACCGATGGCCATCGGTAAAAACGAAGACGACATCACCGGCGTGATGGATGATTTACAACGCAAGCTGCACATCGTCGGGCGCACCGGCGCAGTGGTTTACGCGATGTCGGGTTTGGATATTGCGCTGTGGGATATCGCCGGCAAAAAAGCGGGCAAGTCGGTATCCGCGTTGCTCGGCGGTGCGCGCCGCACTCATGTGCCAGCGTACGCGAGCCTTGTGCGGTATGCCGATGCAGCGCTGGTGGCGCGCAATGCCAGCGCTGCCGCCGCACGCGGCTTTAAGGCAATCAAGCTGCACGAAATCACCGCGATCGAAGTCAAGGCTGCGCGCGAAGCCGTGGGCCCCCACATCAAAATCATGATGGACACTAATTGTCCGTGGACGGTAGATGAAGCGCTGGCGGTGGCTAAATCGGTCAAACCGTACGATCTGTTGTGGCTGGAAGAGCCGGTGTATCCGCCGGAGGATTTCAAGGGCCTTGCACGCGTGCGGTGTGAAGGCGGCATTGCGGTATCTGCCGGCGAAAACGCCATGAGCCCGATGGATTTTCGCGCGATGTTTGAAGCGGGTGCAGTGGATTACGCGCAGCCCAGTGTGACCAAAATCGGCGGCATCAGCGAAATGATGCGCATCGCGCGACTGGCGCTGGAATATAACGTGACGCTGGTGCCGCATTCGCCGTATTTTGGCCCCGGCTTGCTGGCGAGCATCCATATGGCGGCGACGTTTGAGCGCGAGACCATGGTCGAATATTCGTTCGTGGAACTCGGTGCAAGCCCGCTGGGTGAAGCGATTGCGGTGGCTGACGGGCGCATGACGGTGCCCACGGCGCCGGGCTTGGGCTGCGATCCCGATGCGGAAATCATTGAACGTTTCCGCGTGCCGCGATGAGCCTTAACTAATTGATTTTATTGTATTTTTGCATCCATTCAGCGCGGGCGTAACATCAAAATCTTCCCTCACCCCCGCCCCTCTCCCGAAGGGAGAGGGGAGTAAACCGCATTCGCAATCGAGGTACTATTTCGGTTCGCTCGGAAGCGAAGTTGCTCCCTCTCCCTCCGGGCTAATCTATGCACACTTCTCCCATAGCCAATTTCCAGCCATGGTAGATAGCTTCCATACGCTGCAAACCACGGAGCATGGTAAT
>JAYTWR010000108.1:0-29642 GCA_043743335.1 Burkholderiales bacterium
CGGCGTTTTTGCCGCGACCGATTTCCTTGATAATGCGCGTGAGATCAGCGGATTGCATGGTGCTATCTTCGCATGGCGGGGCGGGCAATCAAAGCACGCCGCGAGGCCATCGTGGCGTGGCTTGCATTCGAATGCCAATGCTGGAATCATTTGGGCAACGCCATGCTGTCCATCGTGACTTTATTAGCAATGGAGATACCGTCATGCTTAAGCTGAAAATTCAGGTACCCAAGGATCGCATCGGCCTCGCCACGGCCAGGCTCACTTCGAAGGGCCGGTATCTGTGGCGGGATTACGCGGCAGCATCGACAGCGCCGGCGATAGCCGCCGCACACGACAATCCGTCGTGTGATCCCCTGCTGCCGTGGGGCCATCCGCGCGCCGGCGTCTATTATCTGGCGGGGCACGCGCAAAGTCCCGACGTGCCCGTTGCCGAGTATGGCCGCCGCGTGTTTTTGTTCCAAGATCGGGTGCCACACCCTTGGAGCGCCACGCGCTACCGCGCCGGGGAATTGCTCGCGTACGGCGGCGCGCCGGGCGCGGACAAGCATCTACGGCGTACGCAAGGCGGCATACGCCTGTCCAACGACATGATTAAAAAAATCGTCACGGCGTTGAAGAGCAATCACGGTCTAATACTCGAAGTAAAACCGGTCGCGCGCCGCTTGTGGTGGACATTCTGGCTAGTCAAGCGCAGCACGCCACCACTGTCCATCACCGAACCGCCCCTGCTGCAGGCGCCCCATGATGAGTTGAGTCTCACCCAACGCCTGATGGCGCAATTCAAGCTTGCGCCGGTGTACCCGGCAGACCGGCCGGATTCGTCGCGTGATGACACATCGTCATCCACCACCGATAGATCCCCCTCGTCTTCGAGCCCTAGCGAAACTTACGCCGGCCAAGGCGGCACGAGCGGCGGCGCAGGCGCGAGCGGCAGTTGGGCGGGCAGCGGCGCGGCAGCCGGTGTGGCTGCCGGTGCGGGCGTAGCGCTTGCTGCCGGTGCGGTGTACACCGCTTATGCCATGGCGGATTACGCTGCGGACAGTAGCGGCAGTTCCGGCGGCGGTGGTGGATGGGGTGACAGCAGTTCGAGCAGTTCGAGCAGTTCGAGCAACTCAGATAGCGGCGGAGGCAGCAGTTCGGATAGCGGTGGGGGCGGGGGTGACAGTGGTGGCGGGGGCGGCGACTAGGCTGACATGGCGAGCGTATCGTGACTGTAATTCAAAGTTCGTTCGTCTACCTGCCATGATTCGCGTGCAAGCCCACGTGCAAGCCCACGTGCAAGCACGCTTGCAAGCCCGCTTACAAGCCCTATGACACTGTTGACAGGATTGAACATAGTGCAGATCGGCGCTGGTGCAGCCGCAGCCGTCTGTGGCCGGCTGCTGGCCGACACGGGTGCGCAGGTGACCTGCATCGCGCCGGATATCAGCACCACGCTGTCGGCTTGGCTGAATCACGGCAAGGCCGTTGCCGTGGACAGCGCCGCGCAGCGCCAGTGCCTAGCAGCCGCGCAGTGGGTCGTGCGTGAAGGGCAACCCAAAGACTGGCTTGCGAGCCCTTATGACAGGGCCGCGCTACGGCAACTCAATGCGACCGCCACGATTGTCACGATCTCCCCGTATGGCGCGACGGGCCCGCAAGCCAACGATCCGGCAACGGACCTGACGTTGTGTTTCGCCAGTGGTATCGCGCGCCTGCTGACCGGGCAAGTGGACGATCTTGCGGAAGCGCCGATACGCCCAGTGGGCGAGCAATCGGCGTTCATCGGCGGATTGGCTGCCGCTTGTGCGGGTATGACTACGTTGGCGGGCAACCAGCCCGGCGCGTGCATCGACGTATCCATTCAGGAGGCGCTTGCCACGCTGGCCATAACCGAGCTGGCGCGCGCAGGGCTAAGCGGCAAGAGCTGGGCGCGCAAGCGCCTCACCGACGGTAACGGCGCTACGGTGACGATATTGCCCGCGCAAGATGGGTATGCCGCGATTTCCCCGCGTGAAGAAAAACAGTGGACGTCGTGGTTGAAAGCCATGGGCTCGCCCGCTTGGGGCGCGGACCCGCGCTTTGTGCCCAAGGCCAACCGCGTGAAAAACTGGGACGCGTTGCACGCGCTGATGGCGCAATGGAGCCGCCAGCACAACAAGCAATGGATCGCGGATACCGCGCAGCGTGCGCACGTACCGAGCTTTCCCTTGTGCAACGTCGCAGAGCATCTGGACATGCCGCAGACGGCGCATCGGGATTACTTTCAAGTATTTGATTTTAATGGACAATTATTGCGCTCGCCCGGCGTGCCGTTTGGCCTGCTGGTCAATACGGCAGCGCGTCAATCGTCGGCAGCGCGCGCACCGGCGTTGCAACCGAAGGAACAACTACCACTGTCCGGCGTACGCGTGCTCGATTTCAGTTGGGTCATCGCTGGCCCGACCACCACGCGCTATCTCGCCGCAATGGGCGCAGAAGTCATCAAGGTCGAAGCACCCGGTAAGGGCGATCCGGGGCGCAGCTCTGAACTGCACACGGTGTTGGGGCAAGCCAAACAGGCCATCGTGTTGGACCTGAAAAACCCGCAAGCCGTCGAGATCGCGCGCGCACTGGCGGCGCAATCCGACATCCTCATCGAAAATTACGCCACCGGCGTGATGGAACGCCTTGGCCTCGGCGCCGAGGCGATGCGGACGGTGAACCCGAATCTCATTTATATCTCCGCCTCGGGCATGGGCCGCACCGGGCCGGGCGCGCATGCCGTGGCCTACGGCACGCTGCTGCAAAGCTACGCAGGATTTGCCGGACTCAACCGCCATGCCGAAAGCGCGCCGCGCATCGGACTGGCGTGGCTGGACCCCATGTGCGCGCTGATGCTGGCCTTTTCTGCCGCCGCAGCGCTGTGGCAACGGCAGCATGCCGGCGGTGTGGCGCGCGTGGATTTTTCAATGATCGAAGCCATGCTATGGACGATGGCCGAGCCGCTGCTCACCGCGCAACTGGGCACGCCGCCGATGCCGATGCCGATGGGCAACGCTTCTACCCAATATGCGCCACACGGTGTATGGCGCTGCGCGGGTGAAGATGATTGGATCAGCATCGTTGCGCGCACCGATGACGAGTGGCGCGCGCTGTGTGGCTTGGTGCCGGGATTAGCCGGCATGGCGGCACTGAATTTCGCGCAGCGCGTCAACGCGCAGCCGGAGATTGATGCCGCCTTGGGCGCATGGGCCGCGCCTCAAACGGCCCCAACCGCCGCCGCAGTGCTGCTGCGCGCTGGCGTACCTTCAGCCGCCCTTGCGCGCTCAATCGATTTGGTGAACAGCCCCCATCTCGCCGCACGCCAGTTCTGGGACACCTTTACAGACCAAACCCGCACAGGCGTGTTGCCAGGCCTGCCGTGGCGCGCCACCTTCGGCCGTGCGACCGGCCCGGCGTCGGCGCTGGGGGCCGACACCGATTCGGTACTCAGCGGTGTGCTCGGTCTATCGCCGGAACGTATCGCCGAGCTGCGTGCTGGTGGTGCGCTGGGTTAAAAATAACATTTTAAATCAATTAGTTATGGATTGTTTCGCATTGATTCCGGGTACGCCCAGCCAAGACGGGGATTAAAACTCCCCGCTGCGATAAGCCTCATCCAGGCGCTTGGCGTCTGCTTCTGACAGATCCGGCCACGCATCGCCACGCTTGCGCAGCTTGCCGTTAAATTTTGGTTTGCGTTTCTCGTTGAAGGCTTGCCGGCCTTCTTCACCATCGACGGTGGTTTGAATCAGCAGCGAGTTAATCAGGTTTTGCACGTGCCACGCCTGATCGGTCGGCAAGTCGCCAAAGCGCACCACGAACTCTTTCATCATGCGCACCGCGTTCGGCGGCAGCGTGCAAATGTGACGCGCGATCTTTTCGGCGCGCGCCAGCAGTTGATCGTGTGGCACAACTTCGTTAATGAGACCAATGCGCAGCGCTTCCTGCGCGTCAAACGGCTCATCGGTCAACAAAATTTTCATCGCATCGATATAGCGTAACTGCTTGGCCAGCAAGCTCGCACCAGGGCCGTTGCCGAGCCAGCCTTGGGTGAGCAACGCAAACTTGAACCGCGCGTGCTCGGCGCTGGCGATGCGGATGTCCGTCGATGACAACAATATGTAAAGGCCGGCGCCCGCGGCCCAACCGTTGACCGCAGCGATCACCGGCTTCCACACTCGCGGATAATGGTCACCCATGCGCCCATCGACACCGGTTTTCTGGCCGTGTACGGTGCCCGCCAGCGGCCAATAAATGCGCTGCGTGCGCAGATACTCGCGCTCCTCGGCGGTGATGTTCTTGCGCGGCGCAAGGTTGTGCCCGCCGCAAAAATGCGTGTGGCCCTTGCCCGTCAGGATGGCGCAACGTATCGAGCGGTCTTCCCACAAATCAATCCACGCCTCAGAAATCGCATCGGATGTCGGCTTATCAAGAATATTCGCCTTGGACGGATTGTTCAGCGTGATGTAGGCGACGCCGTCGCGCTTTTGATAATCAATGGGCAAGGGGTGATCCTCTGAAAACGAAATGAAGTTTGTCTATGGTGAACTCGCGGCTGTTGGCGTGTAAATTGCAAGTATCACGCAGGCTGAGCGGCGTGGGCACGCTACGCTTTGCCCACCCTTGCTCGCTAACGCAAAGTTAAGGGGCGCGCTTCAGCGCATCCCGTTTGAACGACGGTTTAGAGCCCAACATTTCGAGACGCTCGGCAAGCCACACCTTGATAATAGACTGCCGAGTTACACCAAGCTTTCCGGCCTCGCGGTCTAGTGAATCAATCATCCAAGTGGGGAAATCGACATTAACGCGCTTTTGTTCCTGCAATACCCTCTTGGCCTTGGATAAATCCAGCGAAGCAGTAATATCAACTCCATCGTCAAACTGACGTTCAAATTTTTTAGCTTTCATAGAGTGCTACCTCCTCGGTTCGTGAGCGGCGAACAGAAATGATCCGAATATTTGCGCCCCTGTAAGCGATAACGGCTGACCAACACTTTTCGTAAATCAGCCCAATCGCGAGGTATCTCGGCTCATCTTCTGTTTTTGCAGGAATCTCCAAAAGTCTCGAGTCGTCCCATAATGCCTGAGCATCGTCAAAGCTGATGCCATGCTTAAGAAGATTGGCCTGACTTTTTGCCTCGTCAAATTCAAAAGTAATCATGGTATAAAAAATATACCCTTATTGGCAAAAAGACAAGCTGGTGTAGAGCAGGCTCTAACGTTTGACGTGAGGGGCGGCCGGAGCCGAAGGAGGAGGGAACCACAAGCGCAGCTTGTGGCCGTCCCTCTCGACGGAGTTGTTGGGCGTCATTTGTAATGCCCCTGCGTGCGCCTTGCTTTGATGTTGGAGTTTGTATCAGGGTCTATTAGTGGCAACGCCAAGATATCCGCCCGAGAAAGTTGCTCAACATAAGGTCTTAAGCGAAGTTGCTCCTCGACGATCTTGCTTTGAATGTGTGTTACCCATTTTGAGCAAAGAGACAGGGCCAGACGAAACTCGTCAGTTTTCAGTGGCCGGGAAGTCGCTTGGTAGGATGACATTCCTAGAACAAGATCGTTTGCATTTGGATCGTCATTTACGATCAAGTGAAGCGCATGAACCTCTTGTTCGTTAACTGGATGTGCGACATGCCAATCACGAACACCACGCATGCGGTTGTGGATGGCAATTTCTTTTGCACTTGCAGCGACAAGGTTGTTGATGTCTAGCATTTGACGAATACCCGACGCAAAGCAGCGACAATAACGTATGACCGCAGCTGTTGATAGAGCCTCTGCGATCGTAAGGTTGTCCGGTGCGAGTGTCATCTCCAGCAATTGCTCGATGCAGGCCTGAGCCTCTGTCAGATCTACAAAGTACCCCGTAAGATCAGCAAGACAATGCCGTACTGGGGGTATCCAATGGCGGTACGAAGCGTGCGGAATTGTCATGACGCCCAATGCTACGCTTAAGCGGCGCGCTTCAAGCGCGTCCGCCTTGAAGCGGCAGTTAGACCTCGTTTATCTCGCGAAACGAAAAGCTCCTCTTTAACCACTTGACGAACTGCATCTAGCACAGCCCGTTGGTGAATGTGAGCGAGCAGTGCATCGTTGATTAGTGATTGATAATTTCCGCCCCCAGATCGTTCCACAAATGTTCGAAAATACTCTAGTACCGTGTTATCCAGACGGATCGATATCTTGGTTTTACCCGGTTCCGATTTGACAATTGGCCCGCGTTTTGCGCGGGAAAAATCGATTGCGCGATAAGGTTCAGCCACGGTGCTTTTCATATTGAGTCCTTTGGGCCTTGTTGGCCTTCCATGCAGAGATCAAACGAATAATGTCAGGTTCGCGATACGTGTAGACCACGACGAGGAGCGTACCGACGGTATCCATGCCCAGCGTGACAAAGCGCTGTTCACCCTCAGCGTCAGAATCCTCCCGAGTAAGTGCAAAGTCGTCCTCGAGGACGGACATGGCGTCGGCAAAGCTAACGCCATGAACCTTCCGGTTTGCTTCAGCTTTTTTCGGATCCCATTCGTATTGCACATTCCGAGTGTATAGACAATTGTATTCCTGTGCAAGCGCTGGGCATCGTGAGAGTGTGATTCAGCAAGTAGCTGCCCTGTGCACCGAATTGCTCTTCGACTTGATCGGCGATCCATGGTGCCCCATCGCCTACGGCATGGATGCGGGTGCTAGCACTCAATCCAGCTTGAAGGGCGCGCGCCAAGCGCTTTCGTCCCGCCGTATCAACGTCGCCGTGCAATGGGTGTAACGGCTCAGGTATTCCAGCACCTGCGCTGATCCGCTCATCGGCACCTTGGCATAGACCACCCAAGGGTGGCGATACAGCAAGGGTGGGCAAAGCGTAGCGTGCCCACCGTGCTTGCTCTTGCGACCTTACCGCGTGGGCACGCTGCGCTTTGCCCACCCTACCAATGCTACCAATGCGATTCTATGGGACTGCCCGATTACAGAGGCTCGCGCAATATCGCTTTGGGTCGAATCCGATCACTCACTATCCAGTCAAGCGCACCGTCTACAACCAACACACCTGACGTGTTTAATGCGCCTTATCCCAATTCAAACCCTCGCCCAACTCCACCAATAGCGGAACCGCCAGTTTCGCCACGCCGTTCATCAGCCCCGGCAATTGCTGTCGAATCACATCGCGCTCGGCTTCCGGCACTTCGAGTACCAGTTCGTCATGCACCTGCATGATGAGGCGCGTGGCGAGTTTTTCTGACACCAGCCAGTGTTGGACGGCAATCATCGCGAGTTTGATTAAGTCTGCGGCTGTGCCTTGCATGGGCGCGTTGATGGCGGCGCGCTCGGCACCCTGGCGCCGTGCGGGGTTGGAGGCCTTGATTTCGGGCAACCACAGGCGGCGACCGAAGACGGTTTCGACGTAGCCCTGGCTGCGCGCGCGTTCGCGGGTGTCGCGCATGTACGCATCCACGCCGGGGTAGCGCGCGAAGTAGCGCTCCATGTATTGCTGGGCGGCGCTGCGCTCCAAACCGAGCTGGCGCGCGAGGCCGAAGGCGGACATACCGTAGATCAAACCAAAGTTGATCACCTTGGCGTAGCGACGCTGTTCGCTGCTAACTTCTGCCGGTGTGCCACCAAAAATTTCCGCCGCCGTGGCGCGATGAATGTCCTCACCTGCGGCAAAGGCGCGCAGCAGGCTTTCGTCTTGCGAAATGTGCGCCATGATGCGTAGCTCAATTTGCGAATAGTCGGCGGATAGAATTACGCAGCCCGGCGGCGCGATGAACGCCTCGCGTATGCGACGGCCCTCGGCGGTGCGGATGGGGATGTTTTGCAAATTGGGCTCATTGCTCGACAGCCGCCCAGTGACGGCAATTGCCTGCCCATAATTGGTATGCACGCGACCCGTGTTGGGATTAATCATACCCGGCAGCTTGTCGCTGTAGGTGGATTTAAGTTTAGCCAAGCCGCGATATTCGAGAATCAGTTTGGGCAGTGGGTGATCGAGCGCGAGCTGTTCGAGTGAATCCTCATCGGTTGAGGGCTGGCCGGTGGGCGTTTTCTTGATGGGCTTCAGACCCTGCTTGTCGAATAGAATTTCTTGAATTTGCTTGGGCGAACTCAGGTTAAACGGTTGCCCCGCCAGCGCGTGCGCCTTGGCCTCGCACGCAATCATTTTTGCGCCGAACTCGCCGGACAATTCAGCCAGCAACTTCACATCGAGCAGCACGCCGTTGCGCTCGATGGTTTGCAGCACCGGCATGACCGGCAGTTCGATGTCGCGATAAATGTGCAGCAGCTTTGCGTCAGCAGCGATTTGCGGATACAGCGCTTCGTGCAGGCGCAAGGTGATGTCGGCGTCTTCGGCAGCGTAATCGGTGGCGCGCTCCATGGACACTTGTTCAAAGCCGATGCGCCCTGCGCCTTTACCGGTTACCTCATCGTAACTAATTGTTTTTATTGATAAATGTCTGTTGGCCAGATCGTCCATGGCGTGCGGCTTGTGGCTTTCGAGCACATACGATTGCAGCAGCGTGTCGTGTACCGCGCCGCGCAGCGCGACGCCGTGATTGGCGAACACGTGCGTGTCGTACTTGATGTGTTGGCCGAGCTTGGGTGCGTTGGCATCTTCGAGCCACGGTTTTAACGTCGCCAGCACGTGATCCAACGCGAGTTGATCGCCCGCACCGGGGTAAATGTGGCCGACGGGAATGTACGCCGCCGTGCCTGCCTCAACACACAACGAAATGCCCACCAGCCGCGCCTTGAACGGATCAAGACTGGTGGTTTCCGTATCCACCGCTGTGAGTGTAGCCGCGCGAATTTTGTCGAGCCAGGCGTCGAGTTGCGCATCGCTCGTCACCATCTCGTAATGTTTTACGGTGGGTGCTGCGGGTGTTTCCGCAACCATGGGCTCGGTAACACGCGCAGCAGGCTCCACAGTCTTCGCCCCAGCGTCAAGCATTTCCTTGCGCCAAGACTTGAAGTCAAAGCTCTCGAACAGCGCATCCAGTTTGGGCGCATCCTGCGCTTTCAAACCGAGATCATCGAGCTTCACCGGCAGCGGCACGTCACACTTGATGGTGATGAGGCCGCGCGCTGTCGGCAGCCAGTCGAGCGCCTTGCGCAAATTCTCGCCGACCACGCCGCCGATGTCCGCCGCGTGCGCCACCACGCCGTCGAGCGTGCCGTATTGCGTGAGCCACTTGACTGCTGTCTTCGGGCCGACTTTCGCCACGCCCGGCACGTTGTCCACCGCGTCGCCGACCAGCGTCAGGTAATCAATGATGCGCGCGGGCTTGACGCCGAATTTTTTTTCGACGCCAGCTTCATCGAGCAACTCGTTGGTCATGGTGTTGACCAGTGTGATGTGCGGCGTAACCAGTTGGGTGATGTCTTTGTCGCCGGTGGAAATCACCACTTGCATGCCGACACGCTCGCCGTCACGGGCGAGGGTGCCGATCACGTCGTCGGCTTCCACGCCGTCAACGATCAATATCGGCCAGCCCATCGCGGCGATAGCCTCGTGCAGCGGCGCGATCTGGCATGACAGTTCATCCGGCATTGAAGGCCGGTTGGCTTTGTACTCCGGGTAAACGTCGTCGCGAAACGTTTTGCCTTTGGCGTCAAATATGCAGGCGCTCAAAGCCGACGGGTAATCTTTGTGCAGCCGCCGCAGCATATTCAGCACGCCGTAAATCGCGCCAGTGGGCGTGCCGCTCTTGCTGCGCAAATCAGGCATGGCGTGAAACGCACGATACAGATACGACGAGCCGTCAACCAGCAGCAGGGTATTCATGATTTATCCGGAAAATCAATACGATAGCTGCGCCGGACCGCATGCCGACGCTTTCAAATTACCCGCGAAAGGCAGATAATATTGCTTGAAACGAGGATACCTTATGCGTGCTTTGATCGCTACATTGCTGGGCTGTGGTGTGATGGTGTGGGTGTGTGGCCTTGCCGCTTTGCCGGCCGCCGCGCAAACGCCTGCGCGCCCGTCCAACCTGCAGCCGGTGCCGGAACCGCCACCGCCGCCCAAGGGCTTTGAACTCGACAGCGCGCTTGAGCCGCAAATCAGCACGATCCGGCGCGGCACCGAAACGGTTGAGGAATACCGCATGGGCGGGCGGCTTTACATGATGAAAGTCACGCCATCTGGCGGTGGCACACCCTACTATTTGGTCGATCACACCGGCAACGGCAGCTTCGCGCGCCAAGAGCCGCAAGATACCGGCCTGCGTCCACCGATGTGGGTGATACACAGTTTTTGAGTCGCGGCGCGGCCATCCGCGCGCGTTTTTCCAGGTTTGTCCATGGCCTTGTACAGCGGCGGTTAAACGCGGTACGCTATCTGAATGTCTGTCTTCACCACCGTCACCGCCGATCAACTTCAGCTTTGGCTGAAAGATTATGATCTGGGCACCCTCACCGATTTGCAGGGCATAGCCGCCGGCATCGAAAACACCAATTATTTCATCAACACCACGCGCGGCCGCTATGTGCTGACGCTGTTCGAGAAGCTCACCGCGCGCGAACTGCCGTTTTACCTCAACCTGATGGCGCACTTGGCGCAAGCTGGCGTGCCCTGCCCCGCGCCACTGGCCAATCGCGACGGCGGCTTTCTGGGGGCGCTGAACGGCAAGCCGGCCAGCGTGATCACCCGTCTCGCTGGCAAAGACTTATCCGCCCCCACTGCGGACGACTGCGCCAAAGTCGGCAGCGTGCTGGCGCAAATTCACGTGGCTGGGCAAAGCTACGCCGCGCACATCGATAACCCGCGCGGCGCGGCTTGGTGGCGCGCCGTGATGCCGGCAATTTTGCCTTTTCTCGGCGCAGACGACGCGGCGATGCTGCGCAATGAAGTGCGTTGGCAAGATACGCACGTCCATGATGCGTTGCCGTGCGGCGCCATCCACGCTGATTTGTTCCGCGACAATATTTTGTTCGACCAAGGCGTGGTGGCCGGCGTGATCGATTTTTACTTTGCCTGTACCGGCGCGCTGCTCTACGACGTGGCCATTACGGTGAACGATTGGTGCCTGCCGACAGAGGGCCGGCCGGGTCTCGATCCGGCGCGCACCGCAGCGCTGCTCGCGGGCTATCACGCGGTGCGACCGTTTGTTGACGCCGAGCACGCCGCATGGCCAGCGTTGCTACGCGCAGGGGCACTGCGCTTTTGGGTGTCGCGGCTGTACGATTTGCATTTGCCGCGCGCAGGCGAACTCACCCACGCCAAAGATCCGGCGCATTTCCAGCGCCTGCTGCACGCGCACATCACGCACATGACGCACGCGCAAAAGGTGCCGTCGCTGCCGCAATCGCGGCCAAGCTCGCTATAATCGCCGCCGGACAGATCATGGTACAAATTCGCTCAGTCGCAGCATCCCGAGGTTGGCGCTGGATCGCCGAGGGCTTTGCGTTGTTTAAAAAAAGCCCGTTAATGTGGGCGATGATCACGCTGGGGCTGTTTAGCGCCTTCAAGCTGATTTTGCTGATTCCGTTTATCGGCATCGTCGCGCTGCTGGCCATGCCCATTATTCTGGTCGGGCTAATGGAAGGCTGCCGTGCGCTGCACATGGGGCAAGCGTTAAAGCCCGCCTATCTGCTGAGTGGGTTTCTGCGCAACACGCCCGCGCTGGCCCTGCTTGGCGCGATATATCTTGTTGGTAACTTATTGATTATATTGATAATTACTACATTGGGCGGTGACGCGCTGATGCAGGTGCTTAAGTTTTCCGCTGAGCAGAAAATTACGCCGGAAAATATCAATCTCATCCGCGACGCTGTTTCCACCGCCACGGTGGCCGTGCTGGCGGGTTGGGCGCTATCGCTGCCGCTGATGATGGCGTGCTGGTTCAGCCCGCTGCTGGTCTACCTGCACGACATGCGGCCCCTGCCCGCCATGTGGTTGAGTCTCAACGCGGGGCTGCGCAATCTGACGCCGTTTTTGGTCTACGGCGTGATGCTGTTTTTTGCCTTAATGATCGTCACGCCGATAAGCCTTGCCACGCACATTCTCGATTTGGGCATGTGGCTGCTGGCACCGGTAATTATCCCGTCCATTTACGCCAGTTATACGGATATTTTTCCCGCCACGGACGCCGCCGTGCCGCCGCCCGCACCTGCTGCGCCGTAGCGTGGCGTCTTACGTAGGTCTCCCACCAGAAGCCCTCACACCGGGGCGAGGTTTGCGTATTCCAGCATCAGCCACTTCAAGCCGCCTTGGCGGAAATTCACCTGCACACGCGCTTCGGCACCGCGGCCTTCGGCGCTGACGATCACACCATTGCCAAACTTGGCGTGCACCACGCTCTGGCCGATGCGCCAGGGGATAGAGAAGGATTGAGGATTCGAGATTGAAGATTGCGCAAGGCCTGCGCTCAAGTTGCGCGCGCCAGCTTCGTGATAGCGCGGTTTGGCATTGATCCTGCGCAGCAGCGGCTCGGGTATTTCATGAAAAAACCGTGACGGCACGTTAAAGCGCGTTTGTCCGTGCAGCATGCGGCTTTGTGCCAGCGACAAATACAGCCGCCGCCGCGCGCGGGTGAGCGCCACATACATAAGGCGGCGCTCTTCTTCAAGACCATCGGGTTCGGAAATGCTGTTTTCGTGCGGAAAGAGGCCCTCTTCCATGCCGCTGATAAACACGGCGTGAAACTCCAGCCCCTTGGCGGAATGCACGGTCATCAGTTGCAACGCTTCGGCACCGGCCTGCGCCTGATTGTCGCCCGCCTCTAGGGCGGCATGGGCAAGAAAAGTGCTGAGGCTATCCTCCGCACCGCCCGCATCGAGTGCGTCCGCCGTGTAGTCCGCGACCGCCTGCATGGCAACAGGCGCGTCCGCCGGGATTTCCGGCACGTTGCCCACCAGCCACACGTCGCCTTCTGCAACAAACGCGGTAGCGGCGTTCACCAGTTCGCCAAGGTTCTCCAGCCGGTCTGCCCCTTCTTTTTCATTCCGGTAATGCGCGGTCAGGCCGCTGTACTCGATGACATGCTCAATGATTTCCGGCAGCGGCAGCCCATGCGTGGCGGCGCGCATTTTTTCGATCAACGTCACAAACGCGCCAATGCTGGAGGCCGCCTTGCCGGACAAGGTGTTTGCACACGCCGCCGCCCACACACTGATGCCGCGCTCGCGCGCCACCGTTTGCACCTGCTCCAGACTGCGCGCACCGATGCCCCGCGTGGGGAAGTTAATCACCCGCAGCACTGCGCCATCATCATCCGGCTGCGCAATCAGCCGCAGATACGCCAGCGCGTGTTTGATTTCCTGCCGCTCAAAAAACCGCAGCCCGCCATACACGCGATACGGCACCGAGGCATTGAATAGCGCATGTTCCAGCACGCGCGATTGCGCGTTCGAGCGATACAGCACCGCCACATCCGCCAGCCGCACGCCATCGTTGCACAGGGCTTTGACTTCTTCCACAATGAACGCGGCCTCTTCGAGATCCGTCGCCGCTTCATACACCCGCAGCGGCTCGCCCTTGCCTTCAGCGGTCCACAGGTTTTTGCCCAGCCGTCGTTGGTTGTGGCCGATGAGCGCATTGGCGGCATCGAGAATGTTGCCGTGCGAACGGTAGTTCTGTTCGAGCTTGATCACCTTTTCGACGGCGAAATCGCGCTCGAAGTGGCGCATGTTTTCGGTGGTGGCACCGCGAAAGCCATAGATGCTTTGGTCGTCATCACCCACCGCAAACATGCAGCTCTCACGGCCCGACAGTTGCTTTAACCATTGATACTGCAAGCGATTGGTGTCCTGAAACTCATCCACCAGTAAGTGCTTGAATCGATTGCGATAATGCTCGCGCAGCGGGTCATTGCGCACGAGCATTTCCCAGCTACGCAACAAAAGCTCGGCAAAATCCACCACGCCTTCACGCTGGCACTGCGCATCGTAAGCGGCGTAAAACTCGGTCATGCGCCGGGTAAATTCGTCGTGCTGATCAACGTCCTTCGCACGCTTGCCCTCGTCTTTGGCACCGTTGATAAACCACTGCGCTTGGCGCGCGGGATAACGCTCGTCGTCGATGTTCAGTTGCTTCATCAAGCGCTTGATGAGCGCGAGCTGATCCTGGATATCGAGAATTTGAAACAACTGCGGCAGCCCCGCCTCGCGCCAGTGCGTGCGCAGCATGCGATTGCACAGCCCGTGAAAAGTGCCCACCCACATGCCGCGCGTGTTGATCGGCAGCATGGCGGAAATGCGCGTGAGCATCTCCTTGGCGGCCTTGTTGGTAAACGTTACGCCCAACAGCCCGTGCGGACTCGCCTGCCCGGTTTGCACCAACCACGCGATACGGGTGGTCAGCACGCGTGTTTTACCGCTGCCTGCGCCAGCGAGGATCAATGCCGATTGAGGGGACGTCTGCCCCACCAGCGGGGCAGCGGGAAGCGTCACCGCTTCAAGCTGTTGTTCGTTAAGGCCGGTGAGAAAAGCGGGGGTCATCAAACACAACGAAAGGCATAACGGAAGCGTTGCGCCTGATTATACGAGATTACTTGCGCGCACCCGCCGCTGATGCGGTGACACTTTTCACGCGGGCGAGCAGGGCATCACGGTCTCTAACCGTGGCAATGCCCAACACGCACACCGCGAATTGCGCCGCACCTTGGGCGGTGCGTACGGGATCAATCACCGCCGGGTAACCCGCCGCTTTCAGGCGCGTCTCCAGCTCACGCGCCAGATTCTCATCGGGCGTGCGCATGATCTCTAGGCGCACTTTGCCGTCGGCGCGCACCGCACCTTGCCCTTCGGCAATTTCGGTTTCGCGCGACCATTCGTCGCTTTGTTGTTGCGACACTTTAGCCAGCGGGCGGGGCTTTTCATTGCGCGGCACGACAAAGGTTTGTAACGGCTCGTTCATCGCGATGTCCTGATTGTTATGGCGCACGGTGATTTTGCCTTCGAGCAAACACACCAAGTCATCCGTGCCTACCGAGCGGCCCCACAAATCCGTGCCGCGCACGCCTGCGGTGATGGTGGCGAATTTCACACCGATGTCGCGCATGGCGCGCGGATTACCGAATACGCCAGTGGTAAAGCGGAATGCGCCCTTGATTACATCTAGCGACGCGCTCACCAGCGGCGAATTGTCAGGCGCTTTCTTTTCCGTGATGCCGCTCAAGCCCAGTGTCGTGTTCTCGCCAAGCTTGACGGCGCTACCCTCGCTCATGCGCAGCAGCGCACGGGCGCGCTCGCCGGTGATGACCTTGTCGTTGTCGTTTAACACCAGCCCCACGGTGAGCGGCTCACGTTTGCTAGCGCGCTCCACCCACGCCGGGCTAACCACGCCTTCCACCACAAACGTTCGCGCGTTGGCGGATGCCACATTCAGCACGGTGAGCAGCGTCATCAACACTCGGCAGACATTCCATCGGTTCATCAGCATTTCCATTTCAGTGGCCGTGCCTTGGTCGGCATTGGGCGCGCAAGCTTACAGGTATAATCGTGACTCATTTCACACTACGCTTCAGATCCATTTCTGAAGTCCCGCGCCATGCAGCAAAAATACAACCCCCCGATCATCGAGCGCGACGCCCAAGCGCACTGGGACAACACCCACGCCTTTCGTGCGGTTGAAGCGCCCAGCAAGCCCAAATATTACTGCCTTTCGATGTTCCCGTACCCATCGGGCAAGCTACACATGGGCCACGTGCGTAATTACACCATCGGCGACGTGTTGACGCGCTACCACCGCATGAAGGGCTATAACGTCATGCAGCCAATGGGTTGGGATGCCTTCGGTCTGCCCGCTGAAAACGCCGCCATGGCCAACGGCGTGCCACCCGCGAAGTGGACGTACGACAACATCGCCTACATGAAAAAGCAGTTGCAAGCGCTGGGCTTCGGCATCGACTGGAGCCGCGAACTCGCCACCTGCAAACCTGAGTACTACAAATGGAATCAGTGGCTGTTCCTGCGCATGCTGGAAAAGGGCATCGCCTACAAGAAAACCCAGGTGGTGAATTGGGATCCGGTCGATCAAACCGTGTTGGCCAACGAACAAGTCATCGACGGACGCGGCTGGCGCACGGGCGCGGTGGTCGAAAAACGCGAAATTCCCGGCTACTATCTCGCGATTACGAAATACGCTGACGAGCTACTCACCGCGCTAGACCAACTGCCCGACTGGCCCGAGCGCGTGCGCACCATGCAGGCCAATTGGATCGGCAAATCGTATGGCGTGCGGTTTGCGTTTCCCTACGAATTGCCCGCTGCGGCAAGCGGCGGCTCAAATCTCCCTTCCCCCTCCGGGGGAAGGGCCGGGGATGAGGGAAGCTCATCTCGTTCTGAGCCAACCCCTATCCTCACCCCTACCCCCTCTCCCGAAGGGAGAGGGGAACATGATGCGGCCTCTCCCGAAGGGAGAGGGGAACGCGGATTACTTTGGGTCTTCACCACCCGCGCCGACACCATTATGGGCGTCACGTTCGTCGCGGTCGCAGCAGAGCACCCGCTGGCGACCCACGCGGCAAAAAGCAACGCCAAACTCGCGGCCTTTATCGACGAATGCAAGCGCGGCAGTGTGATGGAAGCCGACATGGCGACCATGGAAAAAAAGGGCATGCCCACCGGCATCTTTGTCGAGCATCCGCTCACCGGCGAAAAAACCGAAGTGTGGGTCGGCAACTACGTGCTGATGAGTTACGGCGAAGGCGCGGTGATGGCGGTGCCCGCGCATGATGAGCGCGATTTTCATTTCGCCAAACAATACCAGTTGCCGATCAAGCCCGTGATCGACGTGCCGGGCAAGACCTTTAGCGCTGAGGCGTGGCAAGAATGGTATGCTGACAAGGAACACGGTGCCTGCATAAACTCCAATCAATACAATGGGTTAGCTTACGCCGCTGCGGTGGACGCCATCGCCGCTGATCTTGCCGCTAAAGGGTTGGGCGAAAAGCAGGTGCTGTATCGCCTGCGCGACTGGGGCGTTTCGCGCCAGCGTTATTGGGGCACGCCGATACCGCTGATTTACTGCAACACTTGCGGTGACGTGCCGGTGCCCGACAAAGATTTGCCCGTGGTGCTGCCCGAAGATTGCGTGCCCGACGGCTCTGGTAATCCGCTGGCGAAGCGCGCCGATTTCGTCAACGTGGCGTGCCCCCAGTGCGGCCAGCCCGCGCGACGCGAAACCGACACCATGGATACCTTCGTCGATTCGTCGTGGTACTACACGCACTTTGCCTGCACCGACCGTGCGGGCAGCATGGCCGATCAACACGTCAACTACTGGCTGCCGGTGGATCAATACATCGGCGGCATTGAGCACGCCATTTTGCACCTGCTGTATTCGCGCTTTTGGACCAAAGTGATGCGCGATTTGAACCTCGTCAAAATGGACGAGCCGTTCTCACGGCTGCTCACGCAAGGCATGGTGCTGAACGAGATATTTTTCCGCAAACCGGCAGTGGAGGGCGCGGGCGGACGCATCGTCTATTACAACCCAATCGATGTCGAAATCCACACGGACGACAAGGGTAATCGCACGGGCGCGGTACTGCGCAGCGACGGTCAGCCGGTAGAAACCAGCGGCATCGGCACCATGTCGAAGTCTAAGAACAACGGCGTCGATCCGCAGGCCTTGATGGAAGAATACGGTGCCGACATCGCGCGCTTTTTCATGATGTTTACCTCGCCGCCGGAGCAAACCCTTGAGTGGTCTGACAGCGGTGTGGACGGCTCTGCGCGCTTTTTGCGGCGCTTGTGGGCCTTCGGCTACGACACCGCGCAAAACAGCACGCCGTTGACCGCCAAGCTCGACGGCGTTGCGCTACCCCATGATCTTGCGGATATTCGCCGCGAAATCCACGCGGTGTTGAAGCAGGCCAACTACGACATCGCGCGCCACCAGTTCAACACCGTCGCTTCCGCCGGCATGAAAATGTTGAATGCGCTGGAATCAGCGCAAAAAAGTGCATCCGATGCGGCGTTAAAGCAAGCCGTCGTACGTGAGGGTTTGTCGTTGCTGCTGCGTTTGTTGTCACCGATGACGCCGCACATCGCCCATCAATTGTGGCGCGATGTGGGCTACGGCGAAGACATCCTCAACGCGCCGTGGCCGGAGCCCGATGCTGCCGCACTCACGCAGGATGAAATCGAACTCGTGGTGCAGGTCAACGGCAAAAAGCGTGGCAGCGTGCGTGTGCCGCGTGAGGCAGATGCCAAAGCGATTGAAGCTGCCGTATGGGCCGATCCTGAAATCCAGCGCGTCATCGCCGGCAAGCCAGTGAAAAAAGTGGTGGTGGTGCCTGGGCGGCTGGTGAATGTGGTTTCTTAAAAACTGTTTAAAATCAATTAGTTACATAATTTACCGCGCAACACGCCCGCCGCTTGCCCGCCTCACCTAAAATGGCGCTCATGACTCGTTACTTGCCCTGGTTATTCGCAACGGCGCTCTGGCTCGGCGGCTGCGGGTTTCAGTTGCGCGGCTCGGCCAATTTGCCGTACGACACGTTGCACGTCGCGGCGGCGAATACCTCTGCGGTGGCCAACGAAATTCGCCGTTTGATCGCCGCCGGCAGCAACACCAAAATTATTGCCGACCCGAAAGCCGCGCAGGCAACACTGCACCTCTTGAGTGAAGCGCGCGAAAAAATTATTCTGTCACTGTCCGGCGGCGGGCGCGTGCGCGAGTTTCAGTTGCGCTACCGCATGACCTACCGGCTGACCGACAAAGACAACAAAGAGTTGCGGCCCACTACGCAAATCCTGCTGCATCGCGACTTGTCGTACAACGACGCCGATACGCTATCAAAAGAATCTGAAGAAGCCCTGCTCTACCGCGACATGCAAACCGATGCGGTGAACCAGTTGCTGCGCCAGTTGCAGGTGGCACCGCAAACCACAGCGGCGCGCTAGTCCGCCACGCGCGGCCCATCTCGTGTCCATCTCATGCGCATCTCGCCCGACCAATTGACGCAGCAGCTCACGCGCGAGCTAAAACCGCTCTACACCGTATTCGGCGACGAACCGCTGCTGGCGCTGGAAGCCACCGACCGCATACGCACCAAAGCGCGCGCGGACGGCTACATCGAACGCGAAGTGCTGACGGCGGAATCCGGCTTCAAATGGCCGCAACTGGCGATGGCGGCAAGTTCGCAATCGCTGTTTGCGTCGCAGAAGTTGCTGGAAATCCGCATCCCCAACGGCAAACCCGGCGTGGAAGGCAGCGCTGCGCTACAAGCGTTTTGCTCGAAGTTGCCTGCCGACACCGTGACGCTCGTTTATCTGCCGGAGATCGATTGGCGCGCGCAAAAAGCTGGCTGGTTCGAAACGCTGGATCGCAGCGGCGTCACCGTAGAAGCCAAAGCGGTGCCACGCACCGCGCTACCGCAATGGCTGGCCGCGCGTCTCAAAGCGCAAGGGCAAGAGGCCGATGCGCAGGCGCTTACCTTCATCGCCGAAAAAGTCGAAGGCAATTTAATGGCGGCGTTTCAGGAGGTGCAAAAACTCGCGCTGCTGTTCCCGCCGGGACCGATAGGCTTTGAACAAGTTCGTGAAGCCGTGCTCGATGTGGCGCGCTACGATGTGTTTAGCTTGGGTGAAGCCATGATCGAAGGCGACCCCGTGCGCCTCACGCGCATGCTCGAAGGTCTGCAAGGCGAAGGCGCTGCGCCGCCCATGGCGTTGTGGTCAGTGGCCGAAGAAATCCGCGCTATCGGTCGCGTGCTCGCAGCCAGCGCATCAGGCCGCCCGCTCGCGCAAGTGTGGCGCGAGGCGCGCGTGTGGGGCGCGGCGCACCAGAATTTGATGCAGCAAAACCTGCGCCGTTTCAACGCCCGGCAAGTCACGCAAGGGCTGCGCCACGCCGCCGCTGTTGACCGCATGGTCAAGGGGTTGGACAAGGGCGATGTATGGGACGAGTTGCTGCGGCTGATGCTGCGGTTTGCGCGGAAGTAAAGAAGCGCGCCACAAACGCCAATGTGTAGAAGCTGCTGTGCGTAGGCGTAGGCGTAGTAGTGAAAGGCTGGGATGGCATCGGCACCACCCCCAAAAAACTCGCTCGCACTGTCACTGATGCGGTACGCGACAGAAAAAGAAACCAGGGAGAATGGGGGTTAGCGCAGGCGAGGTGAGGTGGCGCAAGATAAAATATTCAATTAAATCAAATAGTTATATACTTCATGAAGATGAATTCGCGTGGATTTGGTGGCGATTTGCGTCGATTGAGATGTGGCTACACCATTGTCCGGCCACGGGGTAGCGGATACGGCGGCAATTCTCGCGATTGTGTGATAAATGTCCGGTTGTCGGCACCAGAAGGCGCATTTTTCCCCTAGTACCGTTTACACTTTCCGGTACCCTAAAAACCTTTAGTCCGTACTCCCTCCTACCAACCCCCACGCTATGCGCCTGCTTCTGGTGGACGATCACCCGCTGGTCCGCGACGGTATTGCGCAGATGCTGGCCACTGTCTGGCCGCAGGCCGACATTCGCTGTGCCGACAATGCTGAAACCGGTCTGGCGCTGGCGCGCATGGGCGCAGACCTGATCTTGCTCGACCTAGGGCTACCCGGCATGGCGGGGGCGGAAGCACTCACCACTCTGCGCCATCAATACCCCGACATTCCGGTGATTGTGATCACCGCCTCCGACAACCGCAACGACCTAGAGGCTTGCGTTCGCGCCGGTGCGCGCGCATTTGTGGGCAAGAACGCGACGCCGCAAGCGTTGGTCGAAGTGATTAACCGGGTGATGGCGGGCGACACCGTGTTTCCGAGCGCATCCAGCAGGGCCGCGCCCGCGCACGATGTCAGCAACCTCACCACGCGGCAGTGCGAAATTTTGCAGTTGGTGTGCGCCGGGCATCCGACCAAGGAAATTGCGCTACGGCTCTTCGTGGGCGAATCAACGGTGAAAACCCACATTACCGCGATTTTTAAAGCGCTGGGCGTGGCCAACCGCACCCAAGCGGTGCTGGCTGCGCGGCGCTACGGGCTGGTAACAAACGCCACGTAGCGGAAGCCTTCACTAGTTGCGGGCAAGTATCGGAGTGCTTCGGAGTGCCTCGGTCATGGCTCGCCGCAAGCGCGCGGCGTCAACAGGTTTATGCAGCAGCGCCAGGCCGCTCGCCTGTGCGTCCCGCAAGCGGTCGGGCGCAGTGTCCCCGGTAATCAACAGCGCCGGAATATCGCAGTTGAACTCCTCGCGAATTTGGGCGATGACGGCGAGCGCATCTTCGCCGTCGCGCAGCCGATAATCAAACATCAACACGTCCGGCGGCCTGTCGCAGGTAGCCATGCGCCGCAGCGCCTCGGCCCCGGAGCTGGCGGTGATGACCGTCGCCCCCCACGAGGCCACGAGCGTGCGCGTCGCGTCGAGCACATCGGCCTCGTCGTCCACCGCCAGCACCAAAGCACCGGCGATGGTGACCGCGCCCGCGTCGTGCATCGCGTCCAGCGCCTCGCCGGGGGCGTCCGCTTGAGAAGCGCGCGGCACGTCGATCATGAAAAACGCGCCGCGCCCTTCCGCCGACCTCAAGGTGAGCGTCCACCCCAGCAGTCTGACTAGCCGGTCGACTACTGCCAAGCCTAAACCCAAGCCCTTGGCGCGGTCACGCTCGGGGTTGCCCAATTGAAAAAATTCCTCAAACACCAGCGCCTGCTTGTCCGCTGGAATGCCACGACCGGTGTCGCCCACTACGATGCGCACCGAGGCACCGCGCGCACGGCAGGCCACCAGCACGCGCCCGCGCGCCGTGTAATGCACGGCGTTGGACACCAGATTCCCCACCACGCGCGCGAGCAGTTGCGGATCGGTCTTCACAATCAGCGGCGTCGCACGCACCTTGAGCGCCAGCCCTTTCTCCGCCGCACGCGGGCCAAATTCAATGCGCACGCGATCCAGCAACTCCGTGAGCGCAAAAGCGTACGTCCGTGGCGCAACGATGCTGGCGTCAAGCCGTGACACGTCCAGTAGCGCGCCGAACATGCCATCCATCGTGTCGGCGCAGCGTTGCAGGTTCGCGGTAATTTTTTGCTCTTCGGCGGCGAGCGGCTTGTTGGCAAGTGCTGCGATGTAAAAGCTCATCGCATGCATGGGCTGGCGCAGGTCGTGCGAAGCCGCCGCGAGAAAGCGGCTCTTGGCGATGTTGGCGGCTTCTGCCGCGTTTTTTTGCACCTGCAACGCGGCGACCAGATCAAGATTCTCGAAGCGCAAGCGGAGCGACTCCACCAACACTTCGTGAAAATTCCGCGCAAAGCGCACCACCGCCGCAACGTAGAGAATCAGTCCTAGGCCAATGCTCAGGGTGAGCTGCGAGCCTGTCAGCAGCAGCACAACCACAAAGGGCGCGATGCTGGGAAGCAAATAGGCCATCAGCACGCGCAAATGCGCGGCGTACGCCGGGATGGACGACACGCCCATGCCCGCCAGCCAAATCGCCAGCCAGGCCTGTAACGGCACGCTGCCCGGCGCAAACAGCAACACACCGGCCGAACCCCACGCGCAGCCCCCTGCGAGCGCGCCCAGCAAAATCCGCCGCAAGGCCACTGGCGGGTTCTCAAGCGCCGCGGCGTCGCACGCCTTCGCGCGCGAGTGGGGCCGCAACACCAACCACCAGCGGCCCAGCGCACTCGCCAGCATGATCGCAAGCCACGCCGCTATGCGCGCTGGCGGGAGCGTGCCCACAAAGGCCGCTGCCGTGATGCTAGCGGCGACCATCGTGCCGATCACCACCACCGGCAAATTGTTGTACTGCGCGCGCAGCCTTTCGGCTTCGATCAGCGCGGCGTATTTATCCGTACCCTCAGCAGGGGCGGGCAGGTTTTCAGTAGCGATTGCCATGGCGCATGAATGTACCAGCCGCGTGGGCGATGGCAAGCCCCACCGGGGCAATGGGGCGTGTGAACTTTACGCGCACCGCCGCAATGCTAAGGTTGTGAATTTCGCAGAGTCAATAAGTTTTCTCATTAAATCAAGTACTTAGCGTATAAAAGCAAGTCCATTGCACAGGCCAGCAAGGGAGATATCGCGGATTCAAAATCAGACTTTAGTCTGATATCCAGCGGGGCGATGAGTTCGTACCATCATGCAACGGTTGTAGGGTGACCGTGTCGTGAGTCCAGCAAGTTGCGCATTGGGGCTGAGTGTTCGTTGTTGCCAGGAGAAACATCATGAACTTCGACCTAGGCAGGAACAGGAAGCCAAATTTGAACACGCCGTGGGCAATAGCGTCCGCTGGCGCAAACTAGGAGACCTTGGCCGTGAAAGCAAAATTCGTGTTGTATGGGTTGGCGGGCGCGGCAATCGCGCGAAGGCTTCTCAAAACGGTGGCGGTGCTGGCCACGGCGGGATATATGCACGGCGCGCAGGCGCTGGTGATAGACCTCACTTTTGCAACCCCAAATCAGTCATGTTTGACCTGCTCCAACTTTGGCTCGCCGAGGTTTGGCGGCCCGGCCCATACCTTTGGCGGCGGCACACTTGAGGCTGTGTTCAACGCGGCGGCGCGTACGTGGGAAAACCTGCTGTATGACGACCGCCATTTCCGCATTACTGTTGGCGGTGCCAATCTCGGCCCTTTTGTTTTGGCGGCCGCGGCCCTAACGTTTAGTGATCAGGGCAATGAAATCTTGGTCAATAACAACTTCTATCAGTTTTTCGCGGATCCCACGCCGTTTCAAAACGAGGAATTCGGCGGCTACCAGGAGACGCTGGCTGATATGGGTGGCGGGATGATTAACACGCGGCGCGCGTTTGACACTTCGATAATCCCCAACTTGCGCGGCGTCGATCTGTTCACCACGGCGCTGCATGAAATAGGGCATGTTTTGGGTTCTCCCGGAGATGGATCTCATATTAGAGGTACCTTCGGCCAGCCCTTGTTCGAGATTTTCGACGGGCCTTTCGCGGGAACGCAATTGCCGTGTGATGGCAGTGGTAGTGCTTTCTGTGTCCATCTCAGCAGGGGCATGCAAGGCACGGTGATGAATCCCAACGCAGGCTTTCCGGCCGAGCGTGCGTTGATCAGCGGCGCGGATTTGCTGTACGTGGCAGCGGACGGCAGATTCCGAAATTTTGATCAAAACTATGTGAGTGGCGTTAGCATGGTCCCTGAACCCGCGACTTGGGCTTCGTTGCTGCTCGGCCTTATGGTAATCGGTGGCGCGTATCGCCGTAAACGGGTGTGATCTGCTTTTGGTGGGTTGCTGCGCATGCCGCGCCAAATGCGTTAATTGCTGCCGCAGCGCGTAGGATGCCGGTGAGCGTAGCGAACCGCATCGATAATGGTTGCTAACACGCGAACGATGCGGTTCGCTTTGCTCACCACATCCTACGGACCTCCGGCATTACCCGGTTCGCCCGTGCTCCGGGTGAATGTCGATAAATTCCCGCATCCCAAGAATGGCGATGCCCCGGTAGGGGTGCATGCTCAGCAAAAGGCGTTTGTCGCCCGACACGATGAGTTTCGCGCCTGCGTCCAGCGCCAACGCGAGAAATTTGTTGTCTTTGCGGTCGATGCAGTCCGTCACACTGCTGTTGACGGCGACGGGCTTGGCAGCCTCGGCATAGTCGTTGACCAGCAATTTGCGAATTTCACGTTCGATGTAAGCGTCGAATTTCGCACGGCTCAACACATCAGCCAGTCGGCGATGGTTTCCGTGGCGTAAACCGGCTCGAAATGCTCGAAGGCCATCGCCAATGCCCGGGCCGCGATACTGCGCGGCAGTAGGATGGCGCTGACGACAAAATTCGTATCGAGGACTATCGGTTCAGGCAAAGCAGTCTTCGATCAACCGGTTAACGTCGTCCCGTGTGAGGCTTTTCGCGGCTTCCGTGGGCGGCAACGACTGGATGCGCGCCATCATCCGCCGCGCGGCAAGCTTGCGCACCAATTCGCTGGATGCCTCATCCTCCGCAATCACATAAACGCCGGGGCGCCCATGGCGTGTTACGCGCACGCTTTCGCCGGCGGTGGCGCAGTCCACCACGGCGCTAAAGTTCTGTTGCGCTTCGCCAGAGGTCATGGTTTTCATGGGCGTGTCCTGAAAGTTATGTCATGTGGCATGGTAGCCCACGCCTGCGGAAAATCAAGCACTTTGCCTGTCTTTGCGTGGCCCACTTGCGCGCTGACTCAAGCCATTTCCCCGTCGATGGTCGGTGGAATGAGCGCCGCGCCGTATATCGTGGATTGCAACACGCACCCCGCGCGTTGCGCCACCCATGAGAGGACGGCCATGCGCACCAACACCACAGCTTGCTGCACACGCCATTTGACGCGCAATTTGGCGTTCTTGCTAACGCTTGCCACGCTCACGCTGGCGAGCACGGGCTGCGCCGCGTACCCAGTGGTAGATGCCGCCGATGAAACCGTCGGCCATGACACTTCACCGGCAAATTGTTGTACTGCGCGCGCAGCCTTTCGGCTTCGATCAGCGCGGCGTATTTATCCGCCCCGTCAGCGGGTGTGGGCAGGTTTTCAGTAGCGATTGCCATGGCGCATGAATGTACCAGCCGCGTGGGCGATGGCAAGCCCCACCGGGGCAAACGTGTCGCCATGCACCTCGACGTGGCTGCCGTGGCGGAACTGGGCTACCTCGGTTTTAGAGTCGATTCCTAGGCTGGCATTTTTGCGCCGTCAAAAACGCCGCGCGCCGTGGTGAGCCGCCTGCATCGCGACATCGTGCGCGCACTGAACGACGCCGAGACTCAACAGCGCTTCGCCGCGCTGGGCATGGAAGCCACGCCCGGCACGCCGGAGCAGTTGGACAAGTTCCTCGCCGCGCAGATCAATCAAGTGGCGCAGTTGGCAAAAAAGGCCGGCATACAGGCGCGCTAATACGCAGACGCAGACGCAGGCCGCGCGTGATGCCAGCCGCCACAGCGCCACACTGTAAATATTTGTTTTAATTGATATTTTACCGGCTACTCAGCGCGTATCCCGGCATTGCGGATCAGCGGGAACCACTTGTCGATCTCGGCCTTGTGATATTTCGCCAGCGCCTGTACGGATTGCTCTGACACCGGCGGAATTTCCTGGCCCAAATCGGCGAAGCGCGCTTTCACATTGGCGTCGGTCAGCGTATCCACAAACGCCGCATTCAATTTGGTAATGATGTCACGCGGCGTTTTCGCCGCCGCCCAAATGCCGTGCCACACTTCCGTGTAGAGGCCCGGCAAACCGGCTTCGTCCACCGAGGGGATTTCCGGCGCGGCGGCCTGGCGGGTTTTAGAAGTCACCGCGTAGGCGCGCAGTTTGCCCGCGCGCACCTGCGTCACCGAGCCGCCGATTTGCGTCACATACAGATCAACCTCGCCTGACAGCAGCGCCTGCACCGCTGGCGCCCCGCCGCGATACGGGATGAATTCCGTTTTCAGTCCCAGCCGGTTGAGGAAATAGATGCCGCCGATGTGCGACGAACCGCCGATGCCGCCAGTGGCGAACTTGAACTTGTCGCTATTTGTCTTCATCCACGCCATGAGTTCCTTCAGGTCTTTGGCCGGCACGCCCATTTTCGACACAATCAACTGCGGATTGGTGGCGATCATCGCCACCGGTGCCATGTCTTTCAGCAAATCGTAATTGAGGTTGTAGTACGCCCCGTTCACCACATGCGTGCCCCAGTGGCCGATGGACAGCGTGTAGCCATCGGGCGCGGAACGCACCACGCGGCCAACGCCGATGGTGCCGCCCGCGCCGGTGATGTTATCTACCACGATGGTCTGGCCAAGAAACCGGCGCAGCGGTTCACTCATGATGCGCGCCAGCGTGTCGGTGGGCCCACCCGCAGAAAACGGCACCACAATCGAGATCTGCTTCGCCGGCCACGCCTGCGCGTAGGCCGTGATAGAGGCGGCGAGACTGACTACCAACACACCAACAGAGCCACAAACCACACCAAGTGCTTTCATATCACCCTCCTTGACGGTTGATACTGCAACGGGGCTTGATCCGGCGCTTATGTGACCTCTATTTTGCGCGTCTTTATCACGCGCCGCCACTGGTCGATTTCTTCGGCCACGTGGCGCGTCATGGCCTCCGGCGTGCCGGGCTTCATATCGCCGTCCGCGTCGGTGAACTGCCGGATCACGTCGTTGGTTGCCATGTAATTCGGGATGCGCGGGCATGCCGAGGCGGTGCTGCGTTTCGTGACCGATCTGCGCGTGCCCTTTACCAACCATCTGGCGGAGCGTGCTATCCGCATGCCGAAGGTGAAACAGAAAATCTCCGGTTGCTTTCGTACCGTAGCCCGCGCACAGACCTTCTGGAGCATCCGTTCCTACCTCGATACCATGCACAAACAGGGGCGTAATAGGTTCGAGGTGCAGCGCCAAACTTTCATCGGGCGTCCGCCTTCGCTTGACTCAGGCTGAATAGAGACAACTATTCAATTAAAACAAACACTTGAGTTAAATAGTGTCTGGCCCTATTACGCCCCGACCCCATACTGCCTCAGCAGTTTGCGTAGTTCAACTCGGCCCGCTACCCCGCTTTGGGCGGTATTTGCCGTTTGCTAACGATATCCTGATGCAGCAAATTGCCCAGCAACACGCTGACTAATCCACCACCCGCACCGTCAGCGCCGCCGGCCACAATATCCGGGACTATTTTTACGTGACCCCTGGCCAGCGCCTCAGCCACTTGCACCACGGCGTAGTTGCCCGCTTCCATAGAGTTTACCTTTTGCTCGATCACTTTAGCTTCAGCGCTGCCGACGGCCAAAATCTTCGCGCCCTCGGCTTCGCCGACTGTGCGCAACACGGTTGCGTCCGCTTGCGCGTTAATGGTTTTGGATTGCGCGTTGCCCTCGGCTGATTTCACCGCTGCACGCGCTTCAAATTCTGCGATGGTAACTTTACGTTCGGCATCCACTACGCGCGCTTGTGTAGCGGCTAGTGCGGTGGCCTGTTCCAATTCCTGCTTCACCGTCTGCGCCTGACGTTGGGTTTCATACGTTACGCGCTCCTGTTCGGCAACTTTGCGATTGGTGAGCGTGCGCATCAGTTCTTCGGGCGGCACGATGTCACCAATCAACGTGTCCACCGCACCGACGTTGTACTGCTTCAACGCCATTGAGATGGCATCACGCGCCTCGGCCTGTCGAATAGAACGGGTTTTCAAAAAATCGATAATGTCGCTACCCTGCGCCGCGTTGCGAAAATAGTTGCCTATCGTGGGCTCAAGCACCTGAGTCACCAACGCACTCATGTCGCCAAAGCGCGCGATCACCTTGGGCGCATCGTTACGCGGAATATGTATGATTTGCGACACATCAAGGTTGAATTTGAAACCATCGGCCGAGCGCACGGTAATGGTCGACAAGTTGGCATCAAGCTTGTGCGCCTCTGATTTGCCGGTGGCCCAGTCAAGCACCACGTTGGCGGTGGGCACATTAACCACTTTGTGCGTGAACGGGTTGATGGGGTATTTGCCGGAGTCGAGCGGCTCTACACAAACGCCTTTTTCGCCCTTGGAGACGAGATTGCCATGCTTGAAACTGTCGCCCGTGACATCCTTGCCCTCACGACCGACATAGGCGATGACCACGCCTACATTGGCAATGGGCACAGTAAACATTACGACGATTTCCACCGTGACAAAACGCGGATTCAGAAAATAGCGTCCACCCAGCAGTACCTGCTCCTGCAAGCCCTTGTAGCCGCCATTTTTGATAAACGCATCGGGATTCTGGAACATATTGTGATCTGGCACCTCGCCACCCGCGATCTCACCCGTGGGCAATGACCGCCCGCCCTTGGCGGTGACGATGCCGACCTTGTTTTCGGGGATATCGACTACATCAGCGAGCTTGACGTCGAACAGTACCGGATTAATGCGGTAATTGCCGGGAGGGATCAACTTGATCTGCGGGCCGCGTTCGCCACCTGCCGCGAAAAATTTTTGCGCGTCCTGATAAGAATCGCATTCCACGCCTTTGGCAATCACGCGTCCACTGGGCAAGGGCTTGCCGTCGTACGCTTCGACAACACCGGTTTTGCCCTAGGGAATGTCTATGGCGTTCGCCAATTCCACCGTGAACAACAAGGGGTTGATGCGGAATGTGCCGGGCGGAATGATGCGCATCTGCGGGCCGCGTTCATCGCCTCCGGTCAAAAACGCGCGTGCATCCTGAAAGTGGCCGCACTCCACATCGCGCGTAATGATAATGCCGCTGGGCAGTGGCTTGCCATCGCAGGCTTGCACCACGCCCACGCGGCCTTGCGGAATGTGGGTGAACTTCACCACGTCGATCGCGTATTGCCACGGCCAAAAGCCCATGTGCAAGCCGGGCGGCAGTGTGTCGGCCTGATAGCCAGCCTCGCTGTTCAGGGCAACGATCTGTCCATCAAGCATATTGCGGTTCGCACCAAAAATCACAAACTTCTTGGTGACTGCGCCGATGCTGTCATCCGGCACGATGATGACGCCGCACAGCCACAGGAAATATTTCCCGAACAACAGCAGCACGATAACAACAACAACGACCGCAACTATGCTCAAATTATTGAGTATGGCATTCATGGTCTAACCTTTGTCTGTTCGGCGTTGTGCCGACCACTAGCATTATGGGGGATAGACATCATGGATTGACCTGCCGCACCTCAAGAGAGGAGATAGGAAATGTCGCGGTAGGGACGACGGTTACCCGTCGCCCCCCGCACAGATCCGTACTGGCAGAATTGCTGCATACGGCTCTTGCCTCAGATAGTGA
>JAYTWR010000109.1:0-30889 GCA_043743335.1 Burkholderiales bacterium
ACTTCTTGTCTATCTTCGTGGTCGCTTTCGCCTTCGAACATGCCCCCGCTGCGAGGGGAAATCGGCTCTTGATAGGGTTTTCGGTCAGGCACTAACTAATTGATTTTAAAATATTTTTTAATAAAATCCCACATAGCCGATTGCCACTAAGCAAGGTCCGGCCACTCGAACCGTCTCATTTGCAATCACGCAATCACGCAATACGATAAACCCGCGCCGCCGTGTCGTGCAGCATCGCCGCGCGCTCGCTCGCTGAATAGCCTTTGGAGAAACGCTTGAACGCGTTGTACATCACGTTATACGAGAACGACACTTTGTCTACCGGGAAATTGCTCTCGAACATACAGCGTGCCGGCGTGAATTTTTCAATGCAGTAATTGAGTATCGGTGCCATGTCGTTGGCGAGTTCCTCTGAGCCGACGGGCTTGTGCCGCGTGTGCCAGTCGAACCCGCAGCGTGTCATACCCAGTCCGCCGAGCTTGACCACCACATTCGGGCACGCCGCCACGGCGGCAATACCGCTGCGCCAGTTGGCCATGACTGCTTCGTCACGATTGGCGTAGGGGCCGGTGCGAATCAACCCGCCCACGTGATTGAGAATAATGGTCAGTTCCGGCACCGCCTTGGCAAACGCGGCGAGTTCCGGCAACTGCGGGTGATATAGCCAGCCTTCGAGCGTGAAGCCCATGCGCGCCAGCACGCGTGCGCCGTCACGAAACGTTTCGCTGGCTAACTGGTTCGGCATTTTGTGCGCAGCGGTGTTTTCCACTTCGGGATGCGCATCCCACGTCACCGAATGGCGTATGCCGCGAAAGCGGTTGGGGCTGGCGGCCCTCAGCGCCTCCAGCACGGGCGCGACCTTGTCGCCCAAATTCAAATTGGCATGGCCGACGATCGCCGCCGCCGCACGTGCCGGGCCATACAAGCCGCTGGCGCTGGCCGCTGCGATGCCTTGCACAAATTCCACTTCGCCCACCGGGCGCATTTCCACAGGGCCATCGTCGCGATGGCGATACATCGAGCGGCACTCAATAAACACCGTCGAGCGCACGTTGTGGCCGGCGTAAATATCCGCGTTCAACTCGTCGATCACGTAACGCTGATACGGCACGCGCTCGGCGCGGCTATCCCAAAAATGATGATGCGGATCACAAATCGGTAATTCCGGCTCAAGCACCGGTTCAGTCGTCAACGCGTGCCAGTCATTTCCGCCGAAGGGCATGGTGGGTTCTCCGTAGGGGTTTGCGGTGCATTATCGTGTGCGCCGCCGGGTTAAATGGAACAGGCCCATCCTCATGAAAGGCCGCTAGTTGAGGTTACTCAGGTCTACCCCAAGCGTCAACGATGGGCGCTACCGTTGACGATCAGGCGTCGCGCGGATAACGTGCCCCCATGACTGCCATTCAAAACGCCATTACAACCACTGCAACCACTGCAACCATTGCAACCACTGCAACCCGTGCAACCCGTGCGCCTATGGCCACCCTAAGCCGGTGCTTCGCCGCAATGTGCCTTGCGAGCGCGGTTACCGCCGTAGCGGCTGATGCGCTAGATCGCTATCCGAACCGCCCCATCCGCATGGTCAATCCTTACGCCCCGAGCGGCGTCACCGATCTGACCGTACGCAACGTCATGCCGCAGGTGTCGCAGGCTTGGGGCCAACAAATTGTGATCGACAACCGGCCCGGCGCCGGCACCAATATCGGCACCGAAATCGTGGTACGCGCGCCGCCCGACGGCTATACGCTGTTGGCCACCACCAGCGCGATTGCGACCAACCCGAGCTTCTATCCCAATCTCACCTTCAAAGCCGCGCGCGATCTCGCGCCGGTTATCCTGATGGCCGAAGCGCCGGGCGTGATTGCGATTCAAGCGGGCATGGCGGCAAAGACGCTGCCCGAATTCATCGCGCTAGCGCGAGCGCAGCCGGGTCAGCTCACCGTCGCCTCGGCGGGCACAGGCACCTCGACGCATCTGGCGCTGGAATTGTTCAAAGCCATGGCAAAAATTGATCTCGTGCACGTACCGTTCAAAGGCGGTGGCGGTGGCATCGTCGGCGTCATCGGCGGGCAACTTACTGGTATTTTCACGCCGCTGGCGCTGGTGCAGGCGCATCACCGCGCCGGGCGCGTGCGCATACTGGCGGTGACCACGCCCATGCGCACCGCTCTGGCGAACGATCTGCCCACCTTCGCCGAAGCCGGCGTGCCCGGCTACGAAGCGTCCTCGTGGGTGGGCCTGTTCGCGCCGCGCGCCACTCCGCAATCCATCATTCAGCGCTGGAACAGCGAAATCAATCGCGTGCTGCGCGACGCCGATCTGCAAGAGCGCCTCAAAGCCGCAGGCTTGGTTGCCGCCGGCGGCAGCGACCGCGAATTCAGTACTTATTTTCTCAAGGACACGGCGCGCTGGGCGGCGGTGATCAAATCGGCGAACATTGCGGTAACGCCTTAAATCGACGGGTTGTTCATCCCGTAGCGCAAAAACCCGCTTTGCGGCGTGAATTTGTCGTAAAGCCCGCGCGCGCGATAGTTGTTCTCTTTGGTGTTCCAATACAGGCGCGACCAGCCTTGCGCCTTCATCTCGGCCACCAGCCAGTCGATCAATTGCTTGCCCACGCCCACCGCGCGGCACTGCGGATCGACAAACAAATCCTGCAAATAACACACCGGCGTCAGCGTTGAGGTGTTTTCATGCAGGATGTAATGGGCGATACCGATTACGCCGCTGGCGTCCTGCGCCACGATGGCGTGTACGGTCGGCGCGCTACTCATCAGGCGGCTCCACAGATGCTGCGTCACGGGTGCCATGGTCGACATATCGCGCTCATAGAAGCGGCAATAGCCGTCCCACAGTACGCGCCAGCGCGCCTCGTCACGCACTTCAATTTTACGTAGTGTGACCATGATTTATGTCACGATTTCATGCAGCAAAGTGTGTTTTTTCAACGCAGCCTCGTCCACCACGATGCCCAAGCCCGGCCCGGTGGGCACATCCACATAACCGTTTTTCACCACGAAATCCGTGACGGGTACGATAGGGTCGGGGCCAATGGTATTCAGCCCAAACACAAATTCCGCCGCGCCCATCATGCGTTTTTGCGGAAAGCTCGCGTAGTAATGCGCAGACGCCGCAGCCTCAAGCTGACACTGCACGGCCAAGCCGCCGCAGTTCAACTGAATGTTGGCAGCCTCGGCTACCGCAGCGATTTTTTTTGCCGGGGTAAAACCGCCGATCTTGTAGAGCTTGATGCAGTACGCGTCCACCGCGCGCGCTTCGGCCAGCGCAAAGGCATCCTGCACGGTGAACAGCGATTCATCAGCCATCATCGGCACACCCATGGCCTGACGGCGAATTTCTGCCATGCCCGCGAGATCACGGCGATCCGTCGGTTGCTCGATGTAGCCCAAATCAAATTGGCGTAGCGCGTGCACCGCGCTTAAGGCATCGGCGACGCTCCAGCCGGTATTCGGATCAACGCCGATCACCACGTCGTCGCCCACCGCTTTGCGCACCGCAGCGAAATGCTTCACATCCTGTCGCCAGCCGCGCCGGTCGGCCGCCTTGATACACAGCACCTTGATGCCGAATTCATCCACCGCGCGCTTCGCTTCGTTGACGATGGTCTGCACATCGTTGGCGAGACTGACCGACCACTCCAGCGGAATGCGCGGCTGGCTCGCGCCACCGAGCAGCTTGTGTACCGGCACATTGAGCGCCTTGCCCATGGCGTCGTGCAGTGCGATATCCAGCGTGGCGCGCGCGCAGGGGTTGCCAGCGAGGCGCAGATCAAACATTTCATTGGCAGACGCGATATCGAATATCGATTTGCCAATGAGATTTTTGCCGTAAATTTCACGAATCGCCGCCACCATGCCCTGCGTGGTGTCCGCCAAAAAATGCCCCGGCGTGATCGGACGTATCTGCCCCAAGCCCACGACGCCTTCCGCGAACACTTTCACCAGTACCGGCTTGCCGAGAATTTGGTTCGATGGCCCGGTATCGTACGAGCCGCTGGAAAAAATGCGCTGGATACGCACCGGCAGTTCGGTAACAAAAATTTCTATGCGCTCTATTTTCATAACTATTTGATTTTAAATGGTTTTTAGGGTTCGCTATCCTGCGATCTTTTTGGTCACCGGACTCACGTAGCCACCCCACAATACCATCGCACGATTACGATCCGGGTCACCGCACACCACGATGTGTATCACATCAGGGCTCGGCAACACACGCACCAAGTCGTCGGGATTCACCAGATAGTCTTGCGGCACCAAGCCGCGCTCCACCATGTCGGGGATTTTGAACGCTTCCGAGTGCCCATACTCGATCAAGAATTCCAGTTCTGTGTAACTCACGCGCGCATGCTCGTACACATGCTCGCGGATTTTTTGTTTGGTGTAACCGGCTGCCGCCAGCGCCTTGGCCACCGGCGGCGCAATCAAAAACGTAATCATGTTGCGAAAGCCTTTCGGCCCGCGTTCTACCAGCCGCGCGAGACACGGCTTTTTGGTGACTTCGAGGCACAGCATTTCCAGCGCGCTCTGCGCTGCCGTTTTGTTGGGCGTGCCGTATATCGCCGGCGGCCAACCCCATGTCACCGTACCGCAAGCGGTCACCGTATTGTCGCCGCGCTGAAAACCATGCTCGACGTGGTACGGCTCCCACGGCGTTTCGGTTTCGTTTTCCGCCACCACAAAATTCATGGGATAGCCAAAGGTGCCCATGTAGCTGCTGCCGAGTTTGTAACCGGCGATATTGCGAATAATCAACCCAAGCGCTCTGCCCAACGCCGGGTTTGCACCGCGATTGACGAGCTGCGCGCCGTTTTCAATGCCCAGTGATTTCGCCGCCGGCCCGTTAATCAGCAAGAACGGCAACACGCCCCAAGTACTGCCGATGTTGTTCAAGTTGTAGTCGTTATCGGCGATAGCCTCCACCGCAGCAATCAGCACCGGCATTAACGCCGGCTTGCAGCCCGCCATCACTGCGTTGGCGGCAATGTTGCGCGGCGTGGCGGCCAGATTCGCTTGCGGCAACACGGCGACAGGTTCATCGGGTGCGCGCTTCGTGTGCTGGAGAAACGCCGCCACCCGCGCCGGCGTTGGCGGCACTATCGGCAATTCATCGCACCACTGCTTCGCCTTGAAATGATCGTTGATGTCGTCGAACGTGCCTTCAAACACAATCTCGTCGCCCGTACGGGCGCGCACGGCGTCTGGCGTGTCACCACTGCGCGGTTTCAGCAGGCAATCGACGATGCGGTCAAACAGCACGGTCTCCACATTCTTCTCGACCAACGCTTCCGCGTGCACGCCCACCGGCCCCGGATATTCCGCCACGCGCAAATCCGCAATGCCTTCAGATTTGCCTATGGCCTTAGCAATATGGGTAAACCCCGTGGTCGTCACCACTACGCTGGGGATACCTGCTTTCTCTGCTGCTGCCGCCGGCCTCACCGAGGACGGAGTGCAGGTGCCTCATCCACCGTTGCCGGTGATAATGGCATCAACCTCCCATTCTTTAGCGAGCTTGGCGATATCGCTGACCGTTTGCTGTTGCGAGGCCGGATCACCGCCGACATACACAATCGGAAATTGGTCATACGGAATAATCTTGATGCCCGGATAGCGCTCTTTAAACAAGCGGCGATACGCACGGAACATCTGCTCGCCTTTGAAGTGATTGTTATAAACCTCGCCGATGGTTTTGCCGTTTAGCGTGTCGAGATGGCGGCTGGCGCTGCCGGGTGTGCGCTGCGGTAAGCCTTCGGGGCTTATTACACGCATAGCACCTATAGCGCCCATTTGTTGGGTCATGGCTAATCCTTGTTTTGAAACGCTTAGTCGGCTTTCAATTTGAGTTGCCGCACCATATTTCCCCACTTCACGTTCTCGGCACGCAAAAACGCAGCGTATTGATCCGGCGCGCTACCCACGATTTCCAGACCCAACTTGGTGATCGGATCGTAGAGCGGCTTGGCATACAGGTAAGGCGCAACCGCATGCGTGGTTTGGCTGGCGATGTAGAGCGTGTGGCCATCCGGCGGCGCCTTGGCGACCATCTCCGCGCCGATCATGCCAGTGGCGCCAGCGCGGTTCTCCACCACAAAGGGCCGCCCCATGCGCTCGGTGAATTGCTGGGCAACAATGCGCCCCACGATGTCGGTCGCACCACCCGCAGTAAAGCCAACGATGACACGCACCGGCTTAGCGGGATATTGCTGCGCCCAAGCGCCAGTCGCCGACAGCAGTATCGACAAGCCGAGAGATGCCACATAACTAATTGATTTCATTGATTATTCCATATATTTTTAAAGTCTATTATAGCTTCTGCCTGCGCCGACAGCGGCGCGTTTGCCGGTCTTGCGGGCGCGATGGCACAAACGCTGCCTAGTGTGCTGTAGTTGATATCATCGCTGGGCCATCCCGCAGGTCAGCCACGCGAAAATGGCGTGCACCTCAAGCGCATCAATGAGCCGATGCGCGCAATGTCAGGCTACAAGGAGATACGCAATGGACGACGGTTCGTGGGGCATCAGCATCAACGAAGGCAAACGCGCCGTGCAACGGCCCGAGGCGGTGGGCGCGCGCGGCATGGTGGCGTCAGCGCATCCGGTGGCGGCATTTATTGGGCTATCGATCTTGCAGCGTGGCGGCAACGCCTTTGATGCGGCCATCGCGGTAGCCGCTGCTGAAGGCGTGCTGCTGCCGATGAAATGCGGCTTGGGCGGCGATGCGTTTGTTTTGCTGCACGATGCGAAAACCCGCGCTGTCACCGCGTACAACGGCAGTGGCGTGGCCGCAGCGGGTGCTACAGCCGAGTATTACCGCAGCCACGGCCACACGGCTATGCCGCTGGAGGGCGTACACGCGGCCAGCGTGCCCGGCGGGCTGGGCGTGTATGAGGCCATCTGGAAACGCTATTGCACCCTACCGTGGGCGGAACTGTGGGCACCCGCCATACGCCTTGCGAGTGAAGGTATCGCGATCACCGATTACGTCAGCCGCCGTTATGCCGAGCGCGCAGACCGGTTGGCGAAGTTTGAATACTCAGCTCAACAATTTTTGCCCAAGGGCCGCGCGCCCGTGCCGGGTGAACGTTGGTGCGCGCCCTTGCTGGCGGAATCACTGCGCAAAGTAGCGGCGGGTGGTGCAGAGGTGCTCTATCGCGGCGAACTCGGCGAAAAAATCGTCGCCTATTGCAAGACGCAAGGCGGGCTGTTTGAACTTAACGACTTCGCCTGCCAGCAACCGGTGAGCTATCAACCGATAAGCACCACCTATCGCGGCATCACCGTGCATGAAACCGCGCCGCCCTCGCAGGGCTTTTTGGTGTTGGAGCAACTTAACATCATCGAAGGTTTTGATCTCAAGCGCATGAATGTGATGAGCGCCGAGCGTATTCATTTGCTCACCGAAGCCAAGAAGCTCGCATTCGCCGACCGCAACCGCTATGCCGGCGACCCGGCGTTTGTGCAATGGCCACTGGAAACCATGATCTCCAAAGCACACGCCGACAAACGCCGCGCTGAAATCGATCCACAAAAAGCGCGCTGGCCCGCCGGTGCCGTGATACCGGAACACGACGGCGACACCAGCTACTTCACCGTGGCCGATGCCGACGGCAATGCGCTGTCGTTCATCCACAGTCTGTCGAATTCATTTGGCTCATGTTTTGTGGCAGGCGAAACCGGCATCACGCTCAACAACCGCGCCGGGCGCGGCTTTAGCCTCGACCCGAATCACCCCAACGTGATCGCACCGGGGCGGCGCACCATGCACACGCTGAACGCGTGGATGATGTGCCGCGACGGCGCGCCGTGGCTAATCGGCGGCACACCCGGCGGCGACCAGCAAACGCAATGGAGCACGCAAGTCATCAGCAATATTGTTGATCACGGCATGAGCTTGCAAGATGCTATCGATGCGCCGCGCTGGTACAGCTACCCCGGCACCGACCCCGGCAGCCTGGGCCGCGCGCCGGTACTACGCGCGGAAAGCCGTGTGCCGCAGACTGCACGCGACACACTCACGCAGTACGGCCATGGGGTTGAAACGCTAGGCCCGTGGTCAGGCGGCGGTGCCGTGCAATTAATTCAATATGATCGCGAACTGGGCGTGTTGCGCGGGGCTACCGATCCGCGGCCGGGCGGGTTGGCGCTCGGGTTTTAATTTGGATTCGCCGCGAACCAATGGCATGCCAGTAAAGACGGTAAGCCCTATAAATCACGGGACAATGGCGGCGGTGCCACGGCAGCATCGCAGCGCATCGTCTGCCCCACGCGGCCTTACCGCGTATCCAAAATCACCTGTCCGATTTTCTCGCCACGCTCTACAGCCTGATGCGCCGCGACCACATCTGCCAGTTTAAAGGTGTGAGCAATCGAAAAAATTGGCTTACTGTCTTGCAACCAGCGTGCGATGTCGGCATGCGCCTGCGCTTTCGCGGCGTCGGGCATGGTGTAGACAAATACCTGCCGAATCAATGGGTTACGCCATAATAGCTCAGGATACGGATAGTGCGGGCGCGGGATGCTGGTCGAGGCATAACACGCGATTACGCCATTGTCGCCGAGCACCTGCGCGCTCACCGGCAGGTTTTTGCCGAAATCGACTTCGACGATGCGATCCACTGCACCCGCTTCAACTTTGATGCGCGCGGCAACGTCTTCACTGCGGTAATTGATCACCCCATCCGCGCCTGCCGCCCGCGCATGCGCGGCCTTTGCGTCCGAACTCACGGTAGTCAGCACATGTGCGCCGGCCCACTTGGCCAGTTGAATCGCGTAGTGCCCCACCACGCCGGCACCGCCGGTCACCAACACGGTTTTGCCGGCGATCGGCCCATCCGCAAACAACGCGCGATGCGCCGTCATCACCGGTATGCCAAGGCATGCGCCCTGCTCATCCGACACATGATCCGGCAGCGGCACCGCTAACGCAGCGGGCAAGACAATCATTTGCGCGCTCGTGCCATACGCGCGATCCCATTGCCCGTTGAACACCCACACGCGCTCACCCACGCGACGCTTCACGCCCTCACCCACTGTGTCGATCACCCCCGCGCCGTCGCTGTTGGGGATTAGCTTCGGCCAGCGGATGGGACGGCTGCCGCCGCGCGCCTTCACATCCGACGGATTGAGCGCCGAGGTATGCAGCCGCACACGCACCTCACCTGGCGCAGGTGCGGGGTCTGGCAAGTCGCCGACTTTCATCACATCGGCTGCGGGGCCGTTTTTTTCGTACCAAGCTGCCTGCATAATAACCCTTTAAATTCAATTAGTTATATCAAAGCACCCACCACCGCCCCGGCGCACATCGTCGCCAGCGTGCCCGACACAATCGAGCGCATACCCAGCGCCACAATATCGTCACGCCGCGTGGGTGCCATAGTGGCAAGCCCGCCGATCATGATGCCAAGGCTACCCAAATTGGCAAAGCCGCACAGTGCGTAAGTCATGATGATGCGGCTACGCTCGGATAGCGCATCCGCCGGCAACTTGGCCATTTCAAAATAGGCGATGAATTCGTTGAGGATGGTTTTGCTACCCATCAGCGCGCCCGCTTGACTCGCCTCTGCCCACGGAATGCCCATCAGCCACACCAGCGGTGCCATCAGCGTGCCGAGGACGCGCTGCAGCGTAATGGCTTTTCCAGCGATATCCGGCAACAATCCCAGCGCAAGATTTGCCAGCGTCACCAGTGCCACCAGCACAATCAGCATGGCTACAATGTTAAGCAGCAGCGTGAGGCCGTCCACCGTACCGCGTGCAATGGCGTCCATGGAACTCTTGGATTCCTGTGCTGCACTCAGTGTGCCAGCGGTCGGCACGCCGGTGGGCGGCGTCATCAGCGCGGCAATCACAATCGCGGCTGGTGCGGTAATCAGCGACGCGGACAAAATATGCCCCATCGCCTCCGGCACCACAGGCCCCAGCAAGCTGGCGTAGAGCACCATCATCGTGCCGGCAATGCCCGCCATGCCGCCAGTCATGACAATGAACAATTCGCCGCGGCTCATGTGCTGCAAATAAGGCCGGATCACCAGCGGCGCTTCGACCATGCCGACAAACACATTCGCTGCCGTCGACAACCCCACCGCGCCACCGACACCCAAGGTCTTTTCCAGCACCTTGGACAACGCGCGCACCACCACCGGCAGCACTCGCCAGTAAAACAGCAGCGACGACAACGCACTCACCACCAGCAGTAAAGGCAGCGCACGAAACGCGAGGACAAAGCTCGATGTCTGCGGTAGTTCGGCAAACGGCAACGCGCCGCCGCCCAGATAACCGAACACGAACGATGTGCCCGTCTGCGTGGCCTTTTCCAACGCCATTAAGCCGTCGTTCAGAGAAAAGAAAAACTGTTTGACCCACGGCACTTTCAGCAGCAACACCGCCATGGCAACCATCAGCAGCACGCCGGAAATGACGATACGCCACGGCACGGCACGGCGGTTTTCGCTGATAGCCCAAGCAAGGGTTAGCAGTGCGATGAAGCCGAAGGCGCTTTGTAGTGCGAGTGACATTTCTCTCCCTATATCTCGCCCCACGCGGGCAAGGGCACACTTAAAGCGGCGGCTCTGAGAATTAGGGTGAGGGAGGAAACGTTAGTTACGCCGCCAAATCGTGCCCTGCGCTGTGTCCTCAAGCACCACGCCGTCTGCCAGCAAGGTCTTGCGTATGCTGTCGGCTTCGGCGTAATTTTTGGCTTTTTTCGCGGCTGCGCGCGCAGCGATTTGCGCTTCAATTTGCGCAGGCTCCAGACCGCCGGAAGACGGCGCGCCTGCGTGCAAAAACACGCCGGCATCCCGCTGCAACAAGCCCAACACCCCCGCCAGCGACTTCAACAGCGCCGCCGTCTCAACCGACCTTAACTTATTGATTTCATTAACCATTTCAAACAACACCGCCATCGCTTCCGGCGTGTTGAAATCGTCATCCATCGCCGCTTTAAAGCGTGCGGCATGCGGATTGCTCCAGTCGATGACACCCGGCTTCACATCGTAATCTTTCAGTGCGGTATACAGCCGCGTGAGCCCCTGCTTGGCGTCATCAAGATGCTGATCAGAGTAATTCAGCGGGCTGCGATACTGCGCGCGGGTGATAAAAAAACGCACGACTTCGGCATCGTATTTTTTCAGAATTTCGCGCACGGTGAAAAAATTGCCCAGCGACTTGGACATTTTTTCATTGTCCACGCGCACAAAGCCGTTGTGCATCCACGTATTTACAAACGTGCATTGATGTGCGCCTTCAGACTGCGCGATTTCGTTTTCATGATGCGGGAACTGCAAATCCTGCCCGCCACCGTGGATATCAAAATGCTTGCCCAGCAAAGCGCCGGACATCACCGAGCATTCAATGTGCCAGCCTGGCCGCCCCTTGCCCCACGGCGAATCCCACGCGGGCTCGCCCGCTTTGGCGCGCTTCCACAGCACGAAGTCGAGCGGATCGTCTTTGGCCATATCGACTTCTACACGCTCGCCGGCACGCAGATCGTCGAGCGATTTACCCGACAGCTTGCCGTAGCCTTCAAACTTGCGTACCGCATAGTTCACGTCGCCGTCACGCGCCTGATACGCCAAACCTTTTTGTTTCAACACCTCGATCATGTCGAGCATGCCCGGCACGTACTGTGTGGCGCGCGGCTCATGGTCGGGCTTTTCGATGCCGAGAGCAGCGGCGTCTTCGTCCATGGCCGTGATAAAGCGCTCGGTCAGCGTGGCCATCGGCTCTTTGTTTTCAATCGCACGCTTGATGATTTTGTCGTCGATATCGGTGATGTTGCGCACGTAATTCACCGCCAGATCGCTGGCGTGCAGCCAGCGTCGCACCACATCGAACACCACCATCACCCGCGCGTGGCCCAAATGGCAATAGTCATAGACGGTCATGCCACACACGTACATATTGACCTTGCCGGGCGTGATGGGGACAAACGTCGCTTTGCTGCGCGTGAGGGTGTTATATATTTTGAGCATGGGGGGAGGAACGAATGAGGCTTTAGTCTTACGTCTTACGCGCGCCAGCGGGCGGGATCGGCTTGCTGTTCTGGTAGAATCCGCAGTCTGCCTGAACCTCCGGAAACCCCACGATTCAACGTAGCCGTGAGCACTGGTGGATCAACGCCAAGTCTTTGATATTCAGCGAAAATTATATCATGCCCGTTGCGGTGAATCCGTCACACACCACACCCACCGAGATGCCGCTGCGGCGACGCGGCATAGTGCTGACACTCATGCAAATTCCCCTCGCGGCGACGCTGGCGGTGGTTGCGCCTTTGGCAGTGCCAACGGCGCAGGCGCAATCCACCGTGATCGTGCCTGCGCAGCCGAACAACGATTTTCAGGAAGCCTCGATCCTCTATCGCAATGGCCAGTTCGACAGCGCTCTGGTGCGCGTGGAGGCCTGGCTCAAAACGCGCCCGAAGGACGCGCGCGGGCGCTTTCTGCGTGGCATGATTTTCGCGCAGCAGCGCAAAATGGACGACGCTACCCGCATCTACTTGGAACTCACGCAAGATTACCCGGAGCTGCCGGAGCCCTATAACAATCTTGCGGTCATTTACGCAGATCAAGGCGATTTCGACAAAGCCCGCACGCTACTAGAATCTGCCGTGCGCGCCAACGCGGCCTTTAGCGCTGCGCACGAAAACTTAGGCGATATCCACGCCCGTCTGGCAGCGCAATCGTATGAAAAGGCGCTCAAGCTCGACGCTAACAACAAAGCGGTTTCGGCCAAGCTGAAAGCGGTAAACGACCTTCTGCCTGTACGCGCCACGCCGCCCACGCGTGACGCACCGGCTGCGCGCGAGCCACCCGCAGTGCGCGCCACGCCACCCGCCGCCCCGCCGGCAAAAAAGTAAACTGCGAGTAAACCGCGAGTCATCCGTCAGTAATCCGTTCTACCGGCCATGCGTTGTTACTGGCTGGGGCTAAGAGTTTAATCGACGTTATTTAATTTTTATCAATGGAAACAATATGTTACGCATACTACTGACTACCCTGATATTGGCATTCTCACTGAGTGCCCAAGCGCAAAACCCGCGTGTCGAAATGCGCACCAGCATGGGCGTTATCACGCTCGAACTGCAACCGGACGCCGCACCCGAGTCCGTCAAAAACTTTCTGCAATACGCCAAAGACGGCTTTTATAACGGCACGATTTTTCATCGCGTGATCGCCGATTTCATGGTGCAAGGCGGTGGCTTCACGCCCGACATGCAGCAAAAGAAACCCCGCGACCCCATCAAACACGAAGGCGGCAACGGCCTTAAAAATCAGGTGGGCACGATTGCCATGGCGCGCACTGCTGATCCGAACTCTGGCACCTCACAGTTCTTCATCAACGTGGTGGATAACCAGATGCTCGACTTTCGCGGTCCCGGCCCGCAGGAAATCGGCTATTGCGTGTTTGGCCGTGTCGTGAGCGGCTTGGATGTCGTCAACAAAATACGCAATGTACAAACCACCACCAAAGGCGGGCATCAAAACGTGCCGGTGCAAACTGTTACCATCGAGCGCGTCACCCTGCTCGACGGCGCTGCAAAACCTGCCGCAAAATCAAAGTAGTTGACGTTAATCTCCCTAAACCGAAAGCCCGACATGATCAAATTACAAACCAGCCACGGCGATATCACCCTTGAACTGAACGCTGAAAAAGCCCCCAAAACCGCGGCCAACTTTGAGCAGTACGTCAAAGACGGCCATTACGACAACACGGTATTTCACCGCGTGATCGACAGTTTCATGATTCAGGGCGGCGGTTTCGCCCCCGACATGAAGCAAAAAGACACCCGCACCAACGTTGAAAATGAAGCCACCAACGGCCTGAAAAACGACCACTACACCGTCGCGATGGCGCGCACATCTGACCCGCATTCAGCCAGTGCGCAATTCTTTATCAACACCGCCAAGAATGATTTTCTCAACCACAGCGCACCCACAGCGCAGGGCTGGGGCTACTGCGTCTTCGGCAAAGTCGCCGCCGGCATGGACGTGGTAGACAAAATCGGCAAAGTCAAAACCAGCAGCAGCGGCTTTCATCAAGACGTGCCGGTAGACGACGTGGTGATTCAGAAGGCCACGATCGTTTGAACGACGGGACTGAGGACTGCTGATTCAGGATTGAGCCAGCAAGCGCTCTGGCTCAATAAAGCCTCAATCCTCGCTCCCCAATCCTGAAAAAATGTCGCACACGCTCTTCATCTCGGACCTGCATTTAACCGCCGAGCGTCCGCACATCAATCAGCAATTCTTTGATTTCATTGAACAAATTGCACCCAAGGCCGAGGCGCTCTATATCCTCGGCGACTTGTTCGAATACTGGGCTGGTGACGACGACAGCGCAGACCCGCTGAACACCGGCGTGGCGAGCGCGCTGCGGCAACTCACACAACGCGGCGTGCCAGTGTATTTAATGCACGGCAATCGCGATTTGCTCATCGGCCAAGCGTTTGCCGAACGCTGCGGGGCCGGTATTATCCCCGACCCGACGCTAATCGATCTCTATGGCACGCGCACCTTGCTCATGCACGGCGACACGCTGTGCACCGATGACATCGATTACCAGAAATTCCGCGCCTACGCCCGCAACCCCGCCACGCAACAACAGTTCCTCCAGCAACCCCTCGCTGTCCGCCACCAGCAACTGCGCGGCATGCGGGTACAAAGTGAAGCCAGCAAAAACGTTAAGGCAGCGGAAATTATGGATGTGGCACCGGCTGCCGTAGAAGCGGTATTACGCGAGTATCGCTACCCGCGATTGATCCACGGACATACGCACCGGCCTACGCGGCATGTGCATGTGCTCGACAGCCATACCTGCGAGCGCTGGGTGTTAAGAGATTGGTATGACTGTGGACACTATTTGCAATGCGACGCTGTGGGCTGCCAAGCGATCTCAATTCACATGGCTCGCTGAGACACCCCGGCACCTTACCTGTTCCCTGCCAAGCGGTTTGATAGCCATTCATGCCGACGCCGGATTGCGATACCCATTTTCGGCTTAAGCGTCGCCACGCGGACGTTTGCCGGATAGATCATGTAATAATATCGCCCCTCCCTGAATCACAAAACCAGAATGGCACCCATTGAAGTCTCTTGTGAGATTAGGCGTGCGCCTAGCCTACTCAATACCCGCCTTATGAGACCGACCGTCAGAAAACCCGCCATCCGGCCACCCTGCTTTATGTTTTTCCTCGCCTGCAGTTTTGCGCTGGGTATTAGCGCACTGTCCGGCTGTGCGTCCCATCAAAACGCGGTGGTGGATACCATTACCAGCGCCATCAAATCATCGCCCGTCATTGATGGCGCCAAGCTCAACCCGCAATTTCAATACCTGCGCGTTACTGTTCAAGGCCGCGTGATATTCATGACCTTGGGGGACACAGACCCCCATCCTGATGGCCCCATCAGCGTCTACTACAGCAATGGACTCGAAGTACTGCGCCTGCAAAAGGGCCATGTGGTTGGCGCAACCGGCACACTCACCGAATGGCGCAATGTATCAATAGCCGCAGCCCCCTCATGGCAGGATTCCCGCGATAAGCAGTCGGTCGCATGGCAACGCCTGCGCGACGTTATGCCAGGATACCGCTACGGGGTGCGAGATCACCTCGTCAGAACCGCTATCACACCACCCACCCAATCAGCGCTGTCAAACCCGCTATCAAACCTTAAGCCAGAAACCTTGACTTGGTTTGAAGAACGCCTGCAATCGCCCCCCTCTGCCAACCGCGGCGCCCGGCCCGTCAATGCGCAAGCACCGCTGGAGGTCATGCCACCCGCGCGTTACGCCGTGGCATTTAGCGGCAATAACGAACAGGTGGTGTATGGCGAGCAGTGCTTCTCACAAAGACTTTGCCTGACTTGGCAGCACTTTGTACCGCCGCAGCCAGCAGCACCCTGAACCGCAACCGCGCTACATCCCTAGAGCCTTAACTTGAACCCGCCTGCTTACCGTCGCCTTCGCCCGTCATCTTGGCGGCGCTTGGCTGTGTCCGGCAGCTTGCTGGTGTCCCTGGCAATCGCGGCGCAGAGCTCGCAGGCGCAAACACCCGTCCGCCGCCTGAGCGACTGGATGCTGGAGCAGCCCTTCACACCGGATGCCTACTCGCTGGGCCTGAGTTGGCGTGTACCGGGTGAGGTGCCGGTGCAGCATGCCCTGCGTCAATCCCTGCTGCAGCAGCTTACGCGGGTGAACGATGGGGACTCCGCGGCGTCGCGAATACGATTACGCAACTGGCTGGCCAGTTTGCCCATCACCGGTCGCGTGCCCGTGGCCATAGCAGACATACGGTGGCTACAGGCCAATCCCATGCGCGACCCCCTGTTATTGTCGGGCCACAGCGTAGATTGGCCGCGCCGTCCGACAACCATTACAGTGATCACCGGCAACGGCAACCGCTGCGCCGTGACACATATACAAGGCTATGAAGCCAAAGCCTATTTAAACGCCTGCGCTGCGCCCAATGCATCCACTGCCGATTGGGCGTGGATCGCCCAGCCCGACGGCCGCCTACAGCGCTACGGTGTAGCCGTGTGGAACCGTGAGGCGCAGGACGAGCCGGCCCCCGGCGCATGGATTTGGGCACCACCGCGCAATGGCCGCTGGTCTGACGGCTGGTCTGAGGACTTCTCCGGGCAACTCATCACGTTTCTGGCGACTCAAGGTCCCGCGCCGGATCCGCTCCAAGCGCCCGCCCCCGCGCCCCGCGCCAACCTCAACGCACCATCCACCGCCGCAATCGCCAAGAAGCGCCAGGCACCGTCCGCCGGCGGCGCCTCGGCCGGGTTTCGTGTGCCGCTGCCAGACCATGCGCCGGTGCCCGTCAGGGGTGTCCCGCCACCCACCGCAGTCAGTGTCGGTGTCGGAGCCGGAGCCGGAGCCGGAGCCAGCAATGGTGCAGTCACCCGTATTCCGCTGTCAGAACGGCCGGACAAATCGCGTAGCACAGACATTTCTTCCAGCGACTGGGGCAACGTCGGCCTGCTGCAAACGCCAACCGCACGGATGTATAACGCGGGCCATTTGTCGTTCAGCTTCAGCCGTACACAGCCGTATACCCGAGGCAACATTTTTTTTCAGCCGCTGGATTGGCTGGAAATGGGCTTTCGATACATTGATATCAGCAATCGCCCTTACGATCCCACTGGCACGCTGTTCACGACACAAAGTAACAAAGACAAGAGCGTCGACTTCAAAGCCCGTCTTTGGGCTGAATCCGCGTATTTGCCGCAAATAGCGGTGGGTATACGCGATGCGGCGGGGACCGGGCTTTTTTCAGGCGAATACCTTGTCGCCAACAAACGCACCGGCATGCTTGACTGGAGCTTGGGCTTGGGCTGGGGCTACTTAGCCGGACAATCCCGCACCACGGCCTTTGGTCTGGGCGGCACTTTCAGTGTAAAAAATTACTTCCAGGGCACAGCCAAGCCCTTTGGCGGCGTTCAATACCATACACCGCTAGAAAAAGTCACGCTCAAGCTGGAGTACGAAGGCAACAACTATCAGAGCGAGCCGCTCGCCAACAATCAAAAACGCACCTCACCTTGGAACTTTGGTGTGCTATTTAAGGTCGCCAAATCCGTCGATATTACGTTGGGTATGGAGCGTGGCAAAACGGCCATGCTGGGCATTGCGTTCCACACCCAACTCGACGGCCTGTCCACACCCAAGGTCAATGACTCGCCACGTGTGCCCGTCACCGTTGCGCGCCCGCAGCCACAAACAACCGACTGGGCTGCGACCACGCAGGCGATTCAAGCCCAATCCGGTTGGCAGGTGGGCCGCATTGAAAGCGGCAATCGCGAGTTACACGTGGTACTGGATGACGCAGGCTCCACCTATTGGCGCGACAGGGTGGATAAAATCGCGGCCGTGCTGCACCGTGATGCACCCGCCAGCGTGGATCGCTTTGTGCTCAAGTATCGCGCTCGCGGCATCGACATCGCCGAGCATGTCATCGACCGCGATGCTTGGGTGCGCCCCTACGAGGCGCCGATACCCACGCGCGAACAGCAAGACGCGATTATCGCCCGTGCGCCGGCAAAACCTGCGGAGCCAGCCACGGTCGTGCATACCAATCCGCGCCTTAAATTCGAACATAATTTCCGCCTGGGCTTTGGACAAACCCTGGGCGGGCCGGATGGCTTTGTGCTGTTTCAGGTTTACGCGCAAGAGCAGGCACGCTTGTGGTTGCGCGACGACACCTGGATCGACGGCAGCTTGCGCCTGCGTCTGGCAGACAACTACAACAAGTTCAAATTCGACGGTACCAGCAGCCAGCCCCGGGTGCGGACACACCTGCGCGAATATCTGACGACCGCCCGTCTGACGATCCCGAATTTGCAGATTACCCACGCCGGAAAACTCAGCGACAATCAGTACTACAGCGTGTACGGCGGCTATCTGGAAGAAATGTTTGCTGGCGTCGGCGGCGAATGGCTGTACCGGCCCTTTGCCAGCCGCCTTGCCTTTGGTATCGACGCCAACTTGGTGAAGCAGCGCGATTTCCGGCAAGACTTGGGCTTTCGCAATGCCGCAACGCAAACCGGCTATCGTACCGCCACCGGACACGGCACCCTTTATTGGGACACCGGTTGGAACGACATCATGGCCACCTTGAGTGTGGGGCGCTATCTGGCCAAAGATTCCGGTGCCACCCTGCAATTGGCGCGCACCTTTCAAAACGGCGTGACGGTAGGCGCATTCGCCACCAAAACCAATGTATCAGCGGCCCAGTTCGGTGAAGGCAGCTTTGACAAAGGCCTTTTCCTGAGCATTCCGTACGACGCCATACTGTCGCGCTCAACAGGAACGACCGCCTCGTGGGTATGGAAACCATTAACCCGCGACGGCGGTGCGTTCCTAGCGCGCAGCTCGTCGCTCTATGGCATGACGCGCGCGCGCAGCAATAAGGCGCTTGAAACGACGCCCGCGCCGCTCGCCAACGATACGTTGCCGCCCGCCAAGCAAACCCCGCAATGGACACCCAAATCCACCGGCACGGAACCCTACACCCGCGTCACGCAACGTCCGTCGGCAACGCAGTTCGAATCGGGCAGCGCCCACGAATTTCGCATGACCGAAGCGCTGCATCGGCAGGGCTACCGCAACGTCACTATCAGCTACAACCTGTCTAACCAGTTGCTCATTACGCTGTCGAACGACACCATCACACCGTTAAGCCGTGCTGTCGGACGCGCCGCTCGCACCGTGTTGCCGCTCGCACCGCTTGAAACACGCGAAATCAAAATCACGCTGGCCGCCCGTACCGACGCGTTGGTCACCTATGAGTTTTTTGATGTGGCGCGGCTGTCGCGCTATTTTGCCGGTGCCTTAGGCGCAACCGAACTGGCCAATTACGTCACGGTGAACTACCCCAATCCCGCTGCGCAGGAGAAAAATCCGCTGGCGCAACTGGATGATCCAGACCCCGCCGTGAAAGCGCCGTTGTTCTCGGCCATCGCGCCCGAAACCGTGTCGATGGGGCGCGTGGCCAACGATTTTGCCAATGCCGGCCGCACCGCTTTGGACATGAACTGGATGCAAATGGGCGCTGTCGGCGCAAGTGCCCTGCTGGCGAGCAGCGCGGCGGACAAACGCGCGTTCCAGTTCGCTAAAGATCATCAAAACAATCGCTGGATCAAAGACGGCAACAAAGTGGGCAACGCGCTGCCGTGGGTGGGCTTGGCAGGCGCCGCACTGGTGGCGCTGGACGGCAGCGATCCTAAACGTTCGCGCACCGGATTTGCCGCCACCGAAGCTGGCATGTCGGCGCTGCTGCTTTCCACTGGCCTGAAATATGCCGTGGGCCGCGCGCGCCCCGAAGACGGGCGCGGCCCGCACAGCTTTAACAGCTTCAGTTCGGGCAACAACAACAGTGCGTTGCCGTCACGTCATACCGCCGTGGCTTGGGCGGTGGCGACGCCGTTCGCCCTGGAATACGATGCACCGTGGTTGTATGGCGTAGCCGCGCTAAGCAATCTCTCGCGCGTCGGCAGTCGCGAACATTGGGTGTCTGATACCGTGGCGGGTAGCCTGCTCGGCTATGGGCTCGGGCGCCTTTTCTGGGAATCATCCCGCCCCGACAACCGCTACGCGCCGCGCGTGGCATTAAGCCGCAACGGCATCACTCTCGCGTGGGATCTGGAATGAGATCACCCTATAACTAATTGATTTAAAACAGTTTTATTTAATCACCTCTATTCGTATGTCACTGCAACAGCGCTTACACACTTTGCGCCTCACCGGCCGACGCGCCCTGCTCTGCATGGCCAGTGTTATGGCAATCGCTACGTCTGCGGTGCTGGCGCAGCAGGCGCCTACGGCTTGCCAAGTACTCGATCCCGAACTGCAAACCCGCTATGTCGGCGCTTGCGCCAATGGACTGGCGGAAGGCCCCGGCGAAGCCGACGGCATCGCGCGTTACACCGGCAGTTTCAAAGCTGGCAAAAAACACGGTAAAGGCGTGAAAGTCTGGCCCGCCACCGGCGATCGTTATGAAGGCGACTTCGTCGATGATCGCAAGGAAGGCACCGGCATCTATCTATGGGGCACCAACTCCGCTTGGCCGCGCGAACGCTACGCGGGCGCGTACCGCAATGACCAGCGTCATGGCTTGGGCACGTACGAGTGGTCCAGCAACGACCGCTACACCGGCTTTTGGGCCAACGACCAGACCACCGGCGCGAGCACACCGAGAATGCGCGCGCGCGCGCTGGCGTACGCCGAAGCGGTCGCGGCGGTGGGCAGGCCTGGCATCGCCGTTTGCCGCGAAATGAAAGCCGGCATCGCCACGCTCGAACGTATTAAGGGCACCGTGATGACGGTGGACGCCGAGGGCGTCAGCGTGCGCATCGACGACCCTGGGCTGATGGGTCACGTCATACGCGGCACGCTCATCAAAAAAGACACGCTTGTCACCGACGATTTCCCGCACTGGATACCGTGCTGAGCGTGCCATGCCGGATATTTCAACCCTGCAGTACTGGCAGATTCAACTCTACAAAGCGGTCTTTTTCCTGACCAAAGCGGTCATCGCATTTCTCCAGCGCGACTCGTTTTTATACTGGCCGTTTTTGCTGTCCACACTGGTGATCGGCATGCTGGCCTGGCGTTTCGGCTACGCGAACAACAGCGCCAGTGGCGTGCCGACGTGGCGCGAGTTTCGCCAGCGCTTCCTCGGCAAAGCGCTGTGGTGGCATCCGTCCTCGCGCGTGGATTACCAGTTCTACTTCGTGAACGCCATGCTGTTTCCCATCCTGTTCAGCTCACTGTTGTTCGGCGAGCCGGCCATCGCAAGGCTACTTGAGAGTTTTACCGGCATGGCGTCCGGCGCGCCTAGCGCAGCCAACAGCGCGACGGCCAACCTCACGTCAACCGGCATCGCCGTAAAATTGCTCTACACATTGCTGTTCTTTATTGCCTACGATTTCGGTCGCTTCGTCGCGCACTGCCTGCTGCACGACGTGCCGCTGCTGTGGGAGTTTCACAAAGTACATCATTCGGCGGAAGTGCTCACGCCCCTGACGAGCTTTCGTGCGCATCCCATTGATCTGGCGATCATGGCATGGGGCTCAGGGCTGACCACCGGCATCATGGCTTGGCTGTTTCACCGCTACATCGACAGCGGTGTCGGCGTGTACACCTTTCTCGGTGTGCACGTCATTTTCTGGATCGGCAACCTCATCGGCAACCTGCGGCACTGGCAGGTGTGGCTTTCGTACGGCGACACACTCAACTATTGGCTAATCAGCCCGGCGCACCATCAACTGCATCACAGCGCCGAGCCGCAACATTGGGGCTGCAACCGCGGCTTTGAAATCGCTGTGTGGGACCGAATTTACGGCACGCTCAGTGTGCCATCAAAGCAGCCCGCAACCTTCAGAATGGGCTTGGGCGACGGCACTGACGGCCAATGGAACAGTGTCGGTCGGCTCTATTTTTGGCCATTCAAGCTGGCTTACCAGCGCCTTTGCGGCACGCTGAGATCGAGTAGGAAGCAGTAAAAAATATCGAATAAAATCAATTAGTTACAATTTATTCGACCACGCAAAATCGCTACTCTATTTTCAGCCCGATGGCGCGCACAATCTTGCCGTACTTATCGATTTCGCTTTTAAGGTAAGCCGTCATCTGATCGGCGTTGCGGCTGGCCGGCTCCACGCCCAGTGCGGCGAAACGCTCACGCAAATCTGCCGACGCCACCACTTTGGCGAGCTCCGTATCCAGGCGGCGAATCACATCGCGCGGCGTCGCGGCAGGCGCCATGACCGCGTTCCATAGCAAATGTTCGTAGCCCGGCACGCCAGCTTCAATCATGGTGGGCAATTCTGGTGCAATAACAGAACGCTTGCCGCTCGTGACCGCCAGCGCCCGCACCCGGCCCGAGCGCACGTGCGGCAAAGCCTGCGCCATGCCGGAAAAATACGCCGCCATTTGCCCGCTGATTAAATCCACCGTCGCCTGCCCGCCGCCCTTGTAGGCCACATGCACCATCTCAGCACCGGTCATCGAGCGAAACAACTCATAGGCAAAGTGGTCGGAATTGCCCGCGCCTGACGACGCCACGTTCATTTCACGCGGTCGCGCTTTCGCCAGCGCAATTAAATCCTTCACCGATTTCACCGGCAGCGCCGGATTGACAATCAGCATATGCGGCCCTGCCGCAGCTTGCCCCACCGCAGTCAGATCACGCAACGCATCGTAAGCAAGCTTTTGATAGGCGGAATACGCCACCGCAATGCCGGTGTTTGCATACAGCGTGGTGTAACCATCGGGCGGCGACTTCGCCACCACCTCAGCGGCGATGTTAGCGCCTGCGCCGGGGCGGTTTTCGAACACCACGTTTTGGCCCAGACCATCGCCGAGCTTTTGCGCAATGATACGCCCCACCACATCACTCGAACTGCCGGCGGGAAAACCGATAATCATACGCACCGATTTCGCGGGGTACGATGGCGCCTGCGCCTGCACAAAAAAAGGCGCAGCCCAAAGTGACGCGCCCGCTAACACTTGCTTGAACATATGGATCATTCCATATTCTTTATGTTCGGCCCGGCGACGAGTTCCATTTCTGTCATGGCAATAATTTCGTCTGCGGTAAAGCCCGGCGCCACGGCGTCGATGACGAAACGTTTGCCGTCCCAGCGCATCACCGCGAGGTCGGTCACCACATAACTGACGCAGCCCTGCCCCGTCAGCGGATAGGTGCATTGCTTGCGCAGCTTGGGACGGCCCTTGCTGTCGGAATGTTCCATCACAATAATCAAATCACCCTTGCCGGACAGCAAATCCATCGCGCCGCCGATACCACCGCGCTTGGCATCCGCCGTGCTCCAATTGGCGACGCTCGCGGTGGCGTCCACTTCATACGCGCCCAGTATCACCGTATCGATGTGGCCACCACGCGCCATCTCGAACGACGTCACGCTATCAAAAAATGACGCGCCCGGCTGCAACGCCACAAACTGCCCGGCGGCGTTGTACACATCCGGGTCAATATCTTTTTCGTCTGACACCATTTCGCCGTAACCGAGCACGCCGTTTTCTGCGTGCAGAATGACATCGCGGCCCTTGAGGTAATTCGACACCATGGTGGGGATGCCCACGCCGAGGTTGACATAGGTGTGTTCGCGCACCAGCTTGCCGGCGTTCTTAGCAATTTGCTGGCGGGTCACTGCTGGCTTGCCGTTGTAGAGCCGCGGCTTGTCGGACGGACGGCGTTCAGGGCGACGATACGCCTTGCCATCGGATTGTTCTTTGGTGAGCATCACGCGCTTCACAAAAATACCGGGCAAATCAATCAGCTCCGGCGGAATCACGCCGGGCTCAACAATTTCATCCACTTCCACAATCGCAATGCGCGCGGATTTGCCGAAAGCCGGGTTGAAGTTTTGGCTGCCGCCGCGAAACTGCACATTGCCTAGCGTATCGGCGCGATAGCCGCGCAGCAGCGCGTAATCCACATGCAGCGCGGTTTCGAGCACATAGTTCTTGCCGTTGAATTCACGAATCTCGCGTCCTGTCGCCAGATCGGTGCCCACGCTGGTCGGCGAGTAAAACGCCGCTAGACCGGCGCCGCCGGCACGGCAGCGCTCCACCAAAATGCCCTGCGGCACCAACTCGACTTCCAGCTCACCCTTGTTGATCTGCTCCTCGCTTGCCGTGGGCGTACCCGGACGCACCGAAAAGGCTGCAATGAGTTTTTTCACCTGCTTGTTTTCCGCCAGAATCTGCCCGCGCTGCGCACCGGGGTCACCCAGCGAATTGCACACCAGCGTCAGATTCTTCACCCCTTTTTCACGCACCGCGAGTATCAGCGTGGTGGCAAAACGGTGCGCGACACCGAAGCCTGCGATGGCGATGGTAGCGCCATCTTTCATATCCGCAATTGCCTCTTCAGCCGAGCCTACGACCTTGTTCATGTGGGATCTCTCTAATTAATTTGGAAAATGAAAACTGTCTGAAACCAGCCAAGGAAAATACTGCAACTAATTGATTTTATTGAATTTTTAAATCTGGCTCCAAACATACTGAACACTGATGTGCGCGCAACCCCACGCCACACAACGCGCGTGACCTTAGCAGCCTGATTTTGCGCCGTCAACGACTAGTCCATACTGGTTTTGCAGCGCATGCCCCTGCGGCCTCACTGCGGCCTCACTGCGGCGGAATTTTCGCATCGCGTATCACGCGGGCCCACTTGGGAATTTCAGCCGCGATATATTGGCGAAACTCATCGGAACCGCCGGCCACCGGATCGACGCCCTGACTCGCCAGACGCGCCTTCATGTCCACCGACGCCAGCGCCTTAATCGAGTAGCCATCCGACGATCCGCGCGCCACCATCTCAGCCGCCAAATTTCCGGCTGCGCCGGGACGATTCTCCACTACCACCGGCTGCCCCAAAGACTCGGTGAGCTTTTGCGCGGCGGCGTTTTTGCCAGCCATGCAGGCCATCGTCGCCATAACGAGCCATTCGAGCCGGTGTGTGTTTTTCATGAAGCGCGCAATTTACCAGCACACTGCTCGCACCACCAGCGTGCGGCTCACCGGCGCATGAGCTGCTGCGCATTCTGCGGTATAGTTCCGCGTCGCATAAACACTCTTCTGTTGTATCCGCTGCATTCTGTTTCTGCCGGAGGTGCGCAACCGCTTCGAGCCGTCCGGCACCCATATTGTTGGCAACAGCCCGGCCGAATTTGCGCAAATTATTCAGGAGGATTTTGCACGCTGGGCTGGTGTGATTAAAGCCGCCAACGTCAAATCCGAGTAAATTAATTCTGCAATTTCCAGAAGTTAGCAAAGATTCCCAAATATTTTCAAAGGAGGTTTCACTTGAAAGCCGCAAAAAAACCCGCTTCCGCGCCGACTTGGCCACGGGACATCTACAACGCGTTCAAACACACCGGCATCCGGCAAATCGCCTATGTGCCTGACGCCGGTCACATCCAGCTCATCAAGAGCTGCCATGCCGACAAGGCCATGCGCGCCGTTTCGCTCACCACGGAAGAAGAGGGCATCGCCATGCTGGCGGGCAGTTGGCTGGGGGGCGACCGTGGCGCGCTGCTGATGCAGTCGTCGGGTGTGGGCAACTGCATCAATATGCTCGGCACCATACGCGAATGCCGCTTTCCGCTGCTGGCGCTGGTGACCATGCGCGGCGAGTGGGGCGAATTCAATCCGTGGCAATTGCCGATGGGCCAAGGCACGCCCACCGCGCTCGAAAACGCCGGCATGGTGGTGCAGCACGTCAGTGAGCGCAGCATGGTCGGTGAAACGGTTTTCGCCGCAGCGACGATGGCGTTTCAAACCAACCGTGCGGTAGCAGTACTGATCGGCCAGCGCGTGGTCGGCTTTAAAGATTGGAGCAAATAACATGGCACAACAAAAATCAACTCTGGATCGCCGCGTGGCGATTAAAGCGCTGCTCGCTGATCGCGGCGATGCGCTGGTCGTAACCGGCCTTGGCTCATCGAGCTACGACGTGGGGGCGGTGGATCACCCGCACAACTTTTATCTGTGGGGCGGCATGGGCGGTGCCGCCATGATGGGGGTGGGCCTCGCGCTCGCACAACCTAAGCGCCGCGTGCTGGTCATCACCGGCGACGGCGAAATGTTAATGGGCATGGGTTCGCTCGCCACCATCGGTGCGGAAAAAATCCGTAACCTCTCCATCATCGTGATTGACAATGAGCTGTATAGCGAAACCGGCATGCAGCCCACGCATACTGCGCGCGGTGTTGATCTCGCGGGCGTCGCCAAGGCCACCGGTTTTACCTCGACTGCCACTGTCACCACGCTGCCGGCATTGAAAACATGGATACCCAAGGTGTACGACACGCCGGGCCCGTTGTTTCTGGATATCAAGGTCAACGCCAACCGTTACCCGCTGTCGATCCGGCTGCGCGACGGTGCGCACATCAAGAATCGCTTCCGCGAAGCGCTGTTTGGGGCCAAGGCTTTCGATTGATTGCGTGAGTTGATTTAAAGTGAGCGAGTGAGGCGTTGCCGATGACTGCCGCGTATACCGTTACCCCCATGCCTGCCGCACTTGGCGCAGAAGTGCATGGGTTGGATTTGAACACCGTGGACGACGCCACATTCAAAGTCGTCTACGGGCAGTTTCTGCACCACGTGCTGCTGGTGTTTCGCGGACAGTCGATCACGCCAGAGCAACTGGTTGGCGTGATTAAGCGCTTTGGCGTGCCGGTGTCTTCAACGCATCTGCACCAGCGCAGTCTGGACGAACGCACCGCCAACACACTGTTCAACCTGCCGCCCGAAGTTACCGCGGTGACCAACGTGAAACAGGACGGCAAACCGGTGGGCATACTGGGCGATGGCGAAATCGTCTGGCATTCGGATTTCTCCTTCAAGGAACGCCCCACCGCCGCGCGCATGCTCGTCGCGCACGAAGTGCCGCCGCAGGAACTTGGCGGCAACACTTTGTTTTTAAACGCTTATGCGGCATACGACGCCTTGCCCGCCGATTACAAGCAGCGCCTCTCCGGCAAAACCATCAAGCAGGGCAATATTGTCGATACCGCCATGAAACTGCGTCCCGGCGCTTCGCTCAACGACGACATCCGCACTGCGCCCGGCCCCAGTCATCCGATTATTTCGACGCATCCAGAAACCGGCTGCAACGTGCTGTTTCTCGGCCGTCGCCACGCCGCCTACGTCAACGGTCTGAGCATCGATGACTCCGAAGCCTTGTTGGATGACCTGTGGGCGCGCGGCACGCAAGCGTGCTTTTGCTACGAGCATCAATGGCAAAAAGGCGACGTTGTCGTCTGGGACAACCGCGCCACCGTGCATAAGCGCGATGGCTTTGAACCGACGCAACGGCGCTTGCTCTATGCGGCGCAGGTGGAAGGCCATAAGCCGTTTGAAGCACCGGATGCTTTGGCGCGGGCTGCGCATGAGCGCGCACGGCTGTGAGTGGGTTATATGAGCCCCAAAATCATCAGGCCGTTGTGCGCGCGAATTAGACAAGACAAGACAAGCGAAAGAACTGAACAAAATGAACAAACCTGACTGGCGCTGGCCCGGCAACAAACAAATCGCTGTCTGCTTTAATGTTTGCCTCGAAGCTTGGTCGGACGGCAAGGCGCCGGGCATCAGCCCCATGGGCAATCCGCTGCCGCCGGGTGTGTTGGATAACACCGCGATCTCCTGGGCTGAATACGGCCCGCGCCGGGGCATTTATCGCCTGCTGGACGGCTTCGCCAAACAGGGTGCCAAAGCCAGTGTAATGACCAACGCCGTGATCGCCGAGCGCCACCCCGCCGCAGTCAAGGCGGTAGCGAGTGCGGGACACGAAATCGTGTCGCATTCGTACGCGATGGACGTGATGCCGGTGATGATGAAAGAAGACGAGGAACGCGCCAATATCAAGCGCTGCACCGCGTTGCTGCAAGACGTGTCAGGCCAAGCGCTTAAAGGCTGGTTAAGTCCGCGCGCCACACCCAGCGCCAATACTGGGCGGCTACTCACTGAAGCGGGCTACGTGTGGTACGGCGACACCTTGGCCGATGATCTGCCGTACCTTGAGGTTTATGGTGGCAAGAAAATCGTCGCCATACCGCTGTCCACCGACGTTAACGACATGCGCTCGATGAAGGATGGCGCGCCTATACCGTCCATCGTCAGCACCTTCGAAGAACAACTGATGCGGGTGCGTGCCCACGAGACGGCGCCCGTACAAATCGACTGCACCGTACACGCCCACATCTTCGGCCGGCCGCATGGTGCGTATTACTTTGAGAAGGTGGTGGAAATGGCGTGCAAGGCCAGTGATGTTTGGGTGGCCACGCGATTAGAAATCGCGCACGTAGTGTTAGGGCAGAATTGAGGAATGACTACCCAAGATTGAGAGGCGCGTCGTGAAAGCTACTTGTTTTGCTATTGCACTGAGTGTCGCCGGTGTTGCACAGGCGCAACCCTACCCCGCCAAGCCCATACGCATGGTTGTGCCGGTGCCGCCGGGTGGCATCGTCGATGTGGTGGGGCGGCTGCTGGCGCAGAAAATGACCGAGCACGGCGGGCAAAATGTGATCGTGGACAATCGTCCCGGCGGGCTGACCAATGTGGGCACGGAGTATGTGGCGCGCAGCCCCGGCGACGGCTACACCGTGGTATTGCAATCGCTGCCGATGGTGGTGAACCCGCTGGTGCTGGGCAAGATGCCGTATGACCACGAGAAAGATCTCGCGCCGGTGTCGCTGATTGTCAACTCGCCCTATCTTTTTGTGGTGCATCCCTCGGTACCTGCGCAATCGATCAAGGCATTGATCGCCGCCGCGAAGTCACAGCCGAACAAGGTCACGTATTCTTCAGCGGGCAATGCCAGCAATCTGCACGTGGCAGTAGAACTTTTTAACCTGCTCGCGCAGGTGAAGATGCTGCACATCCCGTATAAGGGCGGCGGGCCTGCACTGACAGCGGTGTTAGGTGGTGAAGCGGATTTATCCGTGCTGGCAGTGAGCGCGGTGCAACCCTACATCATTGCCGGGCGGTTGCGCGCGCTAGCCATTACCAGCGCGCAGCGCATGAGCAGCTTGCCGCAAACGCCTACGGTGGCTGAATCCGGGGTACCGGGCTATGAGTTTGCCAGTTGGGTCGGCATGCTCGCGCCCGCTTCTACGCCGGCTGCCACAGTGAACGCGGTCAACGCACTCACGGTAAAGTCGGCGCGCTCGCCCGATTTGCTGGAACGTTTCACTAAAGACGCCACGGAAGTTGTCGCCAATACGCCCGTTGAATTCAAAACCTTCATACAAACCGAAGCCAAACGCTGGGCGCGTGTGGTGAAGGAAAGTGGCATGAAGGCAGATTGAATATTAACTTAAGCATCTGTTTTTAAACATTTTTTTATAAACAACCTCATTTGTTGTCCCGCCCTGCCGTGGCGGGAATAACCGCACACCGCCATGTTGCCCAAAACTCAAGTCGTCAGATGCAAGGACGCTGATTTTCTGCTGTTCGCGACGGATGACGCCATCACGCGTCATCTTGTGCAGCGCGGCACATGGGAGCCACATCTGCTGGCCATCAGCCAGTGGTTTACACAGGGCCTCGCAGCGCCACTGGTGTTGGACATCGGTGCCAATCTGGGTGCTTACGCCATACCCATCGCGAAAATGCTGGCGGCTGTCGATGGCATGGTGCACGCCTATGAACCGCAGCGCGTCATATATCACCAGTTGATCGCAAGACTGAGATGAGAGGAGCACCAACGCAATGAGCGCCTTCGTCGTTTGCGCTGTCGCATTGATCGCGTCCGGACTCACGTTTTTCTCAGGTTTTGGGTTGGGGACGCTGTTGCTTCCGGCGTTCGCGCTGTTCTATCCAATTCAACAGGCCATCGCGCTAACCGCCGTCGTGCACTTTCTCAACGGCTTGTTCAAGCTTTGGCTCGTGGGGCGCCACGCGAACCTTCGGGTTGTGCTGCTATTCGGCTTGCCTGCCCTTGCTGCGTCTTTCTTAGGAGCGTGGGTATTACTATGGCTCTCGGATTTCGCACCGCTCGTCAGTTACTCATTGCTGGGTCGTGAGGTCTCGGTTGCTCCAGCGAAGTTCGTAGTGGGAATGTTGCTGCTCCTGTTCTCCGCCGTCGAGTTGGTGCCCAAATTCCGTGGCTTGTCGTTTGCGCCGAAATACTTTCCACTCGGCGGTGTTCTCAGTGGCTTTTTCGGTGGTTTAGCGGGCATGCAAGGCGCGCTGCGGTCGGCGTTCTTGGCAAGGTCGGGTCTGACGAAAGAGCAGTTTGTTGCAACTGGCGCAGTGATCGCCTTTTTGATCGACATTTCTCGTTTGTCGGTCTACGTGCCCGCCTTCTTGGCAGCGAGGGAATCTCTTGACTATCCCATTCTTGCCGCAGCCGTTGTCGCTGCCCTGATCGGAGCGCTCGTTGGTAACCGCTACCTCAAGAGCGTCACAATGAAGGGAATACAAAGCGTCGTCGCTATCATGCTGTTTGCGGTAGCGCTGGGGTTGATCTCAGGGGTTCTGTAGTGCTTCGCTGGTCAGTACAGTTTCGAGATTTGCGGTCTAACTTTAGTTCGAGCGGACGCGAGGAAGCGTGAGTGGTCTGCCCGTAACGGTGTTGGTATGCGAGCGGTGTCGCACGCGCCGCTCAACATGGAGTTGGGCGACAAAAGACTTATGACTCCGACTGAAATTCGCACTGTCATTCACATCGCAGCGAATGATTCGGGCCTCATTACTCGGCGTTTTGAATTGGCTCGCTTGGCCGTCGATGCTTTTGGGAATCTAGGTAGTGCCTGACAGAAAACCCCCAATTTTTGAAACACGCAGCCTCAATTTTCAGCACCGCACGTGCTGATTTTTGTTTTTTTGGCACGAGTGCCA
>JAYTWR010000110.1:0-30124 GCA_043743335.1 Burkholderiales bacterium
TAACCGAAATACCCGTCTGGTCTTCGACTATTTGCGTATGACCAGGAACTCAAATCGTCTTGCCGTCCCGGGTTTGGGATAGAACAAATTCACCGTGGGCTTGAACCAGCCACAGCGGCAGCGCCGTTCGCAGCGGGCAAGATTGCGACGAATGATTCCGCAGTTTTTCAAGGCCGAAATTTTTCGCAAAGCGCGCCGCTGACGGATGCTCAGGTTCAAGCATTCGTTACATATGGCGATAGCATCCTGAACTTGACTATAGGGGAAGCGCCTATCGATGCTAATTTGGCGGGATTCAATACCAACTACAGCTTCTTTGGCGGTTTCTTTGGCATTCAAGGAGTATTTGGTACCAATTGCATATCCTTTGTCAACGGCGCATTTAACTACGTGTCTCAGCAGACAGGACTTACGTTGGATGCAAAATTATTTGCATTTTCCTTACCGGAGTGGCAGGCAGGCAGTGCGCGCGCCATTTTAAATGGCATTCAACAACAAAACGGCGGCGAAACAGTTATTACGACCCAGCGTTGCGGCGACTTTGACGAATATTCTTGCACGATCACGGGGAAGTATTCAGCACCGGATGCAAATGGCAATCGAACACTACTCAGCGATACGTGGACATCTTCCAGTGGCGCGTTTGGAAATGATGTTTATCTTTCTCAAGGGAATTATACAAGCACGATTACCAATAGCGACAGTAGTGGCACAGCCTACAATGTAAACAATGGTGTTATGGTCAAAACAGACACGAATTCCAGTGGCAAGGTGTTGAACACCCAGACCATCAATAACACTACTAACGTTGAGGAAAATACTCAAACGGATGAGCTCGGAACTACTGTCGATGACACTAGGGCCCTCACCAATACCGGCGGCACCCAATACGAACAAATCACCAACACCACTGCGGCAGGCGCAGTCACCGCCACCATCTCCGGCCAAGGCGCCGAAGTCAACCTCAACAACGCGATCGTCACCCTCACCGATGGCGCGAGCGCCACCATCACCGGTACCAACAACATAGCCGTAAACGAGCTTGGCCACGACAGCCTGAGCTTGGCCAGCGCCGATCACGTCAGTGTGTCGGCCAGCGGCTACAGCCTCACCGCCTCCAGCGGCAATTTGTCGGTGTCGATAACCGGGGTCAACAACACAGTCACCGTCAATGGCGTGGGTGACACAGTGGTAGTCAATGGCGACAATAACAACACCATCGTTACCGGCAATAACGACTTCACCTTGGTATCGGGTTCATCGAATACCACGATAGCCAGTGGTGACAGGGACTACACTGAATCCACGGGTTCATTCAATACCACGATATCCGCTGGTAATGACGACTCCACCATATCACGCGGCAATAGTGACATAACAATAAGCTACGGTAGTGCAGACACCACCATCAGCTATGGCTACGGCGACAACACTCAAAGCCACGGGTATGGCGATAACACGCAGTCGATTGGCGATTACGACACCACCTTGAGCTATGGTAACTACGACACCACTCTCAGCTACGGCTACGGCGACAACACCCAAGCCTTTGGCACTGGCGACTACACCGTTGGCTACGGTACTTACGACACCACCCTAGCTTACGGTGATTACGACACCACCATCAGCTACGGCTACGGCGACAACACTCAAAGCCACGGCTATGGCGATAACACGCAGTCGTTCGGCGACTACGACACGACTCTAAGCTATGGCCACTACGACACTACGCTGAGCTATGGTAATAACAATACAACCGAATCCATGGGCAATAACGACGTGACCCAGTCCATCGGCAACGGCAATGAAACCTGCTCTATGGGTAGCGGTGACACCACAGTATCCATCGGTAACAACAATACGACCGAGTCCATGGGAAACAATGATGTAACCCAATCGGTGGGCGATGCCAACACCACCATGTCCATGGAGGATAACGACACCACCCAGTCGGTCGGCAACAGTAATTTCACGTGCAGTGAGGGCACAGGCAGTATTACGCAATCCATCGGCAACGGCATTGAAACCGAGTCTTTGGGCGACGCCACCATCGCAGTCAATAACATCGACAACAGTCAATTGACCACTTTCGTCGATAACATTGCGGTGGATACGTCTTACTTCACTCCGGTTTACACACCGGCGCCGGATTACAGCGCGTATTTCGGCGAGAGTTCGTTCTCGTTTTCGTTCTCGGGGTTTGGATTTGCTGGCAAGCAGTCAACCATCGATGCGGCATTGGCCCTTGATGTGGGTTCGGTGGCGCAAGCTGCGCTGAGCCATGGTGATACCGCAGGTGCAGCAGCGGCAGAAGCCGGGCGGCGCCAATCAGCGCAAGCAGCCACACTATCCAACCTGACATCGGGTAAAGGGTCTTATGTGCTTGAAGGTGCCCATTGGGACAAGAAAATCATTACCTGGAGCCTGGCCAGCAGCGAGGGCGCCACATCCGCTACCTTTAGCGGCTACATGGACAAGGGCTATGAAACCGATGTGCAGCAAGCCTTTGCAACGTGGTCCAACGCATCAGGATTGACTTTTCAGGAGGTCGATGATTCGGCGCAATCCGACATTCGTATCGGCTTCGGGCAGTTTGACACGGCCAACTCCGGTGTTATCGGGCTAACCAGCTTTGAAGTTGAGAACGGCAGTATTCAGTCCAATACGATTATCCGCCTGGAAGATACCGCCGAGGATGCTCTGATGACCGGCGCTGATGGGCATAAAACCTACGCGGGCACGGAGGCGGAGTTTTCACAGGTGTTGTTACATGAGATAGGCCATGCGCTCGGGTTGGCCAGCAATGCGGATGCGAATTCGGTGATGTATTACGAGCTGATCTCCGGCAACCGTTCATTGAACGAAACGGACATGACCGGCATTCAGGCCATTTATGGCGGTGGCAGTTCTGCCGCTGGCAGTGCTGACCAGTTGGTGCAGGCCATGGCTTCGTTTGCGCCTCAGTCTGCCGCGCAAACCGCTCTGTTCGCTGCTAATGATCCTTCCGCCAGGGCGCCTCTCTTGGCGGCGGCTCATTAACTGCTCGATGAATTAGTTAATCGACGACCGCGACGATCCGCTTGAGCAGAGCGATTGTCACGGTTTCCATACTCACGCATAAAGTGCGTTCGCAGTCACATGCGCGCATCTGCGTGTGTGTCATGGCACGACCCCATCGAACATTGAATGTCGACAGGTAAGGTAGACAGCGGCCTACAGGCGTTGCGCGTAATGGCGAGTCTGCATGGCATCGCTGCCGACGAAGCGGCCCTTGCCCATGAATTTGGCGCGGACGCGAGTCGTGACGGCACGACCACTTTTACAACACAAACGATACTATTGGCGGCAAAGCACTTGGGGCTGCACGCCAAGGCAGTACGTCAGCCGCCGGAGCGCTTGGACCGCGCGCCTTTCCCTGCCATGGCGCAAGACCACGACGGGCGCTATTTTATTGTAGGCAAGTACGATTCCGGCAAGCCGCGCGAGGCCACGTCGCACAAGCCCGATGCTATGTCTGCACAGCAGAACGCGACGATGACTGCACGGGTTTTAATCCAGCGGCCTGGCGAACCTCCGGCGGTACTGCGGTTGGCCGATTTTCTGGATATCTGGACCGGACAACTGATTTTCTTCACCAGCAAGGCGAGCTTTGCGGGCGAGACAGCCCAATTTGACTTCACCTGGTTTATACCTGCGGTGGTCAAGTACCGCGCGTTACTGGGCGAGATATTACTGATTTCGTTCGTTTTGCAACTCATCGGATTGGTAACGCCCTTGTTTTTTCAGGTGGTGATGGACAAGGTGCTGGTCAACCACGCAATGAAGACGCTCAACGTGATTGCAATTGGCCTTATCTGCGCCATTATTTTTGAGATCACGCTGAGCGGCATTCGCTCGTGGGTTTTCGCGCATACCAGCAGCAAGATTGATGTTGAGTTGGGGGCGCGTCTGTTTCGGCACTTGCTGAATTTGCCCATGGCCTACTTTCATGCGCGGCGCGTCGGTGACTCGGTCGCGCGCATCCGCGAATTGGAGAACATCCGGTCTTTTTTAACGGGCAACGCCATGACGCTTGTTCTGGACCTGCTGTTTTCCGTGGTTTTCCTTGGTGTGATGCTCTGGTATAGCACCACATTGACGTTGATTGTGGCCGTGTCCATCCCTCTGTATTTATTGTTGTCGTTGGGGTTCACCCCGGTGATTAGAAAACGCCTTAACGAGAAGTTCAACAAGAACGCCGAGAACCAATCATTTCTGGTGGAAACATTGAGCGGCATGGATACCCTCAAGGCAATGGCAGTCGAGCCGCGCTGGGCGCAAAAATGGGACAGGCAGCTTGCCGCTTACGTAACGTCGGGGTTGGCGGTAACAAACGCGGTAACCGTGGCCAGCAGTGGCGTGAATCTGATCAGCAAACTGGTGACCGCCTCTATCATGTGGGTGGGTGCTACGCTGGTCATCGATCACAAGATGACGGTGGGCGAACTCATTGCATTTAACATGCTCGCGTCACAGATATCGTCACCCATACTACGGTTGGCTCAACTCTGGAACGATTTTCAACAGGTCGGCATCTCGATGAGCCGCTTGGGCGATATCCTCAATGCACGCACCGAAATTTCAGGTCAAAAAACCCGCCTGTCTCGCATAGCTGGAGCCATTGAATTCGATCAAGTGTCGTTTCGCTATCGTGCGGATGCCCCCGATGTCATTCGAGCAGTTAACGTCAAGGTGGCGCCGGGCGAAATTATCGGTATCGTCGGCCGCTCGGGATCGGGCAAATCCACGCTCACGAAACTGGTTCAGCGGCTATTCGTGCCTGATCGCGGACGGGTACTGGTCGATGGGCAGGATATCGCCATCATTGACACGACGTCATTACGTCAACAAATCGGCGTGGTTTTACAGGAAAACACACTCTTCAATCGCTCGATTCGGGACAACATTGCATTATCCAATCCAGCATTGCCGATAGAGGCAATTATTGATGCGGCCAAGCTCGCGGGTGCTCATGAATTTATCTGTGAAATGCCCGAGGGCTACGACACGATGGTGGGCGAACACGGTACCGGTTTGTCGGGCGGACAGCGGCAACGGATCGCCATAGCGCGCGCATTGATCGGCAATCCGCGGGTTCTGATATTTGATGAAGCCACCAGCGCGCTGGATTACGAATCCGAAAAGATCATTCAGGAAAATATGCGCAAAATCTGCCACGGACGAACCGTGTTGATTATTGCGCACCGTTTGTCCGCCGTGCGAGACGCTCATCGAATAATCGTGATGGAGCGCGGGCAGATTGCGGAGACCGGGTCGCATTCAGATTTGGTATCCCGTGCTGATGGTATTTATGCACACCTGCATGCGCTGCAACATGGCATTTCCAAGGTGCCCACATGAGTTTTCGGCATCGCGCCGGGGCATGGCTCGGACTATGGGCTCGCTATCTGAATGTGTTTGGATACTTTTGGAAACGCCGTCATGATTCACCCGCACCAGCACTCGAATCACATGAGGCGGAATTTCTACCGGCGGCACTTGCCCTGCAAAACCAACCCGTTTCGCCTGCGGGACGCTGGATAGCGCGGCTGTTAATAATACTGGTCGTAACAGTCATTGCTTGGTCAATACTGGGGCATGTAGACATTATCGTGAATGCCAGCGGCAAGATCATACCCAGTGACCGTATCAAGACTGTTGCTTCCATCGATGTTGCCAGCGTCCGGGCAATCCATGTCAAAGAAGGGCAGGCAGTAAAGGCAGGCGATGTGCTGATAGAACTGGACGCGCGCTCAAGTGATACCGAACGCGATAAGGCCGAAGGAGACCGTCAGGTGGCGTTGCTGCAAATCGCGCGTTCACGCGCATTGATCAGTGCGATAGACACCGGCAAACCGCAGCAAATTGTCTCGATTAAAGGCATCGCCGCAGGCGCGTTTCAGGAAGCCGTTCTGCACTTGGAAGGCCAGTGGCGAGAATATGAAGCCAAGTTGGAAAGGCTTGACGCCGAAATACAGCGATACAGTCAAGCGCTGCCATTGGCGGCGCAACGTGCCAGTGATTACGAATCGCTGTCTAAATCGCGCGACGTATCGGCTCACGCTTGGATGGAGAAAGAGCACGCCAAAATTGATTTGGAGGGGCAACTCAACGAAGCAAAAAACCAGAAAAGCGTTTTGACTTCCGAGACACGAAAGACGGCGCTGGATGCGCTTACCGACGCAAGCCGGGTGGTCGCGTCGTCGTCACAAGATGCGCGGCGGGCAAGTGTTCATAGTGAGTTATTGAAGCTCGTCGCGCCGGTAAACGGAACAGTTCAGCAGTTGACGGTACATACCGTCGGTGGAGTGGTACCCGCTGCGCAGCCGCTGATGCAGATTGTGCCTCAGCAAGGGCCGCTGGAGGTTGAGGCCTTTGTGGAAAACAAGGACATCGGGTTTATCGTTGAAGGCCAATCAGCCGAAGTCAAAATAGATGCGTTTGAATACACCAAGTATGGAACGGTACCCGGACGAGTAATCCACGTCTCGCGCGACGCGATTCAGGATGAAAAGAAAGGACTTATTTATTTGGTAAAGGTGGTTCTCGATAAATCGGCCATCCGCGTCGATGCCCGCGAGATTTCCCTTACGCCCGGAATGTCGATCAACGCGGAAATAAAGACAGGAACACGCCGCGTCATCGAATACGTGCTCTCGCCACTAATGCAACATGTACGTGAAAGTGTTCGGGAACGCTGATTGATTTTCAGGAGATCATCACGATGCCTAAGAGCAATTGTAGTGGCCGCGACGTGAAAGTGGTGTTGGGTAAAAGCACACGTTTTTGTTGGCGAATAACTTTTGCGATGCTTTTTCTTTCAAGTGCGAGATACACCTATGCCATTGATTTTCCTGACATTTTTGCAGACCCATTGCTGGTACGCCCGCCATTGATAACTATTGGGGCAACGTTGCCAGGCGACACAGCTCCGGTTTCGTGTACCGGCAACATCGACGTGACACAAGCATTGGCGCTGGGCGAAGCCGTAGATTTGGCGTTGTGCAATAACGCACAAGTAAAAGTAGCGTGGGCCGCCATTAAAATTCAAGCGGCAGCCTTAGGCGAAGCACACGCACCGTATTGGCCCACGATCAGCAGTTCGCTTAGCGGATTAAACAGTAGAACAGTAACTTCCGGATTAGCTGCATCAACAAGCTCAAACACCGGACGCACTATGTACGGAAATTTCAACTGGCGGCTATTTGATTTCGGTGGCAGAGCGGCTAATAAAGAAGCCGCGGCGCAACTCTTGTTTGCCGCACTATTAGACCACGACGCTGCACTGCAACGAATTTTGACATCTGTCATCGAGGCATATTTTGAAGCGATAACCGCTGAATCCTTTTTGACTGCCAGATCGAAGGCTGTCGACATTGCACAAACAACGCTTGTCAACACGCAAAATCGGGAGAGCAAAGGCGTGGCCCCCATAAGTGATACTTTGCAAGCAACCACGGCGCTGGCAAAAGCAAAACTCGGAAAACGGCGAGCGGAAGGCGATTACCGGAAATCCATTTCAGTTTTAATTTATGCCATGGGTTTGCCGGCGGCGACGAAGCTCGCACTCCCTGTTGAAGCCGATACGCCTTATCCCGAAATGGTTGCTGACCTCGCACAATGGCTAACCGACGCCGAAGAACGTCACCCATCCATTAAAGCGTCGCGCGCGCAATTATCGGCGGCAGTGGCAAAAGTCGACGGCGCCCGCGCCGAAGGTTTGCCCAGCATCGATTTTGTAGCCAACTACTATCAAAATGGATTTCCCAATCAGGGGCTATCCTCGAGCCGCACCCAAACGTCTACAGTGGGCTTCACACTATCCATCCCAATTTTTGAAGGGTTCGCTCGCACTTACAAAATCAGAGGCGCACAAGCACAGGTAGAGCGAAGTGAAGCGCAATTGCAAGATATTCAATATCAAGTGCTTGCTGAAGTAGTCAAAACTCATGCAGAAGCCGAAGCCTTTTTGGGAAATCTGCAATTGTCCGAGGAATTATTAAAAGCGGCACAACAATCTACCGATACCTCTGCCAGACGCTATGCCAGAGGGGTGGCCGAAATTCAAGAGGTGCTAAACACGCAATCCGCACTCGCCGACGCCGAACTCGAACGAATTCGTTCGCTGTCCGAATGGCGGTCAGCACGGCTACGTTTGATGAGCCGCGCTGGGTTGATGGGCCGGCACGCCCTTTAATTGATAGCAATCAATGCAGCTGAATCGTCGAATTAGTTTATCAAAGCATCAGGCCCGCAGCGCGACTACGTTACTTTTCAACAGCAATGCGTTTAGTCAATAATGCCGCCCTGATACGCGGTACGGCAGCACGCGTAGCTTCCTCGGTCGCTGCAATCACGCGCTTGCGATAGTCTGCCGAAGTCCCCGCGAAATAGCCGAGATTGGGGTGGATCAATACATCGGCGCCGGCCGTTTCTGCATCGATACGCTGGCGGCGGCTGCGATCCGTCCGTAACCATTCGTCGGGCACGCGTGACGGCACGTTTTCCAGATTCGCCGAGATATCCACGGCTAGCACCACCTCGGCGCCCAGCAGGCGCGCGGCACGCACTGGCACCGGCCTGGCCACGTCGCCATCTTCATAGGTGACCCCGGCGATATTCACGGCAAAAAATCACCCCGGCACTGCGCTGGATGTGCGCACGACCACGCCGGTGTCGCCACGATTAAAGATGTGCATGACGCCGTCACTCTGGGGTATAGGAATTTTAAGTGCGACACGAAGTCGCTTGTAGTAGTTGTTCTCACTATAAAGGAGGGAACCGCCCGTGTCACCGGGTGAATCTAGGCGTCTGAATAAAGAGCGATTCTGACAATGTAACGAAGCACCGCAAGGTGCGGGGCACCAATCGTGAGAGGCGTGCCCTTCTGGCAGCCACATGCCGGATGAGTGCTAGATAGTCGGTAGGGTGAACACAGGTGAATCTGCGATAAAGATCGTAACCTATAACAAGCGGAAGTGGCTTTTACGCTTAAACCAAACGGTAACGGGGGCGGGAACAGCGTCTTTGAATTGCGCTTTCGTGATCCACAGGCCTCCCGGTCAATAGCAGGCACCTAACCCGACGTACTTCTGTAAGCGGAACGCTAGCGCAAACTTGACTAGCGCTAACCCAGCCGTTAACGATACCCAAGACCACCGCTTTACGCCAGCCGCAATAACGCCGCAGTTGACGCCGACTACCGACCCCGGAATACTGCCCGCTACCTGTCTGAGGCCACGAGATGACCACCATGACCACCCGCAGCATCCTAAAAATTGCGCCGCTACGTTACTGTCAGTCCGCGCCGCTGTGCATCGCCAGCGTGCTACTGGGCCTTGCCACAGCAACCGGCGCGCAGCCGACCTATCCCGCGAAACCCATACGCATCATCAGCCCCTACCCCGCCGGCGGCACCACCGATATTATGGCCAGACTGGTGGCCCCCAAATTCACCGAGAGTTGGGGGCAGCCGGTCATTGTTGAAAACCGGCCCGGTGGCAACACCATCATCGGCACAGAAGCCATGGTCAAAGCGCCGCCCGACGGCCACACACTGTTATCGATACTCGTATCTCACGTCATCGTGCCGAATCTCGCGCCCACACCGTACGATGTGATCAAAGATTTCGCGGCGGTCGGCACGGTATCCAATACGCAACTCATACAGGTGATTCACCCGTCGTTACCGGCGAAGAATCTGCGCGAACTGATCGCGCTCGCCAAAACAAAACCGGGGCAAATCAACTACGGTTCCGGCGGCAGCGGCACGGTTACGCACCTCGCCGGCGAGTATTTCAACATGCAGGCGGGCGTCAAAATGCAGCACATACCCTACAAAGGTTCGATACCGGCGCTGACGGACGTCGTGGGCGGGCAAATACAAATGTATTTCAGCCCGCCCATCGTCGCCTTGGGGCACATCAAAAGCGGCAGGTTAAGAGCCATCGCTCTCACCGGAGACACACGCCTTGCCGTCCTGCCGGAAATCCCCACTGCACTCGAATCCGGCCTGCAAGGTTTTGTCGTCACCACGTGGTATGGCTTTCTCGCACCCGCCGCCACGCCGGGCGCGATCATCACCAAAATCAATGGCGAAATGAGTCGCGCCTTAAGCTTGCCCGATATCCGCGAAAAACTATCGAGTCAGGGCATGGACCCGTTCATCACCACGCCGGAACAATTCACAAGCTTGATCAAAGCCGACTTCGCCAAGTACGCCCGCATCATCAAAAACGCGAACATTAAGCTGGAGCAGTGAGCTGGTTTCGACCCTACTCGCATTGCGCTGACGCTATCTAACTATTTGATTTTAGTAACTGTTCAGTTTCGACGTAGGATGCTGGTGAGCTTCGCGAACCGCATCGTTCGCGTGATGGGCGTACGCAACGCAATTTCACGATACAAGCCCCACGACCGATGCGGTTCCTTCGTCACCGGCATCCTACGGTTAAGCTGAACAGTTACTGATTTTAAATAATTATTTTACACCTTCCCCTGTCAAATCTGGCCCACGCACCACAGCGTTCCCCGCCATGGCAGCAATGGCTTCGGCGGTGTAACCCAGCTCCTGCAAAATTTCACGGGTGTGCTTGCCGGGCTCGGCGGGTGCGTGATGACGCACGGTAAATTTGTAGTTACTGCTTTCATAAGGCAGCGGCGGCAGGCGTCCGATTTTGTTGCCGATTTGCGCGGGCAGTGTACGGCCTGGTGCGGACACATGCTCATCGTCCATCACGCTTAGCGGCGTGTTCACCGGCGCCACCGTCACTCCCGCTTTCACCAACGCATTCACCAAATCCTTGCTCTCACGGTCGGCGACGGCTTTGCTGATACGCTCCATTAACATCGCGCGATGCTCACCGCGCCCGGCGTTGTATTTCAACCGCGGATCATTCACCAAGTCTTCCATGCCCAGCACGCTGCACGCACGCACCCACTGCGGATCGCTCAGCAAGCCGATGAAGACCTGCTTGCCGCCTTTGCACTTAAACAAATCATAAATCGCCGTACGGCCGCCCTTGGCGGTGCGCGCTGCCGACATGGGGATCGGCTCTTCACCAGAAAGCTGCGCGTTGGACATGTGCTGGCCCACATAAAACAATGCGGTTTCAAACAGCCCTCCGGTGATATGTTGCCCCAACCCGGTTTTTTCACGCTCCAGCAGCGCGGCCATCACGCCGATCACCGCGTACGTCGCCGCGCCGATATCCACCACCGACGCACCGGCGCGCAACGGTCGATCCGGCAGCCCCGTCATGAAGGCAAGGCCCGACGCCATTTGCCCCGGTTCATCCATTAACGGGCGCGACGAATTGGGGCCAGTGAGATAGCCCTTGATGCTGCAATACACCAGCCCTTTGTTCAGCTCGCGCATTTGCGTGTAGCCCAAGCCCAGACGATCCATCGTACCTGGCGCCATGTTTTCAATCACGATGTCCGCGCGCTTGATCAGGCGCAGCGCAACCTCTTTGCCTTCGGGTGTGGCGATGTTCACCGCCAGCCCGCGCTTGTTGCGGTTAAAGTAAAAGAATGAACCGTTGCGCAAGTTGTTGGGGCGGCTGGGCGTGCCCGCGTCTATGGGCTCAACCTTGACCACGTCGGCACCCATATCGCCAAAAATCAACCCGGCCGTGGGCCCAGAAATAATCTGGCCAAATTCAACAACGCGCATTCCTTCGAGCGGCAGCTTGTTCATTGCATATCCCTTTGATGGCCCTTCATGATTCACCCCGTCCATGAACTGAGCAGACGAAATCTGTCGTATGCGGAGTCAGTCGAATGTACGATTAGTATGCTGTGCTTGCAATGTCTGATGGGCCGTTCGTGGGTATTTCGCATAGCGGAACTTCGCCGCCGGTATTGCCGCAACTTCACGCCAGTCGCCAGCCCACGTATCATGCGCAACTCGATCTTACGATACTGGACAAGGAATCCCCATGGAAGCCGCCACCCCTTTTAGACACCGCTCGTTCCCGCTGAGCCTGCACGCGGGCAAAGACGCACTGAAAGAATTGCGCGGCGAAGTGGATCGCGCCAAAGCCAAGCGCGCCTTCATCATCTGCGGCAAATCCGTCGCGAACAAAACTGATTTAGTGGCGCGCGCTAGCGCGCTGTTGGGTGACAAATTCGCCGGAGTATTTGACGGAGTGGAGACCTCATCACCGCTGCCGTCGGTGCGTGCTGGCGCGGCAGCCGCACGCGAAGCCGGTGCCGATCTGATCGTCGCCATCGGCGGCGGCAGTGCCATGGTCACCGCACGCGCCATGATTATTCTGCTCGCCGAGAAGGGCGACATCCACGACATCTGCACACAGTACCCGCCCGGTCAGCCGCCGGTCAGCCCCAAACTGATGGCACCGAAAATCCCCAACATTCTGGTGCTCACCACACCCAGCACAGCGATGACGCGCGCGGGCACTGCGGTAAAAGATGTCGAGCGCGCGCATCGCCTAGAATTATTCGATCCCAAAACACGCCCGTTCGCCATGATCTGGGACGACGACGCACTGCTCACCGCGCCTGCCGAATTGTTTTTGAGCACTTCGGCATCCGCCTTAAGCGGTATCGCCGCCGGCGTGGCGTCACCGCGCATTAACCCGCTATCGTACTCAGATTTGCTGCACGCGTTGCGGCTGTCGGTGGAAAGCCTGCCGCTGATGCGCTCTGACCCCACCAACACCACCGCACGCATGAATTTGGTGGCCGCATCGTTTTTGAGCAACCGTGCGTTGGACAGTATGCGCAGCCGCGCGTTCGGGCTGATTTCGTCGTTGGGGCACGTCATCGACACTTTATATACGCATGTCAGCCACGGCGACGCGAGTTCGCTCACCACGGCTTGGAGCATGCGTTTTAATCTGGAACAAACCTCGGTGGGGCTGGCGCGACTGGCGCAGGCATTGGGCGTCGCGGGCAATCTGCCGGCGCAGGAAGCCGCTGTACGTGCGCCGGATTTCCTCGAAGATTTTTACCGGCGCTTGGGCATGCCCGTGCGTCTGCGCGACGTCAACATTCCGCAAAGCGGCCTCCAACAGATCGCGCAGGACGCGATGGGCGATTTTTACCTGCATCAAAACGCACGCAAGGTGAAGCATCAATCTGAATTGATGGGCTTGCTTGAGCAAATGTGGTAACCGCACAGAACCGATAGCGCAAGTTGTGGTTGTTCAGCGCAAGCGCGGAATGGTTTACCATACTGCCACACACCGCTTGCCACTCACGACACAAGCATTTACAACCACGCCACTCAGGGAAAGGATGTCATATGGCGCACACGGATGGAGAACACAAAACCAGACTGCTCGATTGGGACGCACTGGTCATCGGCGAAAGACTGCCGACGCTGTCGTATGTTTTAACGCAGGAGATGGTGGATGAATTCCGCAAAGGGGTGATGGACCCTGAAGCCGCCTATCCCACCATTTCGCAAAAAGTCGATGTACGCCCTTACCACTTGGTGTATCACGACAACGGCTCGGTCAACGCGCGCTGTGCATTTCACATGTACAACACGCCGCTACCCGGCAAGAAAATCACGGTACACGCATGGATCGCCGACAAGTACGCACGGCGCGGCAAAAACTACATAGTCACCCAGGCGGTTTCGGTGGATGAAGATGGCCGATTGCTGGATCGCGTCATCACACACGAGTTGAAGCAACCTTCGGAGGTGGGCAAGAAATGGCAATAGTACGCAGCTACACGGTCGGCGACGAGATTCCGCCGCTGTCTAAAACCATGACGCAAGAGGCCATCAACGCCTTCGAAAAAAGCGGCGGTGCCAAAGGCCCCAGCCAGTTTACCGACATCGAAACAGCCAAAAGCACGCTGGGCACGGCCACGACGGTCGCGTCGGGGCGCATGTCGCTGACGTTCACCATTGAAATGTTGCGCCGCTATTTTGGCGCTGATGTGTACAACGCGGGCGGCATGGTCGATATGCGTTTTTTACGCCCCGTGCGACCGGGCGATACCGTCACCATCACCGGCAAAGTCACCGGCATGGTGAAAGAAGCCGACGGCACCCGCGTCAGCGTGGAATGCACCGGTACTAACCAAAAAGGCGCGGTCACTGCGGCTGGCGGCGGCGCATGTTTGGTACCCAGCGGCTACCTGCCGCCGGAAGAGTAACGCCGGTAGCGCGGTTTCCATCTTGGAAAGCATTGCGGCTCGCCTGTAGGCACACAGGCGAGCCGCAATATCGATCAGACAGCAGAACTAAAATATCATATAAATCAAATAGTTAGCGCATTACCGAACCACTTGGTAGTGCTCGCCGCCCCGCCCGCCGATATCCGCCTGCGCAATCGCGCGCTGCAACGCGGTGGCAAGTTCTTTCGCTGCTTCCAGCGAAATCTCCAGCGCAATGCGCGAACCCGGCCCTAAGGCCGAGTTCACGAAATCCAACGTAATGGCGTCTTCAAACCAGGCGTGATGCGGATGGTCATACGACACCACGGCGTGGGTGAGGTCTATCCATCCCTCGCCGCCCTTGCCCATACCATCGGTTTCGACGATCTCAAGGATGGAAGTACACATTGCTGTTCGTACCGCTTACTTCGCGAGGTGTTTTTCGAAGAACGCCCACACTTTTTTCCAGCCGTCCAGCGCCTGCTCCACGCGATACATCGGGCGGTCGTAGTAGAAAAAGCCGTGGCCCGCGCCGTCGTAGCGATGAAATTCATAGTGCTTGCCGTGCTTTTTGAGCTCGGCTTCGTGCTGGTTCACCTGCTCCGCCGTCGGCGCTTTGTCCTCATTGCCGAAGATGCCGAGCAACGGGCACGACAGACCGCTGGTCATGTCAATCGGCGCCACCGGCATTTTGGGATTCAGGTCTTCTTTTGCCATTACCACACGACCGCCCCACAACTCCACGGCGCAATCGATGTCTTTGTTCTGGCACGCATACATAAACGTTTGCCGGCCCGCCGAACAGGAACCGATCATGCCCACCTTGCCGTTGACGTAGGATTGCGCACGCAGCCACTTCACCGCGCCTTGGGTGTCGCCCATGGCTTGCGCGTCGGCAATGCCGCCTTCGGCACGCACTTTCGCGGCGATATCATCCGAACTGCCGTCGCCTGCACGGTGAAACATGTTGTGGCAAATCGCCGCGTAGCCGTGATGCGCAAAGCGGCGGGTGGCCTCCATATACCACTCATCCCAGCCCGGAATGTGATGCAGCAGCACCACGCCGGGGAACGGGCCGGCACCTGAAGGCCGCGCGGTGTATGCCGAAATCTGCTCACCGTTGTTACCGCTGATCATTATGTTTTCTGCAATCATGCCTCTGTAGGCCATAGCTATCTCCTGTGGGTGAAAAATGTGGGTTGAGACTTTGGGTGATACTGAATGTGACTTACCGGGTGCTATACCGCTGACGAACCAATGCACTGACGAACCAATGCACTGACGAACCAATGCCCCGCGTGTCATGCCTAATTATGGCTCAAAAAACCCCGCGTGGCACGCGACTGCAACACGGGGTGAACTCGCCAGTGGCGCAATCAGAAACCGCGTGACTTGTGAATCTGCCCTTCCAGCGGCTTGCCTGCCCGATACAGCGCGATGTTGCGGCAAAAGCGGTCGAGATTGCGGCTGATGCGGCTTTGATGACTACCGGCTGGTGGCCAAGCGGGCAAAGATCAACGTCGATCAATCATCACAGCATCGCTATTCAGCAGGCCGCTCATACCAAACCCGCCCGTCCTTGATGGTGGTCTGCGCCAACAGCTTGCGCTTGGCCGTGACGACATTGCCATCGGCATCCTTCAAATCAAAATGGCCATCGCGCAGTTCAAACACCGCCACGTCGGCATTCGCGCCGGGCTTTAAGGTGCCCACTGTGCCCTCGTAACCCATGATGCGCGCGGGGTTGGCGGTGGCGCGGCGCACCAACTCCTCCAGCGGCAGGCCAAAGTGCAACAGTTTGCTCATGGTGGTCGGCAAATCCCACACCGGCCCTTGCGTGAAGGTGGTCATGGTGAGGTCGGTCGAAATCGTGTCCGGCAAAAAGCCCTGATCCAGCGCCTTTTCGATCATGTGAAAGTTAAAGTGGTTGCGGCCATGCGCACAATCAAAAATAATGCCTGCGCGCTGCGCCTCGATGATCTCTTTCAGCACGAACTGCTTCTCCTGCCCCATGATGCCGTGGTTGCGCCCGTGGTAGCAGTGGGTAACGATATCGCCGGGCTTCATGTGCGCAATCAAATCCGGCAGCGGCACTGGCGAATCGGTGATGTGCATCATCATCGGCACGCCGCCGGCCATGTCCGCCGCGCGGCGCGCGAGCTTCACCGGCTCCGCCGAGTATTCCCACACCAGCTTGGGGCCGAAGCGTAGCTTCACGCCGATGGCGAGATCGGGATTCTCGGTGATGGTGCGCGCGCAGCCTTCAGGGTCGGCATAGGGGAAATGCGCCAACTCGCCGCCGCGCGATGTGCCCATGACGCCGATAGCCGACAAGTTCACAAAAGCGCGGATGCGCGTATGCACGTGGTTATCCAACATGCTGCGTAAGGCGGCAAAGTTGGACGAGCCGGTGCTGCCGGCATCACACAACGTCGTCACGCCGCTGGCCCGGCAACACGAATCGGTGTTCACGCCCATGTCGTAGCCATTCACCAGCACATGCGCGTGCATGTCCACCAAGCTCGGCATCACCAACCGCCCCTTTGCGCTGATGGTGCGCAGCGCCAGCTTGGCATCGATGGATGGCGCAACCGCTGCAATCTTGCCGCCAGCGATAGCCACGTCCATCACGCCGCGAAGTCCCGCGCTGGGGTCGATGACTTCGCCGCCAGTTACTAACAGGTCATAGTGCATGAAATAATTTCCCTTTAAAATCAATCACTTAAAACATTCACGCCGTCGCCTGTTGCGCGCACTCAAACACGACCGATTGCGCGAGCATGCGCTCAACCGCCTGCGCATCATGCCCCAACTCAGTCAATATCTCGCGTGTGTGTTCGCCGATGCGCGGCACTTTTGTGGGCGGCGTGTCGGCGGCGAGCGGCTGCGGGCCGGGTATGTTTGGGTGCGGCACGCGCCCGACGCCAGACTGCTCCGACCAGGTAAAAATATTCATGGTCTCGGTTTGCTCGTGCGCGAGCAGTTCTTTGTAGGTATTGACGCGCTCATTCAAGATACCAACCTCGCGCATTTGCGCGCACCAAAAATCCGACGGCTTTTGCGCAAACGCCTCACCGGCAACGCGCAAAATCTCCTCCCCCCGCGCACGACGCCCAGCGCCATTGGCCATAGACGGATCAGTAGCCCACTCGGGGCGGCCGATCATGTGGCAAAACGGCGGCCACAGATGATCCTTCAACACACTCACATTCACCGAACCATCCGCCGTGCGCAACGTGGCGACTGGGAACGAACCGCCCGCCACCGTCGCACCGCCGGTGATGACATGCTCAATCACCCGTACGGCCTGCAGCGCCGCCGCGCCTTGCAACAGGCTGGCATCAATATAGCGCCCGCGCCCGGAATCGCGCCGCGCATACAGTGCCATCGCCACCGCCTGAAACGCCAGTTGCCCGCTGGCAATGTCGATGGGCCAGCACTCAAGCCGATGCGGCACGCCGTCTACCTTGCCTTTGTTAATGCTCATCATGCCGCCGAAGGCTTGCAAAATCGCGTCCGTTGCCGGTTGCGATTGCATCGGCCCGCGCTGCCCGAAACCGGTGACGGAAAGATAAATCACGCCGGGGTTATAAGCGGCCACCTGCTCGTAGCCAAATCCCAAGCGCGCCATCACCCCGGTGCGGAAGTTCTCGATAAAAATATCCGCGCGCTTTGCCAGCGTGTGCAGCAACGCCGAGCCTTCGGCCTGCTTGATATCCAGCGCAATGCTGCGCTTGCCGACATTGGTGGCCAGCGCCATCGCCGTCATGCCGTCTTTGCCGGCGGTAATACCGCGCGACCAATCGCCGGCCCTCGGCTCTACCTTGATCACATCAGCGCCATAGCGCGCCATCATCATGCCGGCACTGGGGCCGGCGATGCCTTGGCTCGCATCCACCACACGTAAGCCTTCCAACGGGTATTCGTGACTCATAGTATAAATTTAACTATTTGATTTTATTGATATTTTTCACCATCCCCTCAACACCTACACTACGTCCAGCGTGCGCCCCTCGTCCGATGCCTGCTTGATGGTGTCGATAAAGCGGTGCAGCTCAACGGCAGTTTCGAACGTCGGCAAGCGGCTGTTGGGCTTGCCGGTGCGAATGCCCTCGGCGAACAGCGCATACATCTGCCCCACGTTATACGGATCGCCCTGGGGGAAATCCGCCGGCACGTGCTTGAAGCGATCGGGGATGGTGAGCGCCTGCAACGTCTGGCTTTTCTGCGCGCCCATGATGCGCAGCATCTCACCGCGCTGAGACGAAATATTGCCGGTGGCGATAATCGCGCCGTCGCGCCCAAAAATTTCCATGCGAAAGCCCGGCCCGCCCCACGGCACCGCGCCCACACTCACCGACGCCGCCGCGCCGCGCGCGAGCTGACCGCTGACAAGAATGTTATCCGGCGCCGTCACATCCACCATTTTTTTAGTGTCGGTCTCATACCATTGCTTCGATTGTGTGCTGCACAGGCAAGCCACGCGCGAGAAATTTCCCGCGACAAACCGTAGCGAGTCAATCACATGCCCGTTGGCGATGGTCAGCGGGTTCGCGCCCAGCGTGATATCGCGCTGCCAGGTGCGGCTGGAAGGCCGCTCCAGCGGGCCATCGCGATGCGTAGACACATGACACGCCAGCACCTCGCCCACGTAGCCGGTGTCGATCAAATCTTTGATGTACAGCAGCGCCGGACTCACACGCGATTGCAATCCCACCGACGTCTGCACGCCCTTGGCTTTCGCCAGCGCCGTCAGTTCAATCGCCTCAGCCGTGGTGCGGCCCAGCGGCCATTCGGTGTAAACGTGCTTGCCCGCCTCAATCGCCGCCTTCGTCGTCTCATAGTGCGTAGGCACGCGCACCACCACCGCCACCGCATCAATCTCCGGTGACGCCACCATCGTGCGGTAATCGGTAAACGCCAACCGCGCGCCAAAGGCCTTGCGCGCTGCTTCTGCGCTATCGGCGCTGCGCGTGCACACCGCCGTCATCTCCACATCAGGATGCGCCTGCACAGCGGGAAAGTGCGACTGCGACGCCCAGGTTGATTTAACGTTGGCACCGATAAAGCCTAGGCGTATTTTGTTGGCCATGATTTGTAATCCTTTATATGGGTTTGGTGGGAAAAGTTTGGGCGCGCACTGCCGGTGCGGTTGCGCACAGCGCTAAGGCTGCCATCCCTACAAGGTGATGATTCATAGGATCTCGCGTGGTCGTTGTTGATGCGCCTACAGCTTCGCCATCACTTGCCGCGCAAACCGTTCCATCACTTCAAAACGCTGCGCAAACGGCGGGTGAAAGCTGACCTGTTTCAAACCGTCGCGCTCTAGCTGCCGCAGTTGTTCCACCAATTCATCCGGCTGACCGATGATGCAGAAGTTGCGAATGATTTCGGGCGTGAGAAAGCGCGCTTCGTCCGGCGTGATGGTGGCGTAGTGGCTGGCGTGCATGGTGAGGTGCGAGTCCGCCGCCGCTTGCGCACGCAGGTGTGCGGTGTAGGCGTCCCACACCGGGCGCACGTAGGCTGGCGGCGCTTTGCCGGTCTCGCGCACCCAATCGACGAGGTAGTGAAAGTTGGTCATGATGGCCGGGCCGACTTCGTCAATCACGCGCTTGGAGGTTAACGATTCGCCCGGCTCCAGCATCAGCACGTTGACCAAAGCCGCCGTGTGAAAATCCGCCGGCAACGTGCGCCCCACTTTCGCTGCGCCGCGTTTGACATGCGACAGGGCTTCAATGATGGTGCCGCCGCGCGGAATCGACGTGCACAAACCATCAGCCAACTCACCGGCCACGGCTTGCGACAGCGGCCCGTTGGCCGCTACGTGGATCGGCGGCGGCGGATCAAGCCGCACGTGCTTTTGCTCCAGCGAGGTAAAGCGCACGGGGTGCGGATCGCTCGTCTTGGCGTCGGGCGTGTAGGCGACTTCTTCGCCATGCAGCAACGCGCGCACGACGCGCACATACTCGCGTAACGCCCGCGCGCCGGTCGGCTTCAGGCCCAGCATGCGCATGGCGGTATTGCCCGCGCCGAAAATGGCAAAGGTGCGCCCCGGTGCCAGCGCGTTAATGGTGGCAATGCCGCTGGCGGCTTCGGGCGCGAGCCGCATGCCGCACACCGCCACGCCGGTGCCGATTTGAATGGTTTTGGTTTGCAGCGCCACCGCCGCCATGGTGGCAAACAGGTTAGAGCGCAACAGCGGGCTGTCGGTCACCCAGCAGCGTGTGAAACCCAGCCGCTCGCCATGCTGCGCAAAATCCAACGCAGAAATATGCCCCACACTGACACCGAACTCCATGCGATAACTCCAATGGTTGCGGATTAAACTGACTGAAAAAATGCGGCTGCGCGATTGATCGCCATCGTAGCGTATCGCCACGTCAGCGGCTACTGCCCCAGCCTCGTGGGTGCAGATGCCCGTGGGGGCAGATGCCCGCTTGCGCCGTTGGCACGCTTGGCATAAATTCATCGCCCCTACGCAGAATGCCTCGGCATTTAACCGCCTTCCCTCACCCTGCGCGCTCCCCAACGGCGCGTGAACCATCATCACCGGAGCCCACATGAAGACTATCGCCGATTTACAAGCACTGGATGCCGCGTCGCAGCGCACGGAATCGCCGTGTGGCGACGGCAACATGGTTTGGCGTAGCTGGGGCAACGGACCGACGCTGGTGATGCTGCACGGCGGCGCAGGGTCGTGGCAGCACTGGGTGCGCAACGTGTCGTTCTTTAGCACCAGCCATCGTGTGCTGGTGCCGGATTTGCCGGGCTTGGGTGAATCAGCGGACCCGCCCGCACCGGCAGACATGCCCACGGTGGCCGCGATGGTTGCCGCCGGTATCGACCGGCTGCTGGGGCCGCAGGCGGTTTACGATGTGGTGGGCTTTTCATTCGGCGCTTCGGTGGGCGGGCACCTTGCGCTGGCGCAGGGTGAACATAGCGCACGCCTGCGCTCGCTGACGCTGCTGGGCGCGGGCGGGCTGGTGCGCCCAACTACGCCAATCACGCTGGAACGCGTGCGCGGCAAAACCGGCGATGCGTTAAGGGACACGCACCGCACTAATCTGCTGCGCTCGATGGTGGCCGACCCAGCACAGGTGGATGACCTTGCGCTCGACATTCAACACTGGAACGCCAGCCGCTCGCGGCTCAACACGCCGGCGCTGATTGCGCTGCGGCCGCTCGCGGTATCGTTGCCGCAACTGCGCATCCCCGTGAACGCCATTTGGGGCGAGCGCGATCAAATCGCTTATTACACGCTGGAAGACCGCATCGCAGCGCTGCGCGTGTTGCGCCCGGAAATCGCGCCGCACATTATTCCGGCGGCAGGCCACTGGGCCGCATACGAAGCCGCTGATGCGTTTAACGCGGTGCTGGCGGAATTATTGCGCCGGACTTAACGTCAGTGATTAACGTCAGTGAGTCAGCGCGCCATGCCTTCTGCACCGGCGGGCGCGTCATAGAAAGCCAGCGTCATCGACACCGTGGTGTAAAAACCCATGAGGCCGATCACGTCGGTGATGCCCACATGATCCAGCGCGGCCAGCGCGCGCTCGAACAGCCCCTTAGACACCCAACGCGATGCCGTCAGGCATAGGGCCATTTCGTAAACAATTTGCTCGCGCGCGTCGTCAAACGAGGTGGGCAGTCCTGACAATATTGCCTCGACCTTGTCGTTCGGCAACCCGGCGGCCTTGGCAGCACGCTCGTGGGCGTTGGTGGCGTAGGCTGTGTGAAACTTGCTGTTGACGACGCACACGGCGATTTCGCGTTCACGCACGGTCAACGAGTAACCGTCGCGAAAGTGGCCGCCGAACGGCCCCAGCACCTTGGCGAGCTTCGGGTTGTGTACATAAATCTTTGCCGGCCCCGGCAAGCGCCCACGCGATTCCATCAGGGCGTTGTAGCCGGCCTGCTGCTCGGGCGTCATTTGGTCAAAGGGGATTTCGGCGTAACGTCCGAACGTGGGGCTTGCAGCCATGGGGGTCTCCTGAGTAGGGGTGAATAGACGTGAATAAGCGCGAATAAACGTGCATAAGCGTGCATTGGCGGGAAATTGATGCGGGTGGCGTCGGGTAGCGTCGGGTGGCGTTAGCCGCTTGCCACCGCTTTGAATTGACGAAGCATTTCGATCTGGTCGTCAAACTTGGGCGTGCGAAACATCGGATACAGCATCACATAATTCGCCCCCAACCCGCGCCAGCCTTCAGCGGCGGCGGCCCAGCGCTGCGGGTCTGCGTCATCCGTGCGCAACCATGCCTCAATACCCACGCTGCGCGGATCACGTCCATGCTTTTGCATTTCGTCACGCAACAGCGCGAGCTTTTGCGCAGCTGGCGCATCGGGCTGCATGATCGGCATCCAGCCGTCGGCCGCGCGCGCCGCGCGCTTCACCGTGGCGTCAGAGGTGCCGCCCAGCCATATCGGTATCGGACGCTGCACGGGCGGCGGCATCACCGTCACCGCTTCAAGCTTGTGAAATTTACCAATAAAATCAATTACTTGCCCTGACCACAGATGGCGCAGCACGTCAATCTGCTCACTCTGCCGCGCGCCGCGGGTTTTCCAATCGGTGCCGAGCGCTTCGTACTCGACGTGATTCCAGCCGACACCGATGCCCAGCCGCAAGCGCCCGCCGCTGAGCAAATCTACTTCAGCGGCCTGCTTGGCGATGAGCCCGGTTTGACGCTGCGGCGAGATCAGCACGCCGCTCGACAATCCGATGCGTTGCGTGACGCCTGCCAAAAAACCCAGCGTGACAAAGGTCTCGTGAAACGGATCGCTTTCGTTGTAGTTCGGCGTCCAGTCGCCACGAGCCGCCGCGCCGAATACGTGATCAGGCACTTCGATATAAGCAAAGCCCAGCGCCTCAGCCGCCTGCGCCCAATCGCGAATTTTCGCCGGATCGTTGCCAATGTCGCGTGTGGGAAATATTGCGTTCAGTTGCATGGATTCACGGCGCTAGGCGTTGGGGAAAAGTTATGTCACTAATTGATTTTAAACAGTTTTCTATAAACCAACCTCAGCGACACAGACCCACGTTCGTTACGCCGCTACAGCTTCTTGCTCGACAGTCGCCGCCTCACCTTGCAGTGTCGTCCGGCGCACATCGCGTGGCTCGTCGGGCGGAAAGGGCCGTCCGCGGTGCATGGTTTGGCGGTTGTCCCACATCACGAGATCGTTCGCTTGCCAGCGATGCGAATACATAAATTCACGTTGTGTAGCGTGCTCTATCAAATCACGCAACAGCAGGCGCGCCTCCGGCAACTGCCAGCCCAATATCGTGCCAGCGTGCGACGACAAATACACGGATTTGCGTCCGGTGCGCGGCAGCGTACGCACCAGCCGCTGGCGCACCGGTTTGAAGCGCTCACGTTCTTCAGCCGAAAACTCGCGAAAGCCAATAAGATCGCGCGAAAACAACTGGGAATGCTCACACACGAGATTTTCGATCAAGGCTTTGGTCTCATCGTCGAGTGCTTCGTACGCCGCACCCATGTGAGCAAACTCAGTGTTGCCGCCGCGCGACGGCACGCGCACCGCACGCAGCAACGAGTATTTTGCCGGCACGGGCTTGAACGACGAATCCGAATGCCACAGACGATTGCCGATGGCGAACAGCCGCTTGCGATCATCGCGTGCGAACGGCTGGTTGCGGCCGTCGAGGTTGGACACGTCAGCAAAATTGTCCGGCAAGCGGTAATCACTGGCCTGCCGCAGCGAATTGCGCGCCGCGCTTTCGATCGGCCCCAACGCCAGCGTGAACGCCATGTGCTGCTCGTTGGTGAGCGGCTGGTGGTGAAACACCAGCACGGCGTAGCGATCCATCGCGTCGTGAATGGCAGCGGCGTGGGCAGGCGTGAGCGGTTCACGCAGATCAATGCCGTCAGCCTCGGCACCGATAAAAGGCCCGAGTGGGCGAATTTGGATAGCCATGATGCGAATCTCCTTGTGGCGAAGTTTCAAGACATCGGATGCAGCGTCGAACGCGCCGGACTAAGCCGCTGCCAATCATGCTACGCGGCTGCCTGCGCTTTGTCACTCGCACACGGGCGGCCAAATCCGGGCGTTTGACCGTGAATAGCCATAGTGATACTGTCTCTATTGAACGTGGTATACCCAAACCAAGCAATAAAAATACGCTGGTCGGTTTGAAACGCCTGCGTCGCCGTTGCACCGGCGCACCGAGGGCTATGCCTCGAATTTCAATAGCACATGTTCACCATACGTCCTTGTGCAATCGGACGCCTACAGGAGGTTATATGGCACTGCAAAAAATATTGTTAACCTGCATCACAGCAATCGGCATTGCCGCTTCGAGCGTGATCGCACCGTCTTCGCTAATGGCGCAGCAGCCGTCAGCCGCAGTAGCCATTGATAACGACGACATCGGCGGCGTAGTCTCCGGGCCGAAAGGGCCGGAGGCTGGCGTATGGGTGATCGCAGAAACCCGCGATCTGCCGGTGCGCTACATCAAGATTGTGGTCACCGACGATCAGGGGCGCTATGTCATTCCCGATCTGCCGAAAGCCAATTACGACGTGTGGGTGCGCGGCTACGGCTTGGTCGATTCGCCCAAGGTGAAGAGCGTTCCTGGCAAGCCATTGAATTTGACGGCGCTTCCCGCACCGAACGAGGCCGCCGCCGCAACCTATTACCCGGCGATCTACTGGTACTCGATGATGAAAATCCCCGAGGCCAACGTGTTCGGCAGCGCCGAAGCGCCGTCGAACGTCAAGATCACCGATTACCTGAACGTGATGAAGAATAACGGCTGTGTGGGTTGCCATCAGCTCGGCCAATTGTCGACCCGCACCATCCCGAAATATCACCTGGACGGGCGTTCACATCAGGACGCTTGGGTACGCCGCATACAATCCGGGCAAGCCGGCGAAAACATGGTGCTGCTCGCCGCTGGCCAGTTGGGCGGCATGCCGTTCAAGTACCTCGGCGACTGGACGGAGCGCGTAGCCAAAGGTGAGTTGCCCTTTGCCAAGCCCACCCGGCCGCAAGGCGTCGAGCGCAACATCGTCGTCACACTGCGCGATTGGCACAACGACAAGCAGTATCTGCACGATCTGATCGCCAGCGACCGCCGCTACCCGACGGTGAATGCTTATGGCCCGCTGTATGGGCAGTGCGAGCATGCCTGTGACGATATGCCGATGCTCGACCCTGTCAAAAACGTCGCGTCGAATTTTGTGTTGCCCACCACACCCGACATGCCGCTCGCACTTGGCCCCGGCAACGCTGGTTCGGTCAAAATCCTGATGCCCTCCGCTTTTTGGGGTGACGAAAACATCTGGAACAGCCGCGCGAACAATCACAACTCGATGTTTGACCGCAAAGGCCGCGTTTGGCTCGCAGCCACGGGCCACAAACCGGCTAATCCCGATTTCTGCAAAAAAGGATCCAGCCATCCTTCGGCAGTGGAGTTTCCGCTGGAAGCCACCAACCGCCGTGTGACCATGTACGATCCGAAGACCAAAAAATACACCGCGTATCAAACCTGTTTCGGTTCACACCACTTGCAATTTGGCTATGACGCCAATGAAACCATCTGGGCCAGCACCGGCGGTGGCGGCGGTAACGTCGGCTGGATCAATACCAAGATGCTCGACGAAACCGGCGACATTGAGAAATCGCAGGGCTGGACCGCACTGGTGCTGGACACCAATGGCAACGGCCAACGCGACGAATACACCGAGCCGGGCAAGCCGCAAGAGCCGGGCAAAGACATGCGCATCGGTGCCACGTTTTATGCCGTGATGCCCAGCCCGACCGATGGTTCAGTCTGGGGCACGCTACGCGGCAACCCCGGTGCGGTTGTGCGCATCGACCCGACCAAAAACCCGCATAAGTCTCTGGCTGAAATCTACAACGTGCCCCTGCCTGGCTTCGGCCCGCGCGGTGGCGATATCGACAAACAAGGCCGCGTGTGGGTTTCGCTCGCCAGCGGCCACATGGGCGTGTTTGACCGCCGCCTGTGCAAAGGCCCGCTCAATGGCCCGAAAGCCACCGGCAACCATTGCCCGGAAGGCTGGGCGTTCCACCAATACCCCGGCCCCGGCTTCAAAGGCATCGGTGAAAATAGCGCCGAATCCAGCTACTACTCGTGGGTGGATCAACACAACACGTTTGGCTTGGGTGACGATATCCCGATGTCCACAGCCAATCTGATGGATGGCTTGGTCGCCCTCAAAGACGGCAAGATGATTTCATTGCGTATACCCTATCCGCTAGGCTTTTATGCCAAGGGCTTTGATGGCCGCATTGATGATCCGAGCGCTGGCTGGAAAGGCCGCGGGCTGTGGGCGGCGAATGGTGATCGCACACCGTGGTTGATTGAAGGTGGCAAAGGTACTAAGCCGCTGGCCGCGCACTTCCAACTGCGGCCCGATCCGCTGGCGAAGTAACGGGTGTAGTTACCGACACAACGGCGGCGCGTACCCTGCAAACGCGCCGCTGATATTGGAGCAAGATTCGCGATGGATTTTGTATTCGACTACATTTCTGTCAACACGTTCTGGACCATCCTGTCCATTATTCACGCGTTGCTGGCGGTTGCGCTGATCGGCGCGCTCACGCATCAAGCTGCTGCGGTGCTGACCACACCAAGCGGCGACACCCGCGCTGACAACAGCTTCGTCACCCACTTTCGCTCGGTGTCAGGCCAGCGCTACGCTACGGCGATTTGCGTGATGTGGATACTGACCTTCATCTTTGGCGCGTTGATCTACACTAAGTATCGCATCTACGTGCGTATACCCATCGAGCAAGAAGGCTTCTGGAAAACGCTGGGTTCGTTCGAGTTGAAAGAGCATCTCGCCACCATAGGCTTGGGGCTATTGCCTATCTACTGGCATTTGTGGAAGGGCGCACGCGACACGGTGAACCTCCGGGCGCGCAAATGGTTGACTGTGGTATTAGCCGCGATCTGCTGGTACGCCTTCTTGGTCGGCCATGTTGTCAATAATGTGCGAGGCTTTGGCTCATGACGCCTGTCGTATCAACACCACCATCTCGCAAGCGCACCTTTGCCTTGGTGTTCGGCATTGCCTTCGCCGTGCTTTACGTGGTCTGCGACATGGCTGCATTGCCGTTGTTTACCTATCACCCCGGCACCGACCGCATTGATTTCGGTTACACCCCCGCGCGGCGCGACGAAGGCCCGGCCATGTATTGGTACGGCTGGATCGCCAGTTCAGCGCTGGGCGCGTTTATCCTCGGCCTGCTGGCTTCGATGTTGCCGCAAAAAATAGGCGGCAAAATTCTCTTGGATTTAGCGTGGATTGTTCCACTCGCACTTACGCCGATACTGATCTACTCGTTGAAATTCTACTGGCGCTGGTAACTATGAAAATATCAATAAAATCAAATACTTACAAACTATTTCGATCACTAATATTCATCTTGGGTGCAACACTGTTTGGCTTGCACGCTCATGCCGGTGGCGACGACTACGACGCGGCTAACGATGTTAAAGGTTCGGGCCCCGCTTACTTTGGATTTGTGCGCGACGCACGCGGCTCGCCGGTGGTGGGGGCCATGGTGATGCTGCGGCCCAAGAAAGGTAAAGCCGTGTCACTCAAATCCAATGCACTGGGTCTTTACCGCGGCCACGTCAGCAAGGATGTCATGCCCGACGAAGTACAAATATCCTGCGAGAAAGCGGGTTACAAACAGGTCAAAGTCAATCGCCGCGCGCCGCCCGGTGCCAAGGATATGTTCATCGAGACCGAATGCACCTTGCAACGACTGTAGGGTTTGGTTCTGTATCCCGCGCGTGCGTTACTGCGGTTATTTTTGTTGCGTTCACTGGCTCAGGCGTTGTCGGCTTCGCACGGGCAGCCTGTGCGCAAACCCAGATACCAGCGCCAGACACCATCCTCATCAATGGAAAACTCGTTGTCTATGACGGCCCGCCCGCTCAGGCCTTGGCGGTGCGTGACGGAAAAATCGCCACCATCGGCAATACGCTGGAAATCCGCGCACTGGCAGGTGCTGCAACCCAGGTTATCGATCTGGGCGGCCGCACCGTCATTCCGGGACTAATCGATTCCCATATTCACGCCATCAGGGCCGGCCTTACCTATAGCAGCGAAGTACACTGGACTGGCGTTCGCACACTCACTGAAGCCTTAGATCGAATTCGTGCCGCAGCGAAAGCGGTGCCCAAGGGTTCATGGTTAGTCGTTGCGGGCGGCTGGACTGAACGTCAGTTCCGCGAAGACCGCCGCCCCACGCAGGGTGAACTCAGCGCTGCTGCACCCGATCATCACGTTTATATCCAACAGCTTTACAGCCGCGTGTTGCTCGACCCCGGCGGCGCAAAGGCGCTCGGCATCTTCAACGATCCGACACTGACCAAGCGCCTCACCGTCGAGCGCGATAAAGACGGTAACCCCACCGGCTGGTTGAGCGGTGACAATCGCACCATTGCCGACCTCTACAATCTGCTGCCGCGAGCCAATCTCGCACAACACATGGCAGGCACGCGCACGTTTTTCCGTAGCCTGAACAGCATGGGCATCACCGGCGTGCTCGACCCCGGCGGCTACAACCTGCACATTGCTGACTATGAGCCACTGTACCGACTATGGCGCGAGGGCGAACTCACCGTGCGCGTGCGCTACAGCCTGAGCGCCCCACGCCCAGGCCACGAGCTGGAGGATTTCACGGCGCTGACGCAAACGCGGCCTATGGGCTTTGGCGACGGCTGGCTGCGCTTTAACGGCATTGGGGAGAACGTCACTTGGGGTCTCTACAACAACGATAATCCCAGCGAAGCGCAGAAGCAGCAGTTGTATGAAGTGTTGCGCTGGGCGGTCGCGCAAGGTATGGCGGCGACTTTTCACTGGCACAACGACCGACCGCTGCCACATCTGCTGGAGGTGCTGGAGCGCGTAAACGCCGACACACCGATGGCCAAACTGCGTTGGTCCATTGCACACCTCAATGACGCCTCCATGGCCAGCCTGCAACGCATGAAGGCCATCGGCGTTGGGTGGCTGGTACAGAACGCGTTTTACTTTCGCGGCGAGGCGTTTCTGCGACAGCGCGGCGCCGATGCCGCACGCTTCGCGCCGCCTGTTGTCAGTGCCCTGCGGCTGAATTTGCCCGTCGGCGGCGGCACCGATGCTCATCGCGTCATGGGACCCAACCCGTTTGTCTCGCTGCAATGGATGCTCGACGGTAAAACCCTCTCCGGCATCGCCATGCGCGACGCTACGGAACTACCAACGCGCATCGAAGCGCTCAAACTGTATACCCAAGGCAGTGCGTGGTTCAGCTTCGAAGAGAACGAGCGCGGCGCGCTCGCCGTGGGCCAGCAAGCTGATCTTGCTGTCTTGAGCCGAGACTATCTCACGGTGCCTACAGGGCAAATCGGCGGCACTGTTTCACTGCTCACCATGGTCGGCGGACGCATCGTTTACGCCACGGCGCCTTTTGTAGCGCTTGAACGTAATCCAAACGTCGGCGAGAGAGGGATTCCGCACCCACAGGGCGATTGAAAATCCTGACTAAAAACGCAAAGTCAGGCGGTAGAAACGAAAACCCCGCACAGACTGGCGTCTTGCGGGGTCTAGCGTCTGGTCAGAGTGAAAGATCGGCTTTCAAACGCTTCTTGATGATGGCAACCAACACATAAGGGCACCTCTAAAAATTGCATAATTTCGAGGCACATAGTAAACGTTACGTGGGCATGTACGTTGTAAGGTTAACTCACCAACACGAAGCCAGAGCAAAATGCCGATTCGATTTCAACCGAGTTTTTTCGATATTCATGATCGTTCATGATCGTTCATGATCGCGTTACCAAGCTGAGCAAGCTGACCGAGATGGGCGGCACACTGTAGTAATGGCCGTCGATCTCAACGTGGTAGTCGATGTTCACGATGGCTGCCTTCCATTCGGCAAACTCGTAGCGCGTCGCCGGCAGCGGTGCCAT
>JAYTWR010000111.1:0-10686 GCA_043743335.1 Burkholderiales bacterium
CCATCACGTTGAAGTCGGTGACACCCACTTTGTGCATTTGTCTTAAATGAATCAATGACTTACACGACTGAAATTCAAAATCGCCGGACAGTAGTGATAAAATTACTTAACAATACTTCATACCCTCAAATATACCCACTAAACTGTCGCTCTATGAGCGCTTTCGTGCGTGGTTCGTGGCTGTTGGGTCAGTAATAATCCGCGTTCAATCATGATCCGATGCTGAAACATGCATTTTCCCTATGAGCGGTGCGTGCTTGTGCCTTTGTGCGGTGGTCTCAACACGCACGAGCGATGGCTTGGCGTGCGAATATTCCCATCTGTTGTTAGCGAATGCTGACATTAAGGCTGCTAGAGACGCGTTCGCAAGCCGCGCCGAGGGTCGTGCCATCACTGCTAACATGCTGCCATGGGCACCGTGGTCGAGTAAGTACTGCAATCGGACAGTTCGGACAGAACAACGCGCGCGAGGAGCTTCTGGTCGCGCGACCGCATCAGCCCGATTCGATTTAATAAGTGCGGTGCGCTCATGACAAACGAGGCCACAACGGTGACGCCGATGAAACCAAACACGAAGCTAAAACTCGTCCGAGAACCACCGCCAACCAGTTGGGTGTCGGAATTGCAGCCCTGCGATCACTCTTTCGACGGGATCATCGAGCCGGTGCTTCCATACTTGCGTCTGCGCTGTATCGAGGCATCTCCACCTGAAAGCGCCAGCCCTGACAAGCAGTGCGGCGGTTGAGCTCCCCCGCAGTCTCCCCGTCCTCTCGCGCGAGCACATGCGCCCCAATCGCAACGTAAAATAATCAGTTCTCGTTCCCCTCCAAATCCCGAATGTTCAATGTGTAATCGCTACGTTGCGCCGGATCAGGCGGCCGTGGAACGCTACTGGATGGCGATTCCCACCCACCCATGGCAGAGCAAGGAAGTATTTCCGCGCGGCAAGGGGCCATTCTTGCGGCCAGCGACAGGCAGTGATCGCCCAGCGGTGATTGTTGGGCAGTGGGGCTTGATACCGTGGTTCGCAAAGGAGGCGACGCTCCCCTACAGCACCAACAACGCCCGCTATGAGGAAGTAACCGCCAAGGCGTCCTACAAGCAACCATGGGCCAAGGGGCAGCGCTGCATCATCCCGGTGACGGTTTTCTACGAACCGTGCTGGGAGACCGGAAAAAACGTGTGGTGGGGATTTTGCCGTCGTGACGGTGAACCTTGGGGGCTGGCCGGCCTGTGGGCGACTTGGACGGACAAGACCACGGGCGAGGTTCACGAGTCCTACACCATGCTAACCATCAACGCCGACCATCACCCGTTAATGGGACGCATGCACAAGCCCGATCCCAAGTTATCGCCAGACCAGCAGGACAAGCGCAGCGTGATCGCCATCGAGCAAGGTGACGTAGCGCAATGGCTGTATGGTGACACTGCGCAAGCTGCGGCGCTGGCTTACCCTCCCCCGATGGATATCCTCGACGGCAAGCCATCGCCGGTAATGGCCAAATTTTGAATCTGCTGTAAGCGAGAAGTTCGGCGCGCGCTCTCTCTTTCGTACTGCGCGGAAAAGTCCATGTCCCCTATGAGCACGCCAGTCTCGTCCGTAACCCTCTAACCCACGTCATCGCGCCGACGGCATCCGCTTCGCACAGACGGTAGTATGTGGCCCAGCGCATGTGCGTGGGCTTGTCGGGAAACGGCTCCAACATATTGGCCGAGCCGCCGAGCTTCATGCGAATGCGCTGTGCCTTGGTCAGTGCCCTGTCGAAAGCGCATTCGTGCTGAGTTTGGTAATTCAGGTGTAGGCAATGCCGACAGGCAAAGCGACCACGAGCGCGATAGAGAATCGCCACGCGGCGCGAACAACCGCGTTCTGGGCACTGGAACCAATGCTGCTGAACGCTACCGAAGGTGCACGCGGTTTTTTCCATGGCCACGAGAACACGCAGACCATCGTAGTGAAACGTCACGAGGCTACTACTTACTGTTACCCAAACGTCGTCCCAGCGGAATCCGCCTTCAACCAGCATCCCGCGACGCCGCCATTCGCGCATATCGATAGCGTCGCAGCTTTCAACGGTGCGCATTTCGGTGACTAAATCCAGTCGAAATCATCAGGCTCTTGTAACCTCGCCTCTGCACTGCCGTTTGTCGCACTGGTGCGACTGTAAACTCACCAATCGAATTAGCGGCGACCTTTGGCATGCGAAAATACTCTGACAGCGACTGCGCAAAGTAGCGCACGCGCCGGTCTCGTGTAAGCTTCTCGGCTACCCTGTCTTCCGTGAGCGCAAGTTGCGAGAGTTCGGATGCGCGCGCGGCCAGCACATCGAGCACTTCACGCAGGGACGGCCAGATTCCGCCCATTGATTGCTGCGCGATCTGGTCACGCTCGAAGTCGTCGAGATTGCGCCACGCAGCGCCGAAGTTAAGCACGGCCACTTCGTCGGGATAAAATTGATAAACGTGCCTGTCCAGTTTGCCTTCCGCAATCTGGTTGCTGAGCGTGGTGGCGGCATCGCTGATTTTGGAAAAGTGATCTCTGATGGCCGCTCGTGAAGGCATCGGACTGCCCGACTGCTGGTGGGCGGTCACGATGCCACCCCAAATCCGGTCGTATTGAGCGAGATTGGCGATGCGCTTGCCAATTTCAGTCCACGGCCTGCGCATTCGCTGATCCGTGAGCAGGCGCATTAGTATCTGGTCGCCTTTGCCGATGTGTCCCAACAGATAAACGAGCCGAGCCGGAGCAGATGGAAGAATGCTCCTGAGGATGTTGTCTGCCTTTTGCTCCCCGTACTTGTCTCGCAGGGATTCTTGGGCAGTCGGTGGCGGGTTCTCAGCCCAGTCTATTGCCGCAGTTTTTGTGCGCGCGGCGAATACTGTCTTTGTCTTTCGTTGCGGCAGCGTGGTACGTGATCGTATTGTCAAAGGCTACGCCGCCTTCTTCACCCGCATGTCCACGCGAAGCCCGGCGCGGTGGGCAATGTTCACCAGCGCATCAAGGCTGAATAGCTGAATTTTACCCTTGAGCAGCGCATTGAATCGCGGCGTGGTGAGTCCCAGCACCTTGGCCATTGCTGCCGGTGTCTGGCCGCTCTTGCGGTAGTAATCCTCGATACGCATCATCAGGTTCGAGCGCAGTTTCAAGTTTTCTGCTTCCTCTGGCGGAAAACCGATATCCGCGAACACGTTGCCGCTGCCGCGTATGACCTTCACGCCATGCACGTTGCCTTTCCGCAGTTCCTTAAGGGCTTCAAACCCCTCTATGATTTCCTTCCCGATGTTGCGCGTGCGTGGGCTTGGCGCTTTCGCATTGTCAGCGGGCAACCGGATAACCGTAACGCCACGGGCCTTGACTTGCTGTTGCGCGATGGCTCGCGTCAAGCCGCGCTTAATGCTGTTTGCCGCCTTGCTCACGGACTATGCCGCCGCCGCTACGCGTTTGCCAGTGGCACGTCCCGCCCGCACCGGCTTTGCCGCCACAACGAATTGCAGCCCCGTGGCATCGAGTATGCGCGTGAAGCTGCGTAGCTCTGGATTGCCCTGCGAGGACAGCGTGCGGTATAGCTGCTGGCGATTCAGGCCCGCACGTTCCGCAACCTTGGTCATGCCGCCATGCGCTTCGGCAACATTGCGCAGCGCTTGCAGCAACGCGCCGGGGTCGTCATCGTTCGCGGCGGCATTGATGTAGGCTGCTGCCGTGGCGGGGTCGCTCAATCGCTTCATGCGGTAGGTGTTACTTGCTACGGCTGCCGGTTCTTTTTTCATAATCGCTCCAATAGGCTTTCGCCGTTTCAATATCGGCATTCTGTGTGCGCTTGCTGCCCCCGCAAAGCAATATCACTACGACCTTGCCTGTGCGCGCGTAATACACGCGGTAGCCGGGGCCAGTGTCTATGCGCTGTTCCCAGACGCCATTACCTACAAACTTTGCGTCGCCAAACAATCCCCGTTCCAGCCGGTCGGTTCGAGACTGTATCGCAGCATAGCCGATGGGGTCTTTCACCGTGTCCAGCCATTCCTCATAGGGAATGCGATTGGCGGCGGTTATGTAGTGCAGGACTTGTATCGGCGCTGCTTCTGTCATGAATAATTGTCGTTTTAAAAAGACAGCTTGTCAACCATGAGGGCGGTGATCGATAAAATTGGGATCATTGGAGGCTTCGACATCCAGCCGCCTTGTGGCCCATGCCCGGATTTGCGGCAACGCTTGCGCCCACTGGCCCGGTTCCCGCCTGCGCCACGTAGATTCCGGCTTGGGCCATACCCTTTTTTATCCGAAATTCTGCGATGTCCTGCTACTTCACGCGGGTAGTTGGTGCGTTCAGCGCACCAGTCGCGGAACGTGGAGCGAAAGCCGTGTACGGTAATGTCGGTGCGCTGCATGCGCCGCAACAGCAACGGCATGGCCATATTCGACAGTGGCTTGCCCACACGCTGGCCGGGAAACACGTAGTCGCCCTGCTGTTACGCACGCATCGTCCTAAGCAGCGTCAAGGCTGCGGCAGATAGCGGCACGCGGTGTTCGTTGCCTGCCTTCATGCGCGCACTCGGTATCACCCACGCCGCCGACTTGAAATCGATCTCATTCCACCGCGCGCCTATGGCCTCATTCGTACGGGTAGCCGTCAGGATGGTGAATTCCAGCGCCCGGGCCGCTATGCCTCCCTGCTTGCGTAGCTCGGCTATGAATTCGCCCAGCTTGTCGTGCGCCAGCGCCGGATGATGCTGCACGCGGGTTTTCGTCTTGAGCGCAGGCAACAGCTTGTCCATATGCCCGCGCCAGCGCGCTGGGTTTTCGCCGGTGCGGTAGCCTCCTTCTCCGCCAGATTGTCAGCCATAAATGCGCCCCTTTTTGAGGGGCGTTTTTATTGGTGCGGTGATGCGGCTTATACTGCACCCTGTCATCTTTCATCACAAGCCGTGCCGCCATGAACGCCAAAGTTGCCCTGTATGATGCCGTCGATAACCGTCTCACGCATTTTGCAGTGGATGTCGAAAACGCCACGTTGACGCAACGCGCTACCGTTACGGTGCCGTCGAACGTGCAGTACGCCTGGCCGCATCCCAGCGGGCGATTTTTGTATGTGGCGACCAGCAATCGCGGCGCGGGGTTGAAGTCGGATTACAACCATCTCAGTGCGTTTCGTATTGACCCCGCCAGCGGGGCGCTGTCGCCGCACGGCGAGCCGCAATCTTTGCCGCACGGCGAGCCGCAATCTTTGCCGCACGGCGCGGTGCATATCTGTGTCGATGCCACCGGGCAATTCGTATTGAACGGGCACAATCTGCCCGAGAGCGGTGTGACGGTGACTCGCATCAACGACAATGGCCAACTCAGCTTTGTGCGCGGCATTGATAGTGAAACCAACGGCGGCACGCAATACTGGATGGGCATGGTGGGGCTGGCGTGAGTGGTCTAAAATTCGTTGAACGTAAAGCGCAAGGCCCATCATGTTCGTCACAAAAATCTCCCCAAGCCTTGTAGCCGCGCTCCTGTTGGCGGGCACCTGTCAGCAAGCGGCGTCGCAGGCTTATCCCAACCGCCCCTTGCGCCAGATCGTGCCGTATCCGCCGGGTGGCGCTGCTGACAACACTGCGCGCGTGCTGGCACCACGTTTGGGTGAGGCGCTGGGCCAGCCAGTGGTGATTGACAACCGCAGTGGCGCGTCGGGCATTATCGGTGCGGACATCGTTGCCAAGAGCGCACCTGACGGCTACACCTTGCTGCACGATGCCAGCGCGTTTACGGTAAACCCTTCGTTGCGCAAACTGCCGTTTGATCCGGTCAAAGATCTCGCGCCGGTGGCGATGTTGATGCGCACGCCGAATATGTTTGTCGTGCATCCGTCCGTGCCGGTAGCGACCACGCGCGATTTGATTGATCTCGCTAAAGCCCAGCCGGGGCGTATCACCATGGGGTCGTCGGGCTACGGCAGTGCGCCGCATATGGCGGGCGAGCTCTTTCAATACATGACCAAAGTGAGCCTGCTGCATGTGCCGTATAAGGGTGGCGGGTTGGTGTATGCCGATCTCTTGGGCGGCCAGTTGCAATTGTTCATCGGCAGCATCGCCAGTGCGCTGCCGCATGTGCAGGCGAACAAATTGAAAGGCATCGCGCTCACCTCCGCCAAACGTTCAAAGTCAGCACCGCAGGTGCCTACGGTTGCTGAATCGGGCGTGCCGGGATTCGAAATTTACGAGTGGAACGCGTTGTATGTGCCCGCCGGAACGCCGCCCGCGATCATTGCGCGGCTCAACAGCACACTCAACAAATTGTTAGAGACGCCGGACGTGCAGCAGCGCTTTTTTCAGATGGGTGCGGAAGTCAATCTCACCACACCGGCAGAGCTGGGCAGCTACGTGCGCAGTGAAATGGCGAAGTGGGCGAAGACGGTTAAAGAGATGGGGATCAAGGGCGAGTAGCCCGCGCGCAAGAAGCGCTATAACTTTAATCACGACGCCCCACTACCTTGATTGATAAAATGCAACTGTTGAGCTTAACCGTAGGATGCCGGTGACGAAGGAACCGCATCAGTCGTGGTGCTTACATCGTGATAGGGCCTTGCGTACGCCCGTCACGCGAACGATGCGGTTCGCTACGCTCACCGGCATCCTACGACGAACCTGAATAGGTTCGATAAAATACTCATAAAATCAAATAGTTATGGATTGATCGACGCAGCCCGTGTGCTGCACGGCTGCATCAGCGCAGCGATAGACACCGGCGCTGGCGATTATTCAGCCTTGATGCCCGCAGCGCGTATCACCTTGCCCCATTTCTCGATATCGCTGATTAAAAATGCGGTAAGTTCTTCTGGGGTGCCCGGCACAGGCTCCGCGCCCTGTGATATCAGCCATGTGCGCACAGACGGCGAGCCGATAATGGCTACCATGTCGCGATTCAGCGTCTTCACAATTTCGGTGGGTGTGCGCGCTGGCGCGAACATCGCAAACCACGTAACCGCATCAAAGCCAGCAAACCCGGCCTCGGCAACTGTGGGTATGTCTGGCGCACCGGAAAAACGATTCTTGCTGGTGATGGCATAGGCTTTGACTTTGCCTGCCTTGATCTGTGGCAACGCTACCGGCACCGGCACGCCCGACAACTGCACCTCACCACTCATCACTGCAGTCAGCGCCGCACCGATACCTTTGTACGGCACATGCACAAATTTCAGCCCGAAGCTGTGATTCATCATTTCGAAATTCAGATGCGCTGCGCCGCCAGCGCCACCGGACGAGTAATTGACCGCGCCGGGCCGTGACCGCACATACTCCACCAGCTCCTTCATGTTGCCCGCAGCCAACGACGGATGCGCCACAATGATGAGCGGCACGCGGGCGTAATGCGTAATCGGCGCAAAATCCTTGACCGGGTCGTACGACAACTTCTTGTAGAGATGGGGCGCCGCAGCAAACGAACCATGCTGCCCCAAGTGCACTGTGTATCCATCAGGCGCTGCCTTGGCCGCCACATCGCCCGCAATCACGCCGCCTGCGCCGGCACGGTTTTCAACGATGACCGGTTGCCCCCACTTTTCTGACAAACGTTGGCCCAAGTAACGCGCCAGCAAATCACCGCTGGTGCCTGTCGATGCAGCAATAATGCGCACTGGCTTGGACGGATATTGAGCATGGGATGCGCCACCCAACAACAATCCCGAAAACAGCATAAGCATTTGTTTGTTAGTCATTTTTAACCGTTGTTGTCTGCGTATCAGGGATTGAAGCTTCAATACACCCTTTTTTGTCCAATCGCCAATGTACGCGACACCTCCCAAGCGGTCAAATGAAAGCGCGCACGGATAGCGAAACGTACCCGAGTAACGCATTTTTTTTCTGCTACATTCGTGCTTTAAATTTTTTGGTAACTGTTCAGCTTAACCGTAAGATGCCGGTGACGAAGGAACCGCATCGGTCGTGATGCTGACATCGTGATAGGGCCTTGCGTACGCCCGTCACGCGAACGATGCGGTTCGCTACGCTCACCGGCATCCTACGACGATCCTGAATAGTTACATTTTTTTTGGAGCAGCCATGTTGCCGCAAACCATGAACGCCATAGAAATCACCCAAGCTGGCGGGCCGGCAGTGTTAAAGCCCACCACGCGCCCGGTGCCGCAACCGGCGGCGGGGCAAGTGTTGATTAAGGTCGCTTTTGCCGGGGTGAATCGTCACGATTGCGGTCAGCGCGAGCGTGGTTTTGGGCCTAAGGGTGCGACGGATATTCCGGGGCTGGAAGTGTCTGGTGAAGTTGCAGCGGTCGGTGCGGGCGTGACACGCTGGCAGTTGGGCGACAAGGTGTGCGCGCTGGTTAACGGCGGCGGCTATGCGGAATACTGTCTTGCGCTGCAAGAGGTGACGTGCGCGGTGCCCCATGGCTATGACATGAAGCAGGCAGCGGGCTTGATGGAAGCGTTGATGACGGCGTGGCTGAACGTCTTTATCTTGGGCCGCTTGAAGGCAGGCGAGTGGCTGCTGATTCATGGCGGCTCCAGCGGCGTGGGCAGTACCGCCATTCAGTTGGCGCGGCTGATCGGCGCGAATGTGATTGCGACGGTGGGCAACGCGGCGAAGCGCGAATTTTGTTTGAAGCATGGCGCGCACGCCGCGATCAATTATCGCGAGCAGGATTTCGTTGCCGAAGTGGCAAACATCACCGATGGCCACGGCGCTGATGTGATTTTGGATATGGCCGGTGCTGCCTATGCCAAGCGTAACCTGCAGGCGCTGGCGATGGACGGGCGCGTGATTCACATCAGTTCGGGCGGTACGCAGGAATACAGCGTGCCGCTGTCCGCTGTGATGACCAAGCGTGCGATCGTGAGTGGCTCGCAGTTGCGTGTGTCGGCGCTGCCGGTCAAAGTGAACATCATGCGCGAGCTAACCGAACAAGTTTGGCCGCATCTGGGCACGCAAGTGACGCCGGTGATTGATTCGGTGCTGCCGCTGGCACAGGCGTGCGATGCGCATGCCCGGATGGAGACCAGTCAGCACATCGGCAAAATACTGCTTGAGGTAAGTAATTGATTTTATTGTATTTTTAAACCATTGTTCAGCGAGCCTACGACGCAGGCGCGACGCACCATCGGTGCCCGGTAGCACGCTGCGGCATGGAAAGTAAGGGCCGTCGCGTCAGTCAGTGGTGAGTTAGATGCACCAAACAAAAACCCCGCCGAAGCGGGGTTTTTTGTGAAACAGACAGCCGAAATGCTTAGGCGGCGGCTTGTTCTTTTTGCTTGCGACGGCGAGCGGCGAAACCCAGCAGGCCCAAGCCAGCGAGCATCATGGCATAGGTTTCCGGTTCCGGAACGGCGGAGTTGATTGTTACGTTGTCAATTTCCGAATCGCCGAAAGAGTCCGTATTCCAATTGACGTAGGTTACACCGGCAAACAGGTTACCGAAGTTAACCGTGGTTCCGACATCGCCACCCAAGATCGTGTAGGTTGCAGCGTTGCTGCCGACAAAGGTCGTGGGGCCGTTATCAAAAACAACAAATAATGAATTCAAGGTGAATGCACCACCACCGAACTGGGTGATTTGAATCGGGTCGGTGCAGCAGCCACCATTGTGGTTATAAATGGTGTCGGCTTGATAGCCGCCCAGATGAACGTGGCCGCCAGGATAAAGGCTGGTAAAGGTGATGCCGGCTTCAGAATAAGACGGGGGGAAATTGAAGGACTGCCCGTCAAAATTTGCAGTCCCAGCCAATGCTGCACCGGACACGGTTACCAGAGCCGCTGCCGCCATGCTGGCGGCCAAAGTTTTTAATTTCATGAGATACCCCTTTGTGTGTTTAATTTAAAAATAAAGAAACGAATTTGTTACGACTCAAATGTGCCTGTACCACCGCCCTCTGTATATAGTCCGTTCGGACTAATTTGCGGTAATAATGCACACAATGAGCAAAATATTTTGACATTTAAGGCGCTAGCCTAGACTGGGCATATTGCCTGTGATGGTGATGCGATGAACGATTGCACCATTCGTGAGTAAATTCTATAACTAATTGATTTTATTGAATTAATTTTAAATTCGCTGAAGGCGAGTTCAGTTTAGAAAAATTAGCCGATAGGTGTCGGCAAGCGCCCGATCGCGCAAAACCTGTTCAACAACCGCCGCCCTCACTGCGGCTTAATCCCAATGGCCCGAATCAGCTTGCCCAAGCGTTCGGTTTCGCGGCGCACGTGTTCGGCGAATTGTTCCGGCGTGCCGCCCATGCCGGTGCCGCCGCGCGACGCGAGGCCTTTTTGCACGGCGGGCGAGGCCAGCGCTTTGTTGATTTCGCTGTTAAGACGCTGCACGATGTCGCGCGGCACGCCGGTGGGTGTTGCCATGCCGGCCCAGCCGGTGAGTTCAAATCCGGGGACGCCGGCTTCGTCGAGCGTGGGCAGGTCAGGCAGGGCCGCTGTGCGTTTGAGGGATGTGACGCCCAAGGCGCGCACCCGGTTTGCCTTGACCATGGGCAGCATCGAAGCCAAGTTGTCGCACAAGATGTCGATTTGCCCACCGATGAGATCGGATGCCGCCTGCTGCGTGCCTTTGTACGGCACGTGAACAATCGAGGTGCCGGTCAGGCTATTGGGCACCTCTAAAAATTGCATAATTTTGAGGCACATTGTAAACGTTACGTGAGCATGTACGTTGTAAGGTTAAATCACCAACACGAAGCCAGAGCAAAA
>JAYTWR010000112.1:0-121599 GCA_043743335.1 Burkholderiales bacterium
TTGTCCGGCGGTGCCGGAAACGACCACCTTTATGGAGGCGAGGGCAACGATACTTATGTTTTTAACCGTGGCGACGGACAAGACTGGATTTTCGACTACGACGCCACGCCAGGTAATGTGGACACGGTGCGTTTCGGTGCGGGCATCCTGCCGTCCGAGATATCGGTAAGCAAGGATGTTTCCGACCAATGGTATTTATCGATCGAGGGAACTTCGGATTATATCGCTTGGTATCCCGGTGATGATTGGCGGATCGAGCGGGTCGAGTTCGAGGACGGCACGGTGTGGGACACTGATGCGCTGAACGCGATGGTGGTGCTGCCGCCAAGCATTGTTGATGGAACGCAGGACAACGACTTTCTGACTGGCACAAATGCCGCCGATTTGATAAGGGGCTTTGGCGGAAACGACCAACTTTTTGGAGAAGGGGGCAACGATACTTATGTGTTCAACCGCGGTGATGGCAGGGATGTCATTTACGACTACGACCCGACTGGCGAAGACATCGACACGGTACGTTTCGGTGAGGGCATTTCGCCCAATGACCTGCTCGTCTCGCAAGCGTCTTATGCCATCTTGAATGCGTCCATAGCGGGTAGTGGTGACCGTGTTGGCTGGTATGCAGAAGGTGCTTATGGTGCTTATGGCATCGAGCGCTTCGAGTTTGCAGACGGGACGGTGTGGAACGAGTCCGATATTCTTGCACATGTGCGAATGACGATTCCGACTCAGTTCAGCGATGGGATTTTCGCGACCGACGGCGCTGATGTTGTGGATGCTCTAGAGGGGGATGACCAACTCTTCGGCAACGCCGGCGACGACGTCTTGTCGGGAGGAGACGGCGACGACTACGTCGAAGGTGACTTGGGGGTAGATATTCTGCGCGGCGGTGCAGGCGTTGACGACCTGGAAGACTGGGAAGGGGCGAGCTACTTTGACGCGGGCGCTGGAGACGATTGGGTCTATGGTGATTCTGTGGCGGGGTTTTTCATCGGTGGCCAAGGCGCAGATTATCTGGACGTCTTTGGCGTCAACAGCATCGTGGCCTTTAACGCGGGCGATGGCGCCGACACTGTTTATGCTGTGGCGCCACTTACCCTGTCCCTGGGAGGCGGCCTCAACGTATCGGCCCTGAGCATTAGCCGCGACGGTACTGACCTAGTATTGGCATTGGGCGGCGCCGACAGCATACGCCTGACGCGGCAAGATGAGAGCGATCCCGAAGCCTGGCCCGCACTGAGCCTGCAATCGATCAGCGAGGGATCGATCACCGCCTATGACCTTAGCGCTGCGATCACGGACTTCTATACCGCCCTCGCGGTCAATCCGGGCCTAAGCAGCTACAGCCTGGGCGCAAGCCTCGCGAACCGCGTGCTCAGCACCAGCACCGACCACGCCGTGGGCGGCGACCTTGCCTATCGCTATGCCGTCGACGGTAACACCGTCGCACTGAGTGATACCCAGATACAAGGCGTACTCGCCGGCACCGGCTTTGGCGCCACGGCCCAATTCCTAACCTCCATTAACCACGCCCCCGTCGTGGCCCACGCCATTGCCGATGCGCTGGTCAATGAAGACAGCCCCCTGACTCTCACCCTCGCCGCCAACACCTTCAGCGACGTGGATGTGGGCGATAGCCTCACCTACAGCGCGACCTTGGTTGACGGCAGCGCTCTGCCCGCATGGCTCGCCTTCGACCCCGCAAGCCGCACCTTCAGCGGCACCCCAGCCAACGCCGACGTGGGTGTTCTGAGCATACGCGTCACCGCCACCGACCTTGCGGGCGCCGCCGTGGCCGACGACTTCACCCTCAGTGTCGCCAACACCAACGACGCCCCCGTACTGCAAAACGCCATCGCCGACCAGAGCGCCGTCGAAGACATCACCTTTAGCTACACCCTTGCCGCCAACACCATCAGCGACGTGGATGTGGGCGATAGCCTCACCTACAGCGCGACCTTCGTTGACGGCAGCGCTCTGCCCGCATGGCTCGCCTTCGACCCCGCAAGCCGCACCTTCAGCGGCACCCCAGCCAACGCCGACGTGGGTGTTCTAAGCATTACAGTGACGGCCACCGACAGTGCTGGCGCTACGGCAAGTGACAGCTTCGATATTACTGTGGTCAACACCAACGACGCCCCCGTGCTGACGGCTGCCTTGACCGGCCAAGCCGCGACGGAAGACATCGCCTTCAGCCATGTTGTGCCCGCGGGCGCATTCACGGACGCCGACGCCAACGACACGCTTACGCTGAGTGTGGCCCGCCCGGATGGATCGGCACTGCCGCAGTGGCTGAGTTTTGACCCGGCCACCGGCACGTTTAGCGGCACGCCGCTCAATGCCGATGTGGGCGTGATCGACGTGCGCGTGACCGCGACCGATCTGCAAAACGCCAGCGGTTCCGGCGTCTTCCAGATTAATGTTGCCAACACCAACGACGCACCGGTCGTGGTCAACGCGCTGGAAAACAAAAATGTTCTTCAAAATCAAATAGTTAACTTCACCGTCCCCGCCAACACCTTCGCCGATGACGACGCCGGTGATCAACTTACCTACAGCGCCACCCTGAGCAGTGGCGCGGCGCTCCCCGCTTGGCTCACCTTTGACGACAGTACCAACACCTTCAGCGGCATCCCAACCAATGGTGACGTCGGTAACCTCAACATCCGCGTCACCGCCACCGACGGCGCCGGTGAGACTGCCTCCAGTGTATTTGCGCTATCGGTGGGCAATGTCAACGATGCGCCGGTGCTCAGCAACCCACTGGCCGAACAATCGGCCACCGTGGGCACGGCATTCAGTTATGTCATCCCGGCCAATACGTTCGCGGATATCGATACGGGCGACAGCCTCACGCTCTCTGCCCGCCTCGCGGGTGGTGCGGCCCTACCCTCGTGGCTAAGCTTTAATGCCGCCACCGGCGCCTTTAGCGGCACCTTTAACGGCACGCCCTCGTCAACCAACATCGGCACCCTCGCTGTTGACGTCACCGCCACCGACACTTTCGGCGCCACCGCCGCCGACGCATTTGTACTCAGGGTCAACGCTGCGGCTGGCGTAACCCTCACCGGCACGGCGGTGGCAGACACTCTCACCGGAGGCGCGGGCAACGATAGCCTCAACGGCTTGGCTGGCGCGGATCGACTGATAGGCGCGGACGGTGACGACACTTACACGGTGGATAACGCCGGCGATGTCATCGTGGAAAACGCCAACCAAGGCCGCGACAGCGTTCTTAGCAGCGTTACCTACACCTTGTCGGCCAACGTCGAGGAACTGGCCCTCACCGGCGCGGGCAATATCAACGCCACCGGCAACTCGCTCGACAACACGTTGAGCGGCAACAGCGGCGCCAACAACCTGAATGGTGGCACGGGCGCTGATATCTTGATCGGCGGGCTGGGCAACGACACCTACGTCGTCGACAACGTGCTGGATCAAGTATTCGAGGCACCAACAGCCGGTACCGACAACGTGCAATCATCCGTCACCTACAGTCTTGGCGCTAACCTCGAAAACCTTACGCTGACCGGCGCATCGGCGATTAACGGCACCGGCAATGATCTGAACAACACCCTCACGGGCAACAGCGCGGCTAACGCTCTTGCGGGCGGTCTCGGTAACGACGTGCTGGACGGTGGCGCGGGTGCGGACACGTTGACCGGCGGCGCAGGCAACGATACCTATGTTATCGACGCGGGCGATGTGCTGGTCGAACAAGCGGGCGAAGGTACCGATACCGTGCAGAGCCCGTTCGATTTCATCCTTGCCGACAATTTCGAGAACCTTACCCTCACGGGTACGGCGATCACGGGAACCGGCAATGCCGCGGCAAATCGTATAACCGGCAACGCCTCGGCCAATGTGCTTTATGGGCTGGGCGGCAATGACATTATCAATGGCGGCATGGGTGTTGATACCCTGATAGGCGGTATCGGCAACGACACCTACGTGGTGGACAACAGCGCCGACGTGGTGACGGAACTCGCCGGCGAAGGCACGGACACCGTGCAGGCGTCCGCGAACTATGCGCTGGGCGCTGACCTTGAAAATCTGACCCTTACCGGCACTTCTGCGATCAATGGCGCAGGCAACGCGCTGGCCAATCGCTTGACGGGTAACAGCGCTGCAAACACGCTGGAAGGTAACGACGGCAACGACACGATCAGCGGTGGTGCGGGTGCGGACACCTTGGTCGGCGGTGCGGGTAACGACAGCTACACCGTGGATAACGTCGGCGACACTATCGTTGAATTGGCAAACGAAGGCACGGATGCCGTTAGCAGCGGCGTTAGCTACACGCTGTCAGCCAACGTTGAGAACTTGACCTTGTCAGGTACGACGGGTTTGAGCGGTACCGGTAACGACATCGCCAACGTTATTACCGGCAACAGCGCTTCTAATGTGCTCTATGGCATGGGCGGCAATGACACGCTGGATGGCAAGGCGGGTGCCGACAGCCTGTACGGTGGACAGGGGAATGACAACTACGTCGTCGATAACGCTGGCGACACGGTGGTGGAAGCCGCGAACGAGGGCGCCGACACCGTGCAAACGGCGTTGGCATGGACACTTGGCGTCAATCTCGAAAATCTGACCATAACCGGTGCGGCTGCGGTCGCGGGTACTGGCAACAACCTGGACAACGTGATCACGGGCAACAATGCCGCCAATACGCTGACGGGTCTTGCGGGTAATGACACGTTGGATGGCAAGGGCGGCGCTGATACCCTGATCGGCGGCGTGGGTGATGACACTTACGTTGTCGATAACGTGAATGACGTGGTGACCGAAGTCGCGGGCGAGGGCACAGATACCGTACGCACATCGATCAGTTTGACCTTGGCTTCCGAAGTCGAGCAGATGGTGCTTACTGGCGCGGGCAATATCAACGCCACGGGTAACGCACTGAACAACGTACTGACCGGCAACAGCGGTAGCAACAGACTTGATGGTGGCGCGGGTGCCGACATCATGGCAGGAGGTGCGGGCAACGATACTTATATCGTGGATAACGCGGCAGACGAGTTGGTCGAAGCCGCGGGTGCAGGCACGGACACGGTGCAAACTGGCGTGAGCTACACCCTCACGCTCGGCAATAATGTGGAAAACCTGACGTTAACGGGTACGGCGGCTACCAGTGGTACGGGTAACGAACTCGCCAATATTCTCACCGGTAACTCGGCCGCTAACACGTTGTATGGCTTGTCGGGCAACGACACGCTCGATGGCAAAGCCGGGGCCGACACCATGATCGGCGGCATGGGAGACGATACCTATGTTATGGATAACGCTGGCGACGTGGCGATCGAGGCCGCGGGAGCAGGTATCGATACGGTGCGCAGCAACCTGGCGCGCACCCTCGGCACCAACGTCGAAGACCTCGTTCTCACCGGTGCGGGTAATGTTGCAGGCACTGGCAATGCCCTTAACAACATGCTGGTGGGCAACAATGGCGCTAACACGCTCAATGGTCTTGCCGGTAACGACACCTTGGCGGGCGGCGCGGGAAATGACATCTACCGCTTTGATCTCAACTTCGGTCACGATGTGATCGTCGAAAACGACGCTACGGCGGGCAATCTGGACCGTATTCAGTTTGGCGCGGGCTTCGCCGCCACGGATATCCAACTCGGACGCTTGAACGATGATCTGGTGGTGCATACCATCGATCAGCAAAACAGTATTCAGGTGCTTAACTGGTTTACGGCAGACGCCAATAAAGTGGAGCGCATCGAGTTTGTCGGCGGCGTGACGTGGGATACCGCGACCATTCAAGCCAACGCCATGCAATCGGTGGACATGCCGGGACTGCTGCGCGGTGACAATGCCGCCAGCACCCTCTTGGGGCAGATAGGTAACACGGTACTGGAAGCCGGTGGTGGCGACGATACCTTGATCGACGAGAGCGGCAACAATCTTTTCTCTGGCGGCAGTGGTAACGACACGGCGACGGGCGGCAATGGCAATGATTTCTTCGTCGGGGGTGATGGCAACGATGTGATCGACACCGGCGGTGGGGCGAATATCGTGGCCTTTAACCGGGGCGGCGGCGTGGACGTGGTGTCCGGGGCGCCGGGTGCGAACAACACGCTGTCCTTCGGCGGCGGGATCGACTACAACGATGTGTCGTTTAGCAAATCCGGTAACGATTTGGTGGTCAACACCGGCCAAAATGAATCCGTAACGCTCAAAGACTGGTACGACGGCACGGCGAATCAAACCACGCAGCGGATACAGATGATTCTGGATACTGCCGTGGATTTTGATTCCAATTCCGCTGACCCGCTGCGTAACCAGCGCGTACAATCCTTTGATTTCCTGGGACTGGTGAGCCAGTTTGATTTGGCGCGCATTGCCAATCCGGGGCTTAGCACCTGGCAATTGAGCAACGCGCTGGCGCAATTCCACTTAAGCGGCTCGAACAATGCGGCGATTGGCGGTGACCTTGCGTACTACTACGGGGTCAACAACAACCTTACCGGCATCGGGCTTAATTCAGCGCAGCAGCTTCTAGGCGCACAGGGCTTTGGTCAGGATGCGCAAGCACTACGTCCATTCGCCGGCTTGCAGGAAGGCTTGGTGCGGTTGAGCTAGGTAGCGTTGCGAAATGTTATCTGAGAAGCCAGCCAGTGGGCGTGTCGCAGTACGCCTCTTTGACACCCCTGCCGATCCCAAGGACTTCGCGCCTGCGCTGATGCGCGCGCAAGAGAATCTACCCTCGCCCTTTGCGGGCTGGATGCTCGCAGGGCTACTGGTGCTGTTCGGCAGCCTGTTCCTTTGGGCGTTGTTGAGCAAGCTCGACATCGTTGCGGTTGCCACCGGCAAGCTCGTTCCGCAGACTTATTTACGCATCGTGCAGCCCTTCGAGCAAGGCATCGTCAAGGATATTCTGGTACGCGAGGGTGAGGCGGTAAAGGCGGGGCAAGTGTTGCTGCGCATGGACGCTAAACTCACCGAGGCCGACCGGCGCGTTACAGAAAATGAGTTAAAAATCAAGCGCTTACAGTTACGCCGCATCGATGCGGAACTAGCGGGCGGCACGATTATCCGCCGCCCTGACGACGATGCGGCACTCCTCGCGCAAATGCAGGCCCAATACCACGCGCGCCGCCAAGCCTACCAAGATGCCGTGGATACCGAGATGGCGGCCCTTGCGAAGGCCCGCCAAGACCTGAAGTCTGCGCAGGAAGTAGAAGGCAAGCTCAAAAAAACCGTACCCATCTACAAGCAAACAGCCGAGGGCTGGAACAAGCTCGCGGAAGACGGCTTCGCTGGCAAACTGATGGCGTTGGAGCGCGAGCGCCAATACCTTGAAAATGAACAAGACCTCAAGGCCCAAGTACAAAACATCGCGAGTCTCAAGGCCACTATCGACCAAGCCGATAAACGCCTATCGCAGATTACCTCCAATTACCGACAGCAGCTGCAAACGGATCGGGTGGAAGTGGCTCTGCAGGCCCATAAATTGCAAGAGGATCTTGGCAAATTCGACCATCGCATTGGGTTGCTCGAACTTAAAGCTCCCCAAGCAGGCGTTGTAAAAGACTTGGCAACCCATACCGTAGGGACGGTAGCGTCGCCCGGCACGATCTTGATGACCTTGGTGCCAGTCAACGAACCGCTGGTAGCCGAAGTCTGGGTATCGAATGACGATATTGGCTTTGTGCGGCAAGGTCAGCCGGTAAAGCTCAAGCTCGCGACGTACCAGTTTCAGAAGTACGGCATGATTGAAGGTACGGTTAAGCAGGTAAGTGCCGACGCCAGCGAAAATCAAAACGCCACTCCGGGGTCAGTAGAAATCGCCCGTAACAAATCCGCCTTGCCGCTTACCTATAAAACCATTGTGCAGCTCAATAACACGGAGCTTGTTGCCCAAGGCATCAAGTACGCGTTGACGCCCGGCATGCAGGTCGCAGGAGAGGTGCATCTGGGTACGCGCACGGTGATGGAATACCTGTTGTCGCCCGTGACTAAGGCGTTTCATGAGGCGGGGCGAGAGCGTTGACTTTGGTCTATTCCCGCTTCTTAGCGACCATCCGCTTGCTCCAGCCAAGCGCATAGCGTTTGGCGATCATCCGTTCCGCAAGGGTGATACCTGTTTGGGGCTGGGGGCTGTACCCAAGGAATTTGACGATCCGGGGTAGCATGTCACTGCGTGGCTCGTGATACCCTTTATCCCAATTTACTATGCTTTCCTCGCGCCCCCCATCTCGTTTGCCACCTCAAGTTGCATGAGGCTCCGCATGAGCCTCACCTGCTTGATGTGCTCGCCGATACGTTTAGCCCCAAGGTAAAAAATCATACGAATCAACTGGTTACGAGTTACACGCACGTATGGCAAAAAGGCAACGCCTTTCTGCCCCTGCGGCTACCTCGGCCACCCTATCGGCAAATGCCGCTGCACACCCGATCACGTCGCACGTTACCGCTCACGTATCTCAGGCCCGCTGCTGGATCGCATTGACTTGCAAATCGAAGTGCCCGCGCTGCCGCAGGAAGACTTCACGCGCCAAACCCACGGGGACGATTCGAACGCGGTGCGCCAGCGCGTCACCGCCGCCCGCGAACGCGCCCTAGTGCGCCAGCAAAAACCCAACCATCTGCTCACCACACGCAGCCATGCTTGAAGTCAGCCAACTGAGCTGCACGCGCGGCGACCGCACGCTGTTTTGTGGGGTCTCGTTCAAATTGGGCGCGGGTGACCTGCTGCATGTGGCCGGTACCAACGGCAGCGGCAAAACCAGTCTGCTGCGCATCTTGTGCGGGCTGGGCGCGGCCGATAGCGGCGAGGTGCGCTGGCGCGGTGAGCCGATACACGCGCTGCGTGAAGCGTACTGGCGCGAGGTGGTGTATCTCGGCCACGCCAACGCGTTGAAGGATGACCTGTCGGCGGTGGAAAACCTGCTCGTCGCCTGCACGCTGGCGGGCCGCTCGGTGACGCCCGCTGCCGCACGTGGTGCGCTGGATGCGTTTGGCCTTGCGGCGTGTGCGCATTTGCCGGTGCGCTCGTTGTCGCAGGGGCAAAAGCGCCGCTCGGCGCTGGCGAGGCTGGCGCTGTCGGCGCAGGTGCCGCTGTGGATTTTGGACGAGCCGTTTTCCGCGCTGGATGTGGACGCCGTCGCGTATCTCGAAAACCTGATACTGGCGCAGGTGGCGCGCGGCGGCAGCGTGATTTTCACCACGCATCAAACCGCAGCCATTAGCGACCGTATCACGCAGCGTGTTGATCTGGATGCCGTGGCGCAAGCGGAATCAACCGCGTGCTGAGCGCCCTGCGTAGCGTGATCGCGCGCGATCTCACGCTGGCGTGGCGGCGCCGCAGCGATGTGTTCACGTCGATGATCTTTTTTGTGCTTGTCGCGAGCCTGTTCCCGTTGGGCATCGGGCCGGAGCCGCAATTGCTGCGCGCCATCGGGCCGGGCGTGGTGTGGGTGGCGGCGTTGTTGGCGTCGATGTTGGCCTTGTCGCGGCTCTTCGCTGCCGATTACGCCGACGGCACGCTTGAGCAAATGGTGATCGGTGCCACGCCGTTGTCGGTGATTGTGATCGCTAAGGTAATCGCGCACTGGATCGCCGCGAATTTGCCGCTGGTGCTGATCGGGCCGTTGCTCGGTTTGCAGTTTGGCTTGCCGGGCGAGGCGCTGGCGGTGCTGGCGTTGGCGCTGGCGCTGGGCACGCCCAGTTTGAGTTTGATCGGCGCGATTGGCGCGGCGCTCACGCTGGGCTTACGCGGCGGCGGCGTGTTGCTGGCGCTATTGGTGTTGCCGTTGTATGCGCCGGTGCTGATTTTGGGGGCGCTGGCGGTGGAAGCCACGGCCACCGGCCTTACCGCGCAACCGTACCTGCTGTTGTTGGCGGCGATGTCCCTAGCGGCGCTGTCGCTGGCGCCGTGGGCCGTGGCGGCGGCGCTTAGAATTTCTTATGAATAAACAAGAGCTTACGATATAATTCGCGCGCTCGACATTTGCCTTAAACTTTGCCGCCCAAAAGCACTCCAACACCGCGCCTGTTCCGTAATTTGTCGTGTCAAATCACCCCATGTCGAGCGCCACGCCGCAAACCGCAACCTCCAGCATTCACTGGTTCAAGTACGCCTCGCCGCAGACGTTTTTTCCGCTGGCGGGCGCGCTTGCGCCTTGGTTTGCCGCGATGGCCGCTGTGTTGTGCGTGGCGGGTTTGTATATTGGCTTTTTTGTTGCACCCACGGATGCACAGCAAGGCGAGTCGTACCGCATTATTTTCATTCACGTTCCAGCGGCGTGGATGTCGATGCTGATTTATCTGGTGATGGCGTTTTGGGCGGGCATGGGCTTGGCGTTTAACACGCGGCTGTCGGGCATGATGGCGACGGCGTTGGCGCCGACGGGGGCGATGTTTACCTTTGTCGCGCTGTGGACGGGCGCGCTGTGGGGGCGGCCCACCTGGGGCACTTGGTGGGTGTGGGATGCGCGGTTGACGTCTGAGTTGCTGCTGCTTTTTTTGTATTTTGGTTTTATGGCGCTGCAAGCGGCGATAGACGATCCGCGCCGCGCAGACAAAGCCGGTGCGGTGCTGGCGCTGGTGGGCGTGATCAATATTCCGATTATTTATTTTAGTGTGCAGTGGTGGAACACGCTGCATCAAGGCTCTTCGGTCAGCCTCAAAAGCGCGCCGACGATGGCGATGACCATGTTCACCGGCATGCTGGTGATGGTGTTCGCGTGCTGGGCGTACGCGATTGCAGCGGCGCTGTGGCGCGTGCGCTGCATTATTCTTGAGCGTGAGCAGCGCAGTGATTGGGTGCGTGTTTATCTGGATGGAGCGAAATGAACTGGGGTAGCGCAGCCGAATTTTTTGCCATGGGCGGCAAGGGGCTTTATGTGTGGGGCTCGTACGCGATGACGTTTTTGTGCGTGGCGATAGAGCTGATTTCGCTGGCAGCGCGTCGTCGGGCGACGAAGGATTATGAGGGCGCGCGCCGATGAAACCCCGTCACCGCCGCATGGCCTTGATTGTCGCGGGCGTGGCCGGGCTGGCTGTAGCCGCCGCGCTGGTGCTGTCGGCATTTCAGCAGAATCTGGTGTTCTTTTTCACCCCGTCACAGGTGGCGGCTAACGAAGCGCCGCAGGGCCGCGCGTTCCGCGTTGGCGGCATGGTGGAGACCGGCAGCGTTAAGCGTCAGCCGGATGGCGTCACGGTGAATTTTGTGGTGACGGATACCGCCAAGAGCATTCCCGTGGCGTATAAAGGCGTGCTGCCGGATTTGTTTCGCGAAGGCAAAGGCGTGGTGACGCAAGGCCGCCTCGAAAACGGCGTGTTTGTGGCGAGTGAAGTGCTCGCGAAGCATGACGAAAACTACATGCCACCTGAAGCTGCCGACGCCGTGAAAAAAGCGCAGGCGACCAATCAAAAAGCGACGGGCACCGTCATCAACGCCAAATAATTCCAAGGCACATCACCCATGATTCCAGAACTCGGTCAATTCGCGTTAATTCTCGCGCTGCTGCTGGCGCTGGCGCAAGGCACGCTGCCCCTAGTGGGCGCTGCACGGGGCGTGCAATCGTGGATGAATCTCGCGCGGCCCGCAGCGCAGGGGCAGTTTGTGTTTATCGCGATTGCGTTTGGCTGCCTGACGTACTCGTTTGTAAACAATGATTTTTCGGTGCTGTATGTCGCCTCCAACTCCAACTCCGCGCTGCCGCTGCAATACCGTGTTGCCGGGGTGTGGGGCGGGCACGAAGGCTCGCTGCTGTTGTGGGTGTTGATGCTGGCGCTGTGGACTATGGCAGTGAGTGTGTTCAGCAGTCACTTGCCGGACGATATCGTTGCGCGCGTGCTGGGCGTGATGGGCTTGATCAGCGTGGGTTTTTTGAGCTTTATGTTGTTTACCTCCAACCCTTTCGACCGCTTGCTGCCGGCGGCGATGGACGGTCGCGATCTGAATCCGCTGCTGCAAGACCCTGGCATGGTGATTCATCCGCCGATGCTTTATATGGGTTACGTCGGATTTTCTGTGGCGTTTGCGTTTGCCATTGCGGCCTTGCTGTCGGGACGGCTGGATGCCACTTGGGCGCGCTGGTCACGCCCTTGGACCACCCTCGCTTGGATGTTCCTTACACTCGGCATTGCACTCGGCAGTTGGTGGGCGTACTACGAGTTGGGTTGGGGCGGCTGGTGGTTTTGGGATCCAGTGGAGAACGCCTCATTCATGCCGTGGCTGGTGGGCACCGCGTTGATTCATTCGCTGGCGGTGACGGAAAAGCGCGGCTCGTTTAAAAGCTGGACGGTGCTGCTGGCGATTTTTGCGTTTGCGTTATCGTTGCTAGGCACATTCTTGGTGCGTTCGGGCGTGCTGACATCGGTGCACGCGTTCGCGACCGATCCCAAGCGTGGCGTTTACATTCTTGTGTTTTTGACCATCGTCATTGGCGGCTCGCTGGGCTTGTTCGCGTGGCGCGCGCATCGCGTGGGCCTCGGTGGGCGTTTTGAGGTGGTGTCGCGGGAATCATTTTTGCTCACCAACAATGTGCTGTTGGTGGTGGCTGCAGGCTCGGTGCTGCTTGGTACGCTGTATCCCTTGTTTATCGATGCGCTGGGCATGGGCAAATTATCGGTGGGCCCGCCGTACTTTGAATCCGTGTTTGTGCCGCTGATGGCGCCCGCGCTGTTCTTGATGGGCGTGGGGCCGATGGCGCGCTGGAAGCAGGCGAATCTACCCGAACTCGCGGTGCGACTGAAATGGGCGTTTGCGGTGGCGGTTGTAGGCGCAATTCTGTTGCCGTTGACTATGGGCGCTTGGACGCCGCTGGCGAGCTTTGGTTTGCTGCTGGCGCTGTGGATTGTCGCCAGCAGTGGGGTGACGTTGATGTCACGCCTAAAGCAAAGCCCCGGCGCAACCCTCGGTGCGAAGCTGCGTGCGCAATCGCGCAGTTATTACGGTATGTTGCTCGCGCACGTTGGGGTGGCGGTGTTCGTCACCGGTGTGACCATGGTGAAGAGTTACGAGGCCGAGAAAGATGTGCGTCTGGCGATTGGCGACACGGTTGAACTCGGCGGTTACACCTTCCGTTTCGATGCGCTCAACGATGTGAAAGGGCCGAACTACGTGGCCGCGCGCGGCACCATGAGCGTTACGCGTAACGGCGCGCCGCTGGCGACGATGTATCCCGAAAAACGCATTTACAACGTGCAAAAAAATGCCATGACCGAAGCGGCGATCAACACCGGCTTCACGCGCGATTTGTACGTATCGCTCGGTGAAGAGGTGGGCGACAAGGCGTGGGTGGTGCGCGTGCAGGTCAAGCCGTTTGTGGATTGGATTTGGGGCGGCTGCGTGTTGATGGCCCTAGGCGGATTGCTGGCGGTGCTAGACCGGCGCTATCGCGTGGCGGCGCGTTCGCGCGCGGACACCGTACCCGCCGACGCTGCGGTAGCCAGATAGCGGGATCACGCGATGAAAATCTGGTTGTGGCCGTTGGGCTTTCTGGTATTGGTGGTTTTTCTTGGCGTCGGCCTCACGCTCAACCCGCGCGAAGTGCCGTCACCGTTAATCAACAAGGCTGCGCCGCCGTTTGAATTGCCGCAGTTGCACGCGCAGGATAAAACCTTCTCGCAAAAGGACATGGCGGGCAAGGTGTGGTTGCTCAACGTGTGGGCATCGTGGTGTGCGTCGTGTCGCGATGAACATCCGGTGCTGGTGGATCTCGCCAAGAGCGGCAAGGTGCCGATTTATGGGCTGAATTACAAAGACCGCCGCGCCGACGGCATCGCGTGGCTCAACCGCTTTGGCGACCCGTATGTGTTGTCGGCTTTCGACGCGCAGGGCCGCATCGGTATCGACTACGGCGTATACGGCGTGCCGGAAACGTATGTGATCGACAAGCAGGGCATTATTCGCTTTAAGCAAATCGGGCCGGTGACGCCGGAGATTTTGAGCGAGAAAATTTTGCCGCTGATTGCCAAGCTCAATGGTTGAGCGACTAGGCGATTAGGCGATTAAGCGATTAAGCGATTAGGCGATTAGGCGATTCCGTGATGAAATGTAACCAATTGATTTTATTGATGTTTTTATTCTTCTCGGGATGGCTTGCACAAGCGGCCGACGACGCCGCGCTGGAACAACGCGTGCAACGCATGGCCGAGGAGTTGCGTTGCCTCGTGTGTCAAAACCAGTCGTTGGCAGATTCGCACGCCGATCTGGCGGTTGATCTAAAAAATCAGGTGCGCGAACAATTCAAACAAGGTGCAAGTGAGCAAGACGTGATTGCCTTCATGACCGAACGCTATGGTGATTTTGTGTTGTACCGGCCACCGATGAAGGCGACGACGATACTGCTGTGGTTCGGCCCCGGCCTGTTGATGGTGGGTGGCTTGATTGCCCTGTTTTTGCGCTTGCGTCAACGCGCTGCCGATGCCGCAGAACCCACGCTGTCCGCAGCCGAGCGCGCGCGCGCGGCAGCATTGCTGGCGGGCGATACCGGCAAGGCAGGTCAGCAATGACCGTGTTCTGGATTGTCGCGGCGATATTGATCGTCGTTGCCTTGCTGTTTGTGTTGCCGCCGCTGTGGCGGCGTGGCAAACCGGATGCTGCCGGCGGCGTGGCGGCGCAGCCGCTGAACGTGGCGGTGTATCGCGATCAACAGCAGGAGCTCGAAGCGGATCGCCACGCGGGCACATTAAGCGAGGATCAATACGAGCGCGCGCGCGTGGAATTGGAACGCCGCTTGTTGGAGGACGTCTCCAACACGCCAGCGCCTGCCCCTGTGCAGCGTACGAGTGGCCGCGCGCCGGTGATCGTGCTGGGTGTTGCCGTGCCGCTGCTGGCGGTGGGGCTGTATTTCGCCGTGGGTAGTCCGCGCGCGTTAGCGCCGGTGGAAATGCCGGCGCATGGTGCGGGCGGGGGGGGGGACGCCAAGGGCAAGCTGCCCAGCCCGGAACAAATCGAAGCCATGGTGGCCAAGCTCGCCGAGCGCATGAAGCAAAACCCGGACGACCCGCAGGGCTGGGCGATGCTCGGGCGCTCGTATGCGGTGATGGGCCGCTATAACGATTCCGCTGCGGCCTACGCCAACGCGGTGGCGCGCGTGCCCGACAACCCGCATTTGCTGGCCGATTACGCCGACGCGATGGCCATGGCGCAAGGGCAGTCGCTACAGGGCGAGCCGGAAAAACTGATCATGCGCGCGCTCAAAGTCGATCCGAATCACGTGAAATCGCTGGCGCTGGCCGGCACCATTGCCTTTGATAAAAAAGACTTTCCCACGGCGATTAAATACTGGGAAAAGATGGCCACGCTGGTGCCGCCCGATTCCGAAATGGCGCGCAACATGCAGGGCAGCATCGCCGAAGCACGCGAGCGCATGGGCGGTGCGCCTAAAATGGCCGCCGCCGCAGAACAGCCGGCCGAGAAACCTGCGCCAGTGCCCGACAAAGCGGTGGGGGGTGGTAGTGCCAGCGGCGTTAGCGGCACCGTCACGCTGTCGCCTGCGCTGAAAGGTAAAGTCAAGCCGGACGACACGGTGTTCATTTTCGCCCGTGCCGCCGAAGGCCCGCGCATGCCGCTCGCCATATTGCGCAAAAAGGCGAGCGAGTTGCCGCTGACGTTTACACTCAACGACAGTATGGCGATGAACCCGGTGGCCAATCTGTCGAGTGCGCCGCGTGTGATTATCGGCGCGCGCATTTCCAAAAGCGGAAACGCCATGCCGCAACCTGGTGATTTGCAGGGCGCGACGCAGCCGGTGAGCAACAGCGGCAAGAATCTTTCGGTGGTGATCGATACCGAAGTGCAGTGACGCACGCGAGAGCACTCAATCATTCAGTGGGGCTTGTAAAAAGCTTTTTGCCACAGAGGATACCGAGGAAAACGACGCTTTCGGCTTTGGTAGTGGTCTGATCCCTATTCGAAATGGGGAATGGGGAATGGGGAATGAGGAATAGGGAATGGCGGCGGCAACAACCACATCTCGATAGCGCTCTGTGTCCTCTGTGGTAAATAAAGTTTTGGATTAAAGTTATTTAAAATCAAATAGTTAGGGAGATTCATCATGGCCATCGCACTAGACGAAACCCACGACGCTAAACGCCAGAGCTGGGTCACCAGCGCCAATGGCCACGGCGCTTTTCCGATCCAGAATTTGCCTTTGGGCATTTTCAGTGTGAAGGGCGATGCACCACGCGGCGGTGTCGCCATGGGCGATCAGGTGCTCGATCTCAAGGCCGCCAGTGCTGCGGGCCTGTTCAGCGGTGATGCTGAAAAAGCCGCGCGCGCAGCGAGCACCTCGACGTTAAATGATTTGATGGCGCTGGGTGCCAGCCCGCGCGCGGCGTTGCGCAAGCAATTATCCGCGTTGCTGGCCGAAGGCTCGGCTGAATCCAAACGCGCGCAACCGCTGGCGGCAACGTTGTTGCACAAGATGGCCGATTGCCAATTGCACCTGCCGGCCAAGATCGGCGCGTTCACGGATTTTTTTGCCGGTATCACGCACGCCGAAAACGGCGGTAAGCGCCGCGGGTCCAATCCACCGCTGTCGCCTAATTACAAATACGTGCCGGTGGCCTATCACAGCCGCGCCTCTACCGTGCGTCCGACGGGCGTGCCGGTGCGCCGTCCCAACGGGCAGCGCGTGGTGGATGGCGATAAATTGCCGACGTTCGGCCCGTGTCTGAAAATGGATTTCGAACTCGAATTCGGCATTTGGATCGGCAGCGGCAACGAATGGGGCACGCCCATCACCACCGGCAAGGCGCGTGATCACATCTACGGCTACTGCATGTTGAATGACTGGTCGGCGCGCGACATCCAGCGTTGGGAATCACAACCGCTAGGGCCGTTTCTCTCCAAAAATTTTGGCACCACGATTTCGCCCTGGATGATCATGCCCGAAGCGCTGGCACCGTTTCAGACCGCACAGCCCGCGCGGCCCGAAGGCGACCCCCAGCCCTTGCCGTATTTGTGGGACGACACGGATCAGCGCGAAGGCCAGTTCGATCTCGACATCGAAGTGCTGATCCACACCGAAACCATGCGCAACAAAGGCATGCCACCGCAACGCATCTCGGTGAGCAACACCAAGCACCTGTATTGGACGGTGGCGCAGATGGTGGCGCATCACACCTGTGGCGGATGCAGCCTCGAATCCGGCGACATCTTCGGCTCCGGTACCATCAGTGGCCCCACGCCGGAGAACTACGGCAGCATCGCCGAACTCACCTTCGACGGCACGCGCGACATTACTTTGTCGTCCGGCGAAACCCGTCGCTGGGTGCAGGATGGCGACGATATTTATTTGCGTGCGCACGGCAAGCGTGCGGGGTATGCGTCGATAGGGTTTGGCGATTGCTGCGCGCGTATGGTGGCGGGAAAATCGTAAGATATGTAGATGCCGGTGACGAAGCAACCGCAGCGGTCGCGCTGATCGTCCGCTGATCGTCGGCTGATGGTCCACTGATTGTCCACTGATGGTCCAATCGCAGCCACAGTTTCGGCGGCTTACTTTCAGGCAATCTGTGCTGACGCAGCGAGTCAGTTAATCACGCCATAGGCGCGGCACTGTACGGCTGGCGTATCGTGCGCCATCGCAAACACTGGAGCACCCATGAGCGAACTTGCCAGTTGGCGTGAAGAAAAGCAGGCCGCGTACCTTTACCTTGTGGTGGCTGCAACCGAAGCCGGCACGCCGCGCGCTGCGCTGTTCACCGAATTGGCGGGCGAAGCGGAAAAGCAGGCGGCGATCTGGGAACGTCTCGCGCGCGAGGCGGGTTACTTGCTGCCCCTGCCGCCTTACACGCCGGATACACGCACACGCGCGGTGGCGGCCTTGGTAAGGCGCTTCGGCGCGCGGCCCATGCGCACCGTGTTGTCGGCAATGAAGGTCCGTGGCATGTCGCTTTATACCCACGCGCTGCACGGGCACACCTCACAGGCACCCGGCAGCGAAATGGGCAAGCGGCATCGCGGCATGGGTGGCGGCGGTAACCTGCGCGCGGCTGTGTTTGGTGTGAACGACGGCTTGATTTCCAATGCCAGCCTGATCATGGGCATGGCCGGTGCTACCGCCGACAACAAACTGATTTTGCTGACGGGTATAGCGGGCCTCGTCGCGGGCGCGTTTTCCATGGCGGCGGGCGAATACGTGTCGGTGCGGTCGCAACGGGAAATGTTCGAATACCAGATTGGTCTTGAAAAAGAAGAGCTTGATCAATACCCCGCAGAAGAAGCCGAAGAGTTGGCGCTGATTTACGCAGCCCGTGGATTGCCGCGCGACGACGCCTTGCGGCTGGCTCAGCAACTCACGGCTGATCCGGCACGCGCGCTGGACACCCTCGCGCGCGAGGAGTTGGGCTTGAATCCGGAAGACTTGGGTTCGCCATGGGGTGCGGCGCTGTTTTCGTTTACAGCGTTTGCCTTGGGTGCGATGATTCCCTTGTTGCCGTTTTTGTTTTCCGGTGGCGTAACCAGCATGATGATTGCTGTCGGCATGACGGGGCTTGCGTTATTCGGCGTGGGTGCAACACTGTCGCTGTTCACCGGACGTAACGCATGGCGGAGCGGCACGCGCATGCTGGGCATCGGCGCGGCGGCGGGGGCGGTGACATACCTTATCGGCAAGGGGCTGGGCGTGACGCTGGGCTAAGAGCTGAACGAACGGGCAATGCGCCGCCGTGCGGCCTTTCAGTTATAATCGCCGCCGCCGAGGAGCGTTGCGACGGGGGCCTACTCCTACTAACCCCGCCAGGCTCGGCCACTGTTCAGCAACCGCGCTCACGAACTTTTTTCGAGATGAAAGGAGGTCGTGATGCAAGCCATCCCAGACCAAAAATTTTGCTGTGGCTTCTATAGCTTCTATAGCTTCTATAGCTTTTGTCCTGCCATCGGTGCCGACCTCGGCGTGCGCTGTAGGCAGAGAGCCTTACGCGTATGAGCGCCGATCGTTTTAGCCTGATCCAGAAGGCGTTGGCCCGGCGCATCCTCATACTCGATGGCGCTATGGGCACCATGATCCAGCGCTACAAGCTGGGCGAGGCGGAATATCGCGGTGCGCGCTTTGCTGATTTTGCGCATGACGTGAAGGGCAATAACGAATTGCTGGTGTTGACGCAGCCGCACGTTATCCAAGAGATACACGAGCAGTACCTCGCGGCGGGCGCGGACATACTCGAAACCAACACCTTCGGTGCGCAGCGCATCGCACAGGCCGACTACCACATGGAGGCGCTGTCGTATGAGATGAACGTGGTGTCAGCGCGCCTCGCCAAAGCAGCGTGTGCGAAATATTCCACGCCCGATACCCCGCGCTTTACCGCCGGTGCATTCGGCCCGACGCCGAAGACCGCTTCGATTTCGCCTGATGTCAACGATGCCGGCGCACGTAATGTCACGTTTGACGAATTGGTGGCGGCGTATCTCGAACAGGCGCGGGCCTTGCACGAGGGCGGCGTGGATTTGTTTTTGGTGGAAACCATATTTGATACCTTGAACGCCAAGGCGGCATTGTTCGCCATCGACCAGTTTTTTGAAGAAAGTGGCGAACTCTATCCGATCATGATTTCCGGTACGGTGACCGATGCGTCTGGGCGTATTTTGTCCGGGCAGACGGTAGAGGCGTTCTGGAATTCAGTGCGGCACGCCAAGCCGGTCACCGTCGGCCTGAACTGCGCACTGGGCGCGACGCTGATGCGCCCGTATATCGCCGAGCTGTCAAACATTTGCGATACGCGGATTTGCGCCTATCCCAACGCGGGCCTGCCCAACCCGATGAGCGATACGGGCTTTGACGAAACGCCGGAAATTACTTCGGCGTTGGTGAAAGAGTTTGCGGAAGCGGGCTATCTCAATGTCGCGGGTGGTTGTTGCGGCACTACGCCCGACCATATTCGTGCCATCGCCCAAGCCGTGAAGTCGCTGCCGCCGCGCGCCGTGCCGGTGACGAAGCCGAAGTTGCGATTGTCCGGGCTGGAGCCAGCCAATATCGACGAGACTTCGCTGTTCGTCAACGTCGGCGAGCGCACCAACGTCACCGGCTCTCGTGCGTTCGCGCGGTTGATTTTGAACGAGCAGTACGACGAAGCCTTGGCCGTGGCGCGGCAACAGGTGGAAAACGGCGCGCAGGTGATCGACATCAATATGGATGAGGCCATGTTGGATTCAAAAGCGGCGATGGCGCGCTTTTTGAATCTGCTGGCGGGCGAGCCGGATATTTCGCGCGTGCCGGTGATGATCGATTCCTCCAAGTGGGAGGTGATCGAAGCTGGCTTGAAGTGTGTGCAAGGCAAGCCCATTGTCAATTCCATCAGTATGAAAGAAGGCGAGGCGGCGTTTCTGCGGCAGGCTACGCTGTGCAAGCGTTACGGCGCGGCGGCGATCGTGATGGCATTTGACGAGCAGGGTCAGGCCGATACCTTCGCGCGCAAGACTGAAATCTGCAAACGCGCTTACGACCTGCTCACGCAAAAAGTGGGTTTTGACCCGGCGGACATTATTTTCGATCCGAATATTTTCGCCATCGCCACCGGCATTGAAGAACACAATAACTACGCAGTCGATTTCATTCAAGCGACGCAATGGATACGCGACAACCTGCCGCATGCCAAGGTGAGCGGCGGCGTGTCGAACGTGAGTTTTTCCTTCCGCGGCAATGATCCGGCGCGCGAGGCGATACACACAGTGTTTTTGTATCACGCCATCAAGGCGGGCATGACCATGGGCATCGTCAACGCCGGCATGGTGGGCGTGTACGATGATCTCGCAGCGGAACTGCGCGAGCGTGTGGAAGATGTGGTGCTCAACCGCAGGCCGGATGCTACCGAGCGCATGATCGAGTTCGCTGGCACACTGAAAGCGGGCGCGGCGAAAGCAGAACAAACACTGGAATGGCGTCAGGAGCCGGTGGAAAAGCGTTTGGCACATGCGCTGGTGCATGGCATTACGCAGTGGATCACTGACGACACCGAAGAACTGCGCGCGCAAATCGCCACGGCGGGCGGGCGTCCGATTCAGGTGATCGAAGGCCCGTTGATGGACGGTATGAATATCGTTGGCGACTTGTTCGGCGCGGGCAAAATGTTTTTGCCCCAAGTGGTGAAATCGGCGCGCGTGATGAAGCAGGCGGTGGCGCATTTGATTCCATTTATCGAGGAAGAGAAAGCGCGGCTCGCCAGCGAATCCGGCGAGGCATCCAAAGCCAAAGGCAAGATCGTGATCGCCACGGTGAAGGGCGACGTGCACGACATCGGCAAAAACATTGTGACCGTGGTGCTTCAATGCAACAACTATGAAGTGGTCAACATGGGCGTGATGGTGCCGTGCCAGAAAATTCTGGATATGGCGCTGGCGGAGAAAGCCGACATCATCGGCCTGTCGGGGTTAATCACGCCGTCGCTAGAGGAAATGGGCAACGTGGCGCGCGAAATGCAGCGCCAGGGCTTCACCATGCCGCTGCTGATTGGCGGTGCCACCACGTCGCGCACGCACACGGCAGTGAAAATTGCGCCGGGCTACACCAACGGGCCGACGGTATGGGTGCCCGATGCCTCGCGCAGTGTCACGGTGTGCAGCAGCCTGCTTGCCGAAGACGAAACGGTGCGCCGCAAGTATCTCGACGAGTTGAACGCCGATTACGAGAAAGTGCGCGCGCAGCACGCCAACAAAAAAGGGCCGGAGCTGATTCCCATCGCCGAGGCGCGCGCCAATCGGTTTAAGACGGATTGGCAAAAGCACGCGCCAGATGCGCCCGCATTCCCCGGCATGAAGCTGCTGCGCAATTACGACCTGGCCGAGATTGCGGAACACATCGACTGGGGCCCGTATTTTCAGACTTGGGATTTGGCAGGTTCGTATCCGAAAATTCTTGATGATGAAGTTGTCGGCGTCGAGGCGAAAAAAGTGTTGGCCGATGCCAAGGCCATGCTGAAAAAAATCATTGACGGCAAATGGCTGCAGGCGCATGGCGTGATGGGGCTGTTCCCGGCCAACAGTATCAATGACGGCGAAGACATAGAAATCTACGGTGACGAGAAACGGGCCACGCCGGTGATGACGTGGCACAATCTGCGCCAGCAAAATCGCAAGCCCACGGGCAATCCCAATCTGTGCTTGGGCGATTTTGTCGCGCCCAAAGACGGTGGGGTCAAAGACTACATCGGCGCCTTTGCAGTGACGGCGGGTTATGGCATCGAGAAAAAACTCGCTGAGTTCGAGAAAAATCACGACGACTACAGCAGCATCACGCTAAAGGCGCTGGCCGACCGGCTGGCCGAGGCGTTTGCCGAGTTGTTGCACAAGCGCGCGCGGCGCGAATTCTGGGGCTACGCCAAGGATGAAGCGCTGGATAACGACGCGATGATCGCAGAAAAATATCGCGGCGTACGCCCCGCGCCGGGTTATCCCGCGTGCCCGGATCACACTGAAAAGGCCGCGTTGTTTGAATTGCTCGATGCCAAACGTGCGGGCATGTCGTTGACGGACAGTTTTGCCATGTGGCCAGCGTCGTCGGTCAGCGGCTTTTATCTGGCGCACCCGCAGGCGCAGTATTTTGCCGTCGGTAAAATTGGCAAGGATCAGGTTGAGGATTACGCCGCGCGCAAGAACATGCCGCTGGCGGATGCCGAATACTGGCTTGCGCCTGCGTTGGGCTACGATCGCTGATGGTCGCGGACGCACGCTTTCAGTGCCATACCCTAGAAAATATCGTAACTTATTGATTTTAAACGAGTTATTTGCATTAAATGCTTGTAAGGTACGGCAAACGTCGGCGACACATGAGTTGCCGGATATGGCATGATTAGCATTGATTAACCCCGTAGTCCCAATCAATAATATTAGGAGGCGCTATGCAGCAGCGTAAACAGATGGTCAGCAAAATAGCCAGTGCGGTGGCCGGTGTCGCGGCAATCGCCGGTGGCATCATGATCGCCCACAGCCAGGCCATGCCTGACCGCATCAAGTTCCCGGATGGTTTCGACAAAGGTGTGATGTACCAAACGGTAAACCGCGCTGACATCAAGCAGTTCCGCGAATTGTATACATCGAAGGAATCCGTTGCTGCGGTTCGCGCGGGCAAAGACGCTCCCAGCGGCACGGTGCTGACGCTGGTGCAGTACGCCGCCAAAACAGACGCCAGCGGCACGCCCATCAAAAGCGCTGACGGCAACTTCGTCAAAGGCGATGTGGTCGGCTACGCCGTGATGGAAAAGCGTGCCGGTTGGGGTGCCAGCATACCTGCCGCGTGGCGCAATGGTGATTGGGAATATGCGGCGTTTACCGGGGATAAAAAGCCCAATCAAAAAGCCAATGCCAATACCAAAGCGTGTTTTGATTGCCATCTGCCGCACACCGGTCAGGATTTCGTGATTTCGCTGGCGGGGTTAAAGGGCACCGCAGCGGGCGTGGCGCAACGGCCTTCGGGACCGGGCACGGTTGCCATCGCGGAGTTCCTGTTCGGGCCGGAGAAGGTCAACGTCAAGGCTGGTCAGACAGTGACTTGGACCAATGTCGATGGGTCGCCGCACCAGATCACGTTGCAGGCGTCCAGCGAACTGCGTTCGCCGGTGGTGTTGAAAGGCCAAAGCACGTCGATTCAGTTCAACAACGAAGGCACCTACGGCTATATTTGCGGCCTGCATCCGGGCATGAAAGGCGAGATTGTAGTGACGCGCTAAGCGGCTCGCAACTTCTGATTTAAAACGAAACACAGGCTGAAAAGCCTGCGTTTCGTTTGTACTGTTGAAAGTTTAAAATTTGCGCAAGGTGCGCACACGACCGATGCGGTTCGCTACGCTTACCGGCATCCTACTCCACGCGAATGTTGGCGGCCTTGATGACTTGCGCGTAGCGGTCGATTTCCATCTTGAAAAACGCCGCAAAGTCCTGCGGTGAGCTGCCGACAGGCTCTGCGCCTTCTTTCGCCATGAATTCGCGCGCATCGGGCGCTTTGATGGCGTTGGCGATCTCAATGCTCAAAGTATATCCGTCCGCGGGCGCGCGCACCACCCACTCGGTACCGATCATGGTGGATGCGCTAGGTCGATTTTCGACCACCACTGTTTGCCCCATGCTCTCTTGAAACTTTTTGCCGAGCAGGCGCGCCTGCGGGTCAAGGCCGCCGCCGGGGGCGACAGGCACGATGATGCGCATGGACTTGGCGGGAAAACTTTGCGCAATCGCACTGCAAGCAAAGCCCAATACGCCCGCAGCAATCGCCCACGCGCTAATAGGGGTCAATCCTCAGTCCTCAATCCGCGATCCTCATGCCTAACCACCAATCTCCCCCCCATCCGCCTTGGTAACCACCACCACCGCAGGCCGCGGTGGCATATTCGGATCAAAATCCGGCCAGCGCGTGGACGGCTTGTCGATGGTTGAACCTTTTTCGTCTGCTGGGTGTTGTACAGCGATAAATAGCGATTTGCCATCCGGCGCAAAGGTGGGCCCGGTGACTTCTGCACCGCGCGGGCAACTGAAAAAATTGCGCGGTACGCCGCGCTGTGGGCCAGCGGTTTCAACGGCATACAGGCTGTCGGCAAAGCCTACCCAATCATCTTGCCCGTCGGTGGCGATCCACATACGGCCCTTGGGGTCGAACACGATGTTGTCGGGCGCGGCGATCCAACCGGTGTTTGAAACGGCAGCTTTTCCATCACCATAGCGCGCCTTGTGCTCGGCGTTTTTCGGGTCGCCACCGAGCAGAAAAAACGCCCACTTGCACTCGGTGGCGGTTTGATCCGGCGTACCATCCACCATCGGCGGGATGATCTCGATGATGTGCCCGTGCTTGTTGGCAGCGCGCGGATTGGCGGCGTTGATTTGTTCGGGCTTGCGTTGCTCGTTGAAAGTACACACCACATAAATACGGCCCGTGGCAGGATTGGCCTCGACATCTTCGGGCCTATCCATTGGCGTGGCACCCAGCAAATCCGCCGCGCGGCGTTTCTCGATCATGACATCGCCTTGATCGTTGAAACCATTGGCCTTGGTGATCGGCCCTTGCCCAAACACCAGCGGCAGCCAGCGCAGGGTGCCGTCGGCCTCGAAGCGCGCGACGTAGGGCGTGCCGTTGTCGAGCAGGTCACGATTGGCGGCCAGGTTGTTCGGGTCGTAGCGGTCGCGCGTCACGAATTTATAGACGTATTCAAAGCGTTTATCATCGCCCGAATACACCGCCACACGCCCGTCGTGGCTAACCGCCGTGGTGGCGCACTCGTGTTGGGCACGGCCCAGTGCAGTGCGCTTGACGGGCATGGATTGCGGATCGTAGGGATCGATTTCAACGATCCAGCCAAAGCGGTTGGTTTCATTCGGCTCGCGGTTCAGGTTGAAGCGGTCGATGTGGCGGCCCCATAAAAATCGCGCTTGGCCATCCACGCCGTAACGCTTCCACGCAGCGGCTTCACGGCCCGTGGCATCACCCAAAAAATAGCCCTGAAAATTTTCTTCAGCAATCAATACGGTGCCCCACGGCGTGGTGCCGCCCGCGCAATTGGCTAGGGTGCCGATGATGCGTTGTGCGCCCACATCCGCGCGCGTGGTCAGGCGCGCGTGCCCGGCTGCCGGCCCGCCCACACGCATGGCGGTGCTGCGTGCCGTGATGCGGCGGTTGTAGGCGGAGTCACGCAGTACGCGCCAGTTATTGCCCACCTTTTCTATTTCAACGACGCTGTGGCCATGCGCAGCCATCTCCGTCTCGCACTGCTCGCGGGTGATGTTCTTGCGGTAACTCTCGGCGGTGTAGCCCGGCCACATCAAGTGCGGCGACACGTACTCATGACTTACGCACAACAGCCCGCGCGTGGCGTTGTTTGAGCCACGCGGCAGCGGCATAAAGGCCATAAAATCATTGTTCGTCCCGAATTGCCGCTCTTGGGCCGCGGCCGTTTGCTGGTTCGGGTCAAACGCGGGCGCATCCTTAAACAAGGGGTCGCCCCAGCGCAGCAGCACGTTCAGGTCATAACCAGGGGCCACGTGGTGGGTTTCATCCAAAAAGCGGCCGGATTCCGTAAAGGTAAGGCTGGTTCCCGGCGTGCCGGTCTCAGCACTGGTTGCGCACCCTATTAACCCATAGACACCCGCCGCAGCCATGCCCTTTAACGCGCCGCGGCGTGTGAGCCGCAATTGCATCAGTTGGTGCATAGGTGTGGTGGTGGAAGGGTTGGAAACGGTATCGTCGTCGCGCATGGCTAACCTTCGGATTTTGAACTACTATCGAGAGCAGTTTATTTGTAGCGTGATGGAATAGTCAGGCGTATTACAATGTTCCAATCATTAAACACAACCTTTGTTGCCCGTTGATGAAACATATTTTAGTGCTGTTCCCGAAAGATTGGGACCGCGACGAACTCGAACAACCGCGTTATCAAGCCCGTTACCGGTTTTATTACGAGGGATTTGATCTTTTCGCGTTCCCACAAAACCTTAAACTGGCGACCTTTAGCGCGCGCCGTTACGCCGAAAAGCTTGCTGCCAAGTATCAGGGTCGCATCGACGGCGTCATCAGCAATAACGAGCAGTTTGGTGCGTTGATTGCTGCCGTGATCGCGCAGCGCTTGGGTTTGCCGGGCACCGACCCGGCGGTAATCATTGCCGCCCAGCATAAATATTACGCGCGCTGCCTGCAACAAAAGCTGCTGCCGCAAGCCACGCCGCGCTTTGCCGTATTCCCCTACACCGTGCAATCAGCAGCGGAATGCGGCTTACCGTTTCCGTTTTACGTGAAGCCGGTCAAAGCCACGTATTCGGTGCTGGCGCGTACGGTGAATAGTTTTGAAGAGTTGCAGTCACACCTCACGTTTAACCCGCTGGAGACGCTGATCATCCGCAAGCTGGTCAAGCCGTTCAATGATTTGATGACGCGCTACACGCCGTTCACCATCGACGCGCATCACTTGGTGGCAGAAGAGGTCATGACCGGCGTGCAGGTGAACGTGGATGGTTATGTGTACAACGGCAAGGTACACATTCTCGGTATTGTGGATGAAGTCATGTATCCCGGTACGCAGGCCTTCATGCGCTTCGAGTACCCCTCACGCCTGCCGGAAGACGTGCAGTTGCGCATGCGCATGCTCACGGAAAAATTGTTCACCGGCATCGACTACGGTTATGGTTTTTTTAACGTTGAGCTGATCTACAACCCCGAGGACGGCGCGCTGCGCATTATCGAAATCAATCCGCGCATGGCGTCCCAAATCGTCAATCTGTATCGCCGGGTGGATGGCTATGATCCGTATGAGCTGCTGATTAATTTGTCGCTGGGCATTGCACCGCAAGTGACGTTCGGCGCGGGCGAGTTCGGCGCGGCGGCAAGCTTTGTGCTGCGGCGCTTTGATGGCCGCGAGGTCAAGCACGTGCCCGGACAAGCGCAAATCGACGCCATGCAGCAGCGTTACCCCGATGCGCGCTTGATGCTCTACCTCAAGCGTGGCGCGGGTCTCGCGCGCGAAATGAAATGGCTGGGCAGCTACCGCTACGCCGTGCTCAATCTGGGCGGCGCCAGCGCGGAAGATCTGTACCAGCGTTACGACGACATACGCCGCGAACTCGCGTTCGAGTAGTTCGCTTTCAGACTGAGGGCGCGAGCAGTGTCGGCGTGGCATCCCGCAGCAGTGTGACGGGCGTGCCTTGGCTTAACCACGCGACGAGTGTTGTCTGTGGTGTAGCGTCAGACTCAGCGAGTACCACATGGGTGGCGTGTTGTAGCTGCGCAAGGTAAATCTCATGCGCGGCAATAGTGGCGTCGGCCCAATGGCGGGGATGTACCACGCACGCGGTGCCGACGAGCGTGACCGCGCGCACGATAGCGTCTTCACGCAGCACAAGGGTTACGCCCGCCGGATCAGCACTGCCGGGCAGTTCAACCAGCACCCGCTGCGCACGCGTGGCGCGCAGCAACTGCACCAGCGCTGTGCGAAAGCCCACGCGCCCGCTGCAACACGCGCAGTCGTTGCCGAGTTGATGCACCGTCACGCCGTCGGTGTCAGGGACCGTGCTGGTAGCATTCAACAGCAACGCCCAATGCTCCGCATGCGGACGTTGCGCCAGCAGAGCACGCACCAACGCGGTCTTGCCCGCGCCGGGAAAGCCAGTGATCAAATGCAGCGGAATGTTGTCCAAGGGAATTATAAATAATCGTTTAAAATCAATTACTTACGATATATTTCACACAACGGCCCATTGCTGTCACCGCGTTGATGTTGGCCGCGTCCAACGTGTTCATGACTTTCGCGTGGTACGGACACTTAAAAAATCTCCACAGCAAACCGTGGTGGATCGCAGCGCTGGTCAGTTGGGGCATTGCGCTGCTTGAGTATCTCATACAGGTGGCGGCCAACCGATTCGGCTTTGAGCACATGAATCTCGCGCAACTGAAAATTTTGCAGGAGGTCATCACGCTCGCGGTGTTCGTGCCGTTTGCGATGTTTTACATGGGGCAAGCGCTGCGTTTGAACTATCTGTATGCGGCCGTGTGTTTGATGGGCGCGGTGTATTTCATATTTAAAGCTTGAGGGCGTAAGCGAGTGAACGCGTGAACCTCGTTCACTCATTCACGCTTTTGCGCTACCCTAAACCCATGCACCTACACATACTCGGCATTTGCGGCACCTTCATGGGCGGCATTGCAGCCATAGCGCGTGCCGCCGGGCACAAAGTCACCGGCTGTGACGCCAATGTGTATCCGCCGATGAGCACCCAGCTCGAAGCCTTGGGCATATCGCTCATCGAGGGCTTTGCGGGGGATCAAATCACGCTTGCGCCGGATATTTTTGTCGCGGGCAATGTGGTTGCGCGCGGCAACCCGCTGATGGAAGAAATCCTCAATCGCGGTTTACCCTATACGTCCGGCCCGCAGTGGCTCGCTGAAAATGTGCTGCGCAACCAATGGGTGTTGGCAGTGGCGGGCACGCACGGCAAAACCACCACCACATCCATGCTGGCGTGGATGCTCGATTGCGGCGGGCTCAATCCCGGGTTTTTGGTGGGTGGTGTGCCGGAGAATTTTGGTATTTCTGCGCGATTGTCGGATACCTCGTTTTTTGTGCTTGAGGCCGACGAATACGACACAGCCTTTTTCGACAAGCGGTCCAAATTCGTGCACTACCATCCGCGCACGGTGATTTTGAATAACCTTGAATTTGACCACGCAGATATTTTTGCGGATTTGGCGGCGATAGAAACCCAGTTTCATCACTTGGTGCGTACGGTGCCGGGCAACGGTTTGATTGTCAGCAACGGCCCGGATGCGAATCTGGAGCGCGTGCTGAAGCGCGGTTGCTGGACGCCGGTTGAACGTTACGGCCTCGCTGACGGCTGGCAAGCAGGCATACGGCACGACGACGGTTTTGATGTGTTGTTTAACGGCATGCCGCAAGGCCGTGTGCGCTGGGATTTGCTGGGCGAACACAACGTGGCCAATGCACTGGCCGCCGTGGCCGCCGCGCGCCATGCCGGCGTGCCTGCTGCTGTGGCGATTGAGGCGCTGCAAACCTTCAAGAACGTCAAGCGCCGTATGGAAACCAAAGGGGTGGCGCGCGGCGTCACCGTGTACGACGATTTTGCGCATCATCCCACGGCAATAGCGACTACCATCGCCGGGCTACGCGCAAAAATTGGCAAGGCGCGTTTGATTGCCGTGCTGGAGCCGCGCTCCAACACCATGAAACAGGGCGCGCTAAAAGATCAGCTTGCAGCGAGTTTGCAAGACGCCGATCAGGTGTTTTGCTACAGCGCGGGCTTGAGCTGGGATGCTGCCGCTATCCTCGCCCCGCTGGGTGTCAAGGCCGCTGTGACTGACGACTTCGACACCCTGCTCAAGCGCGTGAGCGCCAACGTGCAATCAGGCGATCACGTGCTGATCATGAGCAACGGCAGCTTCAACGGCATCCACGACAAGCTGCTGAAACAACGCCAAGCGTAGCGCTGGTACTACAAGCCCGGACTACGCTTTTTTGGGCGACCAGCCGTACGCCTTGGCGCAAGCGCCGCCCATCAGCATGGCCCGCTCGCTGGCGCTCAGGCGGTCGGTTAGGCGGAACGGCTCTACGGCTTGTTCGTAGTTGACCACTGCGAATGCGCGCGTCCAGTCGGTGCCCCACAGGCAGCGCTCGAAACCCCACGCATCGAACACGCGTGCCAGCGGGTCCCAGATATCCGGGAACGGATAAGGCTTTTGCGACAACGTGCAGGCCCCGCTGACTTTAATCACGGCGTTTTTGCGCTTGGCCATGTCCATCACCTTCGGCAGATCAGCCCACGGCTGTGGCGGCGCGGGCGGCGTGCGCGGCTGCAAGATCGACAGATGATCAATGATGAATCGCGTGTCGGGGTGGCGGTCGATCACCGCGATGCCGGCATCCACGTTGCCCCAGCACAGCATGTTGACCGGGAAGTCATGCTTGACGGCGGCGCGCAGAATGCGGTCCAAGCCGGGATCCGCCGGGTCGCGCTTGGCCTCCTTCGTCATCATGATGCGTATGCCCACCGTGCCCGGCGTCTTTTTCCAGTCGGCGATGACGTCTTCCACGGCGGGGTCATCCGGGTTCACCGGCTTCACGATGGCAAAACGGGTGGGGTGAGCGCGTTGCACTTCCACCGCGTAGCTGGCGTCGTACTGATACATGGAAAAAGCGGAAATGAAAATCGCGCCGTCAACGCCGACTTTATCCATCGCCGCCACCATCTCGTCACCGTTTACGTGTGCGGGCCAGTTCGGCACGTTGTGCCAGGGGCGCTGCGGCGTGTTCGCTTCGTAAACGTGGACTTGTGAATCAATAATGCTCATCGGAAATTCTCCTTTGTATCTTGAGGTTGTGGGTATTGCAACAGTTTGCGAATGCCCCGTCCAGCCAGGGGCAGCACGGTGTAATCAATCCGCCCGCGCGCCGGAAGCTTTGACGATGCCCGCCCATTTGATGATTTCTTTTTGCAGGTACGCATCAAACTGTTCGGGTCCAAAGCCTGCCGGGCCGGCACCCATAGCGAGGAATTTTTTACGTACATCCGGCAGCCTCAGCGCGTTGAGAATCTCTTTGTGCAGGCCTGTCACGATGTCACGCGGCGTATGGGCGGGCGTCAACATGCCGAACCACGCGAGGACTTCAAAGTCGGGCAGCCCAGCCTGCAAGGTGGTGGGCACATCGGACAGCGAAGGTGCGCGTTGCGGCGTGGTGACAGCCAACGCACGCAGCTTGCCGCTCTTGATGTGCGGGATCACCGGCACGATGTTGTCGAACATCATGGCCACTTGCCCGCTCATCAGATCAATGTGCGCCGCGGCGCTGCCTTTGTACGGCACGTGCACAATGTTGATCTTCGCAACGGTTTTCAGTAATTCGCCGGATAGCTGATGCGTGGTGCCGAGGCCGGATGACGCGAAATTCAGTTCGCCCGGACGCGCTTTTGCGAGCGCGATGAGCTCCTTCACTGAGCGTACCGGCAGTGCGGGATTCACGACCAGCACGAGCGGCGTCACTGCTGTCAGCGTAATGGGCGCGAAATCTTTGCCCGGATTGAAGGGTAGTTTGCTGAACACACTGCCGGCAATGGAGAGCGCCGCAGTTGCGAGGGTCAGCGTATAGCCGTCGGGCGGGGCTTTGGCACCGAGTTCAAAGCCGATGTTGCCGGAGGTACCCGCGCGATTGTCGATGATGACCGGCTGCGCCATGGATTCGCTCATCTTTTGCCCCACCATGCGCGCGATGACATCGGCGGCTTGCCCCGCCAGGTAAGGCACGATGATGCGCACGGCTTTCGTGGGATAGCCCTGTGCAGCCGCCGCCGCCGCGCCCGCGAACACGGTGAGTGCTATGGCTGCGGCGGCAGCGCTGGCAGTGCGGCCAGCGAAATTTTTCAATACGCTTTTGCACAACACCGGTTGCGTCATGGTCTTCCCGTTGTGCGACACCGATGGGGCTGCCTTACGACTGAACACGCTTGCCCGTCGTCGCACTACCCATCAAAAACGGTTTTAACGCGGCCCAGATGAAATCACACGCCGGCACGGGGATGCCGTGTTCGTGACCCAGCGCCCTGACACGTCCACCCAGCCATGGCAACTCTAGGCGATTGCCGGCGACCAAATCGACAGCCATCGAGGGCATCACCATCGGTGGCGTGGTGCGCGCGCGTGCCAGCCGTGTCGCAGCCTTCTCTTCAGGGATAACGATGCCGCACGCGCGCCCGGTCACAACCCCCTCGTTAAACACCGCCGTGTAGAGCGTCCAGCACTCATCGTGTTGTTGCACCACCCCCATGGGCGAGCGCAGCAGCGCGCACAGCGAGCTGTTCGGTGCTAATCCGATGAGCTTGTCCCACAAGAGCGTGGGGCCATCGGCACCGATTTCAACCGCAATGCCCGCCGCTTCGAAGACCGCCTTCACCTGGTGCAGCCGGGCGGCGTCATGGCCCTTGGCTGCAGCCACATTGATGCCGTAATGGGGATTGCTTTGGCGGATAACGCCGGGTGCTTCGATAGCGGCGTTCATGGAGGCAGAGCCGTAGACCACGTGCTCCCAGCCGAGCGTTTGGGCAAGCAGCGCCGGCGCATCGATGCCGTTCTGCACGGGAATCACCACGGTGTTGGCCTTGAGCAGCGGACGCAGCGTGGGCGCGATGGCGTCGAGTGCCCACATTTTTGGGGTCACCACCACCACGTCACAGGCACCTATCGCCGTCGGGTCCATCTCTGCTTGGAGTTCAACGCTGAATTGGCCGCTCGCGGCTTTCAGCGTCAGACCGTTGCGCTTGATCGGTGCCAAGTGCCGTTCCGTTACCACCAAACTCACGTCCACACCCGCCCGCCGCAACACGGCGGCCAGCAAACCGCCGACGCCGCCAGCACCCACCACACAGACTTTCACTTAAATCTCCTGAATTGAAACTGCATTATTTGCCATCTTACTCCTGCCGCAAGGGGGCTTCGGACAAGTGCTGATGTCGGCGTTTGAAAATGGATCGCTATAATGGCTTTTATCGCTAGGCAAGTGAGTTACATAACTAATTGAATTTAAAGGAATTTTATGGATATTCTCGATAGAGACGCACTGAACGCCTTCTGCCGCCACACGCATGTGGCCTTGCCCGGCGCGGCTACGGGCCCGTTGGCGGGCCTGACGTTTGGTCTCAAGGATATTTTCAATGTCGCCGGTCACAAGACCGGTTTTGGCAGCCCCGATTGGCTTGCCACGCATGACGCCGCGACCGCCCACGCACCCGTCACGCAAGCGCTGCTGGCTGCTGGCGCGTCACTTGCCGGCAAAACGCATACCGAAGAAATGGCGTTCAGCCTCACCGGCGAAAACGCGCATTACGGTACGCCCACCAATGTGGCTGCGCCGGGGCGCGTACCCGGCGGCTCATCGAGCGGTTCGGCGGCGGCAGTGGCCGGCAAGCTGGTGGATTTTGCCATCGGCAGCGACACCGGTGGCTCGGTGCGCGGGCCTGCCAGTTTTTGCGGCCTTTACGGCATACGGCCCACGCACGGGCGCATCTCGCTGGAGGGCGTTTGTCCGCTGGCACCGGGCTTTGATACCTGTGGCTGGTTTGCGCGCGACGCAGATTTGCTCGCGCGTGTCGGCGCCGTGCTGCTCGGCGGCAAAGCGGCCACGCCGGGTCGCGTGCTGCTGGCGCAGGATGCGTTCGATCTCGTCATGCCCGATGCTATGCAAGCGTTGCAGCCTGCGCTGGCGCGCGTGGAAAACGTGTTGGGCAAAGCGCAGCCGGTCACCGTCAGCGCCGAAGGCCTGAACGCGTGGTTCGAGGTGTTTCGCGTGCTTCAGTTCGCCGAAATCTGGGCAACGCATCGCGATTGGGTGACGCGCGTGAAGCCAAATTTTGGCCCAGCCATTGGCAAGCGCTTCGAGGCCGTGGCGCAAGTGACGCCGGCTGAAGTGGCGCAGATGACGCCGCAGCGTGAAGCCATCGCAGAGCGCCTCGACACACTGCTCGCCCATAACGCGATACTGTTGCTGCCCACCGTGCCCGATGTCGCGCCGCTGCGGAATTGTCCGCACGAGCAAACCACAGCATTTCGCGAGCGCGCGATGGGCATGCTGTGCATTTCCGGTATGGGCCGCTTGCCGCAGGTGACGCTGCCGCTGGCGAACGTGAACGGTTTGCCACTGGGCCTGTCGCTGCTGGCCGCGCGTGGCAACGACGAAATGCTGCTAGAGGTTGCAAAAAAGTGTTATAAATCAAATACTTATATTTTTGTTGTATCAACCCGCCACGGAGCAAAGCCATGACCGATCACACCACACCCAGCGCTCGCCGCGAATTTCTCAAGTTCCTGGCGGCTAGCCCAGTCGCCAGTTCTTTTGCGGCTTCATTGGCATCAGCTGGCGGCATGGCAGCCCTGCTGCAGGGCGAAGCGGCGGCGCAAGACATCCGCGAAAGCAGTTTCCTGAATTTGATGCGTGATCGCATGAGCGTGGTGGCCAATCCGAAAGAGGCACTGACGGTGTTTGACTTTGAAGCCACCGCGCGCACCAAAGTGCATCAGGGTCATTGGGCGTACATGGCCAGCGGCACTGACGACGATGCGACGTTGTTAGCCAATCGTGAGGGCTTTCGCCACCTACAACTACGCCCGCGCCGTCTGCGCGATGCGACCAAGGTGGATATGAGCGTGAACATTTTCGGCACGAATTACGCTGCGCCGATTTTCACCTGCCCCACCGGTGGGCAAGGTTCTATGCACACCGATGGCGAGCTGGCCGTGGGCCGCGCCACGCGCGCGCGCAACACGCCGCAAATGCTTTCCACCTCCACCGGTATTTCTATTGAAGATGTGACCAAAGCGCATGGTCGCCCGGTGTGGCAGCAGTTCTATGCGCCGAATTCGTGGGATGCGAGCGTGACGCTGATGAAGCGCTTTCAAGCCAATGGCGTTACCGTGTTGGCGTTAACCTGCGACAACACTACCGGGCGGTTTAGCGAAACCTACTATCGCACACGCCCCAAGGATATGAATCAGTGCGAGGCCTGTCACAAGGGCGGCCCGGAGGTGGGCCGCCATCGGCCCATGCGCGATGGCATTGATTATTCCAAGCTGCGCAGCTCTGACCCCGCGATGGACTGGAAATTTGTCGCGCGCGTGCGTGACTACTGGAAAGGCAAATTCATCCTCAAGGGCTTGGATACCCACGAAGACGCCAAGCTGGCGTTGGAGCATGGGCTGGATGGCATACTGGTTTCCAACCACGGCGGGCGCTCCACTGAAACCGGGCGCGGCACCATCGAAGCGCTGCCCGAAGTGGTCGCCGCCGTAAAAGGCAAAATCCCCGTGTTTCTCGATGGCGGCGTGCGCCGCGGCACCGATGTGTTCAAGGCCTTAGCGCTCGGCGCCACCGCAGTCGGCATAGGCCGCCCCACGTTGTGGGGGCTAGGCTCCTTTGGCGAGGCCGGCGTTAACCGCGTGCTGGAAATTTTGCACGCCGAACTGAAGCTGGTGATGGGCAATTGCGGTACGCAAAAAGTGGCGGACATCAACAAGGATTACGTGACATCGCGTTACTGGAAGTCGTAACGGGTTACGCCATCCACTGTTGTAATGTGGATTCGTTGCCTGCTTCACGCACCGGCAGAAGTGCGAGTATGATTCTGCTATCGTTGCTATGGTTGCTATAGTTGCTATCGTCCGGATTGTGAATCAACTTTTCAAGGAGACAAGTCATGAGCGCTGTCCTGCAGGAAGCCCCCCAAACACTGACCATCACCAAAGTCAAAGAGCACATCGGCGCTATCGTCACCGGCATTGATTTGGCGCAGCCCATCGACGCGGCCACGCACAAAAAACTCTACGATGCCGCAGTCGAAAACGTGGTGCTGGTGATTCGCGGGCAGGCGCATCTCACGCCCGCGCAAGTGCAGGCTGCTGGCGAGTTGTTCGGCGAGTTGATGGAAGATCAAAACCGCCGTTATCTGGTGGATGGCTTTCCGTTGATCAGCGTGCTCGACAACTTCCACAAAGACAGCCAAGGCAACCCGGCCAAGGTGGGCAAGAACGCCACGTGGCACACCGATCACACCAATCAGGAACTGCCACCGAAATTCACCATGCTCTATGCGGTGGCAGTGCCTGACAAGGGCGGTGCCACGTCGGTGTGCAATTCTCGCGCGGCCTACGAATCGCTGCCAGAAGATTTAAAGCAAAAAATCACCGGCATGAAAACCGAAAACACGCTCATCAGCAGCGCGCGTTTCAAGATCGCCAATCCCGATATTCTTAAAGAGCAATTGGCCTCGAAGACGCCGCCGACCGTGCAGCCGCTGGTGCGCACACACCCGGACACCGGCACCAAGGCCGTGTGGTTCCACAAAAGCAAAACCGAAAAAATCATCGGCATGACGCCGGACGACACCCAGGATTTCCTGCAAGACATCACCGACAAAATCACCCAACCGCAATTTTGCTACGCGCACCAATATCAAAAAGGTGATCTGCTCATCATCGATGACCGCGCGTCGCTGCACAAAGCCGGCTTTGATTTCGATCACAGCCAGCAACGCCGGCTGTATCGCATGCTGGTGCGGGGCGACAAGCCGTATTGATTCAGGCCGTGTGATCGTGTGACCGTGTGACGTGACTTAGGCGCGGCGATTTTCAGGACGCGCTGCCGCGTCAGCCCTTGGCTGGGCGTACGCGCTGGCAGGCGCGTGACTGTCAGCGCACCTGCGCCTGCAACCACTCGTCCACCAGCTTCGCCGTCACCAGATTGTTTAACTCCGACGGGATGCCGTGACCGTTGCCGCGTATCCCGCGCGCTTCGAGCCGGATGTGCTCATTGGCGACGCCGGCTTGAGACAGATACTGGGACGTGCAATGATCGTATGGGGCGTGATACGACGCCTCGCCGGTAATAATGGCGATAGGAATGCCCCGCAGGTTAGGCAGCGTGCGCGGCGTGCCGCTTTGCAGGCTGCACAGCACGAGATCGGGGGCATCGGGTTTTTGTTGCGCCTGATAGCGCAGATCTTTCGCATCGCTCACCGGCGGATCATAGGTGATGGGGATGTCGGTCGGCCCCCACGGGCGCGCCGGCTCATTCGAGCGCGTGGCGTTGTGGAACGGCGGGCCGGAAGGTTCGATAGCGATAACGCCGCGCACCAGCTTAGGCCGCGCGTCCGCCAGCAGCCAGCCGAAGGGGCCAGCTTGTGAGTGGGTCACGATGATGGCTGGGCCGATTTTATCGAGCAGCGCGCTGCCGGCTTTTTGCACCAGCGTTTGCGTCTCGGCGTTGCTCGCAAGATAGGCCACCGTGCGGCCATACCCGGCATCGAACACCGGGTTGCCGCGCTTGCCGCGATTCGGGCCTTCGCCCGGATATTGTGTGTGCAGTTTGGCTTGCGGCCACGTGCCGAGTTCTGCCGTGGCCGTACTGTTGCGCTCGGCACCTGACGCGGGCGCGACAATTTGTTTGCCCTGATGCTGCGCGTTGTAGACCGAACGCCCGCGTGCGGGCTGATCGGTGAGGTAAACGATATAACCTTGATCGACAAAGTAATGCGCCCAGCCGCGCCGCCCATCGGGCGTTTGCATCCAAGTAGTTGCGGTGGAACTCGCGCCGTGAAAAAACACCAGCGGATACGGCTTGGTCACAACCTTCGGTGCCCAAACTTCGACATACATTTGGCCGACCATGGCCTCGCGGCCCGGCTCGCCGACATACTGCCCGCCCGCATAAAAATAACCTTGGCGCGCGACGTTGCTGTCGAGCATGCGCACGCCCGCCGGTATGCCAGCGGGGGTTTGTGCGGCAGCAATCCCCGCGCAGCCGAGCAGTGCGGCCAGTAGCGTGGTACGTAAATCAGACAGGTGTTTCTTCCTAGGCATCGGGTGCACGGCGTTCTCCAGATTGGGTTGAGTGGTCGGTACAGCCACCCATGGTAGCAATGTAATGACGCGCACCATGCAGGTAAAGTCAGCCCGGCGGCCACGCATTCATCATCGGCATGGTAAACTGGAATTCGCAGCAAAAACCGGTGTTACTTCAGCAATAAAACAGGGGGTGTTATGCGATTTTCTGAATCAGTGCAGTGCGCCGCGACGAAATTCGCGCGCGTGGCGACGGCTTGTGCCGCCGCATTGTTGGTCACCAATACTTGGGCGCAAGCGCCCGCTGCACCTGCGGCGCCCGCCGCGCCGCCTTGGCAGCAGGGTCGCTCTGCGGATCAGTCCAAATCGACGTTACATCCGTTCGCGCCGCATTTCACCGGCCGCGCGTCTAAAGATTTGCCGCTCGACAAGCTCAAAGTACCACCCGGCTTCAAGGTGGAAGTGTGGGTTGAGGGTGTGCCGGAAGCGCGCTCGCTGGCGTTGGGCGATAAAGGCACGGTGTTTGTCAGCAACCGCAATCTCGCCGAGGTGTATGCGATTGTGGATCGCGGTGGTAGCCGTGAAGTCAAAAAAATTCTCACCGGCATGAAATCGCCCAACGGTGTGGCGTTCAGCAAAGGCACGCTGTATGTGGCGGAGCGGCATCGCATCACGCGTTACGATGGCATCGAAGACGCACTGGATAATCCACCGGCAGCCAAAGTGGTCATCGACGATCTCGATCCCACGCAACAAGCTGGCCACTTCTGGAAATATCTGGCGATGGGCCCGGATGGCAAGCTCTATTTCAACGTCGGCTCGCCGGGCAATATCGTTATCCCGAACTACAATCAGGCGACCATGCAGCGCGTAGACCCGAACACGGGCGTGCTGGAAACGGTGGCGCAGGGCGTGCGTAACTCGGTGGGTATGGATTGGCACCCCCGCACCAAAGAGTTGTGGTTCACCAACCACGCGCGCGACTGGATCAGCGATGATCTGCCCCACGACACACTGCATCGCATGCCGCGCAAGGGCATGCACTTCGGCTACCCGTTCTGCCATCAGGGTGATTTGGTTGACCCGGATCTCGGCAAAGGCCGTTCGTGCAAAGAGTTCGATCCGCCCTCCGCCAAATTGGGCCCGCATATCGCGCCGCTGGGCATGCGTTTTTACACTGGCAAAATGTTCCCCGCCGAGTATCAGAACAATATCTTCATCGCCATGCACGGCTCGTGGAATCGCAGCACCAAGCAAGGCTACAACGTGATGCGCGTCACCACCGATGCAGCAGGCAAAGTCACCGGCATGAAGCCCTTCTTAGAAGGCTTTCTCACCGATGAAAAAGGCGATCCACCCATGTGGGGTCGGCCGGTTGATGTGCTGCAAATGCGCGACGGCTCAATGCTGGTGTCCGACGATTTCAACGGCATCATCTATCGCATCAGCTACAAGAAGTGAAGTCACTGAGTTTGCGTGACAAGCACGCTGCGGCGCGGTTTGCCGCAGCGTTGTTGTTTTTGCTGCCTACGGCGGTGACGTCGGTAGCGCGGGCGGCAGAGGGCGAAGTCCCGCCCAAGGCGCAGCCGTGCGTGGCGTGTCACGGGCCGCAGGGTAATTCCGCGCTGCCCGCCGTGCCGTCACTCGCAGGCCAGCCCGCGCAATTCATAGCGACGCAGTTGTTAATGTTTCGCGAAGGCCGTCGCAAAGATGCGCAAATGTCGCCGTTCGCAGCGGGCTTTTCCAATGCGGATTTGAACAGCGTCGCCGCCTATTTCGCCGCGCAAAAGCTGGCACCCCCTGCGCGCGCAACCGAACCCGCTACCGCAGAGGCCGGTGCGCGTCTTGCCAAGCAATACAACTGCACGCAGTGCCACGGCTCGGCGTTGCTGGGGCAGCAGCATATACCGCGTCTCGCGGGACAACAGGTGGAGTATCTGAAAACGCAATTGCGCGGCTTCAAGGCCGGCACCCGTTTTGACATGGATGGCCAGATGACTTCTGCGGCGCAGGCGCTGGCGGAGGTCGACATCACGGCGCTTGCCGAATACATGGCCGGACTGAATTAGCCTGCCGTCTTGTGGTTATATCAGTGCTGATTTTGTTGCGTAATCCGTTGGGACCGCAGAAAAACATTTACACGGGCGCAGCCTACGAACTCACGGCTTAGCACATGGTCGAACTGGCGGCGGTCGAAGTCTCTGCCATCACGCCCGCACGTTATCTGCCGCTGACGCGCACCGGTGACGAGGTGCTCGATTGCCGCGACGCCGTTGCGCACTATCGAGGCGCACCGCAGCGGGTGATTCCCGGTGGCGATCACGGCTTTGGCGATTTTGCGGATTACCTGAACGAAGTGCTGGCGTTTTGCAGCAACCAAAGTAGCGGCGTAGCAAAGTAGCGGGGGAATGGCGTAGCATTGCCGCCGGTCATTCAGATTAGCGGGTTTTCGGGGGTTAGTAAATGTTCAATAAAATCAACTACTTACGGTATGTATTCGGTGTTCTGGCGATAGCGCTGCTATGCAGCAGCGGCATCGCATCGGCGCAAAAGCTCGCGCGCGCCGCGCCGTTTCCTGAGGCGTCTGAAGAGCTTTACGGCATCGGCTCCGGCGGCAAACTGTATGTATTCGGCGGCCTCGCGCCGGGGTGGAAGCCCAAGGGTTTGGTCTACGAATACGATCCTGCCAAAGATGCGTGGACCAAAAAGAAAAACATGCCGATTCCCTCGCATCACATTGCGCTGGCCGAAATCAACGGCAAGATTTATGTGATCGGCGGTTTCAAATATCCCGACAGCGGGCCAGCCGGCTGGCAGCCCATGGACAATGTGTTTGAGTACGATCCGGCGGCGGACACTTGGAAGCCACTTGCGGCGCTGCCCGGTAAACGCGGTGCGCCCGCGGCCACGGTACACGACGGCAAAATTTTTGTCATAGGCGGTGCTGGCCCGCACCCCGGCTCCAAAGAAACCGTGCTGCATCCGGCGCGCCCGCACCGCGCCTTGTCTACCAACGAAGTGTACGATCCGGCCACCAACGCATGGCAGACACGTCAGGCCATGCCGACCGCACGCAACCATGGTGCCATCGGCACGGTGAACAACAAAATTTATTACCTCGGTGGTCGCATCGGTGCGGCGTTTATTACGCGCGCCAGCAATATAGGCTTGGTGGAAGAATACGATCCGGCGACGGATCAATGGGGGGCGCTCAAGGCGTCGATGCCCACGCCGCGCAGCGCGGTGGCGTGGGGCACACACAAGGGTAAGATTTACGTCGCCGGCGGCGAAGAGCGCGCGTCGGGGCCGTGGCAACGCACGTTCCGCGCGGTGGAGGCCTACGATCCGCGCACCAATCGCTGGGAGTTATTGCCGGAGATGGAGTTTCCGCGCCACGGCTTGGCCGGCGACATCGTGAACGGCAAATTTCATTTGGTCAGTGGTGATGTGGCATCCGGCGGCGCGCCGGGCACGCATATCGACTCCGATGTACACGAGGTGATTGATCTCGACGCGAAGTAGCCGCCCTCGCGCGGTATAATCGCAGCGCGGCCCGCAGACGGAATTGCGGGCCGCATTTTTTTTCGCCGGCGCAATGGCATTCTAAAAACCATAAACCTGAAACGGCATTTGCCACAGAGGGCGCAGTGAACACAGGGCGAAATCCACGTGCTACAGGGATTAAACGGATTGCGCATTGGGTGAGTGGGCATCGCAGACCGAGCCATGGTTTTTCCTCGTTGTACGGTGTTCTCTATAGCCTCTGTGTGTTTTATGTTCTCTGTGTTCTCTGTGTTCTCTGTGTTCTCTGTGTCCGCTGTGGCAACAGGCGTTATTTAAGATGAACGTATTTTACGAAGAAGACGGCGGTTTTAAAGTCGGCGCAATCCTTGCCGACAACGACACCTCGTTGCAGGTGGAAGCGCCGCACGGCAAACGCGCCAAGATCAAATCCTCAGCGGTACTGTTGCGCTTTGACCGGCCCGCGCTGGGTGAATTCATGGCTCAAGCGCAGCGCGCGGCGGATGACATCGATGTCGATTTTCTGTGGGAGTGCTGCGGCGAGGCGGAATTTGACTACGCCACACTGGCTCGCGACTATTTTGGCCATGAGCCCGGTGCGCTTGAGTCAGCGGCAGCGCTGCTCAGGCTGCACGGCGCGCCGATGTATTTTTACAAAAAGGGCCGTGGCCGCTACAAGGCCGCGCCGGAAGCGTCGCTCAAGGCCGCGCTGGCCGGCGTCGAGCGCAAAAAGCAGCAGGCACTGCAAAAGCAGCAATACTTTGATCAGTTAATGGCATCGCAAACGCCGCCGGAGTTCGCCCCGCTGATCAAGAAGTTGCTCTACGCGCCTGACAAAAACACCATTGAATTCAAGGCGTTAGACGAAGTCGGCGCTGCGCTGCATTTGTCACCTGCGCATGTGCTGCAGCGCTGCGGTGCGATTGCTTCGTCACATGATTTTCATCTGGACAAATTTCTATTTGAGCACTTTCCACGCGGTGCGGCGCACGCGCCGGTGGAACTCACGGTGCTGGATGCCGAATTACCGCTGGCCGATGCACTGGCCTATAGCATTGATGACGCCGCTACCACCGAAATCGACGATGCCTTTTCCGTGACGCCGCGTGTGACGGGCGGTGTGCGCATCGGCATCCATATTGCAGCGCCCGCGCTCGGCATGGCGCTGGACACGCCCGCAGAAGCCGTGGCGCGTGAACGCCTGTCTACCGTTTACCATCCGGCGGGCAAAATCACCATGCTGCCCGATGCGGTGGTCGCCGCGTACACGCTGGCAGAGGGACGTGATTGCCCGGCGCTATCGTTGTACGTCGATGTGAATTCCACCGGCGAAATTGCCGGCACAGAAACGCGCCTAGAGCGTGTGCGCGTCGCTGCCAATTTGCGGCACGAAGCGCTGGAGCCGGTGTTCAACGCAGCGGCGCTCGCCGGTGGCGTGATCGATCACCCGCAACACAAAGAGCTGAAAGCGTTGTGGGAATTCGTCGGCCAACTTGAAAAAACCCGCCGTGGCGGCGCGCCGCCCCAGCAACAGCGCGCGGAATACACGTTTAACGTCGAGAACGACCGCGTGCAAATCGGCCGCCGCGTGCGCGGTTCGGCCATCGATACGCTGGTGTCGGAACTGATGATCTACGTGAACAGCACATGGGGACGCGAGCTCGCCGACAAAAAAGTGGCGGCGATTTACCGCGTGCAAAGCGCCGGCAAAGTGCGCATGAGCACCGCGCCTGCGCCGCACGAGGGCTTGAGCGTGGCGCAATATATGTGGGCGAGTTCGCCGTTGCGCCGTTACGTGGACATGGTCAACCAGCGCCAGTTGATCGCCGCCACCCGCAACGAGGCCGCGCCCTATCAGGCGCGCGACGAGGCGCTGCTCGGTGCCATGCGTGATTTCGAGCTGGCGCACGACGCCTACGCCGAATTTCAGCGCAACATGGAGCGTTACTGGTGCCTGCGCTGGTTGCAGCAAGAAGGCCGCACCACGGTGACTGCGACGGTGCTGCGCGAGGATTTGGTGCGCTTCGATGATTTGCCGGTGACCGCGCGTGTGGCGTCGCTGCCGGAGTTGTCCACCGATACCATCGTGGCGCTGGCCATTTCGTCAATCGATTTGCTGACGCTCACCTTTCATGCAGAGTATGTGCGGCAGGTAGGTGGCGGCGGCTGAACCAAGCCGCGGCCTGCCTTTCTGCTTTATCCGCACCAAACTGCACATTAAAAATAGCGCCCACTGACTACGGGCGCACTTTAAGTCTAATGTGTGGTTTTACTTCAATTTTGATTCGCAACTATAAGTAAATAAACAGATTTTTCTTGCCATAGTCTTTCGTTTGGTTGCAATATTCAAGACTATGAGCAGCAAGCCAACCGACAAAGCCACCGCCAAAGTTATTCCGCTGGTGCCGGGCGCAAAGGCGCGCCGCGCCAAGCGCGCGCACCCGATTGCGCGGCAAACTGCTTTTACTAAGCTCGATGTACGGGTGGCGCAACTGGAGAATCTGGTTGCCGCACTCGACCGGCGCATGGCGCGCGGCGCGCTCAATCGTTCGTTTCAGGTGGCGCTCGCCGGGTCGATCCTGTTGCATTTGTTGGTGATCAGCCTCGTCACGTTTACCTTGCCTGACAAGAACGCCATCAGCAACGACAAGCCGCTGGATGTCATTTTGGTCAACGCCCAAAGCAAGACCAAGCCCGTCAAAACGCAGGCGCTGGCGCAACACAATCTTGATGGCGGCGGCAATACGGATGCGGACCGTCGTGCCAAGAGCCCGCTGCCAGTGCTGCGTAATGATCCGAAATCCAGCGACGTGGCCATTGCGCAAAAACGCGTGGAGCAGCTCGAGCAGGAAGTGCGTCAAGTCATGACGCAACGCAAATCCACCTTCGCCGCCGCGTCCGGCCCCACGCAGCCCGCGAAAGAAGCGCAGCCACTGCCGGATGCACCGCCGTCGCTGACCCAGGCGGAGCAACAAAAAGCGTTGAACATTCAGCACCTTCAAGCTGAAATTGCCAAGCAATGGGATGCTTACCAAAAGCGGCCGCGCCGGCAATCCATCGGCGCTTCAGCGACTGAGTTTCGCTTTGCGCGCTATGTTGACGATTGGCGCGTCAAGGTGGAGCGTGTGGCCGAGGTCAATTACCCGCAGGTGGCGCGCGAGCAAAAAATCTACGGTAGTCTGTTGTTGACCGTCTCGATCCGCGCCAACGGCACGGTAGCCGGTGTCGAAGTGCGCCGCCCTTCAGGCAGCAAAATTCTCGATGACGCCGCCATCAAAATCGTGTACTTGGGTGCGCCGTACGCGCCGTTTCCGGCGCATGTGGCCAAGGATACGGATATCATTGACATTACCCGCACGTGGCGCTTTACCTCGTCAGACCGCGTCGAGACCGAATAGCCCGCGTTGCCGCGCCTCACGTCTGTTCGCACTACAATCGTCGATATGAGCGATCTCTACGCCGTCATCGGCAACCCCGTAGCCCACAGCAAGTCTCCCGAAATCCATGCGGCGTTCGCGCAGCAGGTATCGCAAGATATTGTTTATAAAAGACTTTTTTGCGAGCTGGGCGCATTCAATGCAACCGTGCGTGCGTTTCTGGCCGAAGGCGGCAAGGGCCTGAACGTCACCGTGCCGTTCAAGCACGACGCGTTTGCCTTTGCCACGCGCCACAGCACACGTGCTGCACAGGCCAGCGCGGTCAATGTGTTGGCGTTCGACACGGGTGGCGGCGTAGCAGGCGATAACACCGACGGCGCAGGCCTTGTGCGCGACATCAGCGTGAATCTGGGCTGCGCTTTGCGTGGCAAAGCGGTACTGTTGCTCGGCGCAGGCGGCGCATCGTTCGGCGTGGTGGGGCCGCTGTTGGCTGAAGCGCCGCGCACGCTGGTGATCGCCAATCGCACGGTCAGCAAGGCTGAAACGCTGGTGCAACGCTTTGCCGCATCGGCTGCGGGTTGCGCGTTGTCCTGCGCTGCTTACAGTGCGCTGGTGGGTCAACAATTCGATGTGGTCGTCAATGCGACGTCGGCGGGTTTGCGCGGCGACATGCCTGTCTTGCCTGAAAAATTATTCGCAGCCGATGCGCTGGCCTACGACATGGTGTACGGCAAGACCACGCCGTTCATGCAATACGCGCAGGCGCAAGGTGCAATAGTGGCCGACGGTCTGGGCATGCTGGTCGAGCAGGCGGCGGAATCGTTCCTGATCTGGCGCGGCGTGCGGCCCGCGACTGCACCCGTGATGGCCCTGCTGCGGGCGCAGCGTTGAGCGGCGCACGTTGAAGCAGAAAACAGGCACCTTCCCGTCAGCCGTCAGGACGCTGGGGCGCTGGAGTTTGCGCGCGCTGCTGCTGGCGGTATTTGCGCTGATTGCGATTCAGTTCTGGTTTTTTGCACACGTGGCGTATTGGGCGAAATTCAATCCCTCATCCACAGCGTTTATGCGCGCGCGGCTAGAAATCATGCGCGAAGGCAATCCCAATCCCAATCCCAATCCCACGCTGCGCCACCAGTGGACGCCGTATCAAAAAATTTCTTTGCATCTCAAGCGCTCGATGATTGCCGCCGAGGACGCAAAGTTTCTTCAGCACAACGGCTTCGATTGGGACGGCATCAAACAGGCGTGGACGCGCAACCGGCGCGAAGGTGCCATCGTCGCTGGCGGCTCCACCATCAGCCAGCAGTTGGCGAAAAACCTGTTTTTCTCGGGCCAGCGCACCTGGTGGCGCAAGGGACAAGAGGCCGTGGTGACGGTCATGCTGGAAGCCATGATGTCCAAACAGCGCTTGTTCGAGATTTATTTGAACGTGATCGAATGGGGCGACGGGGTGTTCGGCGCCGAAGCCGCCGCGCGTTATCACTACGGAGGCACCGCGGCGGGGTTGTCAGCGGAGCAGTCCGCGCGTCTGGCGGCGATGGTGCCCAGCCCGCGCCGTTATGGGCCGGGTGCCAACACCGGTTACCTGCGGCAGCGCACGTCAATTATTCTGGCGCGCTCTTATGGCGCGCGGGCACCGTAAGCCGACAGCTTAATTCGCCTTCGCGCCGGAATCCTTCACCGCTTGGCGCCACTTGCGGATCTCGCGTGTCACGAAAGTGCGCGCTTCCGGGCCGGTCAAAAACTCCGGATCGAAGCCGTTATCCACTAAGCGCGTTTTAAAGTCTTGCGCAGCCATGACGGTGCCCAGCGTCGCAGCGAGTTTTTGTTGCACGGCGGCGGGCATGCCAGCGGGTGCCGCGATGAAGCGAAAGGCTTCCGGGTTGACGGTGGGAAAACCCGCTTGGCCGAACGTGGGCACATTGGGCAGTACGGGAGACGGGTTTTTGCCGGTGATGGCGATAGGAATCAGCGTGCCGGCCTTTATCTGCGGCATCATCGAGCCCGGTACCGCAATGGTGAGCGCGGTGTGCCCGCCGAGCACATCGAGTATTGCCGCACCTGCGCCTTTGTAGGGCACGTGCAACAACTCGATTTTTGCGGCGGCATTCAGCATCGCCATCGTGAGATGGCTGGACGAGCCCACGCCCGCCGAGCCGAGGCTGATTTTGCCGGGACTTTTTTTCGCGGCGGCGATCAAATCGTTCAAGGTGCGCACCTTGAGGCCGGGATACGTCACCAACAGCGACGGTGAGGTGGCGACGATGGCGACAAACGTAAAGTCGCGCTCAGCGTCATACGGCAGATTGTCAGCGAACGAAGGGTTAATCGCGAACGCGGTATCGATCATGCCGAGCGTGTAGCCGTCGGGCAGCGACTTAGCGAGGATTTGCGTGCCCAGCACACTGCCCGCGCCGCCGCGATTGTCCACCACGATTTGTTGCCCGAGCTGTTCACTCAGACGCGACGAGACCAGTCGCGCCAGCAAATCGGTGCCGCCGCCCGCCACGAACGGCACGATCATGCGTATGGGCCGCGTGGGGTAGGTGGGGGAGGCGGCGTCGGCCGCCTGCACCGTTTGCACGCCGTACGCGAACAGCAACAGCCCCGCGCCGGCAGCAACTGCCCGGCTAACTATACTGGCGCAATACATCGCGATTAATCTCAATCCCCAGCCCCGGCCCTTGCGGAATCGCGACAACACCTTGCTTGTGGGTGATGGGTTCCTGGGCCAGTTCGGTGCGCAGCGCGTTTTCGCTCATGTCGTACTCTAACAGCGCGGGGAAGGGTTCCAGCGCGCGCGGCGCATCCGGCAGTATCGCCAGCAGTTGCAGCGTTGCGGCGAGGCGAATGGCGGTGCCGAACATATGCGGAATCACGCGCACGTGATTGGCGCTGGCCATGGCCATGATTTTGCGAAACTCCGTGAAGCCGCCACAGACGCACACATCCGGTTGAATAATATCCAGCGCGCCTTCCTGAATCATGCGGCGGAAAGCCCAGCGTCCGCGCAGTTGCTCCGCACCTGAGATGCGCATGTTCAGTGCGCGGCGAATTTCGACATAACCTTCAACGTCATCGGCAGCGATAGGCTCTTCAAACCACAACAAATTGTTTTGCGCGAGCTGTTGCCCGACCGCAATGGCACTGCCGCGGTCGTAGCCGCAGTTGGCATCGACTGCGAACAGAATGTCGTCGCCGATCGCACGGCGCACGGCGGCCACATTTTTAATGTCGTAGCGCGGGCCGAAGCCGACTTTCATTTTCATCGCCGTGAAGCCCGCATCGGCGTAGCCCTTGGCTTCAGCCGTTAAGGCGGCGGTGTGATCGGCCACGTCGCGGCGAAAGAGGCCCGTGGCGTAGGCCTGCACGCTGCTGCGGAACGCGCCGCCCATCAAGCTGCTGATCGGCTGCTTGAGCGCTTTGCCCATGAGATCCCACAACGCGATGTCGATGGCACTGATCGCTGCCGTATCGACGCCCTGCTTGTGCAGGCCTTCCCAGATCACTTCGTTGTCAAACGGGCTGCGCCCGATCACTTGCGTGTCGATGGCCTTGCGCGCGGGCAGCGAGGCGCCTTCGCCCCAGCCGGTCAGGCCGCTGTCCGTGGTGATTTCGACCACACCGAACGCGCGCTCGCGGGTGGTGCGCATGGCGTTGGAGAAAGGTGCCTTCACCGGATAAACCGTGGCGTACGTTTTGACAGCGGTAATTTTCATGATGAGCGCTCTGTGTTGAGAGGGAAGAACTAATCGAATTTCGTGCCAGAATCTTTAACCGCCTTGGCCGCGAAGCCGGGATTGACGATGAGGGTTTGCGTCACCGTCACCAATTTGGTAATCGGCGCAAAATCGCGTGCGGGGTCGTACGGCAGCTTGGGATAAAGGCCGGGATTGATCGCCAGCGCACCCGTGCCGCTCATCAACAGCGTGTAGCCGTCGGGCACGGCTTTGGCGCCAAGGTCGGTGCCCAGAATCGCGCCGGCACCTGGGCGGTTTTCGATAATCACCTGCTGGCCCCACGACTCGGTGAGCTTTTGTCCAACCACGCGCGCCAGCACATCGGTCTGCGTGCCGGGGCCGAACGGCACGATGATGCGCACCGGTTTCGTGGGATAGTTTCGCGCGGCGGCGTGGCCGACGGCGGCAATGCAGCACACCACGGTGGCTATAACGACAGTGTTTCTCAGAGTGGCTTTTCGGGAAAACATAAAATTATTCAATAAAATCAATTAGTTATAAGTTATTGTCGATACGCTGGCAACGCCGCGATGCGGCTTTCAATATCCGCCATCATCTTGTTATACGCCGGTGCGCCTATGCCGCCGTAGCGGCGTTTGAATTCCGCGTCCTGCATGAACTCCGGCAAGTCTGCCACGGCGGGCATGATATCCGCCTCACGCACCCGTGCTGCCGCACCAGCGCCTAGCCACTGCTGCAACTTTAACGCCGATTCGCGGCTGCGGGCTGCCAGTTCGCCAAAGCGCGTGCCGGCACGATCGGCGGCGATGTCGTTGAAACTGAATCCGCTGCCGCCGCGTGAATCCGCGACTTCTTTGTACAGGCCTATCGCGTCCGACAACGACGTGCCCGCGTTGGCGGCAAGCGCTGCTGATATCGAAAAGTGCTGGGCGAAATCATCGCGCCCGCCGAGCACCACGCGGCGCTTCTGCGGCTGCGGCCAATCGCGTGCAGCGGGCACAATCACCGACAGCCCTTTGCCGTTCACAAAAAAGGCTGTCACCACGATTGCCGCGCGATGCTCTGCTGCTGGGTCGCCGGACGCGCTGCGCTCTGCTGCCAGCTTGAACAGCGGCGTCAGAATGTCTGCCAGCGAGACCTTGGCGGCTTCCGGTAACTGCGTGCTGAGTGCGGCGAGACGTTCTTGATACACCTTCAAGCGCGCTTGATCCGCCGGCGGTAGCAGCACGGCTTTGAGGCGACCGGCGGCGTCATCCTGCCATTCGTAGGTGATGGTCAGCGCGCCATTTGCCACGCCCACGCGTTTGACCAAGTCCGTGGCGATGCGGGCGCTCTCGCGCCGGTTAAGTCGCTGCAAGGCTTTTTGCATTAGCCAATCAGCCGCCCAAGCCGGCACCGGCAAACGTCCGACGCGCAGCGCATCGAAGGCAGGTAACGCAGCGGTCTCGCGCATCTGTGCCTCGACATTGAGATAGCGACCCTTGCCCAACCAGCCGCTGCTGGCGACAATGATCGCGCCGCCGGGTTTGAGTGTCAGGCTTGCGCTGCCTTTGGCGTAACGGTTGGCGAGATAATTCAACGCGAGATCGGCGTCTTCCTGCGACAACGTCACCGTGCGCCGCTCGCCGGGCGTCAGGGTGTCCGGACGGTTTTGATCAACAATGCGCTTGGCGCGCTCGATATGCGCGGCGGTGAGCTCGCCCGTAGTGCGCGTGATAGCGGGCGCATCGGATAGCGCCAGAACCACCGCGCCGACCATGGCCAGCGGCACGGCCAGCAGTGAGAACAAAAATGCGTATAAAAAGTAGCGCATGGTTTACCGGGTTTGATCGGGTAGAACGTTTGTTGAGTATAGCGGTTCAATCCGACGGCGGTTGTTGTGGCGCTGGGAACCATCGCAATCCGACGTGCGCCGACGTGCTGTCAGTCACGCCGCCTTTGCTTATACCAAGACGAAAGCGCGGCGATGGCGTAAAGCATGCCCATCAGCGCATCGACACGCGCCACGCTGTCCGGTGTGTAATCCAGATCAACTTGCTTGAGTGCGCCACGAAAAGCTAGGCCACCCGGAAACGCTCCGCCTTCGTGAAATGTCTTGAGCTACAAGCCCGCTCGTTCAGAGATCGGCATTGTGGTATGGGTCACGCTAGGATCGGCAAGGGGCAAGGGGCAAGGGGCAAGGGGCAAGGAGCAAGGAGCCAGCAGCCGTTAGCCGTCAGCCGTCAACTCAACGCGTAACCGTTCAACTCCGCCGCCTCGTCCATTACGCCGTAGCGCTGATTGGCGTCGCGCGTCACGGCACCCATGGCGCACGCGGGATCGTGGGTAAAAAAGAGCCGCACGCCACGCGTCAGTTTGTCATCGAGAAAGCGGGTTTTCTCGTCGATCAATAATTCGGGGTAGCGGTCGTAACCCATAGTGATCGGAATATGCACCCACGGGCGGCCGGGGATCAGATCGGCGCAAAACACTACGCCGCCTTGGTTGCCTTGGTTGCCTTGGCCGCTATGGGCGCTTATTTCGGCCAGCAGCAGGCCCGGCGTGTGTCCGTGGCTGTATTCAAATCGCACTTGCGCGCCCAGCGTCGGCGAGTGGTCGCCGTCGATAATTTCTAGTCGGCCTGAGGCCTGTAGCAGCGCTGGCAATTCGGGAATGAACGAGGCGCGGTCGCGCGGATGCGGTTTTAAAGCGCGTTCCCAGCATTCGCGGCCCACAATGAATTTCGCTTTGGGAAATAATAGCCTTGATGCGGTGTCTGCCTGCCACGGAGCCAGCAATCCGCCGGCGTGATCAAAGTGCAGGTGCGACAGCACCACGACGTCGATGTCTTCGTGTGTGCAGCCCGCCTTGGCGAGCGAATCGAGCAGCACGTGCCCGTCTTCCACCACGCCGTAACGTTCTTTGAGGCGCGGCTCGAAAAACGCGCCGATGCCGGTTTCAAACAGCACGCGTTGGTTGCCGCTGTCACCGAGGCCCGTCGCGAGCAGTGCGCGGCAGGCGAATTGCAACCGGTTTTCGGCATCCGGTTTGAGCCAGCGCGACCACATCGCACGCGGCGCATTGCCGAACATTGCGCCGCCGTCGAGCTTTTGTGTGTTGCCGAGTATCGACCAGAGTTTTATCATGAACGGTTCGCTGAGTTGATGTTATGTAACTAATTGATTATATTGCGGTTTATTGATTTTTTATTTTACTGCACCTGCGGCATAATAGGCGCATTATTCTAACCGGAGCAACCCATGCGGCGCAGACAGTTCTTGCAAACGCTGGCCACGGCAGGCGCTGCGGGACTGACCGGCGCGGCGCTGCCGGTATGGTCGCAATCGACTTTGCGCGCGCCCGACGTCATTTTTGTGCCGACGGAATTTCAGGTCGTGACGCAAATGTTGAAGCTCGCCGAGGTGACCCGCAATGATATCGTTTACGACTTGGGCTGCGGCGACGGGCGCTTTGTGGTGACAGCGGCGCGGCAGTTCGGCGCGCGCGGCGTGGGCATCGACATTGATCCGGATCGTATCAGCGAAGCACGCGAACTCGCCCAACGTACCGGTGCCGATGATCGTGTGCGTTTTGTCGAGGGCGATTTGTTTGAGGCCGACATTTCCGAAGCCACGGTGGTGACGCTGTATTTGCTGACGCGGCTGAATCTCAAGCTGCGCCCGAAGCTGCAAAAGGAGTTGCGGCCCGGCACGCGCATCGTGTCGCACGCTTTTGATATGGGCGACTGGAAGCCGGAGAAAACGGAATCCGTGGTGTCGTCGGTAATTCATTTGTGGCGGGTGCCGCCGCGTTGACGGGCTTGAGACGCATGCGTGCAGCCGTAGAGGCTCACCTGGCGGCTTTGCTGGCGGCAATGCTCGCGGCGTGCGCCGCGCCCGGCACGCTCGCGCCGTATCAAGTCACCGGCGACGGCATCGCGGCACCGCTAACCGCCACTGCGGCGGATGCCACGCGTGGCCGCGCCGTACTCACCGGCCGCGAGAGCAACTGCATTTTGTGTCATGCCGCGCCAGAAACCGGCGAGCGTTTTTTCGGCAACATCGGCCCGCCGTTGTCGGGGGTGGGTGCGCGGCTCACGGCGGCGCAAATACGGTTGCGTATGGTGAATCCGCTGTACTTCAACAAGGAATCCATCATGCCCGCTTATTTTCGGGTGAGCGGCTTAAACCGGGTAGCGGAAAACTATCGCGACAAGCCGGTTCTGAGCGCGGAACAGATTGAAGATGTGATAGCCTATTTGTTGACGCTCAAATGACATCACACCACAACAACTCTGGCCGACGCGAAGATACCGCCAGCCGACGCGAAGATACCGCCGGCCGACGCGAAGATACCGCCGGCCGACGCCGTGTGCTGAAAAGCCTTGCAGCCGGTGCGCTGTTGCCGTTGGCGTCGTCGGCTATCGCGCAGTTGCCGACGGCGGCGCGTCCGCCGTTGCTGGAGTTGGTGCCGGTATTGAAAGACATCGCCCAGGGTGCGCCCGTGCGTGAAGCGCGCGTCAAGCTCGACATTCCACACTTGGCCGAGAACGGCCACCTAGTGCCGTTGACGGTATCGGTGGATAGTCCGATGACGGCTGCCGATCATGTGCGCACGCTGTATTTGCTGTCGGAAAAAAATCCGCGCCCGATCATCGCCAAAATTGGCCTGTCGCCGGGTGCGGGCCGCGCGACGTTGACCACGCGCATCCGGCTTTCCGGCGCGCAGTACGTGGTGGCGGTGGCGCAGATGTCGGATGGCAGCTTCTGGGCGGCGTCAGCGGACGTGATCGTCACCGAAACCGCGTGTCTGGACGCAACGGATATCACATGAGCGTCGCCCGAATTCTCGTGCCGCCCACGGCCAAACGCGGTGAATTGGTCGAAATCCGCATTGCGATTCAGCATCCGATGGAAACCGGTTTTCGCATGGACAACAATGGCCGCGTCATTCCCAAAAACACGGTCAACAGTCTGGTGTGCCGTTACCAAGGCACGGACGTGTTCAGCGCGGAAATGGGCTCGGGCATCGCCGCCAATCCGTATTTGCAGTTTTACATCGTCGCGCAGGATAGCGGCAACGTTGAGTTTAACTGGGTGGACGACCGGGGTGAAAAAGGCAGTGCGAGTTCGGTGATTACAGTGACAGCGTGAACGAGTGAACGGGTTAGCGGGTGAACGATTGGCTGCGGCGGCACCGGACGCTCCCTCGCCTCCGACAGCGGGTGAGGGTCGAGGTGAGGGTCGAGGTGAGGGGGATTTCACCCGTGTACTCGTTCACGGGTTCACGAGTCTGCTCATGGCGCTGCTGCTCACGCTTCCATCCCATGCTGCCCAACCCTTCCGCCCTGACCCGCTTAAATCCGGCCTTGAATTCTCTGGAGCCGAAGTGCGCACCCTGCATCAGGATGATTTTTCCAGTCCGGCGATGTTATGGGTAACGCGCGGCGAAAAATTGTGGAACGAGCCGGCGGGTGCTGCCAGCAAATCCTGTGCGAGCTGCCATCAAGATGCGCGCGCCAGCATGAAGGGCGTGTCCACGCGGTATCCTAAAGTCGATCCGGGTACGGCGCGGCTTACCAACATCGAAGGCCGTATTAACCAGTGCCGCACGCAAAACCAGCAGGCCGAGGCGCTGCGTTATGAATCGGATGAGCTGCTGGCGCTGACAGCGTACGTCGGCCTGCAGTCGCGCGGCCTGCCGGTGAATGTGCCCCTTGATCCGCAAAACCGCCGCAACTTCGAGCGCGGCAGCAGCATTTTTTATACGCGTATGGGCCAGATGAATCTCGCGTGTACGCATTGCCACGACCGCAATTTCGGCCGCAAGCTGTTGAACGACACCATCAGCCAAGGACACGGCAATCCCTATCCCGCGTACCGGCTTGAGTGGCAAACCATGGGTTCGCTACACCGGCGGCTGCGCGCGTGTTTTTTTGGCGTGCGCGCGGCGCTGCCACCGGCGGGCTCGCAGGACTTGCTCGATCTGGAATTGTTTCTCGCGTGGCGCTCGCAAGGGCTGACAGTGGAAACACCCGGTGTTCGGAAGTAAGTATTTGAATTTATTGATGTTTTTTGTGGCGTCGCTGGTGCTGACTGGCGGTGCCGGTCACGCTTCAGGATTATTCCGGCTTGATGCCGGCAGCGCGAATCACCTTCGCGTATTTTTCCGTTTCGGTTTTGATGAAGGCGGCAAATTCTTTTGGTGCGTTGCCGACGGGCTCGGCACCTTGTTTCACCAGCGTGTCGTGCATGTCTTTGGATTTCGTGCTCTTCATGACTTCGGCACTGAGTTTATCCAGCACGGCGGGCGGCAATCCTGCGGGGCCCACCAAGCCGTACCACGCGTTCGATTCGTAGCCAGGAACACCGGCTTCGGCGATAGTGGGAATGTCCGGCCACAGCGCGCTGCGTTTGGTGGTGGAAATGCCGAGCACACGCAGCTTGCCACTGCGCCCGTGCGGGGCGATGGACAGCGTGGTGGATATCATGAGATTGACTTGGCCCGCGAGCAAATCCACCAAGCCGGGGCCGCCGCCCTTGTATGGTACGTGCATCATTTTGACGCCGGCCAGCGTGTTGAAGAGTTCGCCCGCCAGGTGCTGTGATGCGCCCACACCGCCAGAGGCGTAGCTCAACGGCTTTGCGCCGGCACCGGCGCGCGCGAGCACGATAAGCTCCTTGACGTTGTGGGCTTTGAGCGAGGGATGCACGGCCAGCAACTGCGGCAGCGTTGCCGTCAGACTGATGGGCTGAAAATCTTTGGTGGTGTCATACGGCAACTTCTTCTGTAGCGACGGGTTGACGGCATGCCCGATAGCCACCATCAGCAGGCTGTGCCCGTCGGGATTGGATTTGGCCACCAGCTCGGCGGCGATCACGCCATTGGCACCAGCGCGATTGTCGATCACCACGGGCTGGCCCCATGCACCGGTGAGTTGTTTGCCGAGCAGGCGCGCCAGCACGTCGGTGGAGCCGCCGGCGGTGAATGGCACTACGATGCGCAGCGGACGGTCAGGATAATCGGCGGCGTTTGCATTGAATGCACTGGCCCCCGAAAATATCAGCGCGCATGCGATGCGCGCATACAATTCCTGCTGGCTCAATGTCATTTTGATGTTCCAAAGCAAAATCATTAGCGCCCCTGTCGCGTTGCATAAAACGCGCAGCAGGTGATGGGCGAACACGGATAGGTGCATCGTGCTACCGCATTCACTGCGCCATGCCACGGCCATTTTTTACAGACGAGGATGCTAGCGCAGGCGTTTGGCCCGCGCAATTTCGCTTACGCCGGACTTACGTTTTGCATATACCAGCTGTCGGCACACTGCGCAAACGGCGTTAGCCGTGCATGACGGTATAGCCTGACGGCGTGCCGAGTACCGTGGTGCGCTCCCTGTGGCGTTCTCTATGGCGTTCCCTACGGCGCTCCCTATGCGCTCCCCATGCCGCCCTCTACTATTTGCGTGAGTAGTCGATAAATCCGTCGCGGTTGGGCATTTTTACTTGGGGCAGTGATTGTGCGTTCATCACGGCGTCTTCCTTGACGATACCGTTGAGAAACAACACATACGCGCTGGTCGCATACACCTCATCATTGGTCAAAGTCATCGGCGCATTGGTGGGCATGGCGCGGCGTACGTAGTCGAACAAGGTGGTTGCATACGGCCAATAGCTGCCGACTGTGCGCAGTGGTTTGCCCGAGGCGAGCGAGCCGATGCCGCCGACGAGTGGATCAGCCGGTTTGCCCACGCCTTTGGGGCCGTGGCAGGTTTGGCACTTGGCGTCGTACACGGTTTGACCTTGCGCGACCGTGCCACTGCCGGCCGGCAAACCCGCGCCGCTGGGGGGAATGCTGATATCCATCGCCGTGAGCATCGCCGCAGACGGCGTTGCACCGAGGTTGGGGCCGCGGGTCGGCGTGGCGGCCGTGCCCGCGCCTTCCTGCGAGGTGGCGCAAGCGGCGAGCAGAGCGGTAGCGATCAAAGCGCCCGCGATTTTCTTATGCATAAACATTGCTGATGCTCCCGTCGGCGGCGATGGCCCAAGTCTGGATGTAATGGTTGTGATAGTTCATGCCTGCGACGTATTGCGAGGTGAACGCCTGACGCGTCGGCTGCACGTTGCCTTTCTCGTCCGTGGCACGACTTTGCAGCACGGCGGGCGCGCCGTCCCACGCCCACGGCAAACGAAAGCGCGTAAAGCTCTTGGAGAAAATAGGCCCCTGCAACGGCGCGTCTACCCAGCTTGCGCCGCCGTTGGCGGACACTTCTACGCGTGCGATCTTGCCTGCGCCTGACCACGCAATACCAGTGACTTCATACAGGCCTTGCCGATCGAGTTTGTGTCCGAACGACGGGAACGTGATGAGGGATTTCACGCCCAGCTCAAAGGTGAACTGACGTGACTTGCCGTCGGGTTGCAGATCGGAATATTTCGACGTTTCGTCTTTGGTGTGCGTCGGCCCGTCGGTGAGCTTGATGCGGCGCAGCCATTTCACGTTCATGTTGCCTTCCCAACCGGGCAGCAACAAACGCATCGGATAGCCTTGTTCGGGCCGCACGCGCTCGCCGTTTTGGTAGAGGGCGACCATGGCGTCGTCCATGATTTTCGTCAGCGGCACGCTGCGCGTCATCACGGCGGCGTCGGCACCTTCGGCGAGCACCCACTGCGCGCCGGGCGCGATGCCCGCTTCGTTGAGCAGCAGCGACAAGGGCACGCCTGTCCACTCACTGACTGAGGCCAAGCCGTGTAGCGTGCCCGCAGTGCCCTGCACCGGATTGGGCCCGGCATTGGCACCGCTGTTGCCTGCGCATTCGACAAAATACGTGCGGCTAATCATCGGGTAACGCGACAGCGTGGCGAGGTTAAACACCAGCGGGCGATTGACCATGCCGTGTATCAGCAGCTCGTGCTTGGCGGGATCGATATCGGGCACGCCGTTGTGATGACGTTCGAAATGCAGGCCGCTCGGCGTGATGGTGCCTTCCAGCGATTGGTGCGGCGTGCGCGAACTGCCGGTGCCTGGCGATACCGTGGCATAGCCCGACGCAAACGGACGTTTCACCGGCTCTTCAAATTTTGAAGGCGTGCCGTACGCGCGCATGGGCGTGCCCGGCGATTTTATCCATGCAGGAATTTCCTGTGCAACCGCGCCGCCGCTGGCAGCAAGCCCGGCGACAGACGCGCTTTGTGTGAGAAATTGCCGACGCTGTTGGCTGGTGGGTGCTGGTTGCAATGCGCCCTTTGAAACGAGGGGTAGTGGTGATGGGGTTTTACGCATGACGCCTCCTTGAGTGACTGGCTGAGATTACACCGAGAACAGGGCCGGGCAAACCCTTTGTGCGAACGTGGTGATTGCGCATCGGATAATTTAATTAATGCAATAAAATCAATTAGTTACGGTTCTATCGCACCCAACCCGATCATCCGCTACGCCACCGCTACCCGATTGCGTCCCTCGGCCTTGGCTTGGTAAAGCGCCTTGTCGGCGGACTGGAAAAAAGCCGTGGTGTCGGGGATGTCGGTGGCGGCGGCGCTGACGACGCCAAAGCTTGCGGTGACTTGGTGCGGCGTGCTGCTACCCGCGGTAAAGGGGGCTTGCGCGATGGCGATGCGCAAGCGCTCGGCAAAGGCAACGGCATCGTCGCGACTGCAGTGGATGAGTAGTGCAATGAATTCTTCGCCGCCGTAGCGTGCGAGCGTGTCGGTGGCGCGAAACTCGCGTTGGGCTATGGCAGCGATTTGCGTCAGAACGTCATCGCCTGCGGCGTGGCCGTGGTGGTCATTAATCAATTTGAAATGATCAATGTCGAACACGATCAACGCCACTGCCCAACGATTGCGTTGGGCCAGCGCCAGTTGCTGCGTGATGCGCTCACCGAAAGCGCGGCGGTTGAGTAGATTGGTCAGGTAGTCTACGGTAGACGTATGTTGTAGCTGTTCAATCAGGCGGTCGCGCTCGCCTTCGAGCTTCTGCTTGTCCACGCTGGTCTGCTTTAGCTTGGCGACGGCGTTTTGCATGTCGCCGATTTCGTCGCTGCGTGTCGAAGCGTGCAGCGGCGTGTCGAGCTTGCCTTCGGCGATGGCCACCACCGCATGCGTGTTGTCGAGCAGCGGCTTTAACACACGCCAGCGTATCAATAAAAACACCGTAATTTCAATCAGTAGCACCAGCAGCCCGATGGCAGAGTTAATGGCCAAATCACGTCTGGCTTGTGCATAGCGGTCGTTGGCACCGCCGCGCGCGACCTCGAACATGGTGTCGCGCAGTGTAACGATAGACGCCATTTCGGGTACGTAACGAGCAACAAACGTGGTGAGATCGACACCGTAGTCGTTGCCGTTCAAACCCGCCGTCATGAGTTGGCCGATGAACGGCAGCCCGACGGCAAAATAGCGCGATTTCATTTCAAGAATTGCGGCGGTCACACGGGAATCGGCCGCATTGGCGCGCGCCTGTACCTCGATCAGGTGGCGCAGTTGGTCGATGCGGCCGATCAGCACCGGGATGTCACGCCATTCTTCCGGCCCCAGCGCCCGCGGCGCGCCTATCGGTGCGGCGAATTGCGAGCCGAGCCGCCCCGCGTTCTCTCGCAACTCCGCGGCTAGTCGCGCACCCACTAGGGGTTGCGATAAATCAGGATAGACACGCTCCGCATCGGCAGACAGGATGGTGACTGATTCGAGTGCCGTATCAATCACCGCGAACATTTGCTCGATGGTCGCGCGAATCAGGTGATTGGCACCCGAGCTGCGCTCGGCCTGCGGCAGCGCCGACACGCGCTCGACGTCCTGCCGCGCGCGCTTCAGTTGCGCTTGCGCGTTGTTCAGCTGCGCCGTTGCTGAGCGGTGTTCGACGTTGGCGGAATTCGCCAGTAGTTGCAGCGCTGCGTTAAATGCGTCGTCCGTGGTCTGCCGGGCTTTCATAAGCCGGGCGCGCTTGGCGGGGTCGGGTTAGTTGGCGTCGCCGAGAACGGCGATGGTCGGCCCACGTTCGAATGAAGCCTTTTCGGCAACAATCATCGCGCGGTAAGCGATTTCCATGGCCTGCACGCCGCGTTGACCGTGCGCCATTCCTGCATGACAGAACGCACCAGCATGATCGTTACCAGCGTCAACACAAGGCCGGTGGTGAGCATGAAGAGTTTGGTCAGGCGCAAGGGCAGTATCGCTGTCGTGTCTGGAAGAAAAGAAAAAATCCCGGATACCCGGGATTTTTGTTTAAAATCAATTACTTATGAATATCACCGCAAGCTGGCATTGATGCGTTCCAGCGCGCTGGAGCCGGGACACAGCTCTTTTGCCGTGAGTTGATTGAGCGGTGTCGCCACCGTATTCAAGTGCTCGTGCATATCCACCGCGGTGGGGTCAAGATACAACAGGCCGGTTACCACTTCGCCGCGCGCCGCGTGTTCCTGCACGTAGTTCATGGCCTTGATGCGGTTGGTTGGATCGTGGTCTTCAGATAACTTGCGCAGCCGCATCACGCTGCCATCGTGTTGCGTGACGTTGATGACTTCGCCCGGCGCGTAGTCCGCGGTGATTTCCTCGCGGCCTTCAATGAAGTCGAGGCGGTTTACCGCTTCGTTATGCTGGCGCACGTATTCGTAACTCTTCGTAGAGCCGGCGTGATTGTTAAATGCCACACACGGCGACACCACGTCGATAAACGCTGCGCCCTTGTGTTCGATGGCACCTTTGATCAGCGGCACCAGTTGTTTTTTGTCGCCGGAAAAGCTGCGGCCGACGTAGGTTGCGCCGAGCAACAGCGCCATACCGATCATGTCCAGCGGCTCGTCGGAGTTAACGATGCCGCGCTTGGATTTGGAGCCTTTATCGGCGGTGGCGGAGAACTGGCCCTTGGTCAGGCCATACACGCCGTTGTTTTCAACGATGTAGACCATATTGATGCCGCGGCGCATGGCGTGCGCGAACTGGCCGATGCCGATGGAAGCAGAATCACCGTCGCCGGAAACGCCCATGTAAATCAGGTCGCGGTTAGCGAGATTCGCGCCGGTTAGCACCGACGGCATGCGCCCGTGCACACTGTTAAAGCCGTGCGAATTGCCGAGAAAATAATCCGGCGTTTTCGACGAGCAGCCGATGCCCGAGAGTTTGGCCACGCGATGTGGCTGGATATCCATTTCCCAGCAGGCCTGCACGATGGCGGCGCTGATGGAATCGTGCCCGCAGCCGGCGCACAGCGTGGAGATTTTGCCTTCGTAATCGCGGCGCGTGTAGCCGACCGCGTTTTTGGTCAGCGCGGGGTGGTGCAGTTTGGGTTTGGCGATGTAGGTCATGAGTTCCTTATTGAGGATCGAGGATCGCGGATCGCAGCTTGAGCAAGCGCACTGGCGCGGGGTTACTCAATCCGTGATCCTTAGTCCTTAATCCTGCTATCAAGAGGCTGCTTTTTTAATCGGCACAACCGTGTGCGCGGCGATGTGCTTGGAAATGTGATCGGCGATGAAGCGAGCGGTAATCGGTGTGCCGTCATAGTGCAGCACTTCAATCAGCCGCTTGGGATCGATCTGGCCTTCGTTCACCAGCATCGACTTCAACTGGGCATCGCGGTTTTGCTCAATCACGAACACGCCGGGATGCGCGGCGATGAACTCATTGACTTCATCGGCAAACGGAAATGCGCGCACACGCAGCGCGTCTACGTGTACGCCTTGTTCAGCGAGGGAATCCAGCGCCTCTTGCATGGCAGGGCTGGTTGAGCCGTAGTAAATCGCGCCATATCGTACAAATTCGCGTGCGGCTTCTTTGGCGGTGCGCTGCACTGGTTGCGGCACCAGCTTTTTCGCGGTTTCAAATTTGCGCAAAAGCCGCGTGACGTTCTCAATGTAATCGGGGCCCGTTTCGCTGTAACGCGCGTATTTGTCTTTGGTGGTGCCGCGCGTGAAGTATGCGCCGTGCTCCGGGTGCGTGCCGGGGTAGGTGCGATACGGAATGCCGTCGCCGTCTACGTCGTTATAACGACCGAAATCCGCGCCGCCTTCGAGCATGTCGTACGTCATGACCTTGCCGCGGTCGTAGGCTTGGCTTTCGTCCCATTTCATCGGGCGGCACAGGCGCGTGTTCATGCCGATATCGAGATCGGTCATCACGAACACCGGCGTTTGCAGCCGCTCGGCGAGATCGAGCGCCTGCGCAGTCATTTCAAAACACTCGGTCGGGTCTTCGGGGAACAGCAACACGTGCTTGGTATCGCCGTGCGAGGCATAAGCGCAGGAGAGCACGTCTGACTGTTGCGTGCGCGTGGGCATGCCGGTGGACGGGCCGCCGCGCTGCACGTCGATCAGCACCACGGGAATTTCTGCGAAGTACGCGAGACCAATAAATTCAGTCATCAGCGAAATGCCGGGGCCGGAGGTGGCGGTAAACGAACGCGCGCCGTTCCAGCCTGCGCCGATGGCAATGCCGACAGACGCAAGTTCATCTTCGCCCTGAATAATGGCGTAACGCGCTTTGCCGGATTCCGGCTCTTTGCGCATTTTTTGGCAATAGCCGATGAAGGCTTCGGCCAGTGACGACGACGGCGTGATGGGGTACCACGCGCACACCGATGCGCCGCCGTACACCGCACCCAGTGCCGCAGCGCTGTTGCCGTCCATGAAAATCTTGTCACCGACGTTGTTAGCACGCTTGACGCGGATGCCGAGCGGGCACGACAGATGTTGCAGCGCGTAGTCGCGGCCGAGTTTCAGTGCCTTGAAGTTCGATTGCAGCAACGCCTCTTTGCCTTTGTATTGCTCGGTGAAGAGTTTTTCAATGGCAGCAGGATCAATGTCCAGCAGGGCTGACAAGGCGCCGACGTAAATAATGTTCTTGAACAACTGGCGCTGGCGCGGATCGGAGTAGGTGGCGTTGCAAATCTCGGTGAGCGGGATGCCGATGATATTGATGTCGTCGCGGAACTTCGATTTTGGCATCGGCTTGGAGCTGTCGTAAAACAAATAGCCGCCAGCGTCGATTTCTTTAATGTCTCTGTCCCACGTTTGCGGGTTCATGGCGACCATCATGTCCACGCCGCCGCGGCGGCCCTGGTATCCGGCCTCGTTGATGCGCACTTCGTACCACGTGGGCAAGCCCTGAATGTTCGACGGGAAAATATTGCGCGGCGCGACCGGCACGCCCATGCGCAAAATCGAGCGCGCGAACAACTCGTTCGCCGACGCCGAGCCGGAGCCGTTGACGTTAGCGAATTTAACGACGAAGTCGTTGACTGCGGTGATTTGTTTCATGTAAGTAATTGATTTTATTGAGTAATTTTGGCGCGTTTTTAGGCAGCCTCACGCTGCGACGATTGCTGCGACGATTGCTGCGGCGATTTCTTGTGACAAGCCGGGCCGGCATGCGTCATTTCGATCAGGTATTTCTGCATGTCCCACGCGCCCGTCGGGCAGCGCTCGGCACACAAGCCGCAGTGCAGGCACACGTCTTCATCCTTGGCCATGATACGGCCGGTCATCGGGAGCGTAGTCGAGATGTAGAGGTCTTGCGTCTTGGCATGCAGCGAGGGCGCGCTCAGTTCTTTGCGCAGATCAGCTTCGTCGGCGTTGGGCGTGAAGGTGATGCAGTCCATCGGGCAGATGTCCACACACGCATCGCACTCAATACACAGCTTTTCGCTGAACACGGTTTGCACGTCGCAATTCAGGCAGCGCTGCGCTTCGGCGAAACCGGATTTCGGATCAAAGCCGAGTTCGACTTCGACCTTGATGTCTTTTAGCGTGAGTTTTTTGTCTTTCCAGGGCACGCGGTTGCGCAGTTGCTCGGAGATATCGTTGTCGTAGCTCCACTCGTGGATACCCATCTTTTGCGAAATCAGATTGGTCATCGGATCGGGGCGGTCGGCGATGTCCGAACCTTGACAGAATTTGTCGATGGACACGGCCGCATCATGCCCGTGCGCCACGGCCCAGATAATGTTCTTGGGGCCAAACGCCGCATCGCCGCCGAAGAACAGCGTCGGCACATTCGATTGCATGGTGACGGTGTCCACTTGCGGCATGCCCCACTTGTCCCACGCCAGCCCGATATCGCGCTCGATCCACGGGAAAGCATTTTCCTGCCCGATGGCCACCAGCACATCGTCACAGGCGTGGAAGTGTTCCGGTTCGCCGGTGGGCACCAAGTTACGACGACCCTTGGCGTCGTACTCGGCCTTGACCATTTCAAAGGTCATGCCGACCAGCTTGCCGTTTTCGTGCTTGAATTCTTTGGGCACCAAAAAGTTAAGAATGGGAATGCCTTCTTCCACCGCGTCTTCTTTTTCCCATGGCGAGGCTTTCATTTCCTCGTAGCCCGAACGCACGATCACTTTGACATCTTCACCGCCCAAGCGCTTGCTGGAGCGGCAGCAATCCATGGCGGTGTTGCCGCCACCTAGCACAATCACCCGCTTGCCGATTTTGCTGATGTGCTGGAACGACACGCTGTTCAGCCAATCAATGCCGATGTGGATGTTGGCAGCGGCTTCGGTGCGGCCGGGGATTTCCAGATCGCGCCCGCGCGGCGCACCGGTGCCGACGAAAATGGCGTCGTAGCCTTCAGTCATGAGCGACTTCAGGCTGTCGATGCGATGGCCGCCTTTGTAATCGATATTGCCGATGTCGAGGATGTAGCTCACTTCTTCGTCGATCACTTCTTCCGGCAAACGAAAGCGCGGCACTTGCGTGCGCATAAAGCCGCCCGCTTTGGGGTCCGCTTCGAAAATGGTGAGGTGATAACCCAGCGGTGCCAGATCACGCGCCACCGTCAATGACGCCGGCCCCGCGCCGATGCACGCAATGCGCTTGCCATTAGTCTTAACGGGCGCTTTGGGCATGCGCTTTGACACACCCTCTTTGGCCTTGTTGTCGGCGGCGACGCGCTTCAAGCGACAAATGGCTACGGGCTCAGCTTTGGGTTCACCGTGTTCCCCTTCGTGCAAGGGCTTGCGCATTTCAACGTTGCCTTCTTCCACCCGGCCGCGGCGGCACGCCGGCTCGCACGGACGGTCGCAGGTGCGCCCCAAAATGCCGGGGAATACATTCGATTTCCAGTTGACCATGTAGGCATCGTCGTACTGGCCAGCAGCGATCATGCGGATGTATTCGGGGACAGGGGTATGCGCCGGGCAAGCGTACTGGCAATCAACTACTTTATGAAAGTAATCGGGGTGCGAAATATCGGTGGGTTTCAATCACTACTCCGGGGTCAGTCGTGCGATCAGGAAGATCAGGGGTAACTAATTGTTTTTATTGATAAAATTACAGCCTCGCTGAAGGGGGCGGGCGGCAAAGTGGCGGTAATATTACCCCTTTGTGACGCCCCTGAAAAGGGCCATAAAAACAAGGCCAAAGCTGCAATGGGTGGCGGCCTGGGCGGGCGGCTCAAGTCGGCTTGCTCCACGACGCTTTTCGCGTCATGGTGCCCCAGTTACCCTGCGCGCCGGTGGCCCATTTATACAGGCCCAACAAGCGCCACCACGTGTTAAGTTGCCGATAGCCGATGTTTTCAATAATCACCACCGCCAGCAACAAAGCGAGCTGGTGCGGCTTGTCGTACGTATGGAAGCAAATTTCTTCCAACATGAGCGCGCTGACCGACAGCAGCATGCCCAAGCTGACGGCCAACAACGTGAATATCAGAAAGGCCTCCAGCGAAATCCCGCCCAGCAGCCACGCAATAAGCATGAAAGCGTAGCCGATCAGATCAAACAACGGCCCCAGCAGTTCGAATAGCAGCATGAACGGAAACGCCAGCCAGCCCGGCGCGCCGCCGCGCGGATGGCACAGCAGCGAGATATTCGCCGCGAGACTCTCACACAGGCCGCGCTGCCAGCGCACCCGCTGGTTTTTCAACACCTGAAAGGTTTCCGGCGCTTCGGTGTAACACACGGGGTCGGGCACATAAATAATGCGATACGGGGTGCGGCTCTTTTGATAGCGGCTGTGCAGTCGCACAATGAGTTCCATGTCCTCGCCGATGGTCTTGTGCCTGTAGCCGTTGACAGCGACCACGGCTTCTTTTCGAAACAGGCCGAAGGCACCGGAAATAATCAACACCGCGTTCAGGGGCGACCAGCCCAGCCGCCCAAACAAAAACGCCCGGATGTATTCAACCACTTGAAACAGCGCCAGCGGATTGGGCGGCAAACCCACTTTGGTCAAATAGCCGCCGCTGACCTCGCAACCGTTGGCGATGCGTATGGTGCCGCCCGCGACGATGGTGTGCGGATCGTTCAGAAAAGGTTCGGCAATGCCTTTGAGGCTGTTGCTTTCGAGGATGGAATCCGCATCCACGCCGCAAAACAGCGGGTAACGCGACACATTCATACCGGCGTTGAGTGCGTCTGCCTTGCCGCCGTTTTCTTTGTCCACCACGCGCAAATCGGGGTAGCGCCTTGAGCGGTAAATCGCGCGTATGGGCTTGGCTTCCACGCGTTGCCAGTACGCCTGTGGAAACGGTTCCAGCTCGAACTCGCGCTTCAGGGCGTCGATGGTGCCGTCTTTCGAGCCGTCGTTGATGACGATGACCTCGAACTCCGGGTAACGTAATTGCAGCATCGAGCGCACCGATGCGCCGATAGTGGCCTCTTCGTTGTAGGCGGGCACCAGCAGCGACACCGGCGGCTCTAGGCCGGAGTACACGCTGGGTAATACGTTAAGCGCGTTGGCGTGACGGTAGCGCCGCAGGGTGTACGCTGCCGCCAAATTCAACAAAATGTAGCCGACATTCAGGCCAACAAAAAACGTCAAAAACCCCGCTTCCGCCCACTGCATCAGGGTTGCCGTGTTCATGACAATGCCCGCTCCGCAATCACCTGGCGCATAATTTCCGTGGCCAACGGGTTTTGGTGAGCATCCGCCAACTGCATCAAGGCGTCTGGGGTCATGTCAGGCAGATTGGCCAGCGCGTGAGCCGCGCGGTAACGCACCCACCAATGCGGGTCGCACAGCATACCTGTCAGCAAATCCCCGTCGTTTGCCACGCCGATGCGCTGTAGGGCCTGCGCCGCGCTGACGCGTACAAACCAAACGTCGTGGGTGGCGAAACGACGCGCCCAGTGCGCCTCGCGTGGATCGTCGAGCAAACGCAGGCAAGGGGCGATCACTTCTGGCCCCAGCGCGTCTGCGCGGCGCAGCAGTTGATCGACGGCGGGCATGACGTCTACGTTGTGCGCAATTTCCATCAGCCGCAGGAGGCGCGGCAAACCCGCCTGTGTGTCGGGTTGTTGTGCCGCCGTCAGCGCCGCGCGAGCGAGCGGCGCGCTGAAAGTGTTCGCGCCCAGATCGGTCAGTGCCAGTGCAATGCGCGACAGCGGCCACTCGGGCCGTTGCGCGATCATCAGCAATAACTGCGGCAAATACGCGCCGGGGTCGATTTCAAGCAGCGCGCGCGCGGCGGTAAACGACAACGCTGCCGAGCGATTGTGTGCCATGCGTTCCAGTTCGGATACCGCCGGCGTGGCGCGCAGATGCCCCAGCGTGGTGGCTGCGATGAGCCGACCACGCACCGAGACGCTGCGCAAACGCTTGAATAAGAACGGCCGCACACGAACGCCGATAGCGAACACGCGCAAGTGTTGCAGCGCATCGCCGCGCATCAACTCGTAATGGTGGTTCCATAGTTCCAGAAAGGCGTAGCGGTCGCGTCGTCGCAAATGCGGGAAAGTGACTGGCGCGGCGACGGCGCACTGTGCCAGCAGCGGGCGCCAGTCTTGGGTAACCCGTAGCGTGCGCCGCTCATTTAACTTGCGCACCGCACGCAACAGCACGATGCCGATGAGCAGCATGACGACGAGAACGCAGGCGATTGCCGCTGTGTAGGCGGCAATCCGCAATACCGGATCAGCCGTCTCAAAAACGATAGCGTAGCCCAAGCCGTACACCCTCGCGGCGGTAGGCGTCACCCTGCCGGTGCGTCAGCAGTTCGTACGTGGCGGCCCAGTCCCGCGCCAGCCAGTGGCGGCCCGAGAGCGTGGTATTGCGCACTTCGGTGGTGCGCAGCCCCGTGGGCGGCCCGACGTTCTCGACCTCGCGTCCGGTGGTATAGGAGAGTCCGATATTGCTGACATCGCCGTAGTAGTAATTGAACTGAAAGCGGTGCGCTGCAGCAGACGCGCCGCCTTCGGGCTTGCCGGAAAACAGCGTGTATGCGCCACGAAAATCGCCCCAGTAACGTTCCAGCGAAAACGTGCGCACATCACTGCCGGTCAGCGTGTATTCGTTGTGGCGCAGGCCTGCGCCAGCAATCCAGCCGCCGGGGAACGTTTTTTGCAGTTGCGCACCCAGCGAGTATTTGGCGAGCACTCGGTGCGTCGAACTCAGATTGCCTTCGACGATTCCGGTCCAGGTGGGCGCCAGCGGATAGTAGAGGCCGCCGTACACATCGTTGTCGAGCAGACCAAAGCGCCGCGTCTCGCGCACGCCGCCGTAAACCGTGTGGCGCTCACCGAATTTGTGGCTGCCTTCGAGGTATAGATTGCGCCACGCATCGAGCCCCCGGGTGAGTGACTCGTGGCCGTAGCCGGCTTCGATTTCGCTGCGCGGGATGTTGCGGTCCAAACCTGCCGCGCTGGCGGTTTTTGTGGCGAGTGCGGGCAGCAGGGCAAGCACGCCCACCATGCCTACCATGGCGGGCCGGGCGAGCCTTGTGCGTAGACTACGGTTCAAGACGGTTTTCTCATCAGACGTTTGATACGGGCGCGCAATTCTTCGGGCTTGAATGGTTTGACGATGTATTCGCTAGCACCGGCATCCAGCGCCCGCACCACGTCGCGCTCCTGCGAACGCGCAGTCAGCATGATAACCGGTACGGCGGCCCATGCGGCGCGTTCGCGGATCACGTTCAGCACATGAAAGCCGTCGGCGTGCGGCAACATGACATCGAGCATGATTAACGCTGGCGGTTCCGCCGCCGCTGCGATCCACTTCTGTGCAAGATCGCCGTCTGTGGCCACAGCCACGGTAAAGCCTTCGCGCTCTAGAATGAAGCGCAACAGGTAGGCCAGATCGCTGTCGTCTTCGACGCACAGCGCCAGCGGCTTTCCGGTTGTGGCAGCGGTCATGGCGGAATTATCGGCGAAAGCGGCGGCGGATGCCTGCCACCTGTCGTGAATTTTGTGTGGAATTAGGCATTTCGTTACGCTCGCGGTTTGCGCAATCAGCGCTGGCCGCGATTTGTCGCGCGGGTTTCCCTGATCACCGATCCCGACTACACTTTGTTGCGCTACACAAACATGGCTCGCCAAGGAGAAATCTCGTGACCCATCCACCCCGCGTTGACGCTGCAGGATGTTGCCGAATCAATGACGCAACAGCAGGACTGACGGCCTGCGTGCTGGTCTTGCTGTCGGGCACGGCGGCGGCGCAGAAGTACCCATCGCAACCCATTGAACTGGTGGCGCACACGGCACCCGGCGGCGGCACCGATCAGTTTGTGCGGCTGACGGCAGACATTTTTACGCGCGAGAAAATGGTGTCACAGGCACCGGTGGTATCCAACCGGCCCGGTGGCAGCGGCGCGCTCGCGTTCAACTACGTCAAGGGCAAGCGCGGCGATCCGCATGTGCTGATGTCCGTATCCACCGGCGTGTTCATGTCGGCAGTGATGCGGCCGGACTTGGGGCTATCCATCGAAGACTTCACGCCAGTCGCGTTTTTGGCGATGGACCCGCAGGTGGTGGCGGTCACCGGCGACAGCAAATTCAACAACGTGAAAGATTTGATCGAAACCGCCAAGCGCGAACCCAACACCCTAGTCAGCGCCATTGCCTCGGCCACCGGCTCGGCACGACTCTTCCAATACAGGCTCGAAAAAGAAACCGGCGCACGCTTCAAGTACGTATCTTTCAAAAGCGGCTTTCTTGCGCACGTGGGTTTGCTGAAGAAGTAGCGGCAACAGAAAATAATGTAACTAATTGATTTTATTGATAATTTTATGGTTAAATTTCTGCTTGGATGGATTGCCCTGGTCGGCGTTTGCGCCCATACCGCCAACGCGCAAGGCTGGAAGCCCGACGCACCGGTGGAGATTATCGTTAACTGCGCACCGGGCTGCGGACCGGATCGCATGGCGCGGCTGATGCAGGGCGTGTTGCAGACGCACAAATGGGTGGACCCGGCGGTCACCGTGCAAAACCGCACGGGCGGCGGCGGCGCGGTGGCGCAAACTTATTTGAATCAGTTTGCCGGCAACGGCCACTATATTTTTCACACCGGCAAATCGGTGCTGACCACGCACGCCATGGGCCGCAGCGTCGCGCCCTACACCGACCTCACGCCCATCGCCAATTTGTTTGGCGAATACATCGGTGTCGCAGTGAAAGCAGATTCGACGATCAAGTCGGGCCGTGATTTGATCGAGCGGCTTAAAAAAGACCCGGCGGCGGTGAGCTTCGGCATCGCCACCAGCATCGGCAACACCAACCATCAGGGCGTGGCGGGCGCGTTAAAAGCGGTCGGCGTGGATGTGCGCAAAACACGCAACGTGGTGTTTCAGTCAGGCGCGCTGGCGATTACCGCCATGCTCGGCGGACATATCGATGCGGTGCCGGTGTCAGTTGGCAGTTGGGCGCCGCACCTGAAAACCGGTGCGGTGCGCGTGATCGCGGTATCGTCGGCGGAGCGGCTGCCGGGGTTTTTTGCCGGCATTCCCACGTGGCGCGAGCAGGGTGCCCATTCGGTGGTGTCTAACTGGCGTGGCGTGTTCGGGCCGCGCAAAATGACGCCTTCGCAAGTGGCGTATTGGGAGGCGGCTTTTCAGAAGCTGGTCGACAGCGCCGAGTGGAAAGCAGAAATGGTCAACCTCAACGGCCTGTCGGAATTCATGGGCGCGGCGCGTATGCGCAAGTACATGGAAGAAGACTACGCCGAGATCAAGGCGTTTCTGGTTGAGTTGGAATTGGCCAAAAAATAACGGCAGCGTTGCGTGAAAATCCACCCGGTTGGTTGGAGCGCTTTGCGTTGTAATCGGATACGCTTGCACATCAATGGCTCATCAAGGAGTTAAAACATTGTTTAAAATCAATTACTTATGACATACCCCTCCAACGGATTGCATCTGCAGGGCCCGCTGGGTGGGTGTGCGTTGTGGATCGCAGCGTGCGCTGGCGCAGGGGCGCAGACGCCTGCGCCATGGCCTGCCAAGCCCGTGCGTATCGTCAACCCCTACACCGCGGGCGGCGGCGTGGATGTGGTGGGCCGTGCGATCGCCAATCAATTGAGCGAAGTGTGGGGTCAGCCGGTGATTACCGACAACCGCCCCGGCGCAGGCACCACGGTCGGCATGGAAATCGTCGCCCATGCCGTGCCGGACGGCTACACGTTGCTGGTCAGCAACGGTTCGGTCGCCACGGCGCCCGCGCTGTATAAAAAGCTTTCATACAACGTGGTGAATGATTTGGCCCCCGTGTCGCTGGCGGTGCAATCGCCCTATGTGCTGACGGTGCACCCGAGTGTCAAAGTCGCGTCGGTGCCGGAACTCGTTACCCTTGCACGCACGCAGCCCGGCAAACTGAGCTACGGCTCGGTAGGCGTTGGCTCGCTAGCACATCTGATGATGGCGTTGTTCAAATCGCAAACCAAAACCGACATGGTGCACGTGCCGTACAAGGGTGGCGCGCCTTCGACCACCGGGCTGCTCTCCGGCGAGATACAGGCGATTTTCAGCCCCATCTCAACCATGCTACCGCACGCCAAAGCGGGCCGTGCACGTGTGATCGCGGTGAGTAGCGCCAAGCGCGTGGAACTCGCGCCGGAAATACCGTCGGTAGCGGAACAGGGCATCGCCGGATTTGACGGCACCAGTTGGTACCCGTTTTTCGCTCCGGCGCGAACGCCCCTCGCTATTGTGCAAAAAATCAACGGCGATATTCATCGCGTCCTGCAAAAGCCCGAAGTGCGTAGCCGCTTTCTTGCGCTGGGCATGATCCCGGTGGGCGGCGCGCCGGAAGTGCTGCGCGATTATCTGGATGTTGAGATCAAGCGCTGGGGAAAAGTGATCGCGTCTACAGGGGTGCAGGCGGAGTGAGGGGGAATCTTCGCCTGTGTGATACGCCGAAAGCGCTGTTGCTATTTCCAAGCTTGGCTAAACAGTTCGTCTAATGCCGCGAGAATGTGTGAAGCGTCCTCGCGTAGTGTTCCCACACGCGCACCGAGTTGATTGCATGGGACAGATACGATTTCTAGTGGATGCAGCACTACAGCAGTACTGCGAATTTTGAACACAGGGTTGAAAGCCGCAAGGCCTGTTTGTCCAACCGCAGTGGCAAGCACCAAGGGCACAACAACTCTGCGTCGGTAGTCATCGAACTGGGCAGACTGCACAATCACCACAAACGGAATGGTATCCTTATGCTTGCCGGTGTTTCGGTGCACATCGAATTGCGCCATCAGAGAGAAGAATACTCGTCGGCTATGGAACCGCGTTGGGCGTTGAAGTTATTCCAGGCAGCCACGGTTGTTTCCATTGCCTTGGATTTGGCCAAGCGTTCCTTGTTTTGGCGGGCGACGTAATCCGCAAGCAATGACTCAACGACGCCGGACAAGTTGCCCGTTACAGCCCTAGCCTCGTTAACCAATTGCACGTTCAGCGTGAGATTCACCGGGCGCTTGCGTGCTGGTGTGTTAAGCGTCATTTTCATGCGATTTCTCCTCAATGCGCATTGTATACGCATACTTTGCCAAGGGGAACGATCATGCTCCGGACGCAATGTTAGCGTCCGCTTTAAATACGTTGCGCTTTAATGCGTCGCCGCCACCTTGCCCTTAAACTGCGGCGCGACCTTGCGCATAAACAATTCAATGCTGTGCGCCGCCACCTCATAAGGCATGGGCCCCAAGCGAAACACCAGTATCAATCCGCCGACGCCAATCTTGTCGATTTCGGCAATCGCCTCGGCTACGGTATCCGGCGATCCGCACAAGATGGAATGTTGTTGCTGATCGCGCGCTGGCGTGGCGGTTTCCTGCTTTAACAGCAAGCCCTGCTCGGCGTAGACTTTCTTGCGCATGGCGGCGCGGAATTCCTGCTGAGTTTCCCATGCGGGCATGGCGATGCGCCGCGCTTCGGCGTCGGTTTCGCCGACGAAAATGTTTTTCCATATCCACGTGTTATCGACGTTGCGCGCGATGGTGGCTTCATCAAAGCCGCAATCGCGTTGCGTCTTGCGATACAAATCCATGCGGTGTTGGGTGACTTCGTTGGTTTGAATGTTCATCAAAAACGGCCGGCCCTCGCGCGCCATACCGAGCATGGCCTCTTCGCCGGAGCAGGCGCGCACAATCGCCGGGTGCGGTTTGGTATAGGGGCGCGGGCGCAGCATGGGCAATTTGATATCCCAGTATTTGCCTTTGTGTTGATAGTTTTCAGTTGTCCAAGCCTTGATCATGATGTCTTCGGCTTCGATCAGGCGTTCGTAAGCCTCTTTGGGGTCGATGCCGTAGCCCTGATAGTCGTACACGTTGTAAGCCGTGCCGCGCCCCAAGCCGACAAGCAGGCGGCCCTTGCTGATGTTGTCGATCAGCGCCATCTGTTCGGCCATGCGGATCGGGTGGTGCAGCGACATTTGCGCCACCGCAAAACCAATGTTGATTTGCTTGGTGCTTGCCGCGAGCGCGGCGGCAAAAGTCACCGGGTCAACGTAGGCGCAAATGCCGTCGAAGTGATGCTCGGCGAGCCACAGCATGTCCATGCCGAGCTGATCGCAGAGTTGCCCTTCGCGCAGGGCTTCGTCGATGACTTGATCGTCTTTGTTTGCGTCCATTGACGCTGTGAACAAGAAGTTGCTGAATTTCATGGTGTCGTTTCCGGTTTAATCGGCGCGTATGCCCGCTTCGCGTGCCACGCGCGTCCATTTTTCGAGTTCTGCATACAGCATTTTGGTGTAGTCCGCGCTTGACAGCGGCCACGGTTCGGCACCTTCGGCGGCGAGGCGTTGCGCTGAATCCGGCTGCGTGAGTATGCCGGTGATTTCTGTGTTGAGCCGGGCGAGTATCGGCGCCGGCAAGCCGGCCGGCCCGACGATGCCCCACCAGGTAGAGACTTCAAATCCTGGCACGCTGTCCGCAATCGGTGGAATCGACGGTGCCAACGGCGAACGTTTGGTGCTGGTGATGCCGAGAGACTTCACCTTGCCGGCGCGTATTTGCGTGAGCGACAGCGGCAGCGTGGCAAACATCACATTGACTTCGCCGTTCATCACCGCAAAAAAAGCCGGTGCGCCGCCTTTGTGCGGCACATGCAGCATTTGCGCGCCCACGGCGCGCGCGAACAAAGCGCCAGCGTAGTGATTGATGCTGCCGTTACCCGCCGACGAATACGTCACTGCATCGGCCCGGGATTTCGCCAAATCGATCAAGGCTCTCACACCGGTGGGCGCAAACGAGGGCAGCGTCGTCAGCATCAGCGGCCCAATCGCGAGGGGTGTGATCGGCGTAAATGATTTCACCGGATGAAACGGCAGATTCTTGTAAATCGGCGCGCTCATCACTTGTGAGCTCGACATCAAAAACAGCGTGTAGCCGTCGGGCGTGGCACGTGCCGCCAAATCCGCGCCGATGGTGCCGCTGGCCCCAGGACGGTTATCAATGACCACTTGCTGACCTAGGCGTTCAGCCAGTTTGCCGCACACAAAGCGCCCCACCACATCAACGCTGCTGCCCGGCGGAAAGCCGGAAATCGCGCGGATGGGGCGTGAGGGGTAGGCCGGCCCGGTGCCCGTCGCGGCTGCGCCCGTTTGCGCTTGCACCGCCGTGGCGACAGCCAGCCAAGCCGTCGCCCCGATTACGCTTCGTGTCAGCATCAACGCAGTTCCTCCGGCAGGTGGTGAGCGCAATGTAACATCCCGCCGCACCGTTGGGTCTGCATCGGGTTCGCCGGCTGCCGGCGCGCGAGTGCGATAATCGCATGCTGCGCAAGGCATTGCACCGTCATGGGCGGATACATCGTAACTAATTGATTTTAAATGATTTTAAATGATTTTTTGTGAAACACTCAGGCGACACCTTGCCCGATACCGATACTGATAACGCCGCCGCCGCGCAACGGGCGCTGATTGCCTTGTTGATCGGTGCGGCGTTCGTCATCGCCGGCGGCATACACTATCAAACGCCGATGCTGGCGCGCATAGCCGCAGAGTTTCAGGCAAGCCCCGCTGCCGTGGGCTGGGTGCCTACGCTGTCGTTTGGCGGCATGCTGATCGGCGTAGCGTTTCTGGTGCCGCTGGGCGACCGGGTCAACAAGCGCTGGCTGATTATCAGCATGATTAGCGTGTTGGGCGTTGCGCAGTCAGTGATGGCGGTGGCACCGTCGATCACGGTGCTGGCGGCGGCGAGTCTTGTCACCGGCATCTGCTCTGCGGTGGGGCTGGTGTTTATTTCCATGGTGGTCGAGATTGCGCCGCCGCAGCACCGTGGGCGTGCGGTGGGCACGCAACTGATGGCGATGTTCATCGGTATTTTGTTCGCGCGCATTGCCGGCGGCCTGATTGCCACGAAGCTGGGCTGGCGCTGGAGCTACATTTTCTCCACGGGCATGCACTTGATGCTGGTGGGCGCGCTGCTCGTGCGGCTGCCCCACACGCGCGCCAGCACACAGATGGCGTATCGCGATTTGTTGTGGTCCATCTTCACCATCTTTCGCAAATACGGCAATGTGCGACGCGCCACGGCCATCCAGTTTTTGCTCGGCATTTGTTACGGCGGATTCTGGGCGGTGGTGGCACCCATGTTGGCCGCGCTGCATCACGTGGGGCCGGTCGCAGCGGGCCTCATGGGGCTGCCGGGCGCGGCAGGTATTTTGGTGGCGCGCCCGGCGGGCCGCTGGATGGATCGCTCCGGCGCGGTGCCGGTGGTCACCACGGGCGTGTGCGTGATGATCGCTGCGTGGATAGCGTTTGGCTTTGCGGCGTGGTCTATCGCCTTTGTGGTGCTCGGCGCGATTCTGCTCGATTGCGGGCTGCGCACTGCCATGGTGGCGAATCAAACGCTGGTCAACGCCTCAGTGCCGGATTCGCGCGCGCGCGCCAACACCATCTTCGGCATGCACGTGTGGAGCGGTAATGCCGTCGGTGCGTTTCTCACCAGCACCGCGTTTGCGCACTACGGTTGGCTGGCGGTGTGCGCGATTGCGATGATGGCGTCCGTCGGCGCGCTACTGATTCACTGGGGTGTGATACGCATCGGCCAAGTGAAGCCTGCGTGATTGCGGATCGCATCATCTGACGCTTGCAATTCAAACCCGCTTGTAGGATGCCGGTGACGACGGCACCGCAGCAATCGCAGGTTAAAGATAACCCGCGAGACGCAGTCCCCACGTCGCCAACAGCAGCGCCCCTGCAGCAAGCCATGCCTGCTTCAGTACCGCATCGCCACCGAGTGACCGCCCGGCCCGCGCCTCGCACGCGAGCTTAATGCTGTGCGTCGCTGCAACCGTCAACAGCAGCAGCACGCCCGGATTGGCTTGCCATGCCGCGCTGAGATTGCCCTCGACCAACGCCGCGCAGGCATGGGTGCCGCCGCACAGCGGGCAGGGCCGCCCGCTCAATTGGCGGAACAGGCACAGCGGCACATCGCCGAATTTCAACACCAACGGCGCTGCGGCCAACGCCAGCGGCCAAGCCAAGAGCGTGGCCGCCCGCCACTGGCGTGCCGGTTCGCTCAGTGCAGCGGTGTCAGGCATGAGCTGGCGCGTTACCCGAAGCCAGTTGCTTGGCCATGTGGTAGAGGCCGATGAAAGCCATCGGCATGGTCAGAATAATGCCGATGCCACACAGTATCGCGCCGAGTGAACCGATAATACTCAGCGCTAATGTACACAGGCAAGAAGCGACGAGATTTTCCTTGATGATTTCCCACGCGCGCTTGAGCGCGGCAATGCCGTCTTTTTCACCGACGGCCACCAGATACGCCGCCAACGGAATCAGGCCCATGATCAACAGGCCCGGAATAATACACAGCACAATGCCGATAGAAACCGCGATGGTGCTGAGCAACACCGCCAGCAGCGCCGGCACAAAATCGTCAAAGCCTTTGAAGACATCGCCGATTTGCGTAGTGCCGCCCTCGTCATCAGTTTTGATCATGCGCATATAGCCCACCATCATCGGGCCGTACAGCAGGCCACCGCTGGCACCGCCGACGATGCCCATCAGCAGTGACACAACGATATGTTTAACCGGATCTTTTTTGAATCCGGCAACGCCAGATGAAATGCAGGCACCGATATCGGGAGCAGCCATGTTCACACCTCGCTGTTGTTAATGTTGATGTTGATGTTGATGAACCCTTGATGAAAACGACCATAACCATCGTAGCACTTCGGGCATACGCTGCCAGATTGTCGCTGCAGCGGGTTTAAACCAACGTCACTCAATGCGTAAATTGGCGGTTTTAATGACCTTGGCCCACTTGTCAAACTCCGCCCGCACGAACGCCAGAAACTCTGCTGGCGACGTGCCGACCGGTTCGTTGCCTGCGGTAACCAGTTTGTCGCGGATGTCCGGGCTGGCGAACGCGCGACGCGATTCTTCGTGCAAGCGGCGCACGATGTCTGGCGAAGTGTTTGCGGGCGCATACAAGCCGTACCAGCCGGTGACGTTGTAGCCCGGCACGCCCACTTCGGCGACCGTCTGCACGGTGGGCAATTCCGCGTAGCGGGCGAGACCGGTGACCGCCACACCGCGCAGCTTGCCGCCCTTGACGTGGGCCACCATGCCGATGGTGCTGGCGAAGGCAAATTCGGTTTCGCCGCTCATCGCCGCGATCATCGCGGGGCCCGCACCTTTGAACGGAATGTGCAGCCACTTGATGCCCGACATCGATTGCAGCAATTCGCCCGCGAGATGATTAATGCCGCCTGCGCCCGACGTGCCATAGGTCAGTTGGCCCGGCCGCGCCCGCGCTAATGCAATCAGTTCCTTCGCGTTTTTCACCGGCACGGCGGGATGGCAGGCGATCATGAATTGCCCACGGGCGAGTTGCGAGATGTAGGCGAAATCCTTAAAGGTGTCGTACGGCATTTTGGCGCGCATGCTGGGATTGATGGCGAATTCCGGCGCGCTGATGAGCAGCGTGTTGCCATCCGGCGCGGCTTTGGCGACAAGGTCAGCGCCGATCAAGCCGCCGCTGCCGGCGCGGTTTTCCACCACAAAGGTGCCGCCGGTTTGCTCGCTTAACTTCACCGCGAGAAAGCGCCCCACGGTGTCGCTGCCGCCGCCGGGGGCGAAGGGCGAAATAATGCGCACGGTGCGGTTGGGCCAAGTTTGTGCGCCCAGTGGCGCGGCGATCATCAGCGCTACTGCGGTGACCAACAAGAACATGATGTGTAAGTGGAATGGGGTTTGTTTCATGGCGATTTCCAGACAACTGTCAAAGCGCGAACTATTCTGCTTTTGCCCCCGACAGTTTCACCACTTTAGCCCATTTGTCGCGTTCGTTGCGCAGCAGTGTGTCGAATTCGTCGGGCGTGCCGCCCGCGAGATCCATGCCGAGCGCGACGTAGCGCTCGCGCAGATCAGGCAATGCGCGATTCATCACGCTGTTGAGTCGCTCGATCACGGCTTTGGGCGTTTTCGCGGGCGCGGCGATGCCGTACCAGCCCACCACTTCAAAACCCGGCACGCCTGCTTCGCTGATGGTAGGAATGTCCGGTGCGAGCGGCGTGCGTTTGCCACCGGTGACGGCCACCGTTTTCAGGCGGCCTGCTCTGGCATGCGGAATAATCACGCCGCTGGTGACTGACACCTGCACTTCGCCCGCGATCAGCGCGCTCAACGCGGGCGCGCCGCCTTTGTACGGGATATGCGTCATCTCGATGCCCGCCATGGTTTTGAACAATTCACCTGCCAAATGATTCGCGCTGCCGATGCCCGACGATGCGTACGTCAAGCGCGGCGTGCGCGTTTTGCCAATGGCGATCAACTCTTTGACCGTGGTTGCGGGCACACTATTGCTGACCGACAAATAGTACTGCGCATTCACGATCTGGCACACGCCGCTGAAATCTTTGATCGCATCGTAGAGCACATTGCGATAAAGACTCGGGTTAATCACCAGCGTGGGCGTCACCGTCAGCAGGGTGTAACCGTCAGGTGCGGCGCGCGCCGCCATCTCGCCTGCGATATTGCCGCCTGCGCCGGGCCGGTTATCGACTACAAACGATTGTCCGAGCGCCTCGACAAATTTTTGCGTCATCACGCGCGTGACGGAATCGGTGCCGCCGCCGGGCGCTTGCCCGACGATCACGCGTACCGGGCGGTCAGGATAATTTTGCGCCAACGCCGCGGGCGACAGTGCTGCCGCAGCGGCCCACAGAAATAAACGGTTCATGGCTTTCCTTGTTGTTACTGTGCCATGCTACACGGGCGGCGTGGGGCGTGGAACCTCAATCTAAGATCGATGTAACTAATTGATTTTATTGCGTTATTTTTGGGTTGACCCCTGTGGCGCGTCGCGATGGTATATAAGCGAAAATAGCTTGTCTTGTGACAGGGCCGAACAACGGTTGCCATGAAAACTTTGTCCACAGCAGTGTGTGGGATAACCGGCGACATTTTTTAGCAGGCCGATTTAGCCGGATTTCGCGTTACGCATTCTCTGGCTCCAACCCACGTGCGCTGAACACGCGCGCCGCTTCCGGCCCGCGCAAAAAATCCAGTAACGCCTGCGCCTGCTTGGGATGCTTTGAATTGGTGAAGATGCCGCCCGCGTTGACGGAAATGCTTTGAATTTCCGCCGGTATCGGCCCGGCGTAATCGGCACCGGCCACGGCTTTGATTTCGGGGATTTGTTGCACCGCCAGTTCCGCGCTGCCGTTGACCACCAGATCAGCAACAAGCCCGCCGGGCTGGGTTCGCGCTTTGGCTTTGACCGCTTCAGCGATGCCGAGTTTTTCAATCAGGCCAGCGAAATAGATGCCGCTGGCGCCTTCAGTGGTGTAGGCCACCGATTTCGCGTTCAGCAGCGCGCGCTTGAACGCTTCGACACTGGACAAATCCGGTTTCGGCGCGCCCTTCAATACGCCGACGCCGATACCGTTGCGCGTGAGCACCTGCACGCTGTCTTCAATGACGTATTCGTCTTTCACCAACTGATTCATCACGCCCTTGCCGAGGATGAGCAGATCCACCGCCATGCCCGCCTTGATTTTGCGCAGCAGCACCTGCGCCGGATCGAAGTGAAGTTCAATTTTGCAGTGATGCGTGCGCTCGAATTGCGGCATCAATTCGCGGAACGATGAAGACATGCCGTTGCCGGAACAGACTTTAAGGGTGATGGTCATGATAATCCGAGCTCCTTGAAAACTTCGCCGGCGATGCGAAAGCTGTCTTCTGCTGCTGCCACGCCGCAATACATCGCGGTTTGCAGCAGCACTTCGCCGATTTCATCCTGGGTTAAGCCGTTGTTGATGGCACCTTTGATGTGCAATTTTAGTTCATGCGGACGGTTCAGCGCGGTGAGCATGGCGAGATTGGCGATGCTGCGGCTTTTGCGCGACAAGCCGGGGCGCGCCCAGATTTTGCCCCACACATATTCGGCCATTTGTGTTTTGGGTTGCGATAGCGCATCGACCTGATACGAGGCCTGCACATGCGCGGGGCCAAGCACTTCGCCGCGCACCTGCTGGCCACGGGCGCGGGTGGCGTCATCGAGCAAAGATTCAGTCATGATGCACGCCTCACTTTGCTTCAGCATCGATGGCGGCAAATACTTCGCGCATGCAGCGGAAGGCTTCAACCGCCGCAGGCGCACCGCAGTACACGTTGGCCTGCAACAAGGTTTCCATGATTTCCTCGCGCGTGACGCCGTTACTTAACGCAGCGCGCATGTGCGTTTTGATTTCGTTTGGGCGGTTCAGCGCAGTGAGCATGGCGATGGTGAGCAGGCAGCGCACGCGCGTCTCCAAACCGGGCCGCGCCCATACGGCACCCCACACGTATTCGCTGACGACTTCCTGAAACGGCGCGGTGAATTGATCGACGCTGGTGTAGGTTTGCGCCACCTGCGCTTCGCCCAGCACTGCTTTGCGCCGCGCGAGGCCGCGTTCGTGTAGTTCAGTGGTCATCCAGGGCTCCGTTAAAATAAATCAATAAAATCAATTAGTTACTGCATTTCGGCGAGCGCGCGCTTGCTAAGATGCGTGAACTGCAAGACAAAACCCTCACGCACCGGCGGTGCCGCGGCACCTTGCGCGGCCCATTGCGAATCAGACAGTAGCGCGTCGGCAGCGTTAATCACGGCAGCGGCGCAAGTGCCTTCAAGCATGACCACCCAGTTCGGGTAATCCGTCGGTCGGCCTTGGCGTTCCACCGGTTTCAGGTGGCTGGCTTGCTGATCGGCGACGATGAAATGCGCGCCGGTGATGTCGTAGCGATCCGCGCAGGCCGGCAAGGCTTGTGTGACCAAGAAGTGTTCCAGTGCGGCTTCGCGCCCCGCTTGCGGATCAAGGCGCAGCGTCAGTGCTGCACCGCCCATGCCCTCGCCCAGCGACGCGCGCACGCGTGACAGCCCGCGGATGCTATCGCGCACTACGGGCGTGGTTTGCAGCGTGAGCGGGCTGGGGCTGTTGGCTTTGGCGAGATAAGCCGCCCCCGTGAGCACCGACAGATCGGCCACTTCATACAGCGTTAAAAACGCGCGCTGCGTGCGCTCAGGCACGACAGAAGCAGCGGAAGCGGCGGCGGCGGCGATATAGCGTCGTCCGCGCAAAAAGCCGGGTATGGCCACGCGCCCCGGCATGTGCTCGCGGCACTGCCACGCGTCGTACGCGGGCCGGTGTTCGGGCGCGACATTGGTCCAGTTAATCATGACGCCTTGGCCGAGTAACACGATGCGATCCTTATTCCATGCGTGCGCCGGAGGCGGCGACGATGCGGCCCCAGTTGGCGATTTCGCTGCGAATATACGCTAGTGTAGCAGCGCCGCCGCGCGTGTTGCAGGAAGTGATTGAAGTGCCCCGCTGGCGGCGATAGCATGGCCAATCTTTCCCCACACCGGTAAGGCAACACCATGAGTGCTGAAGTCAAATCGAACGTGCGCACGGCGCCGGATCGCGAGTTAATCGACATTGCCGATTACGTGCTGGCCTACCGCGCCCGCAGCCGCAAGGTGCTCGATATTGCGCGTCTGCGCCTGACCGACACCCTCGCCTGCGCGCTCGATGCACTGGATTACCCGGACTGCACCAAGTTGCTGGGCCCGGTGATGCAGGGCACGTGGGTTCCCCTAGGGGCGCGCGTGCCGGGCACCGCGTTTGTGCTGGACCCGGTGAAGGCAGCGTTCGATATCGGCAGCCTCATTCGCTGGCTGGATTTCAACGACACTTTCACGGCGGCCCAAGGCAGCCATCCGTCGGACAACCTCGGCGGGATTTTGGCGGCGGCGGATGCGTTAAGCCGCGAACGCGCGGCGCAGCGCGGTAAGCCGGTGCTGATGCGCGACGTGCTCGAAGCGTTAATCATGGCCTATGAAATTCAGGGCTGCATCGCCATCGAAAACGATTTTAATGCGATGGGTGTAGATCACACGATGTTGTCTCGTGTCGCAACAGCCGCAGTGGTTACGCGCTTGATGGGCGGCACGCGCCCTGAGATCGTGAACGCCGTGTCGAATGCGTGGATCGACGCCAGTTTGCGCGTCTACCGGCAAGCGCCCAACGCGGGGTGGCGCAAGAGCTGGGCAGCGGGTAACGCCGTGTCTGAAGGCGTGCGGCTGGCGCGCATGGCCATGGCCGGTGAGATGGGTTACCCCACGGTGCTGAGTGCAAAGAAATGGGGTTTTTACGACCGCTATCGCGACGGCAAGCCGTTTGTGTTTCAGCGTGCGTACGGCGACTATGTGATTCAGCATTCGATGTTCAAATTTGTCGCGGCGGGCATGCACGGGCAATCGGCAGCGGAGTGTGCGTTCCGCCTGCATGCGTTGGTGAAAGACCGGCTGGCGGAGATTCAGCGTATCGATATTTTTAGTCAGCGTGCGCTGATGGGCATCATGGATAAAACCGGTCCGCTGCATAACCCGGCCGATCGCGATCACAGCGTGCAGTATGTGGTGGCGGTTGGTTTGATTCACGGCAAGCTCGATGCGCGGGATTTTGAGGATGCTACCGCGGCTGATTCGCGCATCGATGCGCTGCGCGCAAAAATGCACGTGACTGAAGACCCGCGCTACACGCGTGATTTTACCGATCCGAAAATACGCTCCAGCGCCAATGCCATACAAGTGACGTTCAAAGACGGTAAGCGCACGCCGAAGGTAGAGGTGGCGTTTCCGTTCGGGCATCCACGGCGCTTGAAGGATGCCGGGCCGCTGCTGCGCGCCAAGTTCGAGCGCAGCTTGGCACGACGTTATGCGGCCAAGCAGGTTGAGGCGATCCTAAGTTTGTGCGATGACCCCGCACGGCTGGAGGCGACACCAGTGCATGTGTTCATGGCGATGCTCGCAGCGTGATCACATGACGCCCCTATGCCTATTCGTGGCCCTTCTCATTGCGCCCGCAGCCCATGCCGCAGACGGGCAACCCGAGCGCAGCGTCGAGCTGATTGTTGGCACCGCACCCGGCGGCGGCAGTGATGCCACGGCGCGGCTGGTGCAACGGTTGTTGCAGGACAAACGTCTGATCGAACGCCCGGCAGTGGTGCTGAACAAGGTGGGTGGTGGCGGCGCAGTGGCAGCAGCTTATATGGTGCAGCACGTGGGTAGCGGGCACCATTTGCTGGTGGTGTCACCGACGTTGTTGACGAATTACATCCTCGGCAAAACCACGGTGAATCACACGCATCTCACGCCGCTGGCACAGATCGGCACCGAGTACGTGACCTTCGCGGTGGTGGCAGAGTCGCCCTTTAAAAGCGGGCGTGAGCTCGCAGTGCGGCTCAAAAAAGAGGGCGGCGGCGTGAGCTTTGCGCTGGCCAACGCATTGGGCAATCACAACCACAGCGCCATCGCGCAATTGGCCGCCGCCACCGGCGCCGATGTGCGCAAATGGCGCGTGGCCGTGTTTAATTCATCGAGTGAAGTGGCGACGACGGTGATGGGCGGGCATGTGGATGTGATGGTGTCGCCGGGCGCTGCGGTGATTCCGCATGTGCAAAGCGGCAGGCTGCGCCTGCTGGCCGTCGCTGCGGAACAGCGTCAGCAAGGTGCGCTGGCCAGCACACCGACGTGGATGGAGCAGGACGTTAAAGTGGTGTCAGCCAACTGGCGCAGTGTGGTCGGGCCGCAAGGCATGAGTGCAGCGCAAGTGCACTATTGGGATGGCGTGTTCGCTAAGCTGGTGCAGCAGGATGACTGGAAAAAAGACATCGCCGCCAGTCACTTTGCGAACACGTATTTGAACGGCGCTGACACCAAGCGCTTGATGGAAACGCAGTTCGTGGCGCTGGGTAATGGTTTGCGCGCTCTGGGCCTTGCAAAATAACTGTTTTAAATCAGCTAGTTATCACGCCATCGCCGCTTCGTTCTCTTTTACTGCGTAGACGTTGGCGATGGCAGTGAGACCCTTGAACTCAATGGCGTTGCCGCAGCCGTCGCTCAGCGTCATCAGCATTTGCTCGCGCACTGTGCCCGGCTGCGTGATGCTGGGTTTGTTGATCCACGCAGCGCCCCGTTGCTCCGCACGCTTGGCGGTTTTCTGAAAATCATCGAGCGTCATGACCACGCCGAAGTGCCGCAGCGGGGTCACCAGTGCACCGCCGATTTTGCGGCCCTTGTCGCCGACGATGTCTTCCGGTGCCAAATGCGCGACGATGTGATGGCCGAAGAAATTAAAATCCGCGCGTCCTTTGAGCTTGCGGCCTTCGGGGCATTGCAGAATCTCGCCGTAAAACGTGCGCGCCTTGTCGAGATCGTTGACGGCAAATGAAAAGTGAAACAGAGTGGTGCTCATGGGGTTCTCCTTTGGGGATCGAATGAGTGAGGGTGTCGTTGGCCCATGCTACGCCGGGGCAGGCCACATGGCAAACGTAGGGCAAACGCAGGGCAAACGCAGAGCAAACGCAGGGCACGCGCATGCTACCTGCGTGGGGTACGGGCGGCGAATTTACTCCGGCTTGATGCCGGCGGCGCGTATCACTTTGCCCCATTTGTCGATTTCAGCGCGGATGAATTCGCCAAACTGCGTCGGCGAGTTGGTGACCACCTGCAGCCCGGCCGCGGCAAGCCGCTCTTTGACGTCACGCTCGCTCAGGATGCGGATGGTTTCGCGGTTGAGCCGGTCAATGACCGCCGTGGGCGTTTTTGCCGGTGCCAGCAAGCCCTGCCAATCGGTAACCTCAAAGCCCGGCAAGCCATTTTCGGCAACGGTGGGGATTTCCGGCGCAGCGCTCGAACGTTTGGCACCGCCCACGGCAATGGCGCGCAACTTGCCGCTTTTGGCGAATGGCAGCGACGACGGCATGCTGGCAAACGATAGCGATACCTGTCCCGCGACCAAATCAATCATCGCCGGGCCGCCGCCCTTGTAGGGCAAATGCACCAGTTTCACCTTGGCGAGTTGATTAAACAGCTCGCCCGCGAGATGTGGCGCATTGCCGGTGCCGCTGGAGGCAAATAGCAGCATGTCGGGCTTGCCCGCTGCCAGCGCTATCAGGTCTTTAACGCTGCGTACGGGTACTGAAGGGTGCACGACCAATAAATTTTCGACGTTGCCGGTGAGCGTGACCGGCGAGAAATCCCGCGTGGCATCGTAAGGCACCGACTTGAACAATGATACGTTGACCGACATCGCACCGATCGTGCCCATGGTCAACAGATAGCCGTCGGGCGCGGCGCGGGCGACCAATTCATTGCCGATCATGCCGCTGGCACCGGGACGATTCTCCACAATGACCTGTTGGCCGAACGCCTCGCCGAATTTTGCGCCTAACACGCGGCCCATCAAATCGGTGCTGCCGCCGGGCGGAAACGGTACCACAAGGCGTATGGATTTCGTCGGGTACGCTCCCGCCGCAGGCGTTTGCGCCAACACGGGGGCGGTGTTTAACGCTATGGCCAGCAAGCTTGCGATGGTAACGGTAGCGGTAGCGGTAGCGGTACAGGGCTGCATAGGAGAGACTCCAGCGGGCTTCAGTTAAAATTCACGGGATCAACCTGAAGGGGACATGGTATGCACGCATGGCGCAATCCCAACGTGATTTCGTTTGACCATAGTATCGCGGATTTTGCGGTGGGACGGGATACCCCTCGCGATTTTCTGGAACGTTGCCTAGATGTCATCGCCCGGCGCGACAAAACAGTGCAGGCTTTTGTCACGCTGAACACGGACGGTGCGCGCGCGGCGGCCGATGCCGCTACGCAACGTTATAAAAACGGCAAGCCGCTATCGCCGGTGGACGGCTGCCCAGTGGCGATCAAAGACATTATCGCCACCGCCGACATGCCCACGCAAATGAACAGCCCCGCGTTCAAAGGTTGGCAGTCGAGACACGATGCGGCTTGTGTCGCGGCATTGCGCAAGGGCGGTGCGGTGATTCTCGGCAAAACGGTGACCACAGAATTCGCCATTGGCTATTCCGGCCCGACCACCAATCCGTTTGATGTAAAGCGCACGCCGGGCGGATCATCCAGCGGCACGGCTGCTGCGGTGGGTTCCGGCATGGCGCCGGTGGGTTTGGGTACGCAGACGCAGGCGTCCACCCTGCGCCCGGCCTCTTATTGCGGCGCGGTGGGCTTCAAGCCGAGCTTGGGGCAATTGCATATGGGCGGCGTGCATCCACTGTCTGCGACGGCAGACCACTTGGGCATCATCGGCGCGACCTTGGGTGACGTGTGGCGCGTGGCCTCGCAAATTTCGCTTGGCATCGGCAGTCCGGGGCGGCGCTTTTTGCAGGGGGCGGGCGCTGCGGTGCCGGCGGCGAAAAAACCGCGCCGGTTGATGCGGCTGTACACGCGCGGTTGGGACGAGATCGACAAAGAGACAGAGGCTCAATTTGAGTCCGTGGTGGAAGCGCTTTCAGTACAGGGCGTCACCATCACCAGCCGCCACACCGACGCACGCATCGCGGCGCTGGAAGACCAATTGATAGCTGACGTGGATGGTGCGCTCGATATCGTGGCGTACGAGCTGCGCTGGCCGTTTGAGGATTACATCGCGCGCTTCGGCGAGGTCATCGGCGAGCGCTTGCACGGCTTGCTTGAGCGCGCGAATCGCATGACCCCGCGCGACTACGAACAATTGCTCGACAAGCGCGACGCCCTACGCAGATTGTGGTGCGAAACACTGGGCGACAGCGACGCTTACATCACACTCGCCTCGTCGGGCCCGGCGATAGAAGGTCTGGATTACACCGGCAGCCGCACGTTTCTGGTGTATGGTTCGTGGCTGGGTCTGCCGGCGTTTAGCTTGCCCATGATGCAAGCGCAAGGCCTGCCGTTCGGCGTGCAGTTGCTCGGCACGCCGGATCAGGATGGCGTGCTTGCTGGCGTGGCACACGGGATTACGCAGGCGATGCAATGAGATGTGGCAGCGGTAGCGGTAGCGAATCGGGGAGCGCAGTGTGAGCCATGTAGCTAACGAGAGCATTAACAAACACCGTTCGTGGCTGCTGGTTTCGATGAGCAGGGTCGCGGATATACAACGCGCTGCGCAATCCGGTGCCGATGTGGTGGTGCTGGATCTGGTGGAGTTGGTCGCCGATCCACAAAGCGCTGCTGCGCGAGGGCAAGTCAACGCGGCGCTCGCGGTCGCCGGGTCACGCGGCGCGCGCGTGTTTGTGCAGACTACGCCGGCGCGCTGTGAAGCCGATTTGCGTGCCAGTGTGTGGCCGGGCCTGAGCGGCGTGGTGCTGTCGCGCGTGGAATCGGTGCAGCAGATGAAAGATGTCGATAACTATCTGATTTCATTGGAAAAAGAGCGTGGCCTGCCCGAGGGCGGCGTGGCAATTGTGGCGTCGTTGGAAACCGCGCGCGGCAATCAGGACGCGTACGACATCATCAGCGCCAGTGCGCGCGTGCGCGGTGCCACGCTGGGCCGCGCTGATTTGGTGATGGATTTGCGGCCTGAGCCGTCGGGCGATTTGCATTTGATGCCTTATTTGACGCAGCGCTTGATCATCATCGCGCGCGCTGCGGGCGTTGTGCCGCTGGGCGCGTGGTGGCGCGCGCCGGATCGCGGGCTGTTGGCCACGCCGGACCATACGTTGCAAGCCGCCACTCGCGGACGCGCGGCGGGCTTCAAGGGCGCGCTGTGTTTGCGTGCGGATCAAGTCGAGCCGCTCAATAAAATCTACGCGTAACGCGCACACAGAGGCCAGTGATGACACAACCCAAAGTGAGACGCTCCGGTTTAACCATGCCCATCGTCACGCCGCGTTTTGTGGATAACGCGTGGCGACGCGGCTGTGACTTCGTGCTGCTCGATCTCGAAGACTCTGTGCCGCAAAACCGCAAGGCCTACGCGCGCACACTGGTGAAAGACGCGATTCCCAAAATTGAAAAAGGCGGTACCGAGGCCTTTGTGCGTATTAACCATGAACACATGCAAGCCGATACCGAGGCATCGGTGTGGCCGGGGTTAAAGCGCATCAAGTACCCCAAGACCGAAACCGCCGACGAAGTGCGCGCGCTCGATGCCATCATCACGCGTATGGAAAAAGAACGCGGCATGCCGGTGGGTGCCATCGAAATCGACACCGGCATCGAAACCGCGTTGGCGGTGACCAACGTCTACGACATCGCCGCCGCCAGCCCGCGCGTCAAGGAGTTCGGCGCGACCAACGGCGGCTACGATATGTCGCGCGACTTGGGTGTGGAAATGTTCGTGCCGTACGATCAGTTTGTGTATCTGCGTGGGGAAGCGGAACTCGCCGCGCGCGCGCTGGGCTTAGGGGTGCGCGCGTCACCGTTTATTGCCAACACCAGCGGCAGCGTCAGCGATGGCGATCGCGCGTTGCGCTTGGGCGAGGCGGCCAAAGCCTGCGGCTTGCGGCTGGGCGGCGGCGGCTTGAACCCAGCGGTGGTGGCATCGCACAACAAGGGCTACACGCCCCACTTAGCCGACATCCGTGACGCACATTGGGTGCTTGAGCAATTTGAGCGCCTGCGCGCGAGCGAAGAACCGTGGCTCGAAATCGAAGGCCGCGTGATTGATCGTTACGAAGCCGCGCGCGCACGCGATGTGCTGGCGTGGGCGGCCGTCTGTGCCGTGCGTGATCGTGAAAAGGCTGATGCGGTGGCGCAAGTGCGGGCGGCAATGGATAAGGGTGGCTAGTGAAAAAATCGTTTAAAAACAATTACTTATGTTGCTTAAGCACAAGCGTCAGTGCGCTGCTGCTGAGCGGCGTGTGCGGCGCGCAGCCGTATCCCACCCGGCCCATCCGTTTTATCGCGCCGTATGTGCCCGGCGGCGGCGTGGATTTTGTGGCGCGTGTGGTGGCGACGAAATTATCGGAAACCATCGGCCAGCAAGTCATTGTCGAGAACCGCCCAGGCGGCGGCACCAACATCGGCTCCGAGGCGGTGGCGCGTGCGGCACCGGATGGCTACACGCTGCTCATCGGCGGCGTGCCGAATACCGTCAACACCGTGTTTTTTAAAAAGCTGCCGTATGACGTGGTGAAAGATTTCGCGCCGGTCAGCCAAATGACCACAGCGCCGAATATTCTGGCGGTGCATCCATCGCTGCCGGTGCGCAATGCGAAAGACCTGATCGCGCTGGCCAAAAAGCGTCGCGGCGAACTCACGTTTGCCTCGGCGGGCATCGGCAGCTCCAACCATTTGTCAGGCGAACTGTTTCGCGTGATGGCGGGCGTGGAGATTATTCACGTGCCGTACAAAGGCGGCGGCGCAGCAGTCACCGATTTGCTGGCGGGGCAGGTGTCGATGTATTTCGGCACCACGCCGAGTACCGTGCCGCATGTGCGTACCGGCAAGCTGCGCGCGCTGGCGGTCACCAGTTTGAAGCGTTCGCGCGCTGCGCCTGACGTGCCGACCATGGACGAGGCCGCGCTGCCAGGTTTTGAAAACGCCGCGTGGCACGGCCTGCTGGCCCCCGCCGCCACGCCGCAGCCTGTCATCGACAAACTGCACAGCGAAGTCGTGCGCGTGTTGCGCCTGCCGGACATTATTGAACGCATGGCGGCGCAAGGCGTGGATGTGATCGGCAGCACGCCGGCGGCGTTGGCGGCGTTTATCAAACAGGATTTGGCCAAGTACGACCAGCTGGTGAAATCGGCGGGCCTGCGAATTGATTAGCGAGTAGAGAGTAGCGAGTAGCGAGTAGCAGAAAAAGGAGAATGTGATGCAAGGCGTAACCCAAGCAGTGCCCTATTCCACCGGTGACGCACCGCCCAAGCTGGTGGCACCGGCGAAAGCCGCCGATTGCCATATCCACATCTATGATTCGCGATATCCGTCGGCCAAGCCGGTGATGGCCAACAGCACCGTTGCCGATTACCGTCTACTGCAAAAGCGCATTGGCGTTGAGCGGGTGGTGATTGTGACACCACGTCACTATGTCACCGACAACACGGTAACCACCGATGCGATCAAGGCACTCGGCATCGACAACGCGCGCGGCGTGGGTGTGCTGCGCCCCACGGTGACCGATGCGGAACTGAAGCAACTGCACGACGGCGGCATCCGTGGCATTCGTTTTACCGTGGGTGACCCCAACACTGCCGTGGTGTCCATCGACATGATCGAGCTGCTGGCCAAGCGCATTGCCGATTACGGTTGGCACATTCAACTCAATATGCCCTACGCCAAAATCATCGAGCACGCCGACATGCTGCGGCGCTTGCCGACGCCGGTGGTGTTCGATCATTTGGGCCATCCGCCGGAAGCGGAAGGTATCCATCATGCGTCGCACGCGGTGATACGCGGCATGCTGGATCAACGCAAGGCTTGGGTCAAAATTTCCGGCGCGTATATGAACACATGGGTCGGCCCGCCCACCTACGCCGATGCGACATTGGTTGCGCAAGCCTTCGTCAAGGCCGCACCGGAGCGCTTGGTGTGGGGCAGCGACTGGCCGCACCCCAGCCCCAAGATCAAGCCGGATGACGCTTTGTTGTTTGATCTGCTCAGCGTGTGGGTGCCGGATGAAGCCACGCGTAACCGCATTCTCGTCAACAACCCGCAAGCACTGTACGGGTTCCCACCATGAGCCTGCTGGTGCGGCGATCCAATCTGTTGGTGTGCGCCGGCGACAGCGAGGCGGTGGCCCATGCGTGGCGGCACAATGCCGATGCGGTGACATTGCATCTGGAAGGATCTACCGTTGCGCGTGGCGAAATCAAAGCGTTGATCACGCAGGCGGCCCAAGGTGGCGCGGAAGTTTTTGTGCGCGTCAGAAAATCAGCCGTGCAGGCTGATCTTGAGGCGGCGGTGTGGCCCGGCTTGTGCGGCATCATGCTGCCGTGTGCGGAATCGGCAACACAAGTCGTGCAAGTCGATAGCGCGTTAACCGCACTGGAGAAACAACGCGGCGTCGCATCAGGTTCGTTGCAAATGATCGTGATGTTGGAGTCGGCACGTGGTGTGTGGGATATCCGCCCCATCATCAAAGCCAGCCCGCGCATCACGCAGGCTGCGTTGGACGAGCGCGCGCTGGCCGCTGATCTCGACATCACGCCGCTGCCGGAACTCGACCCGTTTGATTACGCGCGCGGCCGTCTCGCGGTGGAATGCACGGCGGCCAAGGTGGCCGCGGTGGGCATGGCGTACCCCTTGAGTGTGCAGCCGCGCGAGCTGCCCGCCGCAGAACTGCACACGTTAGCCACCAAGGCCAAAAACCTTGGCATGAAAGGCGTGATTTGCCCTCACCCCTTTTCGAGTTGGGTAGCGCCGGTGAACGCTGCGTTTACGCCCACTCCCGAGCTCGTTGAATGGAATCGCCGCGTGCGCGTAGCGTTTGCCGAAGGTGTTGCCGTCGGCACCGCAGCCGTGCCGTTGGATGGCAAAATGATCGACGTGCCGGTGGATGAATGGGCTATCGTCGTGCTGGCAATGGCCGAGGCGTGTGCGGCGCGCGACGCGCAGAAGCGCGAGGCTTTGAGTCGTAGTACGTAAGGCGCAATCCTGTTGCGCCGCATGCACTATTTTCAGCAAAATCTACCCACACCCTTTCACGGAGACTTCTATGCAAAAGCAAGACATCAAAATTCGTTCTAGCAGCGAAGGCAAAGACTTTGATTGCTATATCGTTACCCCGGATGTGACAGGCAAAGTACCGGCGATCGTGCTGGCTTCTGCGGTGCACGGCGTGGATAAGGACATCCGCAACATCGCCGACGAGTTCGCCGCGAAGGGTTACATTTGCGCTGCGCCGGATTTGTTTTGGCGCACGGTGCCGGGGCCGCTTACCCGCAGCGATGATCGCACCAAGACGCGTTCGCAGCCGCGCTTGCCGGTGATCAAAACCGGCGAGGCCGATATGGTGGATACGCTCAACGCGCTAAAGAAAATGTCGCAGTTCAACGGCAAAGCCGTGGCGATGGGCTTTTGCTACGGCGGGCCGTATGCGATTCTCGGTCCCAAGCGTCTCGGCTACGCGGGCGGCGTGTCGTGCCACGGCACGCAGTTGGGCGATTACGCGCACGAGTTCGAAGGCACGACCGCGCCCATTTCGATTATCTGGGGCGAGCTGGATCACGCTGCGCCGCCCGCCGTGCAGGCGACGTATCGCGCGCTACCCGCAACACACAAAAACGTCGACGTGAATATTTTTCCCGGCGTGAATCACGGCTATATGATGCGCGACAGCGTGACGGCGTTTCATCAGCCGACTTATGATTTTTCGATGGGGCGTGCGCTGGCGATTTTGGGCGGGCTGCGCTAATGATGATGGCGATTCACCATAACTAATTGATTTTAAGAGCAATTTTATTTTCGGGCGTGGCGTGGGCCAGTGCTGCGAACGCGGCACCCGCCCCCGCACCCGTCCCTGACGCTGCGGTAAACGCGGGCGGCTTTCCGAACAAGCCCATACGCCTGCTCGTCTCCGGCGTGGGCGGCGCGGGTGATTTCGCCGCGCGCCTGATGGCGGCGGAGCTGACGCAGCGGCTCGGCCAGCAAATTGTCATCGACAACCGGCCTGGCGGCGTCACGCCCGGCGAAATTCTGGTGAAGGCGCAGCCCGACGGTTACACGCTGATGATGGTGGGCTTTGTGATGTGGTTGTCGCCGTTCATGCGTGACAGCCTGCCGTTTGACCCGGCACGCGATTTCGCACCGGTGTCGCTGGCGATCAGTTCGCCCAATGTGCTGGTGGTGCATCCGTCGCTGCGGGTGAAGAGCGTGCAGGAGCTCATCGCGCTCGCCCGGCAAAAGCCCGGCGCGCTCAACTATGCGATATCGGGCATCGGCAACTCCAATCACCTGGCCGGTGAAATGTTCAAGGCGATGGCGGGCGTCAACATCGCCAGCGTGCCGTATCGCGGCGCATCGCTGGCGCTGACCGATGTGGTGGGCGGGCGTGTAGAAATCATTTTTGCCACTGCCAACGCCTCGGGGCCGCACGTGAGCGCCGGACGGCTGGTGGCGCTGGGCGTCACGTCCGCGCAGCCATCGCCCGTGGCGCCGGGTTTGCCGACGGTGGCGTCTGCAGGATTGCCGGGATATGAATCGGCGGCCACCATCGGCGTGCTCGCACGCGCCGGCACGCCGCCTGCCGTGGTGCAGGTGCTGCACCGGGAAATCGCGCGCTACATGCAATCGGCGGATGCGAAGGCGCGGTTGCTCAAAGCGGGCATTGAGGCCGTGGGCAACACGCCGACGGAATTCGCCGCGATGATTCGCGACGACATCCGCGTCAAAGGCAAAATCATCCGCGATGCGGGGATGCGCATGGAGTGAGTGCCGTCGCCGCCGTCGCTGCTCGCTGGCGAACGACAGACGGTGGTGAAGGTGGTATTTTCACCCTATGTCTGACCGTTACATTGCCCACCTCGACATGGATGCGTTTTACGCGTCCGTCGAACTGTTGCGCTACCCGCATTTGCGCGGCCAGCCGGCGGTGGTGGGCGGGCGTCGGCGCGGCGCGCAAAATCCGCATGAGACGGCCTTTCCTACACTGCGCACTTACACTGGGCGCGGCGTGATCACCACGTCCACCTACGAAGCGCGCGCGCTGGGCGTGCATTCGGGCATGGGTTTGATGAAGGCGGCGAAGCTGGCGCCCGACGCGTGGCTGCTGCCGGCAGATTTTGATGAGTACCGGCGCTACTCACGCTTGTTCAAAGAGGCCGTGCGCGCGATAGCGCCGCTGGTGGAAGATCGCGGCATCGACGAGATATACATTGATCTGACCGCGCTGATTGCGGATGCTGCGGCACCCTGGGTGCGCGCCCGCGAGCTGGCGCTGCACCTGCAAACCGCGGTGCGCGATGCGACAGGCTTGTCGTCTTCCATCGGCATTACGCCTAACAAGCTGCTGTCGAAAATCGCCTCGGATTTGCACAAGCCCGGTGGCATCACCGTGTTGAGCGCGGCGGATATCCCGGCGCACATCTGGCCGCTGGCCGCGCGCAAAATCAACGGCATCGGCCCCAAGGCCAGTGAGCGGCTCACCGCCTTGGGCATACACACCATCGGCGATCTGGCGCACGCCGATCTCACGCTGCTGCTCGACAATTTCGGCAAAAACACCGGCGCGTGGATGCACAACGCCGCGCAGGGCCGTGACGAGCGGGTAGTGGTGACGCACAGCGAGCCCAAATCCATCAGTCGCGAAACCACGTTCGAAGAAGACTTGCACGCCGTGCGCGACCGTGAAAAACTGACGCGCATCTTTACGGACTTGTGCGTGCGCGTGGCGGAAGATTTAAAACGCAAAGGCGTAGTCGGCAAAACCATTGGTTTGAAACTGCGTTTCGATAATTTTAAAACCGTCACGCGCGATTGCACTATTGATGCGCCCACCGGCGATGCAGCCGTCATCCGCCGTGCGGCGGGCGAGTGTTTGAAGCGCGTGCCGCTGGAACGGCGCATACGCTTGCTCGGTGTGCGCGTGGGCACGCTGAGCCGACCCGGTGCGTCGCCGCCTGCGTTAGATAGCGATTCGCAGCGAGGCAATTCGAGTGCGCTCACGCCGACATTATTCGACGATCTATAACTATTTGATTTTATTGAGTTAATTTGACTGACTCAAAGCAACCCGAAAACCGCAACAGCACCCACGCGCAAGTGTGGGCCATGGCGTGGCCCATCATCTTGGCTAACGTCACCGTGCCGTTGTTAGGTGCGGTGGACACCGCCGTGGTCGGCCATTTGCCGGAGCCTTATTACATCGGCGCGGTGGCTATTGGCGCGATGTTGTTTAACTACATCTATCACTTGTTTAACTGCCTGCGCATGGGCACCACCGGGCCCACGGCGCAGGCGCGCGGCGCAGGGGATCATGCCGAAGTGCGCGCGATGATCGCGCGGGCGCTGCTGTTGGCGGGCGTGATCGGCGGCGTGATCGTCGCGCTGCAACTGCCGATCATGGCGTTTGCGTTTTGGGTGATCGAGGCCAGTGCGCAGGTTGAACGTTATGCGCGCGAATATTTTCTCATTCGCGTGTGGGCCATGCCTGCGGTGCTGGGCACCTACGCGATTTTTGGCTGGCTGTACGGGCTGCGTGATGTGCGCACGCCACTGGCGGTGCAGGTGTTTGTCAATTGCCTGAACATCGTGCTGGCGCTGCTGTTTGTGTTTGTGTTCGGCTGGGGCGTGCCGGGCGTGGCGGCGGCTTCGCTCATTGCGGAAGTCAGCGGCCTTGTGCTGGGGCTGGTGGCGGTGTGGCGCAAGCTGCGCACCTTGCCCGCCGTCAACAGCAGCGGTCGCCACACGCGCCTGCTCGATCCGGTGCAACTCAAGCGCATGGTGACGATCAATGGCGACATCGTGCTGCGCACGATTTGCGTGGTGTCGGTGCTGGGGTTTTTCATGGCGAAAAGCGCGCAGTTCGGCGACGTGCAACTGGCGGCCAACCAAGTGCTACATCACTTTTTAATTTTCACTTCGTTCGCGCTGGATGGCGTGGCGCACGCGGCGGAAACCATCCTTGGCGAATCCGTAGGGCGGCGCGACCGTGCGGCGTTCGAGCACGACCGGCGCGTGGTGTTCTTGTGGGCGGGCGTGGTGGGCGTGATCAACATCGTGCTCTACGCGCTGGGCGGGCACCTGTTAATTGCGCTGATGACGAGCATCCCCGAAGTGCGCGCTGCTGCTGCCGCGTATCTGTGGTGGCCGACGCTGATGCCGCTGGCCTCGGTGTGGGCGTATACCTATGACGGCGTTTACCTTGCAGCCACACGCACGCGCATTATGCGCAACACCATGATCGCAGCGTTCATGATATTTTTGGCGCTGCTATACACACTCACACCGGTGATGGGCAACGCTGCGCTGTGGATCTCGGTGGCGGGCTTTCTCGCTGGGCGTGGTGTGTTGCTGCATGTGTTTTTTCCGCGTGTGTTGAGTGCGCTGTGAATGGATCAAGGAATTCCCCCATGATTATTGATCTTTCCGTAATTCACGACAAGGAGGCTCCCTCATCCCAACCCTTCTGCTTCGCTCTAAGTGTTCCCTTATCCCGGGGGGAGAAGGGCTTTAGCTTCCCTCTCCCGCCGGGAGAGGGATTGAGGGTGAGGGAGTTTGGTAGAACCGCACACACTGTCATTATTTATGGAAAGATCAATAGGTGCGCGGCGATGGTGGCGCTGACGCTGGCTGTGATCACAGCGATGCCGGTGGCAGCGCAGACGCCAAAATTCCCTAATCGCCCGTTGCGCGTCATCATTGGCTTGGCACCGGGTGGCGGCATGGACACCATTTCGCGCGCCCTAGCGCAAAAGCTCGGCGATAACGTGGGCCAGCAGGTGGTGGTCGACAATCGCCCTGGCGCAGGTGGCAACATTGCCATGGAAATGGCCGCTGCCGCTGCACCCGACGGCCACACCCTGTTGATTATCAGCGCCACGGCGGTGATTTACCCGATACTCTACAAAGCGCGTTTTGACGTGCTGCGTGATTTTGTGCCGGTGTCACAAATCAGCGCGCAGGGCTACGTGGGCGTAGTACACCCCAGCGTGCCGGTGCGCAGCGTCGCCGAGTTCGTGCAGCATCTCAAGACGAACCCCGGCAAGTTGAACTACGCGTCGTCCGGCATCGGCAGCCCCATTCATTTGTGCGGCGAGTTATTCACCGCGCTCACCGGTACGCGCATGACGCATGTGCCCTACAAAGGCATCAGCCCCGCCTACACCGACATACTGGCCGGCTCGATAGAGGCGTCGTTTCCCGCCATCGTGTCGTCGCAGCCGTTTGTGCGCGCCGGCAAACTGCGCGCGCTGGCGGTGACGCTGCCGAAACGCTCGCAAGTCGTGGCGGACTTGCCGACCATGGAAGAGGCCGGCGTGCCCGGCATGGTGGTGGTTAGTTGGTACGGTGCGCTCGCCCCGCTGGGCACGCCGCAGCCGATCGTCGAACGCCTCGCGCAGGGCATTGCCGCAGCGATGAGCCAGCCGGACGTGGCCAAACGCCTGCTGGCGGACGGCTCAGAGGCGGTTACCAGTACGCCAGCGCAGTTTCATGCGCATATTGGTGATGAGCGGGAGAAGTGGACGCGGGTGATACGAGGTGCGGGGATTAAGGTGCAGTGAAGGGTGCAGTGAAGTGTGCAGTTTGTGACTTGATCGTACAAACGGTGGCCGGTATCGACCCGGCGCGCTCACCGAAGTAAATGCCGCAGTTCGATTCGCGACCGGCCCGCTTCCCGTCGCGTGCGCAGTGAACGTAGCGGACGAGCAAAACGTCAGCTTGCAAGGGTGGAAATCGTGGGGTGAATAATGGCGGGCCATGGCGTCTTACCGCCCTCGCACTACCTGTCTTTCGGGATTGTCTTGGACTTTCCAGTGCGTTGCAGGACAATTGGAAAAATACCCATGATCCCTGCCGGTGATTTCCGCTTACCACACAAAATACTTCGCCTACGAGTTGACCCGTCGCTGCCCCCCGGACAGCGTTGAAAAGCTGGCGGGCGCACTGGTGGATGCACAGGTCGATCTCAATCCGCATCAGGTCGATGCAGCATTGTTCGCCTTCAGCTCGCCCCTTTCCAAAGGCGCGCTGCTGGCGGACGAGGTGGGCTTGGGCAAGACCATCGAGGCGGGCTTGGTGTTGTCGCAGAAATGGGCGGAGCGCAAGCGGCGCATGCTGGTGATTACGCCGTCTAACCTGCGCAAGCAGTGGTTTCAGGAACTGACCGAAAAATTCTTCCTACCCTGCCGGATTCTTGAAGCCAAACCCTACAACGCTGCGATCCGGCAAGGCCAGTTCCGCCCATTCGAGGGGCCGGAAATCGTCATATGCTCCTACCAGTTCGCCAAGAACAAAGCTGGCGACGTTTATGCCGTGCCATGGGATTTAGTGGTGATCGACGAAGCGCATCGGCTGCGCAATGTTTATAAACCATCCAACGTCATTGCCAATACACTCAAGCAGGCATTGGCCGGCAAACACAAGCTCCTGCTCACGGCAACGCCCTTGCAGAATTCCCTGCTCGAACTCTTCGGCCTGGTGAGCTTCATTGACGAACACGCTTTTGGCGACCTGAAGAGCTTTCGTGAGCAATTCGCCAATCTGAACCAGGAGCAGGTTTTCCAAACGCTCAAAGCCCGCCTCAAGCCCGTTTGCCATCGCACCTTGCGTCGCCAGGTCACGGCTTATATCCCGTATACCCGGCGCCTGCCGCTGGTAGAGGAATTCACCCCCGAAGAAAGCGAAGATCGACTCTATCAACTCGTTTCCGAATACCTGCAGCGAGAAAATCTCCAGGCGCTGCCGGCCAGTCAGCGTTCGCTGATGACGATGGTCCTACGCAAGTTGCTGGCGTCGTCCACGTTCGCCATTGCGGGTGCCTTGACCTCGATTTCCAATCGCCTCAAGACCAAGCTGCGCAAGCAAGAACCTCCCGAGTCGTTGGAAGATGAATTGGACCAAGACTACGAGGCCCTGGACGAAACCGCCGAGGAATGGACCGCCGATCCGCCGAGCGAAGTGCTTACTGAATCCGATCGTCAGGCGCTCGAACGCGAAATCGCCGATCTCGACAGCTTCGCCCAACTCGCCGCGTCGATTGAACACAATGCCAAGGGCAAGGCGCTGCTCAAGGCTTTGGCCATCGCCTTCGCCAAGGCGCAGGAAATCGGTGCCGGGCAAAAGGCCATTATCTTCACCGAGTCGCGCCGCACGCAGAGCTACCTGCTGCGCGTGTTGGCCGATAGCCCGTTTGGTGACGGCATCGTCCTCTTCAATGGCTCGAACACCGACGAGGGATCCAAACGCATCTACAGCCAATGGCTCGAACGCCACCAGGGCAACGACCGCGTCACCGGTTCGCGCAGCGCCGATATGCGCTCGGCGCTGGTGGATTATTTTCGCGAGCAGGGCCGCATCATGATCGCCACCGAGGCTGGCGCCGAAGGCATCAACCTCCAGTTCTGCTCGCTGGTGGTGAATTACGACCTGCCCTGGAACCCGCAGCGCATCGAGCAGCGGATTGGTCGCTGCCATCGCTACGGCCAGAAGCACGACGTGGTGGTGGTGAACTTTCTCAATCGCAAGAACGCCGCTGACCAGCGCGTTTTCGAATTGTTGCGCGATAAGTTCCAGCTTTTCGAAGGCGTTTTCGGCGCGAGTGACGAAGTGCTGGGCGCCATTGAGTCCGGCGTCGACTTTGAAAAACGCATTGCCGCTATCTACCAGAATTGCCGCAAGCCGGAGGAAATCACCACCGCCTTTAACCAACTTCAGCTCGAACTGAGCTTGGAAATCAACGAGTCGATGACGCGCACGCGCCAGCAACTGCTGGAAAACTTCGACGACGAAGTGCGCGAAAAGCTCAAGGTGCGCGATGCGGCTTCGCGAGCCTATCTCAACCGCTACGAACGCCTATTGATGCAGCTCACGCGGCATGAACTCGATGGGCAGGCCGAATTTCTCGGGGATGCCTCGTTTCGGCTGGCCGCCAACCCCTTTCCGCAGCAAGCCGCCGTGATCCCGCTTGGCCTGTATGAACTGCCGCGCCGCACCGGCGAAGCCCACCTGTACCGTCTCAACCATCCGCTGGCCGAAACGCTGGTGGCTAACGCAAAATGCCGCGATTTGCCGCCTGCGGAGATACATTTCGACTACGGCCAGCATGACGGCAAGGTCACGACCCTTGAGCCGTTAGTCGGCAAGACCGGCTGGTTAGTGCTTTCGTCGTTTAGCGTAGAAGCACTCGATCAGGCAGAAGACCACCTGATCTTCTCCGCTGTCACCGACGACGGCGACACACTGGACGAAGCAGTCGCACAACGCCTGCTCACCCTGCCGTGTACCGCCGCGCCTCAGGAATTACCCCCTCTCCCCCCGGGCCAAGGGAACACTTGCAGCGGAGCAGAGGGCTGGGGTGAGGGTGCCGCTCAAACCACGCTCGACAGCATGACCCAGCGCCGTCAGGCCACTATTCAGCGCGACATCTCCCAACGCAATGCGCGCTTCTTCGCAGCCGAGGCCGACAAGCTCGACGGCTGGGCCGACGACCTGAAGGTCGGACTGGAACGGGAAATCAAGGAAATCGACCGCCAGATCAAGGAAGCCCGCCGCGCCGCCACGACCGCGCTGACGTTGGAAGAAAAACTGGCTGGGCAAAAACAGATCAAGGCGCTTGAAGGCCAGCGTAACCAGAAGCGCCGTTCGTTGTTCGACGCGCAGGATCAGGTGGACACGCACCGCGAGGAATTGATTGCGGTCATCGAAGGCAAGCTGAACCAGACTACGACGTTGCAGCCATTGTTCACGCTGCGTTGGAGGCTCGTCTGATGAGCCTGCCGAGTGGATACAATCCATGTCGTACGCATTGCGGCATGCTGGACACTGTCGGGGATATGCAAAATGAGCGATAAGCACCTGCCTGCCATCGGCGGCACGACTTTCGAGGAATTCAAACAGACCAACGAGCACGGCGCGGAATACTGGAGCGCCCGTAACCTGCAACCGCTGCTCGGTTACAGCCAGTGGCGGCGTTTCGAGCAGACGATAGAGCGCGCCATAATCTCTTGTCAACAATCGGGAAACCGGCCCGACTACCACTTTGCCGGCGTCAGCAAAATGGTCGACCTCGACTCAGGTAGCCAGCGGAAGCTTGAGGACTACCAACTCTCCCGCTTTGCCTGCTATCGCCATCGAACGGGATCTGGCATGACCTATCATCGCCACCTTGCCAGCGCCGACTTTCGCCACCAATCCGAATTCCAAACCCCTCGAATTCGAGGGAATTAGTAACGAGGCAGGTTGTAATGTCCAAGACCCAATTGAAGAAGCTGGTAATCGAAAATTTCCGTGCGCTGAATAATGTGGGAGTCGAGTTTGGCGACTACATCACAGTCGTATGCGGGAAGAATGGCACGTCCAAGTCTTCCATTCTTGGAATTGCCGCGCAAATTTTCAGTTTCGAAAAAGACTACGCTAAAGATGAGGTGCTTTCATTCCGGCAGATTGCTGGAGGTTCGTTCAAGTCGCAGTACAGTGAGCACTTCAGAATTTCGGAGAAATTCGATGTTCCCGGTTCTATGACGGTCAACATCGACCTTCACGATGGGTATACCGATCAAGCGGCGACAGCGAAACTGGAGCTGATGAAGCGACAATCGACGCGTGGAAATACGTCACCCCGGCCAGTAGTCAGGAACAACAGCACGGCATCCGGCAGCAGCAATACGAGCCGAAACTTCACGCATCCGGTCATCTTCCTGAGCTTGAAGCGGCTTTATCCAATCGCAGACCGAAAGTACGAAATCAGTGACTTTGAATACCTGAAAGAGCACAAGCACGAATTCATCAGACTAACCAACGAGTTACTTAATCGCAGTTCATCAATTGCCACAAGCACAGATGGCACAATCAGTTCTGCTGTTGCGCACGGCGATAACTACGATCACGAGTCTGTTTCCGCCGGCGAGGACAACGCGGGCCAGATCATCCTAGCATTGATGTCTTTCAGAAAGCTGAAAGAAGAATATCCCGATTACAAAGGCGGCCTGTTGTTGATAGACGAGGCCGATGCGGGGTTATTTCCGACTGCGCAGGTGAACCTACTAAAGATGCTTGACCGCAAATGCCGGAATCTCAATCTCCAGGTGGTCATGACATCGCATTCCCCTGTCTTGATCGAGTATGCGTTCGAGCAGAGCCAACAATATTGGAGCAGGTACAAGACGGTTTACCTGAGCAACACCTACGGTGATGTTCAGGTGATGCAGGATTGGTCTTGGGCACAAATTAGTGCGGACATCAATACGACGACTATCGCAGCAGGCCCTAGGGCATCTTTACCGAAGGTCAATGTTTACTTTGAGGATAAAGAGGCTGCGGATTTTTTCTCAGCTTTGATGACCCGACAGCCGCTAAAAAAGTTCACGACACAGATGTCGGAAATAACTCTTGGTTGTACCAACTATTTGCAGTTGATTCAGAAGCGCATTCCAGAATTCGCTGAAAGAAGCGTCGTTTGTCTGGATGCGGATCAAACGCAGCAGATGAAAGGCAAAAACTTCAATACGGTTGTTCTTTTGCCTGGTGTTTTGCCGCCCGACCAGTTGATTTTTGAGCACCTGCATAACCTGCCTGCCGGTCACGATTTCTGGAAAAATGATTTGCGCTTCACTCGGGATGTATTTACCAATTTAGCCCGCGAAGTGATAAACGAGTTTACCATCAACGATAATCCTGCCGATGTGAAAAAGCTGGTCGCCGCGTATAAGGGAAGTAAGGCGCCGCGAGAGGTCTTCAAGAGGTTTTACAAGAATGAGGGCTTCCAACAGCTGGTGACCTCCGGCACGAAGTCATACAACCCATGGAAGCATTGGGTCGAAAGCAATCCCGCAGCCTGCAATGAGTTCTTGGAAAAATTCAAGACCGCTATCCATGGCGTGATGAAAAACGGATACGCCGTTGACGCGGCCAAGTTGGCCGTGTTGGAAGTCAAATTGAAGAAGGTGTAGCGATGTTCTCAAACCGATTGTTTAGTCCCTTGCGCTACCCCGGCGGAAAAGCGCCATTCGCTCCATTCATTGCAAAGGTGATGGAGCGCAACGGCATCGCTGGTGGTCATTATCTGGAGCCGTATGCGGGTGGGGCCGGCGTTGCGTTGGATTTGTTATTTCACGACCATGCTAGTCACATACACATCAACGATGCCGACCCTGCGGTTGCAGCTTTCTGGGTAGCTGTTACCCAACATTCCTCTGCGCTCCTGAGTTTGCTTGAATCGACCCCTGTCAATATCGAAGAGTGGTTCAAATGGCGTGCGGTTCTCCGCGATGGCAGTCAGGCTAGCCTGGTCGAGAGAGGCTTTGCAACCTTGTTCATGAACCGGACGAATCGATCCGGGATTCTCAAGGCGGGCGTAATAGGCGGAAAGAATCAGGATGGCGATTACAAGTTGGATGCGCGCTTCAAAAAAAATGTTGTGGCTGCTCGCATCTCGGAGATAGCCAAGCGTGCCGACAATATCTCGGTGTATTGCGAGGACTCGTTACACCTCTTGAATCGGTGCACAGAGTTTTTACCGAAGCAATCGCTGATCTACCTTGATCCGCCTTATTACGTCAAAGGCAAGGGCTTGTATCGAAACTACTACCAGCACGATGACCACGTCGCCATTGCCAAGACAATTCAGAATCGAAGATTCAAACGGTCTTGGGTGGTGTCTTATGACAACACCGAAGAGATTTGCGCCATGTATCAGCTAAGTAGGTCGCTGAGTTATGGCTTGAATTACACGGCACAACGTCGCTATGTGGGGAATGAGGTGATGTTTTTCAGTCAAAATCTTGCTATTCCCGACGAGGCCATTCCGCAAACAAAAGCAGTTGCCTGACAGTTGTCACGCGGGACGTTTTGATGAGCAAAAAACAAAAACTCGAACTCACCTGGATTGGCAAGGAAAACCGGTCGAAACTTGAACCGCGCATCCTGCTGGAACGCCCGGCGAAGAGTTACCACGCCAAGCACCGTGTTACCACTGCCGACTGTTTCGACAACCGGCTGATCTTCGGTGACAACTTGCTGGCGCTGAAGGCGCTGGAGGCGGAATTTTCCGGCAGGGTGAAGTGCGTGTTTATCGACCCGCCCTACAACACCGGCAGCGCCTTCACGCATTACGACGACGGCGTGGAGCATTCGATCTGGCTGTCGCTGATGCGCGACCGGCTGGAAGTCATCCGGCGATTGCTGTCGGATGATGGCTCGCTGTGGATCACCATTGATGACAACGAGGCACATTACCTTAAGGTTTTGTGCGACGAGGTGTTTGGGCGAATTAACTTTGCTGCCAATTGTCTTTGGCAGAAGGTGTATTCAGAGAGAATGGATGCGCGTGGCTTTAGCGTGTCACACGATCACGTTCTCGTGTACGGCAAGACCGACCGCTTTGTACCTGCAAAACTCTTCAAGGATCAGAACTCGGCACAGTTTGGTTTCGTTGATGAGCAAACGGGTAAGAACTATCGCCGACGCTCGCTTCGAAAGGAAGGTTCAGAGTCGCTGCGTCAGCATCGCCCTTCTATGTGGTATCCAATCGGGGCCCCGGACGGATCGGATATCTGGCCGGTCAAACCGGATGGAACTGAGGGCCGTTGGCGGTGGAAGCAAGAGAGTGTTCCGGCGAATGCAGGCCTACTTGAGTATGTTAAGAAAGAGGATCGCTGGGAGGTGTACGTTAAGCAGTTCTTGGAGGAGAGCGCAACGCGACCACCTGCAACATTGTGGCCAAGCGATGAGGTTGGCCATAACCACGAAGCGAAGCTTGAGGTACGGGCCTTCAACGCCACAAACGTATTCGATACCCCGAAGCCGGAGAGGCTAATTCGGCGCGTTCTCGATATAGCCACCAACCCCGGCGACCTCGTCCTAGACTCATTCGCCGGTTCCGGCACCACCGGCGCGGTGGCTCACAAAATGGGCCGTCGCTGGATCATGATCGAGCTAGGCGAGCACTGCCACACCCACATCATTCCGCGCTTGCAAAAGGTGATCGACGGCGCCGATCCCGGCGGCATCACGGCGGCGGCCGGATGGAAAGGCGGCGGTGGCTTTCGCTATTACCGGCTGGCACCCTCGCTGTTGGAAAAAGACAAATGGGGCAACTGGGTTATCAACCACGACTACAACGCCGCCATGCTGGCCGAGGCGCTGTGCAAGCTGGAGGGCTTTAGCTACGCGCCGTCGGGCACGGTGTATTGGCAGCACGGCCGTTCCACCGAGCGGGATTTCGTCTATGTGACCACCGCCAGCCTGACGCATGAGCAGTTGCAACAGCTTGCCGACGAGGTGGGGACTGAGCGCTCGCTGCTGGTGCTGTGCACGGCCTTTCGCAGCCGCGGTGATTTTGCCAACCTGACGGTGAAGAAGATTCCCAAACAGGTGCTGTCGCGCTGCGAGTGGGGGCACGACGATTATTCCCTGCGGGTGGAGAACCTGCCGCAGGCGCCGCCCTCGCCCCCTTCCTCTCTCCCGCGAGCAGGCAAGGGGAGCAGTGCGCCGGGCCAGCAGGGCCTGTTCGACGGGGAGGCCTGAGTATGGCCAAAAAGAGCATTGCCAGCACTTTGGTCATGCCCCCAATCTATGGCCGGGTGCGTGAAATTCTGGAGGCTGCCCGCAGCACCATTTCACGCACGGTCAACACGACGCAGGTGATCGCCAACTGGTTGATCGGGCGTGAGATTGTCGAGGAGGAGCAGCAAGGGAAGAAGCGGGCGGGTTATGGGGCCGAGTTGCTGGCTGATCTGGCAGCGCGCCTCAAGTCAGAGTTTGGCGCGGGCTACGGGGTGCCTTGGCGGCGCTGCCGCAAATTCCGAGGCAGTGCGTCGGAATTCGGATGCCTTTCAGTATTTCCCCGCCATACCCTTGCCGGCATCGGGTGCCACTTTGACGCCGGGGCAACTCAGCCCGCACCTGTCCTGGACGCATTACCGCCGATTGCTGCGTGTGAGCCGCCACGAAGCGCGTGACTTTTACGAGATCGAGGCGATCCGCAACGCCTGGTCGGCGCGTGAGTTGGAGCGGCAGATCAACAGCCTGCTGTTCGACCGCCTGGCCAAAAGCCGCGACAAAGCGGGACTGATGCGGCTGGCCGTTCAGGGCCACGAGATCGCACGGCCCATCGATGTACTCAAGGATCCGCTGGTGCTGGAATTTCTCGATCTGCCGGTGTCGCCCCGTCTGGTTGAATCGAAGCTGGAGCAGGCATTGATCGGCAACCTGCAAAAATTTCTGCTGGAGTTGGGTAAGGGCTTTGCCTTTGTCTCCCGGCAGGAGCGCATCACGCTGGATGGCGACCATTTTTATATTGACTTGGTTTTCTATCACACCGTGTTGAAGTGCTTTGTGCTGATCGACCTGAAAGTGGGCAAGCTGACCCACGCCGACCTCGGCCAGATTCAGTTTTATGTGAATTACTACGACCGCGAGCGGCGCACGGCGGGCGACAACCCGACACTGGGCCTGATTCTTTGCCCGGACAAAAACGATGCGGTGGTGAAATACACACTGGGCGAACAGCAGGAACGCAATATTTTTACCAGCCGTTACCAACTCCATCTGCCGACCGTGGAGGAGCTTGAAGATGAGTTGCGGCGGGAACTGCGGTTTCTGTCGCCACCGCTAGGCAAGGCCAGGAAAGGTTCGACGGCCCCCACGAAGCCCGCAAAGACCAAGGGGCCGGCATGAACCGCCACGTCAACGCCATTGCCGGACGTCTGAGCCTGCGCCCTCCACAGCGGCGCTCGCTGGAAATACTCGACCGCATTACAGAAATCGCGCCACCCGGCAAGGGCGCTGACGTCGCGGCGCAGCTTGCTGCGATACGCAGCGAGTTTCCGTCGGTCACGGACTTCGAGCGCGAGTTTCCATCGCTTTGTTTTGCGCTGGCCACAGGCGTGGGCAAGACGCGGCTGATGGGCGCGTTCATCAGCTATCTGCATCTGGCGCACGGGATCGATAATTTCTTTGTGCTGGCGCCGAACCTGACGATCTACAACAAACTGATTGCCGATTTTAGCGACCGCAACCATCCCAAGTATGTTTTTCGGGGCATCGCGGAATTCGCCGTCGACGCGCCGAGGATAGTCACCGGCGACAACTACGATCAGCATGATCCCCTTAGCGGCACGCTATTCAGTGCCGTGCGCATTAACATTTTCAACATTTCCAAGATCAACTCAGAAGTGCGCGGCGGCAGGTCGCCGCGCATCAAGCGGCTTTCGGAATACATCGGCGAAAGTTATTTCGACTATCTGGCCAGCTTGCCCGATCTGGTGATGCTAATGGACGAATCGCATCGCTATCGTGCCAGCGCGGGGATACGTGCCATCAACGAGCTGAAACCGATTCTGGGACTGGAACTGACCGCCACGCCGTTTGTCGAGACGCCGCGCGGGGCGGTGCCGTTCAAAAACGTGATCGTCGATTACCCGCTGGGCAAGGCGATGGCCGATGGTTTTGTCAAAGAACCGGCTGTCGTGACGCGCAAGAACTTCAATCCGGCGGGCATGTCGCCCGAGGAAATCGAGCGGTTGAAACTGGAAGACGGCGTGCGTCTGCATGAAAGCGTGAAGGTCGAGCTGGAAACCTATGCCCGCGAGACCGACAAGCCCATCGTCAAGCCTTTCGTGCTGGTGATTGCCCGCGATACGACGCATGCCGGGCAACTGTCTGAATTGATCAAGTCGGATGCCTTTTTCGAGGGGCGCTACCGCGACAAGGTTATCCAGGTGGATTCAAGCAAGAGCGGCGCGGAAGAGGAGGAAATGATCGCGAAGCTGCTCAAGGTGGAGCACACCGACGAGCCGACAGAGATTGTCATTCACGTCAACATGCTCAAGGAGGGCTGGGACGTAACCAACCTCTACACCATTGTGCCGCTACGAGCCGCGAACGCGCGCATTCTGATCGAGCAATCCATCGGGCGTGGCCTGCGGCTGCCGTATGGCAAGCGCACGGGGGTGACCGCCGTGGATCGGCTGAACATCATTGCGCACGACAAGTTTCAGGAGATCATCAGCGAAGCGAACAAGCCCGACTCCGCGATCCATTTGCAGGCGGTGGTGCTGGATGAGAATGACCTGAACCAGAGAAGCACCACGGTGGTCTCCCAGTCGCAGTTGGCCAACAAGCTGGGCTTGAAGCCGGCCCAGGTGACCAGCAGCACGGCTGTAGCTGGGGTGGACCAGCCGCCGGCATTCGCCAAGCCCGAAGAGCAGAAGGTGGCGCAAATCACCTATGAGATCATTCGCAAGCTGGAGAACCAGCCGCAGACCCTGCCCACGATTGAATATCTGAAAAAGCCCGAAATTCAGGCGGCTATCGTCAAGGCTGTCGAGGAACAGCACCAACCGACGCAACTGGATCTGGAAGGGCTCATTGACCCAAGCCGCGAAAAGCCGGACATTGCCGCCGTGGTGGCAAAGACAGTCGAGTTGGTGACACAACAAACCATCAATATTCCACGCATTCTGGTGGTGCCGAAAGGCGAAGTGAAATCCGGCTTCAAGCCATTCACGCTCGATCTGACCACCGTGAAATACCCGGCGGTATCTGACGAGCTGTGGATTCAGCACCTGCGCACAAACCAACTGGATGTCGTGTCGCTGGGCCGTGGCGGCATCGAGGAAGTGCGGCTCGAAGATTACGTAGTCAGTGGCTTGGTGGACTTCGACGATATTTCCTACGACGAACATGCCGACCTGCTTTACGACCTTGCCACGCAAACGGTGCAGCATTTCAAGAGCTACCTGTCCGAAGACGATACCCGCAAGGTGCTGCGCTGCTACCAACGCGATATCGCGCGCTTTGTTCATGCCCAAATGCAGACGCACTACTGGGAAGATGTGGTGGGCTACGAAGTGAAAATCAGCAAGGGCTATACGGAGTTGAGGCAGAGCGCCTACACCTCTTTGGCACAGCAGCCGCCCGCGAATTACCGGGTAGAACCGGCTGACAAGAGCAATATGGCCAAATATCTGTTCGACGGTTTTTCGAAATGCCTGTATTCCGAGCAGAAATTCCACTCTGACTCAGAACGTAAACTGGCGGTGATTCTGGAACGCGATGCGCTCAAGTGGTTCAAGCCGGCTAAGGGCCAGTTCCAGATTTACTACCGAAATGGCGCGGACCATCTGGAGTATCAGCCGGACTTCGTCGCGGAGACGGGCAATGCAATCTACATGCTGGAGCCGAAGAAACGCGCCGAACTCGGGGACGCGGCGGTCATCGCCAAGCAGGCGGCAGCAGTGCGATGGTGCGCGAACGCGTCAGATCATGCGCTAAGCCACGGCGGGAAATCTTGGCGCTATGTATTGATCCCGCATGACGAGATCGTGGAGAACATGACGCTGGAGGGGCTGGCGGAGCGGTTCGACGGCTGAACTGAAAAGTAGGCGCTAACGAGATCGCAGCAAGGTCGGCTTCGCTAAGCAGTAACGGTCATTGGTGCATGGCCGATAGCAGCCCGCCAATTGAAATAGCGGGACCCTGGCAGTCGAATCAATTTACAGCTTGTAGCAGTCAAGCCGCCTGCGCAAACTCCGCCATCACCCGCTGCTCATGCGCTTCCAGCTTTTGCACGCTCGCGCGCAGCCGCATGCGTTCAAGGTGCGCATGGCAATGCTTGAATTGCGATAAATCCAGTTTGAACGAAATGGCGCGACGAAAGCACCAAAAGAAATACGCGTCGCAGGCGGTGAAGTGATCGAAGAACCACTCGCGTCCGGCGAGCATTTTTTCAACGACCTCGAAGTCTTCAAACAGCAGCTTGTTGCCGACGCGCTTGACACTTTCTGCCGAGCCGGGCATGTCGCAGTAGTTTTCGGGCCGCGCGTTGGGTGTGAGGTGCGGATGTATGCCTGAGCCGCAAAACGACATCAGCGATATCGCTTTGATTTCCTGTAAGGGGTCTGCCGGTAGCAGTTTGGCTGCCGGGTAGTGGCGCGCGATCCACACTTGTATCGCGAGATTCTCGGTGAGTGGCTCGCCGTCGATGATGAGCACCGGTACTTTGTGTTTGGGATTGAGGCGCAGAAATTCCGGCGACTTCAATTGGCCGGTGCGCGAGTTGAGATTGTTCACGTCAAAATCCGCGCCGGCTTCGGTGAGAGTGATGAAGGGCACGGTGGCGCAGGTTTGCGGGGCGTAGCAGAGGGTGAGTTTCATGGGGGTCTCCAGTGAGTGCGTGCAGTGTAAGCAATGCGCGGCGGCGAATCCAGCGTTTGACGCGGGTTCACCGTATAGTGATTGGTATGCGATTTTTGTATCTATTCAGATCGAGCGAATAAAATTTTCAAATACTTACCCTTATCCCCTTATTCCCTGCCCCTCTCCCGGAGGGAGACGGGAGCCTACTCGATTCGGTCTTCGCGACGCCATCGCAATGGCTCGAAAGTGCGTTTGCCCCCTCTCCCTCGGGGAGAGGGCTGGGGTGAGGGAAGCTTTTGACGTGACTCCGAACTTGAATAGATACCGAGTAGCAACGATTTTGCTGGCGCTTGCGGCTGTGTGCGCGACACTGTCGGTGCAAGCGGCGGAGGTTTTTCCCTCGCGCCCAATACGCCTCGTGATCCCCAGCGGCGCAGGCGGGGTGACGGATATCCTCGCGCGCAATATCACGCCTAGGCTGGGCGATGCGCTGGGGCAGCAGGTGGTGATTGATAATCGGCCCGGCGCGAGCGGCATTGTCGGCTCGCTGATTGTGGCTAAGGCACCGGCGGATGGCTACACCTTGTTGATGGCGTTTCCAGCGCATGTGACGAACCCGAGCCTGTTTCCCGATATCCCTTACGACACGGTGAGCGCGTTCGCGCCGGTGACGCTGGTGAGTGCGGTGGCACCGGTGTTGATCGTGGGCGCGCAGTTGCCGGCGCGCACGGTGGCGGAGTTCATTACCTTGGGTAAAGCTAAACCGGGCGGGCTGAATCACGGTGCGGTGGGCGCGGGCAGTATGGGCTCGCTGGTGGCGGATTTGTTGGGCGCGATGGCGGGGTTCAAGTTCACGCAGGTCGCCTACAAAGGTTCGCCGCAGGGCATCACGGCGATGGTGTCGGGCGAAATTGATTTTTATTAAAATCAATGGCCTATATTGATGTTGACGGTTGCAAACTGTTTTACGAAATCGACGACTACACCGATCCGTGGAGCACGCCGGAAACGGTGCTGCTGATTCACGGCTTTACCGAAAGCACGCCCGCGTGGCGCGCATGGGTGCCGCATCTGGCGCGGCGTTATCGCGTGATTCGGTTTGATCAGCAGGGCTTCGGGCAATCCAGCCCGGTGCCGGATGTGAATGCGTTCAGCACGCAGAATTTTGTCGCGCACGCGGCGCGTTTGATTACCGCATTGGGCGGCGGGCGCGCGCATGTGATGGGCGCGAAAAGCGGCGGAGTGGTGGCCATTGAACTGGCGCGGCTCAAACCGGCCTTAGTGAAAACACTGACGCTCGCCTCGGTGCCGCTTGCGCCGCCGCAGCCTGGCGACTGGCTCGCGCACATGGAGCAGCACGGCGTGAAAAGCTGGGCGCGCGAGACCATGCCGCCGCGCCTCGGCACGCGCATGCCGCCGGCAGGCTTTGAGTGGTGGGTGAACCTGATGGGCGCCACACGCATCGAAACCGCGCGCGCCTACATGCGCTGGGTGAGCCATATCGATGTCGGTGCCACGCTGCACGAGGTGAAATGCCCGGCGCTGGTGCTCACCACCGAATCGCCGCGCCGTGCGTATAGTCGCTCAGACGTGGATTGGTATCGCGAGAAATTACCGCAGGCGGAGATTGTGGCGTTGCCGGTGGATGGCTATCACGTGGGTGCTACGAACCCGGATGAATGCGCGCGGCTTGCGTTAGGGTTTTTGCAGCGGCATTAATCGCGCCGCTAATCGTTTTTAATATTCGCCACCTTGGCCGCCTTGGCCCATTGTGCGTGCTCCGCTTTCAGGAACGCGGCAAATTGCTCCGGCGTGCTGGCCACGCCTTCTGTGCCGTCGAGCGCCAGCCGTGAGGCCACATCGGGCCGCTGCATGGCTTTGACCGCTTCGCGGTGGAGCCGCTCCAGCACCGGGCGCGGCACGCCGTGCGGCGCAAGCAGCCCGTGCCACTGCGTGACCACATAGCCGGGCACGCCCGCCTCGGTGAGCGTCGGCAAGTCTGGTGCGGCTTTGACGCGCGCGGTACTGGCGACGGCCAGCGCACGTAGTTTTTGCGTGCGTACTTGGCCATAGACCGAGCCGCCACTCAGCAGCGCCATTTGTATTTGGCCGGACAGCAGTTCCGTGAGTGCGGCACCCACGCCCTTATACGGCACATGCGTGAGCCGTGTGCCGGTGGCGTTGGCGAGCAATTCGCTGGCGAGATGGCCGAGCGACGCGTTGCCGGTTGAGGCATAACTGATCTTGGTGGGATTGGCTTTGGCGTAGGCGATCCAGTCTTTCACGGTTTTGATCGGCAGCGAGGGATGCACGGTGAGAATGTACGGGCTGGCGGCCAATTGCGACACAGCGTCAAAGTCACGATACATATCGTAACGCGTTTTGTTGACTACCCCGTACACCACCAAACTCGCCGACAGCATCATCAGCGTGTAGCCGTCGGGCGGTGCCAGTGCGGTGATCTCGGCGGCGATGCTGCCGCTGGCGCCCGCGCGGTTATCCACCACCACGCTTTGCCCCATCGATTCGGACATGGCCGCCGCCGCCAGCCGCGACACGAAATCCAGTCCGCCGCCTGCGCCGGACGAAACCGTCATGCGGATGGGTTTGGTCGGATACGTGGCGCTTTGCGCAAGCGCACCCTGATGCGCGGCGAGGGTCGCAGCCAATAAGGCGTAACGAATGCAAGATATTGATTTCATTGAATATTGTTAAGAAGAAGAATGGCGTGGTATCAAGCGTTACATGCGAAAGGGTATCATCATCACCGCATGCCGTACGCAACACGCCATGCGAAAATGTAGCGCCTAAATCAAGGTCAGGGAGTCACCATGTCCGCAGTGCCTGTGTTTGAAGCGGGTCATTACCGCTACATCAAAGCCGTGTTTCAGTATTCCGGCGGCGTTGCAGCCGAGGCCGGGTTTGCCATCGAACGCGCGCGGTTCTTCAAACCGTTGCCGCTGGCGGACGCGTTCGCGGCTGTCGAGGCGCATCTGAACAGTGTGGGCCGCCCGGTGACGGCGTTTGCCGCGTGCGAATTGCGGTCGCCGGCGCAGTTTACCGATCAAGGCTTTTACGATTTCAACCAAGCCTACGTCACCACGCTTGCGCGCTGGGGCATCTATCAAGGCGGTGACGCACCGGTGAACCCGGTGGCGCGCACCAATGTGTGCCCGGTGTATGGCGCACCGGTGCAGCCGGTAATGGTGGCGTTTTCGTATACCGTGCCGGTGCGGCCCGATACACCGGCGCGGGGCACGTTTATCTTGGCAGGCGGCGGCGAGGCGCGTGCGCACGGCGGCACGTACCGCGAGCGCATTGTGCGGGTGGGCGATACCTCACCCGAAGGCCTGCGCGAGAAAGTGTTGTTTGTGGCGGCTGAAATGGAGCGGCGGCTGGCACTGCTGGGTTTCACGTGGGCCGATGCTATTTCCACGCAGGCGTATAGCGTGCAAAATATCGGTCATCTGGTGGGCGAGCTGCTGGCGGCGCGGGGTGCGTGCAACGCCGGGCTGACGTGGCATTACGCCCGGCCACCGGTGATTGATTTAGAGTTTGAAATGGATGTGCGCGGCGCAGCGCGCGAAATTGTTTTGTAAACGCAATAACTGATAAATAACGACAGGAGCCGTCATGCATCAACTCACCAGCAATGTCTTTGTTGAAACCCAAATTCGTGGTTGCAACCACGGCTTTGTCACCACCAGCGACGGTATTGTGCTGATCGACACGCCGCACAAGCCCAGCGACGCCGTACGCCTTAAGGCAGAAATCGCCAAGCGCGGCAAGCTGCGGTACATCATCAACACGGAGCCGCACGGCGACCATTGGACCGGCAACGCCTACTTTGATGTGCCGGTGATTGCGCACGAGGGTGTGCGCACCCGCATTCTCGGTACCGACATGGCGCAGCATGTATCGCGCGTCGCCACGTTCGGGCCCGACGAGCCGGGACTGTTGACAGGATATCGTCCCAATGCGCCGATCATCACCTTCAAAAACGGTATGACGCTGCATGTCGGGAATCACACTTTCGAAATGATTCACATGCCCGGCCACACCATGTCGCAGGCGGCAATCTGCGTGAAAGAAGAAGGCGTGGTGTTTACCAGCGACAATATTTTTCACAAGGTGCAAACGTGGCTGCAGGAGGCCAACCCCGATCTGTGGCTGATGTCGCTGGAATCGCTGCGTAAACTGAAAGAAGAAATTTTTGTGCCGGGCCACGGCGCGATTTGCGGCAAGGATTATCTCAACGAGCAAGGCGCTTTCATTCAGGAGTGGAAGGCCTACGTGAAGAGCGGCATTGATCGCGGCATGACGCGCGATGAGGCGATTATTCAGCTCACAGCGTTCACCGACCGCTACCCAATGGATATTGGCCAAGACGGCATGTCGCCCGCCGTGCAGAAAATGAACGTGGGGAATTTGTATAACTATCTGACGGGTGCCCCGACCTAAATGGCGGCCGCCGGCGCAGGGCGTATTCTGTGGGGCGTGGGCACCTCGCGCACGATGCGTGCGCACTGGATACTGGCCGAGTTGGAATTGCCCTATGAGCGCCAGCCGATGACCTCGCGCTCCGGCGAAACGCTCACGCCAGCGTACACGCGGCTAAACCCGAGCCAGAAAATTCCCGCGCTGCAGGAAGGCGATTTCGTGCTCACCGAAAGCGCGGCGATCGTGAATTACCTTGCCACCACCCACGGTGCGGCGCGCGGGCTTGCGCCACCCACACAGCCGCGCGAGCGTGCGCGCTACGACCAGTGGGGCTTTTTTGCGATGATGGAGCTCGATGCGAACACGCTCTACGTCATGCGCAAACACGAGGACTTACACGCGCTGTACGGCGAAGCGCCACACGCCTTGCAGGCCGCGCGCGAGGGCTTTGCGCGGCAGGCGCGAGCGGCGGCGCAACGCATGGCGGCGCATGGCTCTGAATGTCCCTATGTCTTGGGCGAGCACTTTAGTGGCGCGGATATTTTGTTTACCACTTGTTTAACCGGTGCGATCCGCCGCAAGATCGAATTGCCTGAGGCGTTGCATGATTACTTGCAGCGCACCACGGCTCGCACTGCGTATCAGCGTGCGCTGCTAGCGAATCAGCGACCAGAATAAAATTCAATAAAACCCAATAAAATCAATTAGTTGCGTAAGGAAACTGACGCTACCGGGTGTAGCGCTTATGCCAGTTTTTTGTCCGGATGATCCGCACTCATGATGGCGCGGAACGTCAGCACCGGTATCGACGAGCGATGCAGCACGCGGCTGGCTTCGCTGCCGATCAGCAGTGCGCTCAGCCCTTTGCGATGGCGTGAGGTCATCACAATCAGATCGCAGCCGCGGGTGTTGGCGGTATCAACGATGGCATCGTACGGTTGATTGCCTTTCGTCACCAGTGTTTCACACGGCACGCCGGCATTGGCGGCGGCTTTTTCCACAAAGGCCAGAAAGTTCGCAGCCTGATCGCGCGCCTGCTTGTCCATTTGCTCTTCCATGCCCGGCGGCACCATGCCCTCAGACGCCATCATCATCTGGTAATCCTGCAGTACGTGGATGCCGGTGACTTTGGCACCGCAGAGTTTAGCGAGTTCGATTCCGCGCTCTACGGCGCGTTCGGAATGGGCGGAACCATCAGTAGGCATCAAAATATGTTTAAACATAGACCCTCCTCAAGATCATGATTCAACACACGGTTTGGCTTGCTGCTTTGCGCTGATTTTGTGCAGGTGCGGACGTACCTTACCAGTACTTGGGGGCGGCAGGGCAGCGTTATATTAACCGTTTCTAGGTTTAATCCGCCTTCGCCCCTGACGATTTGACCACCTGCGCCCATTTGACTATTTCTGCACGTAAAAAGTTGCCGAAAACCTCAGGGGAATTCGCCGGCGCGGGTTCCAGGCCTACTTGCCCCAGCACACGCACGACCTCGGCGTGCGCCAGCGCTTGGGTGATATCCGTGTGCAGGCGGGCAATAATCTCCGCAGGCACGCCGCTGCGTACCATCACGCCATACCAGCCGGTGACCTCGTAGCCTTTGAGCCCAGCTTCGGCGAACGTGGGCAAGCCGGGCATCAGCACCGAGCGCGTGGCACTGGTAATCGCCAGCGCGCGTAGCCGCTTGGCTTTGAGTTGCGGCACCACCGATGACAAACTGAGAAAGGCCAGCTCGACATGGCCGCCGAGCAAATCCGTCACCGACGCCCCTGCGCCCTTGTACGGCACGTGGGCGATGCTCACATTCGCCATGACTTTGAATAATTCGCCGCTCAAATGCGGCGTGGTGCCATTGCCCGACGACGCATAGTTGAGCTGGCCCGGTTTGGTTTTGGCCAGCGCGATAAATTCCTTCAACGTTTGCGCAGGTACCGACGGGTGTACCACCATGACATTCGCGCCGGTGGCGGCGAGCGTCACGGGCACAAAATCGCGCAGCGGATCGTAAGCGAGTTTTTTGTACAGACTGACATTTACGGTAAACGCCGGTTGCGCCAAGAGCAGGGTATAGCCATCCGCCGCCGCCAGCGCGGCAGTTTCAAAGCCGACATTGCTGCCGCCGCCGGGACGGTTGTCCACCACCACTTGTTGGCCCCACACCGTAGCCAGTCGCTGCGCCAGCGTGCGCGCCAGAATGTCGGTGGCGCCGCCGGGCGTGACCGGCACAATAATGCGCACGGTGCGCGCTGGATAGGGTTGCGCCGGTGACGACGCGCAGTGGAGCGCGAGGAGCGCGCTGCCCAAGATGCCGACGGCACGGGCGCGCGAAACGCGACGGTTCGTTCGGTTAACGGTTTTATCGTTGTTTGCAGGCATGATGCGCGTATCTTGAACCGGCACCTCTGTTGCGGCAACCCCAACCCGCAATGCGGCCTGCGATGTTGTGCGCAGTTGATTTTCTGTCGGTGCAGGCTCACTATCGTCACCACTGCTTCATCTAGCCGGCAAACTTTGGCCGGTTGTTGCTGTAGCAGGTTGCGGTCGGTGGTGGGCGTTTCGCAGGCAGCGAGTGAAAGGAGCAAACCATGCAACGCGTAGCAGTCTTTGTGCTCGTCAGCGTTACTACGATGTCTGTCACCGGGGCGCTTGCGCAAACGCCCGCGAAGGGATCGGGACAGGCTTTCCCCAACCGCCCGATACGCGCAGTGGTTGCATCACCCGCCGGGGGCAGCCCAGATCTGATTGCGCGGGCTGTCACGCGCGAAGTCGAAGCGTTGCTCGGGCAGGGCTTCATCGTCGATAACCGCGGCGGGGCCAACGGCATCATTGCCGCCGGCATTGTCGGCACTGCGGCCCCGGACGGCTACACGCTGCTGCATACCGCGCCCGCATTTTTGCTCAACGCGCTGGTGTATAAAAAGCTGCCGTACGACGTGCGCACCGATTTCGCGCCGGTGACTTGCGTCGCGGCGGGCGTGGGTTATCTGATGTTGGTGAACCCGGTGCTGCCGGTCAAGACGGTGAAGGAATTCATCGCGCTCGCCAAACAAAAATCACTCACTTTTAGCGCACCGCCGGTGGGCGGCACCACCACGCTGGCGGGCGAGCTGTTCAATCTGCGCGCGGGCATACAGATGCGCCATATTTCGTATCGCGGCGGCAACGATGCCGTGAATGCGGTGATGGCGAACGAAGTTGATGTCACATTCTCGCCGCCCACAGGTTCGGCCGTGCATGTGCAATCGGGGCGTTTGCGCGCGCTGGGGTTTACTGGCTCCAAGCGCTACGGGCGCATGCCCGACGTGCCGCTGATTTCTGAAGCCGGCGTGCCGGACTACGTGGTTGATTTCACCTGGAATGCGTGGTTCGCCCCGGCCAAAACGCCGTCGGCGGTTTTGAATCGGCTGCAATCCGCCGTCAGCGCAGCGCTCAAAACGCCCAAGATGATCGACTTTCTCGATGCGGCAGCGTTTTATCCGGTGGCCAGCACGCCCGAGGCGTTTCGCGTATTCGTGGAAGCGGAACTGAAACGCTATACGCAGCATTTGCGCGAGGCGAAAGTGCCGATGCAGTAGCTGCAACAAAAATAGGGCACACCATGGTCGAAGTTATAATAAATACAATAAAATCAAATACTTATAACGATGGCGATTCTGGTTTGTTTTCTGCCGCTTAATCTCGCAAGTGCCGTCACACTACGCCATGTAGCTGCGCCTGCGATCCGGAACAGGCTTACCGCTGTGCGGGCACCCGTATAATCGTTCGCCTATGAATGAACAAGCCGTGCAGCGGCGCCTCGCAGCAATCTTCGCCATTGACATTGTCGGATTCAGCCGCCTAATGGGCGCGGACGAGGTGGGCACGCTTGCCCGGCTCAAGCGTTTGCGTGCAGAACTGATCGATCCGGCCATCGCCGGTCTCAACGGACGCATTTTCAAGACTACCGGGGACGGCATTCTTGCCGAATTCGCTAGCGTGGTGGATGCGGTGCAATGTGCCGCGAAGGTGCAAACAGAAATTCTTGCACGTGAGACGAATGAGTCACCGGATACCCGCATGGTACTCAGGGTCGGCATCAACCTCGGCGACATCATTATCGAGGGCGACGACATTTACGGCGATGGCGTCAACATTGCGGCGCGGTTGGAGGGCATTTGTGAGCCGGGCAACGTCGCGATTTCTGCGAGTGCCTACGAGCAAGTGCGCGACAAGTTGTCATTGTCGTTCATTGATCGCGGCGAGCACGTGGTGAAAAATATCGCGCGTCCGGTGCATGTCTATGGTCTGGATCTGGGTGCGCCCGCAAGTGTCGCAAAGAAAGTGGTCCCGCTGAAGACAAATAGGCGAAGTGCCTTCTTCATCGCCGTTGTGGGCGCGCTTGTCGTGGCGGCCCTGTTAGCGGGCTTGTACACGGCGAATGTCAGGTTTAATAAGCCGCCGGAGGACGCGGCGGCCACCATCGCAGTGTTGCCGTTTGCCAATCAAAGTGGCGACCCTGCGCGGGAATATTTTATCGACGGCGTGATGGAAGACGTCATTGCGGCGTTGGGGCGGTTTTCGGCGATACGCGTGTCGGCGCGTAACGCGGTGCAGGGCTACAAGGGACGCGGCATCGCGCCCGGCGAAATCAGCCGTAATCTTGGTGTGCGCTACCTTGTTCAGGGCAGTGTGCGGCAGGCCGATGGCCGTTTGCGCGTTACAGTGGAACTATCTGACGCGCTCAAAGGAACGCTGCTGTGGTCAGAGCGCTACGAAGGCGAAGGCAAAGAAGTGTTCGATATCCAAGATCGCATCGTTAAAAATATCGTCGGCGCGCTCGCTGTCAAGGTTACGAACCTGGAGCAACAGCGCGCAGCCGGCAAGCCGCCGGAAAATTTGGATGCGTATGATCTGGTGCTGCACGCGCGCGAGCTGATGCGCACGCCTGATCGCAAACGTAATCGTGAAGCAATGGCGTTGCTCAATCAGGCGTTGCAACTATCGCCGGACTATCCGGAGGCGTATGCGGCACTCGCGCATTGCGAGTTAAATCGCGCCTTATTCGGCTGGGTCGAAGACTCCGCTGCTGCGGTGCAGCGTGCCGAGGCCTTGGCACAGCGGGCGCTCGCGACAGGCAACCCCGGTGCGAGTTCCCGTGCGTTGGGTGTGCTTTCCAACCTGCATACGTTTACAGGAAATTTCGAAGTCGCGCTGTCAGAAGCCGATCGCGCCATAACGCTCAACGCAAGCGATGCGGTTGCTTACTGGCTGCGCAGCAGTGTGCTCATGTGGATGGGGCGGATTGCAGAATCGATTGCGGCGGGAGAGGCTGCACGCCACTTTGATCCGCGGCTGGGGCCTCTTGCGGACTTTTGTCTCGGCACATCCTACTACCTATCGGGGCGCTATCGCGAGGCGGTTGCCACGTTTAACGTTACGCTGCACACGGAACCGGATTTCGTCTTTTTGCAGGCGGCGCGCGCCGCTGCCGCTGCGCAACTGGGGGATACCGAACTGGCGGCGCAGTCCGTCGCCGCGCTACGCCGGCTCGACCCGTTTTTTAAGGCAGATGCTTACGGCAAGCGTTTCGTTAATGCCGCTCATTACGACAAGCTGCAGGAAGGATTGAAAAAGGCCGGTTTGTAGAAAACAATTACTTTTTGTTTTCCTTGTCCCAGACTTCGTGCCCCTGTTTCAACTTGGCCGGATCCTTCAAGACGCTCTCCATCGCGCGGCTGCTGGAAAATACATAGAGCTTACCGTCGATGACCTTAAACACATTGGGGTCCGCATCCAACTTTTTTCCCATCGACAAACCGGTGGCGCACAAGCCAGAGAACTGCGGAGAATATTTGTCTGGATTCGATGCAAAGAGGTCGCGATTACGTGGGTTAGAAAACAGGAAGCGTGAGTCCTCAAAATCGACGTAGCTGCTGGCGTTACCGCGCTCCGGTTTGCCCGGGTTGAAATACGACACAGGGTCGTAGCCCTTCAGCGCGACGGGCAGTGTGCCCGCAGTGCCTGCGGGAGATTGCGCCATTGCCATCGGAGTTAGCAGAAAAAACATTCCAAACAATAGAAGTTGTCGTAAGTTCATTTGCATTCCTTTTTTGCGTATCGATTGCGCGCAAGCTTAACAGGGCACCCCACGAATAACAATGTAAGCTGTGCAAATACCCGGCAACCGATGGGGATCGCTGCGCAACGGCACCGCGCGATTTTATTTGACCAGCGCACGCTAGAATTGCGCTGTAACCGGACAGCCGGTTGTGCAAACTTTATAAGGGGAAGCCATGGCAACAAGCAACAAGGGACGACGCGCGGCGTTGCAGCGCGTCGCGGCTATCGGTGCAGCGGCATCGCTACCGGTGGGGGCGCTTGCGCCCGCTAACGCCACAGCGGCGGAAGCGCCGCCTACGCGCGGGGCATGGCAGGCCTTGACCGCGAACGAAGCCGTCGCGCTCGAAGCCATGGTCGCGCGGCTGATTCCCAGTGACGACGGCACGCCCGGTGCTACGGAGGCGCGCGCTGCGGATTACATCGATCGTTCGCTAGCCGGTGCGCTGGCGGGATCGCGCAAGGCGTATGCGGCGGGGCTGGCGGCGCTGGACGCGTATGCGAAGTCGGGCAAGGGTGCTTCGTTTGCGGCGCTCGCCCCGGCGGATCAGGATGCGCTGCTCACGGCCCTGCAAAAGGGGGCAGCGACCGGCTTCACGCCCAATTCGACGGCGTTTTTCAATATGGTGTTCGCGCATACGCTGCAAGGCACGTTTTGCGATCCGGCCTATGGCGGCAATGCCAACTTTGTCGGCTGGGACCTGATTGGTTACCCCGGCATACGCATGGCGGTGGCGCCGGAGGAGCAGCGCATGAGCGTGAAGCCCAAGCCACAGCGGCAGTCGGCTTACGTCGATGCCAATCTTGCGAAAGGCAGCAGCCATGGCCACTAATCTGAAAAAGACCGACGTGGTGGTGGTGGGCTTGGGTGCCGTCGGCGGTGTGGCGGTGTTGCCGTTGGCGCGCGCCGGGTGTGAAGTGATTGGTTTGGAGGCCGGTACGTGGCTCGACGCTCGCGATTTTGCCGCCGACGAAATCAGCAACAACTTTCGCGGCTGGCCGAAATCCGTGCAAAAAGCCAATCGCGAAATTCCTACCCATCGGCCGCATGAAAAAGCCCCGTACTCGGCGCGCTTTCCGCTGCACCCAATGATGAACGCGGTGGGCGGCACGTCGCTGCACTACTGGGCGCAAAGCTGGCGGCTGAATCCGTGGGATTTCAAAGTGGTGAGCGAAACCACTAAGCGTTACGGTGCCGCACGCATACCGCAGGGCTCAACCGTTGAGGACTGGCCGTTCGGCTTGGAGGAACTGGAGCCGTACTACGACAAAGTAGAGTACGAAGTCGGCGTCTCCGGCAAAGCCGGCAACCTCAACGGCAAGATTGATCCTGCGGGGAATATTTTTGAAGGCGCGCGGGCGCGGGAGTTTCCGATGCCACCGCTGCGTGGCACGGAGTTCACCGACCGCATGGGCACCGCGGCCAAGCGCCTAGGCTGGCATCCGTTTGCGGGGCCTGCGGCAATCAATTCGCAGGTCTACGATGATCGACCGGGTTGCGTGTATCACGGCTACTGCAATCGCGGCGGCTGTCACATACAAGCCAAAAATTC
>JAYTWR010000113.1:0-1658 GCA_043743335.1 Burkholderiales bacterium
AAATGCCTCAACGCCGCCGTAGATCACGCCAAGATAAGTTTCAGTTTTGCCCGCATATTTTTGCCATTTTCGCAATGAATCCGCCGCATCACTTGCAACACGCGACCCGGACTTGATTTCAACTCCGGCGAGCGCTTGCCCCCGCTCCAGAATCAAATCAACTTCAGTGCCAATATTGTCGCGCCAAAAATAAAGCTGCTCACGCCGGCCGGCGTTGCGGCGCGCCTTGAGAAATTCGTTAACCACCATGGTTTCAAACAGCGCGCCCTTGAGCGGGTGAACCGCCATCTGTTCCGCGGTTTGTATCCCAAGCAATGCCGCAGCCAAACCCGTATCGTGAAAATATAGTTTCGGCATCTTGATCAAGCGCTTGCCAAAATTATTCAGATGCGGGCGCGTGTAGTGAATCAGGTAGCAGGTTTCGAGAATCGAGAGCCAGTTGCGCGCAGTGCGTTCGGCGACACCTGCGTCGCTGGCCAGACTGGCGATATTGAGCAGTTGCCCGGTGCGCACCGCCGTCAAGCGCAAAAATCGCTGAAACGCATTCAAGTCCTCGATTGCACGCAACTGGCGTGCATCCCGTTCGGCATAAGTGACGATGTAGCTTTGCAGCCAATCGTAGGCGGTCACAGGCCGCGCATACAGTGCCGGGTAAAAACCTGTCAGCAATGCCCGCTCAATACTTTGCGGTGCAAGTTTTTCCGGGCGCAATTCAGCCAGGGACAAAGGCAGCAACTCAAGAATGCCATTTCGCCCTGCCATGGTTTGCGTCACGCCTTCGAGCAGCGAAAGATTGTGCGAGCCAGTCAACACGAACAGGCCCATGCGCCCGTCCGAGTCGATCACTCCCTGCAACTCGGACAACAGCGCGGGCGCTCGCTGCGCTTCGTCAATCACCGCGCCATCGGGAAAGCGCCGGAGAAAATCATGTGGCGCGTTCTGCGCAAACTCCCGCTCGCCCGGCGCCTCCAGCGAGAGATACGGTTTATCGCCAAGCGTGGCGCGCACCAGAGTGGTCTTGCCGGACTGGCGCGGCCCGGTCACCGTCACGACCGGGAATCCGGCCAGCAAACGGTGCAATGTGGAGGCGGCTTGACGAGGAATCATTCTTTACAAATCCGTCCTTGAAGTACGGAATTGTAAAGAATATGACTTCTTGCGGCAACCCCAAATTACGTGAAACTCAGATGATGCCGTCAGTACGCAACTTCGCAATCTCGGCGTCCGACATTTTGAGCATACTCTTCAACACCTCATCCGCATGCTGCCCGAGCATCGGCGCAGGGTTCTTGAATTCGAGCGGCGTCTCCGAAAACCGCATCGGGCTGCGAATCGACGACACCTTGCCATAGGGCGCGTCGAGCTCCATGCGCAGCTCGCGCGCTTTCACCTGAGGCTCTTCGAACACCTGTGCGAGATTGTTGATCGGGCCATTCGCCACACCGGCGGCTTCGAGTCCTTCGACCCAATCGTGCGTGTTGCGCGTCATGAAAATCTCCTGCAACAGCGGCACCAGCACAGCGCGGTTTTCGACGCGTTTGCCGTTGGATGCGAAGCGAGCATCTTTCGGCAGATCGGCGCGGCCCAATACTTCGCACAGCTTGCTGAACAAATTGTCGTTGCCACACGCCACAATCACGTCGCCATCCGAAGTCTTG
>JAYTWR010000114.1:0-1867 GCA_043743335.1 Burkholderiales bacterium
ATCATTGCTACGCGAAAGCGATGCTGGACACGCGGCTGCACAAGGTGAAGTGGGGCGCAGGCGAGCCGCGCGTGCATACGGTCAATTGGGATTCGCCGCACCGATGGAACAAGGCAGCCGCCGCCAGCGGCCGCAACGTCACGGTGTTTCCGAGCCTGTGCGACCCGTTCGACAACGAAGTGCCGCCGGAATGGCGCACCCGGTTTTTCATGCTCATGCGCGACACGCCGCATTTGACGTGGCTGCTCCTGACCAAGCGCATTGGCAATGCTAGCGCCATGATCGAAGCCGCGACCGAGCACGACCGCAAATTCTGGTCTGGCCTCCAGACGTGGCCGAACGTCTGGATCGGCGCAACCATCGTCAACCAACAGGAAGCCGATCGGGACATCCCAAAGCTGCTTGACACGCGAGCTGCAGGGCGGTTTATTTCTTGCGAGCCGATGTTGGGGGCGGTGGATTTGCAGCGCATGCCGCTGCCGATCTACGACCCCACATCGACATCAAAAAACCCCATGTATATGCTCCACCTCAATGCGTTGACCAATACACCTAGCGGACATCCGTTCATCAGCAACAACGGCAAACGCGGCATTGATTGGGTCATCGCCGGCGGCGAATCCGGCTCCGAGGCGCGTCCGGCGCACCCCGACTGGTTCCGCAGCCTACGCGATCAATGCGAAGCCGCCGACGTACCGTTTTTGCTTAAGCAATGGGGAGAGTGGACGACCGGCGAAAACGTCAAGCGTCAACGCGGCATAATAAAAACGGCCAATCTATGGGACAGCGGCTGGAGCTTCGGCGAAACCAATCTCGCAACTGATCACGGCGAGCACAGAGACGACCAACCTGACCTATACCGCGTCGGAAAAAAAGCCGCAGGCCGCCTACTCGACGGCAAAGAACACTTAGAATTTCCAGCGGCCCTAGCGCCGCAACCAATGAAAGAAATCAGATCATGAGCGATCGCCGCGTCATCCTGTTCGCCAAAACCGGGCAAAGCCACTGCACCACAGAGAATGTCATTGCCAATGGCATAGACCGCCACTTTTGGGTCACCGCCATCGCTCTGAACGAAGAGAACGGGCACGTGTTCAGCGTCGAGCTTCTGACCGACAAAAACAAAAATGAGATCAACAGCAATCAGCAGCTTGTTTCGTCAGATACCTTTGAAGGCTTGGCAGACGCAGTGCGCGCAAGCACCAACAATGGATTTCGCCCACACGGCCCGGTGAATTTTGGCCGCTGGGGCAACCCGCAACAATTGATGCAGCGCGAACCATGAACCTGTGCAACACCTGCGGCCACTGGAAGGATCCAAGCGAAACCGCAGAACCATGGGAGACTGTGCGCATCTGCCACCCCATTGATAACGCAACCCGTGAACCGATGGTCATGCCCTTTGAGGTTCGCGTCTGCACTCACCCAAAACTCACGCGCTTTGAGCGCACGCCCGAGCGCAACGGATTTGGGGTCAAAGACGCGTCCGAATTCTCGGCAGCGCTCACAACAGGGCCAGATTTCGGCTGCGTTCGACATAGCGCACTTGAGCACGAACCATGAACCAACGCACCCGCCTAAAACGATCACTCGCGCTTGCGAGGAGGCGCATAGCTGCGCGCCCCAATATTTCAATCACGCTCAACGCTCGCGCTTTTATTAAGAGCATGCAACGATTGCAATCCGCAGTGGCGCGGGTGTCTGCGGGTGTTGAGCGACTTAACTTAGCTTTGCAACCGTTTGCCCTTGTTCACCCTTTGGAATAGCTGACAACCGCTACGGAAACTTGCCGCCGCTACTGATAAATCGCTGGAAGACGGTCCACGCGAACATGCCGACGCCGCCGAGCACGGCAATAATGGCCCAG
>JAYTWR010000115.1:0-1754 GCA_043743335.1 Burkholderiales bacterium
GAGCGCATCGATATGCGGGTGCACCCGGACGCTTTGAATCTATGTTGGCGCAAGTTCCCCGCGAACGTTTTCGAGGCTCAGGTCAGCCTTTTTCATTGGGTGGCTGCCGCATTTGTTCATCATGCTGCTGGCGTGGAGCAGGGGGAAATGGGTTGCGTGCTGGATGCCGGCGTGCGCGCCTTGCAGGAGCGTAGCTATGCCGTTGCCGATACACGACTGGGTGACAATCAGGCGTTTGTGGCGGTACGACTTCGCGATGGCCGGACTGTGGAGCGCTTGACCGAGAATTCAACGGGCAGCATCACCAATCCGATGACCGATCAGCAACTGGCAGTCAAGTTCCGCAATCTCGTGAGCCCGATCCTAGGCGAGCCGTGCGCAGGCGAGTTGCTCCAGATGTGTCTGGAATTGCCGTCAGTAGATAATGCGGCGCAAATATTGACGCGTGGCGTAATCTAATGACATGCAAATGGCATTTCCTATCGGGCTTTCGTAGGCGTTGAAATACGACTGGCTGCTTCTTGTTGTACAAGAGGCATCCATACTAACTTCCTTCCTTCAAGGAGCGGCAATGGTTCTATTTAGCTTAAAGCATCGCCTCCGGATTGTGACCGTCGCGGTATTGGGTTCTGCATTCGTTGCCCCCTACGCGTGTCTGGCGCAGTCAGATTTTCCGAATAAAGCCATTACGTTGGTGAGCGCCTTTCCTACTGGCGGTACAACCGACATCGTCGCTCGCGCAATCGCGCTGCCATTGGGACAGGCGCTAGGCGTGTCGGTAATCGTGGAGAACCGCGTCGGTGCCGCCGGGATGATAGCCACCGACCACGTCGCCAAGGCGAAGCCCGATGGCTATACGCTGTTGGTGACCACCGCCACCACCGTGCTAATACTGCCGCATACGAGTGACACCGTTCTTCCGTACGACGCGCAGAAAGAACTCGTTGGCATCACTCTGATGGGTATCGCGCCGGAAGTGCTGGCCATCAATCCGAGGGTTCCGGCAAAGAACCTGAAGGAGCTGATCGCGCTCGCCGGGAAACGACAAATAACGTTGGCGTCGTCGGGAACCGGCGGCTTGCCGCACCTCGTGATCGAATTATTGCGGAGCTCGGCCGGCGGGGCCCGCATCGTTCATGTGCCCTTTAAGGGAGCTGGACCCGCGGTGATCGACGCGCTGGGCGGCCACGTAGATGGCATATTCGTCGACCTTCCTGCGGTTGCCACGCAGATCAAGGCGAATCAACTGCGTGGCATCACAGTGGCGAACAACCGCCGCTCGGAATTCTTGCCGGATGTGCCAACATCTATCGAGCAGGGATTTCCGAACGTTGTCGGTGTTAACTGGACGGGGATTCTGGCGCCGGCCGGAACGCCGCGGCCTGTCATCGACAAGCTTCACGCGGCTTTGTTGAACATGGTGAAACTGGACGCAGTCAAAAGGTCGCTCGCGCTGTCAGCGGTGGAGGTATCGGTCAGCGCAACACCCGCCGATTTTGCAATGTTCCTGGCTGCCGAATACAAGAAATGGGGCAAGGTCGTCGAGGATGCAGGCATGAAGCCGACTCGCTGATTATTCCGTGGCGCATTTAAACCCAGCCCTTTCAAGGTGACGAATTTTTTGATTGTCCTCTGGGCGAGACAGCAATCAGGCAATTTTTTGATTCTGTAACGCTTCAAAAGAACACGGAACAATTAAGGTCTTCCTCTATGAAGGCAATAAAAACAATGACTTATCACCTTGAAAGGGCTGG
>JAYTWR010000116.1:0-3399 GCA_043743335.1 Burkholderiales bacterium
CCATGGTGTTAAACAGCTCACCGCCAAAATGATTAAAGCCGCCGATGCCCGACGTGGCGTAGCGCAGGTGGCCGGGCTTAACCTTGGCCAGTGCGATCAAGTCTTTCACCGTTTTCACCGGCAGCGCCGGGTGCGCGGCAATCAGGTTGGCGCCAGCGGCGATCTGCGCGATGGGCACCAGTGATTTCACCGGGTCAAACGGCATCTTGTGGATGGCCGGATTCATGGTGTAAGTCGTGGAGATAATCACCAGCGTGTGCCCGTCGGGCGGCGCGCGCGTGGCGAGTTCTGTGCCGATCAGGCCATCGGCACCGGGGCGATTGTCCACCACGGTAGGATGCGCCAAGCGTTCGCTCATTTTCTGCGCCACGTAACGACCCAGGATATCGTTGCTGCCGCTGGGCGGGAACGGGATGATCAGGCGGATCGGTTTGGTGGGAAACCGCGCGGTGTCCTGCGCGTAGACGGTGGCATTGGCGGCACCCATCAGGCACAGCAACGCGCAAAGCATCTGTCGGGTAGTGGCGTGTTGCATACTGAGTTTATGTAACGGGTTAATGGTTGAACCAGTGTAGGGTGTCGCAGCCAAAGCTGTCAAATCATTTAGATCATTTGACAGATTTGATCGGCTCGCATTAGCATCGCCCCATGCCTAGCCGATCAGTAACCAGCAGCACCTTTGATTACAGCCCGCATGTGCGCGAAGGTGACACGGTCGCATGGCTGCAAGGCACCGGCGAACCACTGGGGCTGAGCGGTCGCCTCGTCGCGCAGCGCCACGCATTGCCGCCGCTGACACTTTTTTTCGGTATTTCGGCGAGCAAGACGTTGCGGCCGGAGCATGCCGACCGTTTACGCCTGCGCGCGTTAAATGGGGCGGGCAGCAATCGGACACTCACCGCCGCCGGTGTCGCCGACATCGTGCCCGTGCATGTGTCCGCTGTGCAGGGCCTTGTGCGAACCGGCGTGATCCGTATTGATGTGCTGCTGTTGCGCGTGCGCCCGCACACCAAGCCGGGTTACTACACTGCCGGTGTGATGGTGGATTTTCTGCCCGCGATGGTGAAACACGCGCGGTGCGTTATCGCTGAGATTGATGAGCGCTTGCCGCTGACGGGTGACGATGCACTCATCGCTGCGGCAGACATCGACGTGTTGACTGATTGCGATGCGGGTGAAGTGCTGATGCCCGACTCGGAGCCGACCGAAATCGATATGCAGGTCGCGCGCCACGTGGCGGGCCTGATACCCGATGGTGCAACCATTCAGCTTGGTATCGGCGGCTTGCCGGTGGCGGTGTGCCGCGCGCTGCAAGGCCACAAGGACTTGGGTGTGCACAGCGGGGTTATCTCCGACATTGTGGTGGAGCTTGTCGAAAAGGGCGTCATTACCAACGTCAGGAAAAGCATTGACGCCGGGCGCATAGTGACTGGCGGGCTGTTTGGCAGCCGGCGGCTGATGGATTTTGCCAACGACAACAGGGGCAACAACGTCGTGATGATGCGCTCGTCCGAATACACGCATCAACAATCCGTGCTGTCGCGCGTACACAATCTGTACGGCATTAACTCTGGCGTCGAAGTCGATCTCACCGGCAATGTTAACGCCGAAATTGCTGGCGGGCGCTACCTCGGCGCCATTGGCGGGCAGGTGGATTTTGTGCGTGGTGCGGTGGCGTCCCCCGGTGGGCGTTCAATTATCGCGCTGCCCTCGACCACGCCCGATGGCAAGCTGTCGCGCATTGTCGCTTCACTCGAAGGACGGCCGGTTACCACCACGCGCAGCGATATCGATATCGTCGTTACCGAATACGGCGTGGCCGATTTGCGCGGGCGCTCCTTCAGCGAGCGCGCGGCACGGCTGCGCGCGATTGCGCATCCCGCGTTTCGCGATTCATTGCAACTCAAATAGACGGCCTTATGTCCACCGAACCCAGCATCCTCGTCGAACAATCCAGCGACGGCATCGTCAGCATCCGCATGAACCGCCCTGAGCGCCTGAACGCGCTGGGTGTGGAGATGACGGATGCGCTACTTGCGGCTATCAACGATGCCATCGCAAGTCATGCGCGCGTCATCGTCATGCGCGGCACGGGTCGCGGCTTTTGCGCGGGCGCAGATTTAAAAGAGCGCCGCACCATGGACGAGCCTGCGCGCATCGCGCACAACCGCGCGATTAACGCGGCGGTGAACGCGCTGGATAACGCGCCTATGCCGACGATCTGCGCCATCAATGGCCTGGCGCTTGGCGGTGGCTGCGAAATGGCGCTGGCGTGTGACCTGCGTTACATCGTTGAGGACGTGCAGATTGGATTGACCGAGGCGCGCATCGGTGCGATACCGGGCGCGGGCGGCACGCAACGCCTGCCGCGCGTGATCGGTGCCACGCGCGCGCTGGAAATGATTCTGACCGGCGAGCCGATCACCGGTAAACGCGCGGCGGAAATCGGCCTCGTTAACGCGGCGCTGCCCGCTGACCAGTTGGAAGCGCACGTGAATAAAATCGCCGCCGTACTGGCCACGCGCTCGCCCACCGGCGCGCAATCAGCGAAGCGGCTGGTGTATGGCGGGCTTGAGAAAACGCTCGCCGATGGACTGGCGCTCGAAGGCGCAGCACTGCGCGAGATTCTGGCATCGTCCGATTACGCCGAAGGCTTGGCGGCGTTTGCCGACAAACGTGCACCGCAGTTTGGGCAGGTGAAGTGAGCCGCGCCGTTTCAACCCATCGCAGCAAAGCCGAGCACGTAGCCCAGCAACTGCTCGACCGCATCATTGCTGCGCACCTCACGCCCGGCAGCAGTTTCGCCACCGAGGCAGAATTGCTCACCCAGTTCAACGTCAGCCGCCCGACACTGCGCGAAAGCCTGAAACTATTGGAGTCACAAGGCGTGCTGGAGCGCCGCCCCGGCCCCGGCGGCGGCATTATTGTGCGCGAGCCCAGTGTGGATCTGCTGGCGCATGGGCTGACGGTGTTTTTGCGGCTGCATGAAGTGCCGTTCGCCACGGTGCTGAAATCGCGCGAGGTGATCGAGCCCGCGCTGGCGTATGAAGCCGCAGTCAACGGCGGCAAGGCCGATTTTGCCGAACTCGAAGCCTCGATTGCACGCATGCAGGCGCTCGATGTGCAGGCCAATCAGGAGACCTTTCTCGATGAGAACGCCACCTTTCACGGCATCATCGCGCGCGCCAGCGGCAACAAGGTGCTGGAGGTGTTCTGGAACACCATCAGCATGCTGGCGCACGGCGATTACCACGGCATACGCTACTCCGTGGGCAATCAGGCGCATGTTGTGCAGGCCCATCAACGTATACTCGCCGCGTGCCGCCGCCGCGATGGCGCCGCCGCCGCCGCCGAGATGGGCGCCCATGTCGGCGCACTGGAAAACCTCGTGCGCAGCCG
>JAYTWR010000117.1:0-25465 GCA_043743335.1 Burkholderiales bacterium
TTATCGGCTGGGACGCGCTCTCGCTCGAAGCCTTGCACTATGTCCGTGCTGCGCAAGGCCATACGCACGGAAATCTAAACTTTAATAACACAGTACAAATAAGGGCGACGGCTACATTTTGTCGCAAATGCCGCAGCCGATTTTGCGTATTCCACACATACAAAAAACCGAGTTTGATGTGCTGAAAGATTTTACCTGGATCATCCGCGTGGTCGATTACACCTACGCCATGGTGGTGCGGCCCGATGCGCCGTGGAAAACGGTGAAGGATTTGGTGGCGACGGCCAAGGCCAATCCCGGCAAGCTGACGTACGCCACATCGGGTGTCGGCGTCACCATGCACATGGCGATGGAAAATCTCGCCACCATTACCGGCGTGAAGTGGGTGCATGTGCCGCACAAGCAAATCAGCGATATGATGAATGCCGTGATCGGCGGGCAGGTGGACGTGATGTCCTCGGCCATCAGCTACGCGCCGCTGGTGGAGGCGGGCAAGATACGCGTGTTGGCGATTCTGAGTGCGAATCGCGTGAAGCGCTGGCCGCATATTCCCACCGTACGCGAGCAGGGTTTTGATGTCAATGCGAGTTCGTCGTATGGCATCGGCGGACCCAAGGGCATGGATCCGAAAGTGGTTAAACTCCTGCACGACACCTTTCGCAAGGGGCTCGATGAGCCGGAGTTTTTGAAAGTGCTCGAACGCTACGATACGGTGAGCAGTTATCTCGGCACCGAGGACTACACACGCTGGGCGCGCGAGCAGTACGCCATTGAAAAAACCGTGGTCGAGAAGTTCGGCCTGAAACCATGAAACCAGAGAATATGAAAAAAGACACGCAGTTAAGCCACAGCGGGCGCAATCCGCAATCGCATTCGGGTACGATTAACACGCCGGTGTTTCGCGCATCGACGATTGTGTTTCCCGATCTGGAAACCTACAGCACGCGCCCGGCTGACGACTACAAGACGCCACGCTATGGCATCCATGGCAATCCGACTACGTGGGCGCTGGAAGACGCGGTGGCCAAAATGGAAGGCGGCCACAACGCCGTGGCAGTGGGGTCTGGCTTGGCGGCGATTGTCGCTGCGCTGTGCGCGTTTGTTAAAGCGGGCGATCACGTGTTGATTGCGGATAGCGTGTATGGCCCAACGCGAACTTTCTGCGACAAGCGCCTCAAATCGTTTGGCGTGGACATTCAATATTACGATCCGCTGATCGGTGCCAACATAAAAAGCTTAATAAAATCTAATACCAAGGCCATCTATTGCGAGGCGCCGGGTTCGCTCAGTTTTGAAATGCAGGATATCCCTGCGATTGCCGCCGTGGCGCATGCCCACGATATTCCGGTGCTGGCCGACACCACGTGGGGCACGCCGTATTTTTTCAGGTCGTTCGCGCATGGCGTGGATGTGTCGATCCACGCCGCCACCAAATATATCGTCGGCCACTCCGATGTGATGATGGGCATCATTGTGACCAATGAAAAATACTGGCTGCCGGTGCGCCGCAGCGTGGCCGAGTATGGCTATTGCTCCAACGCCGACGAATGCTATCTCGCGCTGCGCGGCTTTCGCACCATCGGCGTGCGCATGAAGCAGCAAATGGCCAGCGCGATCAAAGTCGCACAATGGTTAGAGCGCCGCGCTGAGGTCAATCGTGTGCTGTTCCCCGCGCTGGAGAGTGACCCAGGCCACGCCATCTGGAAACGGGATTTCGATGGTGCCGCGTCGTTGTTTTCAATGGTGCTGAAGCCGGTGAGTCAGCAGCAGGTCACTGCTTTTGTGAATGCACTCAAGCTGTTTGGGATCGGTTCGAGCTGGGGGGGGTATGAATCGCTGGTGACGACGCCGAATATCGCACCGCTACGCACGGCGACGAAATGGCAAGACGAAGGCCCGGTCATCCGTTTGCACATTGGGCTGGAAGACACCGATGACTTGCTGGCGGATTTGGAACAAGCGCTGGCCAAAATGCGCCATGCCGCATGAGACAGGAAAAGCATAACTAATTGATTTTACAGGTATTTTCTGTCACCTGTAGGGTGGTGACAATTCATCCGTGGCGATGCCATTGACCGCTTGATTCGGCGGTGCCCGGTGTAGTTGCTTCGCGGCGACGGCATCGACGAAGCCTCCGAGATCGTCGCGCTGCGAATCCTGGTTGCTCAATCCGCAAGTGGCGACGAGGTGGCGACGAGGTGGCGACGATCGGCATCGTCGGTCTTCGTGAAGGGATTGCGGGTGCTTGTCGGCCAAAAATGGAAGCGGCACGTCATGCCAGGTGCCGCGCCATCGGTGTTCGGTACGGGGCTTTCTTGACTTTGCGTGTGCCGACTTTGATACTGAATTTTTCTTTTGTGCGTAGGTGCCTGCTGTGGATGAAATTCCGGTTGCGACGCTTTTTGTCGCCTTGTTTTTGTTGCTAATCTGTTCAGCTTTTTTTTCGATTTCCGAAACCAGCATGATGGCGTTGAACCGCTATCGCTTGAAGCATTTGACGCAGAACGGCCATCGCGGCGCGCAGCGCGCAGCTAACTTGCTGGCGAAGCCGGAGAAATTTCTAAGCATTGTGTTGCTCGGCAATAACGTCATCAACACCGCAGCCGCCCTGCTGGTGGGGGAAATCGCCCGGCGGTATCTGGGTGACAGTCAATACGCCTTGTTGATCGCCACGGGTGCGGCGGCTTTTGCGATTCTGGTGTTCGCGGAAATTACGCCGAAGATCGTCGGCGCGAATTATCCTGAGCGCATTGCGTTTCCGGCGGGCTATGTGCTGACGCCGCTGCTGCGCTTTCCGCCGCTGCAGTGGGTATTGTGGTTTGTAAATCTTTTTGTGCAGGCGCTGCTGCGGTTGTTGTGGATACGTCCGCATGCGACGCCGCAGGATTACAAGCCGTCGGTCGAGGAATTGCGCACTTTGGTGCTGGAGGCGGGTTATATTCCGCGCAAGCATCAGAGTATTCTGATCAACCTTTTTGATCTGGAGGCTGTCACGGTGAACGATGTCATGGTGCCGCGCAGTCAGATCGAGGCGATCAATCTCACACTGCCGCTGGATGACATTACGCAGCAGTTGACCACCGCCCACCATCGGCGTGTGATTGCCTACAACGGCAAGCTTGAAGAGATTGCCGGGACCGTGCGTATCCGCCATGCCCTGAATTTGCTGCACCGCGATGAATTGACGGTGGGGACATTGCAAAAACTGGTGCGCCCTCCGTTTTTTGTGCTGTCGGGCACACCGCTCTTTACGCAGCTTCAGACTTTTCAGGAAAGCCAGGACCGGTTGGGCCTGATCGTGGACGAATACGGCGAGCTGCAAGGCTTGGTGACGCTGGAAGATATTCTGGAAGAGATCATCGGCGAATTCACCACCAATTCGCCGATGCGTGCCGGCGGGTATACCAAACAGAGCGACGGCAGTTATCTGATCGAAGGCAGCACGCCGCTCCGGGAGTTAAATCGCAAGCTGGGATTCGCGTTTCCGTTGGATGGCCCAAAAACGTTGAACGGACTGTTGCTGGAGCATTTTCAGGATATCCCTGAGCCCAGTACCAGCGTCAAGATTGCGGGCGTGCCGCTGGAAATCGTACAAACGCAAGGGCGCGTCGTGAAAGTGGTGCGTGCGATGCCGGCAACGAGTGTCACGAGTGTCACGGATAAGGCGCGGGAGCCGGAATAGTCTTTACAACAGCAGGTAATAGAGGCATTATTAAGATATTACGCTAACCCATTGGTTCAATTGGGCATTTTGTATGGAGCGGGTGGCTGTTTGAGGTTGCGGCAGACCGGCTTTTCTTGGCGTGCGATGCAAACAAATTTAGTGAGGGGGCGGTATGGCGACTGCAGCGGCACCCAAAAAAGGCGCGGCTTCCAAAGAAGCCACCTATTTGTGGACAGGCAAAGACAAAGCGGGCAAAACCGTACGCGGTGAGGTGCGCGCCAGCGGTGAGGCCCAAGTGAATGCGACCTTGCGCCGCCAGGGCATCAAGATTGATTCCGTCAAAAAGCAGCGCCTAGCTAGGGGTGGCAAGGTCAGTGACAAAGAGATTACGTTGTTTACCCGCCAGTTGTCGACGATGTTGAGGTCGGGCGTGCCGCTGCTGCAAGCGTTCGATATTGTGGGCAAGGGGCACGAAAATCCGGCCGTGGCGCGCTTGGTTTTGGACATCAAGAATGAAGTGGAGACCGGTGCCAGCCTGAAGCAGGCTTTTGAAAAACACCCTTTGTATTTTGATGCGCTGTTTTGCAACTTGGTGGGCGCTGGAGAGCAGGCGGGTATTCTCGAAAGCTTGCTGGATCGTCTGGCAACTTACAAGGAAAAAATTCTGGCGATCAAGAGCCAGATCAAATCTGCGCTGTTTTATCCGATATCTATTATTGTGGTGGCGTTTGTCATTACAGCGGTAATCATGATTTTCGTGATACCTGCGTTCAAACAGGTGTTTGCCAGCTTTGGCGCGGACTTACCCGCGCCCACTGTGGTGGTAATGACCATCTCTGAATATTTCGTGAGGTATTGGTTTGTCATTTTTGGCAGTATCGGGTTTGGTGGTTACGCGTTTTTCTATTTCTGGAAGCGATCCGTCAAGATGCAGATTGTTATGGATCGCATCATGCTGCGCATTCCCGTATTTGGCGATCTCATTCGCAAGTCGGCGGTGGCGCGCTGGACCCGCACGCTTGCTACCATGTTCGCCGCGGGTGTGCCCTTGGTCGAAGCGCTTGAGTCGGTTGCCGGCGCTGCTGGCAATTACGAGTATTTTGCGGCTACCAAAAAGATTCAGAGTGAGGTGGCGACGGGTTCGAGTCTGACCGGGTCGATGCAAAATACCGGCGTCTTTACCAACATGGTGGTCATGATGGTATCCATCGGCGAGGAATCCGGCTCGCTGGATGCCATGTTGAGCAAAGTCGCTGATTTTTATGAGGCGGAAGTCGATGACACCGTTGCCGCATTGTCGAGCTTGATGGAGCCCATGATCATGGTTATCTTGGGCACATTGATTGGTGGTATGGTGATTGCCATGTACTTGCCGATCTTCAAATTGGGTTCGGTGGTCTGACGTTGTGGGGGTGTCGCTCAGCCGTCTCCAATGCCGTCGGGCTTGAACGCTCGACCGCGAAGTGGGCATTTTGGTGAGCCCGCTCTTTGATCCGGTGGTGGTGGTATCGATGGCCGCCACCATGGGCCTTCTCATCGGCAGCTTTCTCAATGTGGTTATCCATCGTCTGCCGAAAATGATGGAGCGGCAATGGCGCGCCGAATGTGCGGTTCTCGCCGAGCCGGCTGGCAATGCGCCTCAAGTCGGCAATGCACCGCAAAGCGAAAAACCCGCTGACGAACGGTATAACCTGTTCGTTCCCCGGTCGCGGTGTCCTTCGTGTGCGCAGCCCATTACAGCGCTGCAGAATGTTCCCGTGATGAGTTATCTGATTTTGGGTGGCAAATGCGCACGCTGCAAATCGCCGATTTCGCCGCGCTATCCTTTTGTTGAGGCAATTTCGGGTTTATTGGCGGGATATGCTGCGTGGCGATTCGGTTTTACTGCGGTGGGCATTGGGGCGATGATTTTTGTTTTCGCCATGATCGCCCTGACGTTTATCGATCTCGATACGTTTTATTTGCCGGACGATATTACTTTGCCGCTGTTGTGGGCAGGTTTGTTGTTCAATTTAGGGGGCACTTTTGTGGATTTGCCTTCAGCGGTCGCCGGTGCGGCTTGCGGTTACCTTGCGCTGTGGTCGGTGTTCTGGCTGTTCAAGCTGGTGACAGGCAAGGAGGGCATGGGCTACGGCGATTTCAAATTGCTGGCCGCCATTGGTGCTTGGCTGGGCTGGCAGATGTTGCCTTTGGTGATTCTGCTGTCCGCGACGGTCGGCGCTGTCATAGGCATCGGACTCATCGTATTGGCGAAGCATGGTCGTGAAACGCCCATTCCGTTTGGGCCTTATCTGGCGATTGCCGGCGTTATCGCGTTGTTCCATGGGCAGGTGATAAATCACCACTACTTGAGTTTTCTCTGATTACGCCGTTTCGCTGGGCGGGTAACTGCAACTAGTGTTCGGGTTGTCTGGCGGCGTAATTCAAGTCATTTAAACCCTTTATTTTTTTTGTAAATTGGTGAATACTTGTCGCAATCTTTAACCGCCACGGCCCCGGACTTCGTGTGATCAGTTACGAGTATCCGCTTAGCGAGCGCGTGCGTACCCTTCTGCGGTTCGAGGATTTGTACGAGCGCGTCGAGTATTTCTTAGCCAAATCCGATGCGCTGGAGCATCATGCGGCACTGGTGTCTGTTTTCGAGATACTCGAAGTCGCCAGCCGCGCTGATCTGAAATCAGATCTGCTGCAGGAACTTGAACGCCAGAAGCAAGCTCTCGAAGCCCTGCGCGAGAATCCTGACATATCCGAAGCTGCATTAGACGATATTTTGTGGAAAATCGATCAGGCCGCGTCGCGGCTCTATCAGGCGTCCGGCAAGATCGGGCAGGAGCTGCGTGAAAACGATTGGCTGATGAGCATCAAGCAACGCACCAGCATTCCTGGCGGGGTGTGCGAATTCGATTTGCCGTCCTATCATTTCTGGTTGCAGCAAAATAGCGATCAACGTCGGCAGGATCTGAATCAATGGCTCGCGCCTTTCGTGCCGATACGTGAAGCCATCGTCATCGTACTGCGCCTGTTACGTGAAAGCGGCAAGCACACCACGCTGATAGCGCACCAAGGGGTTTATCAGCAAATGATGGCGGGCCGCGTGGCGCAAATGCTACGCATACGGCTTTCGCGCAATTACCAGTGTGTGCCTGAAATCAGCGCCAACAAATACGCGCTCAATATCCGCTTTACCAGCAATGAGGGCGGGCAACGCCCGAAAACCGTGGAAACGGATGTTGAATTCGAACTGACGTTCTGTAATCTGTAGCCATGGCCGAGCGGTTAGTCAATTGCCCGCGATGCGGGAGCAAAGTGGTGTGGAGCACCGGCAATCCTTGGCGTCCCTTTTGTTCCGAGCATTGCAAGACCATGGACCTGGGTGCGTGGGCCAGCGAGTCCTATCGCATTCCTGTGGTCGAATACGATGATGTTGATGAACAGGATTTACTGAATCTGCCGGGTGCCGGTAAGGACGGCTCGTCGCTGAACTGACGCGATATTCCAGACGATGCGCTAGCACCACGCCCCGCGCAGCATGGCCACCCCGTGTGCACCCGATTGCTTCGCTATCGGTAGATCATGCCATTGCATGCCGCCCAAGGCATAGACCGGAATGGCATTGTTCGAGATGCATTCGGTGAAGCCATCCCAACCCATGAGCAGTGCATCGGGATGTGTGGGCGTCGTTGCAACGGGCCCTGCGACGGCGAAATCCACGCCCAGCCGTGCCGCAGCTTCGATTTCCGCGCGACTGTGACACGATGCCGCAACCCATGGGCAATCCGGGCGTTGCGTCAATGAATGCAATTGCGTAGACGTAAGATGCACGCCGTCGGCACCGATATCGCGCGATAGTTGTACGTCGCCGTTGATCAACACACGTGCGCCATGCTGGCGTGCTTGCGATACGACGTGAGCGGCGAATTGCCGCTGCGCGTCGGCAGGCATGGCTTTCTCGCGCACCTGTATCAATCGCAAGCCGTTAGCTAAAGCCACTTTCAGTCGGGCATTGAACGGGCCTACGCCCAAGGTTGTGGCCTGTGTGATGCCATACATGTCGGGTAACGTGAGGGCGCGCAGTATGGGGTCGTTCGCGGGCAGGATGGGTGCTACGTCTATCGCGCTTGGGGTCTGCCAGCAAAATTGCTGGCCTTCGCACCCGCGAGGTTCGCCGCGCCAAGCGTAGATGCGAAAAAACCGTAACCGCACCGAAGCGTGCGGATACTCGAAATCCCGCGTGAGCCACGGGTGTACGATATCGATATCAACATCGATGCCGAGTTCCTCGTGTAGCTCCCGACACATCGCGGCGGCGGCTGATTCGCCGGGTTCGACTTTGCCGCCGGGGAATTCCCAGTAGCCTTCGAAGGCTTTACCCGGCGGGCGCTGCGCCAGCAGAAAACGCCCTGCGGTGTCGTGAATGACCGCAGCGGCGACTTCGATGCGGCGGCGTACTTCGGCCACAGCGCGGATTTACTTTTTTCGCACGACGTGCGACAGGCGCTTGCGTCCCGCCCAATCGCGTGCGAACTGCCACGCCACGCGCCCGCTGCGTGAGCCACGCTGCAGCGACCATTGCAAAGCGGCGTGCTTTACATCATCCGAACGGCTATCGGTCACTTTGAAATGCGCCAGCCACACGCCCACGATGCGCAGGTATTCGTCCTGATCAAACGGATAGAACGATACCCATAATCCGAAACGCTCCGACAGTGAGACTTTTTCCTCCGACGTTTCGCCTGGATGAATTTCCTCGCCGACGTGCTTGTATTCGAGATTCTCGTTCATGAACTCCGGCATCAGATGACGCCGGTTCGATGTGGCGTAAATCAAGCAGTTTTCTGACGCTGCGGCGATAGAGCCATCGAGTATGACCTTGAGTGCCTTGTAGCCCGGCTCGTCGGCTTCGAACGAAAGATCGTCGCAGTACAACACAAAGCGCTCAGGCCTTTTGCAAATAAGCTCAACGATATCCGGCAGGTCAATGAGATCCTGCTTCTCGACTTCAATCAAGCGCAAGCCGCGCGGCGCGTATTTGGTCAGTAGCGCCTTGATCATCGACGACTTGCCGGTGCCGCGCGCGCCGGTGAGCAGCACATTGTTGGCGGGATGGCCTTCGACGAACTGACGCGTGTTTTGCTCGACCAGCGCTTTTTGCTCGTCGATCCCGCGCAGGTCGCCGAGCTGAATGCGGTGAACCTGCGTTACGGGTTGCAGTGTGCCGTGCGCATGGACGCCGTGAGGCTTGCGCCAGCGAAATGCGATGGAGGCCTTCCAGTCGGTTGGCGCGGGTTCGGTGGGCAGTAACTTTTCCAGCCTAGCCGCCAGTGATTCAGCGCGAGCCAGCAGCGTTGTGACATCATTCATTGCGCAGCCTGATACTTTATAACTAATTGTTTTTATTGATGTTTTTTGATATGTCGCGTGCGATACTACGTGCGGTATTCCGCGTTGATTTTTACGTAGTCGTACGAAAAGTCACACGTCCACACCGTCTGCTCCGCATTGCCCCGACCGAGCGCTACCTGCACAGCGATCTCAGCGGGCTTCATCACGCGCGCGCCGTCTTCTTCGCGGTAGGCTGGATCACGGCCACCGTTGTGCAGCACACGCACGTCACCCAGCCAGATCGACACTCGCGAGACATCCATGCCGACGATACCCGCGTTGCCGATGGCCATGATCAGCCGACCGAGATTGGGGTCGGAAGCAAAAAACGCCGTTTTTACCAGCGGCGAATGTGCAATGCACTTTGCAACCCTAGCAGCCTCGGCATCGCTTGCCGCGCCGCTGACGCGGATCGTGATGAACTTGGTGGCACCTTCGCCATCGCGTGCAATCGCCTGCGCGAGCGGGACTGCGACCTCGAGCACTGCTGCGCGTAATGCGGTGTAATCGGGCGAGTCAGCGCTGGTGATTTCAGCGTTACCGGCGCGGCCCGTGGCGATCAGCATGCAGGAATCATTGGTCGAGGTGTCGCCATCGACCGTCACGCAGTTAAACGAGCGGTCGGCCACTTCTTTCACCATGCGCTGCAGCAGCGGCTGCGCCACGGCGGCATCCGTCGCAAGATACGTCAGCATGGTTGCCATATTCGGTTGCAGCATGCCGACGCCTTTGGCGATGCCGGTAACACACACGGTCTTGCCGCCCACCGTTACACGGGCCGATGCACCCTTGGGCACGGTGTCTGTGGTCATGATGGCTGCTGCGGCATCGGCCCAGTGGTTAGCCGCCAGTGACTTCACGCAATCTGGCAGTGCGGCTTCGATGCGGTCTACAGGTAAATGTTCGAGTATCACACCTGTGGAAAACGGCAATACGGCCTCAGGTGCGCAGCCCAGTAGCTTAGCGGCGGCCTCGCAGCTTTTGCGGGCAGCGGACAAGCCTAGCTCGCCGGTGCCACAGTTGGCGTTGCCGGCGTTGACCACGATTGCAGTAATAGGCCCACCGGCGTTGATGCGCTCGCGGCACACCAGCACGGGGGCGGCAGCAAAGCTGTTTTGCGTGAAGACGCCGGCTACGCGTGTGCCGGCGGCAAAGCGCATTAGCATCAGATCGCGTCGGCCCGCCTTGCGGATGCCAGCTTCAGCGAAGCCGAGTTCCACGCCGGCTATCACAGCGAGTTGGGCAGGATCAGGCGGTTGCAGGTTGACAGCCATAACGATATCTCAAAAACGTCGTGAGCAGTTTTTATGTAACTAATTGATTTTATTGAGTATTTTTATTATTGACCGGTTACGTCAGACGGCCATGGCATACCTTGAACTTCTTGCCTGAACCGCACGGGCAAGGATCGTTGCGACCCACTTTCTGGCCGGTGCGCACAAACGGTTGCGCGGGCGTTTGGGCCGCATCGGGGTCTGCTGCGGTCTCACGCTCCCCGCCACCATCAGGATCGGCGTGCTGGTATTGCACATTGGCCAGCACGTCGGGCTGCTCGGTTTGCAGCTCTTCCGCGCTGCGGATGCGCACGGTCATGAGCGTTTTTGTGACTTCGCCCTTGATGGTGTCGAGCAGCAGCGAGAACAACTCAAACGCCTCACGCTTGTATTCTTGCGTAGGGTTTTTCTGCGCGTACGATCGCAGATGGATGCCCTGGCGCAGATGATCCAGCGACGACAGATGTTCACGCCAATGCGTGTCGATGCTTTGCAGCATCAGCGCACGCTCGTACTGGCGCATCGCCTGTGCGTCAACCGCAGTGAGCTTTTCGTGGTAAGCCTTGTGCGCAGCTTCGACGATGCGCTTGCGCAAGTCATGGTCTTCGAGCCCCGGCTCGTCCTTGAGCCATTGTTGCAGCGGCAGTTTTAGTGCGAGTTCACTGTCGAGTGCGCGTTCCAAGCCCGGCACATCCCATTGCTCTTCGAGACTGCCTTCGGGTATGTACTGCACAAAGTAACTGCTGACCACATCGGCGCGCATTGCGGTGATGGTTTCAGACATATCCTCGGCATCAAGCAGATCATTGCGCTGCTGGTAAATCACTTTGCGCTGATCGTTGGCGACGTCATCGTATTCGAGCAAATGTTTGCGGATATCGAAGTTGCGCGCTTCAACCTTGCGCTGTGCGTTTTCAATCGAGCGGTTGATAATGCCGGCTTCGATTGGCTCGCCTTCCGGTACTTTCAGTCGCTGCATGATGGCTTTAACGCGCTCGCCAGCGAAGATGCGCATCAGCGAATCGTCAAGCGACAGATAAAACCGGCTGGAGCCCGGATCACCCTGCCGGCCTGAACGTCCGCGCAATTGGTTGTCAATGCGGCGTGATTCGTGCCGCTCGGTGCCGACAATGTGCAGCCCGCCCAATGTCACCACTTCTTTGTGCAGTTTTTGCCATTCGATACGAACGTCTTCGATTTTTTTGGTTCTTGTGGCGTTGTCCAGCGAGGCATCGGCCTTGACGGCTTCAATCTGCGAATTGGGGTTGCCGCCCAGCACAATATCCGTGCCCCGGCCTGCCATATTGGTAGCGATGGTGACCACTTTGGGGCGACCTGCTTGCGCGACGATTTCCGCCTCGCGCTCGTGCTGTTTTGCGTTCAACACATTGTGCGGCACGCCGTCTTTTTGCAGCATTCCCGCCAAGAGTTCCGAGTTTTCAATCGAGGTGGTACCCACCAGTACCGGCTGGCCGCGCTTGTAGCAATCTTTGATGTCTTCGATCACCGCCTTGTATTTTTCAGGCGTCGATTGATACACCAGATCGTTTTGGTCCTTGCGGATCATCGGATGGTGCGTGGGGATGATCACTGTTTCCAAGCCATAGATTTGCTGGAATTCGTAAGCTTCGGTATCTGCCGTGCCGGTCATGCCCGACAGTTTTTTGTACATGCGGAAATAATTCTGGAAGGTAATCGTAGCAAGTGTTTGATTTTCCTTCTGAATTTCAACGCCTTCTTTGGCCTCTACCGCTTGATGCAGGCCTTCGGACCAGCGCCGGCCCGCCATCAGGCGCCCGGTGAATTCATCAACGATAATGACTTCACCGTTTTGCACCACGTACTGCTGTTCGTTGTTATATAGCGTATGCGCGCGCAATGCCGCGTTCAGGTGATGCATTAAATTGATGTTTGCCGGATCGTACAGGCTGGTGTTCGGCGGCAGCATGCCGGCTTTTTCCAGTAACTCTTCGGCGTGCTGGTGACCGTCTTCCGACAGCATGACCTGATGGGCCTTTTCGTCGACCCAGTAATCGCCTTCTTCGCTTTTTTCTTCTTTTTGCCGAGTGAGTTTCGGCACCACCACGTTCATTTTGACGTAAAGCTCGGTGTTGTCGTCGGCTTGCCCCGAGATAATCAACGGCGTGCGCGCTTCGTCGATGAGGATGGAATCCACCTCGTCAACAATGGCGAAACCCAGCACGCGCTGCACTTTCTCTGGGTTCTGATACACCATGTTGTCGCGCAAATAATCGAAGCCGAACTCGTTGTTGGTGCCGTAGGTGATGTCCGAGCCGTAGGCCTGCTGTTTCAGATCGTGCGCCATTTGCGAAAGATTCACACCGACGGTCAGTCCGAGGAAGCGATAAATCGCGCCCATCCATTCGGCGTCGCGCTGCGCGAGGTAATCGTTGACCGTGACGACATGTACGCCGCGACCGGCCAGCGCGTTCAAATACGCCGGCAGCGTGGACATCAGCGTTTTGCCTTCGCCGGTGCGCATTTCGGAAATTTTGCCGTTATGCAGCGCGATGCCGCCGAGCATTTGCACATCAAAATGGCGCATGCCGAGCGTACGCTTGGAGGCTTCGCGCACCACGGCGAAGGCTTCTGGCAGCAGCTCGTCAAGGATTTCGCGGCGTACAATCTCCTGCGCTTTATCCAACGCCTCTTTATCTTGCCCGTCGCCACTGCCACGGCCCGACTTGGCCAAATGCGCCTGAATGCGGCTGCGGAATTCGACCGTTTTCGCGCTCAACGCTTCGTCGGACAGCTTGGAGATTGTGCTCTCCAGCGCGTTGATGGCGGTGACCTTACGGCGATATTGTTTCAGCAACCGGTCATTGCGGCTGCCAAATATTTTTTTGAGTATTCCGGTAACCATGGACTGCTTCCAACTCCTGCGCAAATAAAAAGGGGCGGGGAAATCCCCACCCCTTGCGATTAATCTCGCAGCCGTATCCGATATTTCGATCTTAGCGCATCGATATCAGCCCGGCAGCTGCAAAAACTGGGCGGGATTCACGGAAACGCCGCGCTGGCGCACCTCAAAATGCAAATGTGTGCCGGTTGAGCGTCCGGTACTTCCCATGTCTGCGATTTTGGCCCCGCGCAATACCATTTCGCCCACTTTGACATGCAATTTTGAAGCGTGGGCGTAGCGCGTAATCAAGTCATTGCCGTGATCGACTTCCACCATATTACCATAGGCAGCGTGGTATTCCGCGTAGACCACCACGCCGCCCGCCGCCGCCAAAATGGGCGTACCCAAGCCGCCCGCGAAGTCGATACCCTCGTGGTAGGAGTGCTGCCCGCTGAAGGGGTCAATGCGCCAGCCGAAATTGGAGTTATACGCACCGCCGATCACCGGCATCATGGTGGGTATCAGCTTCTTTTTTGCGCTGTCGATGGTGAGCAGCGACTCGAGTATGCTCAATTTGTCGCCGCGGTCATCGACCTGCTTGATGAATGTGTCGACCTGCTGCGACAGGTCGCCGAGTGAGGCGTCACGGTTGGGCACGGACGACGGCGCGCCGCCACGGCCCGGTATTTCGTTGAACTGAAAATCCTGCGGCTTGAAACCAGCCAGCTTGGCCAGTCGCTCGCCCAGCGTATCGAGCCGCAGCAACTGCGCCTGCATTTGCCCCAGCCGCTGCGCCATGGCGTTCAGGTTGTCGCGCATGTACGATTCATTTTCCTGCAACTGGGAATGCTGAATCGACAGCACTTGCTGTTTTAGGAACGGCAGTTCAGGGGCGAAGCGCAGCATGGCGAAGTTCATGGCACCGGCCGCCACCAGAATGCTTAGCACTGCCGCCCCAGCCGCGAGTGCGATATGCTTGGTGCCCAAGGTAATGGTACGGGCTTTCGTAAGGCGTCCGGAAACGAGAATGATGTTCAACGCTTTCCTCCAAGCAAGCACTCATGCCGTTGCGTGATATCCAACACCTGATCGGTGCCTCAAGCGAACTCGAGGCTGTGCGCAACCAAGCGCGACGGCAGGCGGTGTTACAACAGGCTTTTGTGCGTGCGTTTGTAGACTACACCCCGGTCGCCCCGGTTGAACTCGCCTATCTTGCTAAGGCGAGCCGTGTGGGTTACATCAAGGCAGGTACGCTTTATGTGTTCACCGACCAAGCCGCTGTAGCAGCGAAGTTGCGTCAGTTACTGCCGCGTTTACTGCCTATCCTTAGTAAACTGGATGCGGAGGTTACTGGAATTAAAGTCGAGCTGCAAGTGAATTCCCCTCAGCGAAATCGCGTAACTTACGCGAAGAAAAATTCATTACCCATTGATTCTATTGAGAAATTCGATGCACTGTCAAAAACAGTACACGATCCTGCTTTGAAGTTGGCTTTGACGAACCTGGTGAAACGCCGGGCAAGAGCCGGGCGATAGACGCTACGGCGAAGAGGCCGCAGGTACCGCAAACGCGGTGTCAGGCACCCGCCGCGCCCGATACTTGCGGTTGCCAGTGGATGAAGCGGGGCGCTTCTTCGGCGTTGGCGAAACTGCAAAACTCCCATGCGGTTTGGTCTTCGAGCAGTGCGCGCAGCAATTGATTATTCAGCGCGTGACCCGACTTGAAGCCACTGAACGCGCCGATGATCGGGTGGCCCAGCAAATACAAATCGCCGATGGCATCTAGGGCCTTGTGCTTAACGAATTCATCGTCGTAACGCAGCCCGTCGCTGTTGAGGATGCGGTACTCGTCCATCACGATAGCGTTATCGAGACTGCCGCCCATCGCTAGCCCTTGCGCACGCATGGCTTCCACATCCTGCATAAAGCCAAAAGTGCGCGCACGGCTCACTTCTTTGGTGTACGAGGTGGAGGCGAAATCAAAACTCACGGTTTGCCGTGAGCGATCAAACACCGGATGGTTGAATTCAATACCCAGATCGAGCTTGAAGCCATTGAACGGCTCAAGCTTCACCCATTTATCGCCGTGACGGACTTCCACCGTTTTGCGGATGCGTATAAAGCGCTTGGCGGCATTTTGTTCCTCTATGCCTGCCGACTGCAGCAGGAACACAAACGGCCCCGCGCTACCATCCATAATGGGCACTTCAGGCGCAGACAAATCCACATAAGCGTTGTCAATGCCCAAACCGGCGAGCGCCGACATCAAATGCTCAACCGTACCCACGGAAACGCCGTCTTTTTCAAGGCAAGACGCCAAGCGCGTATCACCCACTGCGTAAGCATCCGCCTTGATATCCACTACCTGCGGCAGATCAATGCGCCGGAACACAATGCCGGTATCCGCCGCAGCCGGGCGCAGCGTCATGTAGACCTTTTCGCCGGTGTGCAGACCGACGCCTGTGGCGCTGATGACGTTTTTGAGGGTGCGCTGCCGGATCATGAAGGGTTCGACATGCTGCGTAAGCCAAGGCGGCGACTCGCAACAAGCCTTTTGTGAAAGCTTTTAAATTAAAGCCTTTAAATTCAACTAGATACAGATTATATCATGCGCTGCCGCATGACTTAAAGCAATGTGTAACAAAACGCGACCCGGTGACGCCCGGTTTGGCCCGGTTACAACACTGACAGACCCCAAGCAGCGCCCTCGTGCGCGGCGAATATGATACGTTTCGCGCTTTGCCCCGCTGCCGAACTGTCTTGCAGTAGCTGGGGCACCATAAACACGCTAACCCTTTGGCCACAGAGGACACCGAGGACGCCAAGGCAAATCAACGCCTTAATACCGCCTTGCGCGAAAGGGAAGCGCTATCCTCAAGTTCGATCAAACTCTCTGTGTCCTCGGTGTGCTCTATGTTCTCTGTGCCCGATTTGAAGTTTTTGGGCGCAATCCAACTTAATTCTGGAGATCAAAGTGAAAATTACCCGCGTTGAACCAATCCTCATTCGCACGCCCTTACAGCTTGACGACGCCGTGCCGCACGCCAGCGGCGCACCGAAAACCGATGTGCATACGCTACTCGTCAAAGTAGAAACCGACGAAGGCATCACTGGCTGGGGCGAGGCGTTTTCCAACGCGGGTTGGTTAGCCACGCGCACGGCGGTTGAGCAAATCGTCGGCCCGCGCGTGATCGGTAAAGACCCCGCGCAGATTGCGCAAATTCAGGCGGATCTGCATCGCGGCCTTTACAACACCGGGCGTAGCGGCGCGGTGGTGTTCGCGATCTCCGGGCTGGACATTGCGCTGTGGGACATTGCTGCCAAGCGCGCGGGTTTGCCGCTCTATAAATTGCTGGGCGGCAGTGCGCGCGCGACGCTGCCCGCGTACGCCAGCCTGCTGCGTTATGGCGACGCCAAGGTAGTGGCGCGCAAAGTGACCGAGGCCTTGAGCCGCGGCTATCGCCTGATTAAGCTGCATGAAAACAAAACCGACATCGTGCGCGCGGCGAGCAAAGCCTGCAACGGCGTGCCGCTGATGGTGGATTGCTCGTGCCCGTGGACGGTGGACGAAGCCATTGCCGTCTCGCGCGAGTGGGCCGACATGAAGCTCACGTGGATCGAAGAGCCGGTGTATCCGCCGGACGATCACAGCGGCTTGGCGCGTTTGCGCACCGCCAGCCCAGCCCCGATTGCAGCAGGCGAGAATATCTCAAACTTCTTTGAATTCAAAAGGTTACTGGAGATCGGCGCAGTCAGCTTCGCACAACCCAGTGTGACCAAAATCGGCGGTGTCACCGAAATGCGCAAGATTTTTGCGTTGGGCGAAGCACACGGTATTACGGTAGTGCCGCACTCGCCGTATTTTGGTCCCGGCCTGCTGGCGTCGATACACGTGTGCGCGGCGTCCGCACGCGAGGTGTGGATCGAGCGCTACTACTGCGACTTTGCCGAATCACCCTTCGGCGAACAGATTATTCCCAAGAATGGCGACTTCGCCGTGCCGCAAGAGCCGGGTCTGGGCAAAGACCCGGATCTCGCGATTGTGGAGAAGCTGCGCGTGGCGTAGCGACACGGGGCACGCCTTACCCCCGGAACTGACCCTAGCCCACAAGGCAGTTGGAAACCCGGGGTTAAAGTGGTGGCAGGCTTGTACTTTTTGATGCAAGATGACCGCGCCAGCATGGCCGCAGAAAAAATACTGGTTTGGCATGTGCCGTCCGCTATCACAGGCATCCAAGCGTTGAGGTGACAGAAAAATGTCCTGTCCAACATTTTGCAATAAGGTCAAGCATTTTCCGATTGCAGCGGCGCTGCTATCCATCGGCTCGTTGATAACAACCTCATCACTCAACGCGCAGCCCTATCCCTTCAAACCCATACGCATCATTGTCCCCTACGCTTCTGGCGCAGGGCCGGATTTCACTGCGCGCGAGATTGGCCGCGCGATCACCGAGGCAACCGGGCAACCTGTTGTCACGGATAACCGTCCGGGTGCGGCGGCGACGTTGGGCCATGCGATGGCATCCAAGGCCGCGCCGGATGGTTACACGCTACTACTCGGCACGCTCGGCGGTTTGGTGTCGGGCCCGGCGCTGTTGGGCAACAAAATCCCGTATGACCCGATCAAGGATTTTTCGCACCTTGGGCTGGCGACTTATGTGCCGTATTGTTTGTTCATTAACGCCAAACTGCCGGCCAATAACGTGCGTGAATTCATCGCGTTGGCCAAGGCGACACCGGGCAAACTCAACTACGCTTCGCCCGGCGTGGGTACGCCCAATCACATCGGCGGCGCAATGCTGGTGACGCTCGCCGGCATTGATTTGCTGCACGTGCCGTATAAGGTGGGTTCGCAGTCGATTTCCGATTTGGTCGCGGGCACCATACAACTGTCGATCACCGGCTTGTTGACGACCATGCCGCACGTCAAAACCGGACGGCTGAAACTCTTGGGTTGCGGGCACACGCAGCGCCTGAAATGGGCGCCGGAGGTGCCGATCATCAACGAAACCATACCCGGCTACTACAACACCGGATGGTGGGGCCTGAACGCGCCAGCGGGTTTGCCCAAAGCCATCGTCGACAAATTAAATCCGATCATGAACAAGTGGCTGCAGCAGCCGGACACCCTGCAACGTTTTCAGGTGGCCGGCCTTGAGGTGGCGACCACCACACCGCAGGGCTACGCGGATCAAATCCGCAGCGATCTGGCGATGTGGCGCAAGCTGATTAAGGATTCCAATATCAGCGTGGATTCGTTGCCTTAACGTGACGAATTGACGCGCGCCTAACGAACGCCTAACGCACGCCCAACGCACGCTTAGCGCACGCCCAGCAGTTCCACCTCAAACACCAGCGTTGCGTTCGGCGGAATGACGCCCCCTGCACCGCGCGCGCCATAGGCGATGGATGAAGGGCAAGTCAGTTTGGCTGTGCCGCCGATTTTCATCATCGCCACGCCTTCGGTCCAGCACTTGATTACGCCGTTTAACGGAAACTCAATCGGTTCGCCGCGTTTGTACGAGCTGTCGAATTCCTTGCCATCCGGGAAGGTGCCTTTGTAATGCACTTTCACCGTCGAGGCGGCGTTGGGTTGCAAGCCGTTGCCTTCCTTAACCATGCGTATCACCAGCCCGCTGGCGGTGACTTGGGCACCGGGTTCTTTGGCGGCTGCGGCGAGTGCGGCGTCTGCCACAAATTGCGCTGAAACCGGTGATGCCCCAAGCACTAAACCGCTGGCGGCGACAGTAAGGGTAGCCAAGTGTATTATGCGTAACATATTGATTTTATTGAATTAATTGTGACAGTCGATGAGTCGTTGATCGGTCGCCGCACGTCACGTCGCCAAACCCTTGCGCGCGATGAATTCCGGGAACGCATCCTTCGCCTTCGCGCCGCGCATCACGTTCGTGGTGTATTTTGTTTCTGCGGCAAATTGCGCTTCAAGGCCGAGCGTCATTTGTTCCAGCATCAGCGCTTTCACGCCCATCACCGCGCCGCGATGGTTGGCGGCGATCATTTTGGCGATCTCCATCGTCTTCGCGCGCAGTTGCGCGCGCGGCACCAGGTGATTCAATAGCCCAATGCGATACGCTTCTTCAGCACCCACGATGCGCGCGGTGAACAGCAATTCTTTGGCGATGGGCCAGCCCACCTGATTCGGCAGCGTCCAGGTGCTGTTGATGCGGCCATAAGCGGCGGCGAGAAAACGAAACTTCGTGCCTTCGCAGCCGATACGCATGTCGAGAGATGAAGCCAGCACCGCACCACCGCCATACGCCAGACCATTCATCATGCCGATCACCGGTTTTTTGCAGGCAGAGATTTCATAGCGCGCCTTGTTATCGCGCATGTCATCGAGTTGCTGATCGGTAAACTTGGCGTCGTTCGACAGTTGTTCGTTGATGTCGCCGCCCGCCGTAAACGCGCGCTCACCCGCGCCGGTAATCACTAGGCAGCCTACCGCGTCATCGCCTTCCGCCTGCTTCACCGCGTGGTGCAGTTCCTGCCCCAGTTTGCGATTCATCGCGTTCATTTTATCGGGGCGGTTGAGCGTGATGATGGCAACGCCGTCTTCGATCTCGGAAAGAATGTGTTCGTAGGTCATGGTTTTCTCCAGAAAAATTGTGGCGCAAGCGTATCACGCCTGTGCACAGAATCGCTATCGGTGAGGGTTGCGAGCAAGTCAAATATAACTATTTGATTTTATTGAGATATTACGATTTAAGTAATGGTCTTAGTTGGCGTGCGTCGGAACATTTTTCGATGCGCCAAATCGCATCACACAGCGCGCGTGATTTTTTTTGACCCAGCACCGGCGTCATCAGGTGGTGGCACTTTTCGTCGACTTCGGCGCGCGTCATCGGGTTATCTGCTGTGCCGCGCACGGCTTTGGTGTGGTGGCGCACCGTGCGACCGTCGCGTAACTTGATTTCGATAATGCCTTGGCGTTGCGGCAACTTTTTTTGCAGCGCTTCGTCGCCGATGAGTTCGATGCGTTTGCGCAGGGCCAGCACCTTCGTGTCACGCATGCGCTTTTCGTCGTGCGCCGATTCAAACGTGGCGATGCTGTCGAGCAGCATCACCGCGCACATGTGCTGCATGCAGATGTCGGGCATTTCCCGATTGCCCGTGGTGTTGGCACCGGTGATCGACACACGCACTACGAGCTTTTCCACGTCAGCGGCTTTGATGTCGTGCGCACGGATGAGCGTGAGCAACGAATCCAGCGGCGCTTGTATCGGCGAGCCCACCGTCCAACGTTTGATATTGGTGCGCATGATCTCGAACGTTTTGCCCAAATCGCGCACGAGTATCGACGGATTCGGCTTGCGGCCCATGCGCGCGGATTCATCGTAAGCCAGATAAAAGCTGCGCTCGCCGAAGAGAATGTCATCCGTGGCAGTGCAGCCGGCGGCGACCATAGACACGGCCGTGGCGGCGTTGCGCGCAGGCATGCCGCCGAAGTCGAAGGCTTTTTCAATGTGGCCGGTATCGCGTGCGTAGCTCGACAGCCCACCGGCCTGCTGCGCGGCGTAGGCCAGCGCATAGCGCACCTGCGTCGCGTTAAAGCCACTCAATGCCGCGCTGGCAGCCGTGGCGCCGAAGGTGGGGCCGAAGCAGTGCGTCAAGTGCCCGACACGGCGAAACGCCGCATCGCCGAGCGAAATATTCAACCGCGCGCCGATGTCGTAACCCAGTGCCACCGCGCGCAACAACGCCGTGCCGCTGCTTTGATGCAATTCACCAAACGCCAGTGCGTTGGCGACGATGGCGCAGCCGGGGTGCATCATGGATGGTGCATGCGAATCGTCGGTTTCGTCGGCGTGCGCCATCATCGCATTGGCGAGTGCGGCGTTGACGGTGGTGGAGCGCAGGCGCGATCCGGCGATGGTGGCTTGCGGCGTGCCGCCCAAGGTTTTAGCGTAAGCCAGCGCGGCTCGCCCAGGAGGCAGTTTGCTGCCCGATACCATGGCCGCGAGGGTGTCGAGGATGTGGTGTTTGGTTTTTTCCGTGACGGCTGGCGGCAGCACTTTGCGCGAAGCCGTGGCGATGTAGGCCGCGAGCTGGTGTGTGATGGGTGAGATTTTGGGTGATGGCGCTGTGGACATATCCGTTCCTCTATTTGCTCATGCCGATATCGGCCAATAGCGGGCGCGTCAATTCAACCACTTGTTTTCATTGAGTATTTTTTGCAGCATGCACGCAGTGCGATCATTGCCGCCGCCGGGGCCAGAGCCGACGACAAGCTCGATCTGCCGCTCGGGCTGCCAAGCCGTTTGTGCGTGGCCCGTCACGCTAAACATCAGTGCCAGCACTGCTGGCCATATCGCTGTGGCGCGCATGTCAGCGCTTCACCGCCAGCGCAGCCGGATTTACCACGCCATAAGGCTTGCCTTCGGCAAAGGCCAACACACGTTTGAATTGATCGGAAAAATAATTCTGCATTTGGTCACGCTCCATGTATCCCAAGTGCGGCGTGGCGATCACGTTGTCGAGCTGCAGCAACGCATGGTTGGCGTTGGTGAGGGGCTCGTTTTCGAATACGTCTATGGCGGCGGCACCCGGACGCCCCTTGTGCAGCGCTGCTGCCAATGCGCCATCGGGCACGAGTTCGGCGCGACTGGTGTTGACGAACACGGCCGTGGGCTTCATGCGCGCCAGATCGGCGGCGGTCACCAGCCCGCGTGTTTCGGGCAGCAGGCGCACGTGGATCGACAGCACATCAGCCTCAGTGAACAGCGCGTCGCGTGACGCTGCCGCTTCGTAGCCGTCCGCCACCGCCTGCGCGCGCGCCTTGTCGCGTGACCACACCAGTACGCGCATGCCGAAGGCCTTGCCAAACCCCGCCACCTGTTTGCCGATGCGACCATAGCCGTAAATACCCAGCGTGCGCCCGCGCAGGCCCGTGCCGGCCTGACTTTGCCATTGTCCGCTTTTGAGTCGCGCCATTTGCTGCGGGATGTGACGCATGGCGGCGATCACCAGCCCCCAAGTGAGTTCTGCCGTTGCATAGGAGGTGCGCGCGTGTTCCGAGCACAGAACAATGCCGCGCGCGGTGCAGGCATCGATGTCCACGTGCGGATACGGCCCGTTCAGGGTGATCATTTTCAGCCGTGGAAGGCGTGCCATCAATGCCGCGCTGATACGTGTGCGTTCGCGCAGCAGCGCCAGTGCATCGGTGTCGCGCAGGCGAGCCGCGAGCACGTCGATATCGCGTTCGCAATCGGTATACACTGTCAGCGTATGTTCCCCGAGCAAGCTCATGCACGGCAATGTGCGCACGATGTCGGTGTAATCGTCGAGAATAGTAACGTTCATGAGGGGTGATGGTGCTATCAATCAGCGATCTGCGATCACCGCTTCGCTAGGCCCAACGCCTGCAAGCCGCTGTGCATTTGATCGTGCTGGGCTTTGAAGGCCACCTTGCAGCCTTCGGCACCGGCAAAGCGATCCACCCACGAGCGGGTTTCCAGCACCTGTTTCCATTCGGCACTGTCGGTCATTTTGCGCAGCGCGGTTTCCCAATAAGCCACTTGCGCCGCGCCCATGCCGCGCGGCCCGGCGATGGCGCGAAACGCTTCCACAGCGGAATCGATGCCGAGCTCCTTCCACGTGGGCACATGGGCAAGGTCGCCGGTAAGACGTTGTTGCGCAGCCACAGCGAGCACGCGCACGCGGCCTTCCTTCAGCGGCGCGATAAAACTCGAATGCGGATTGGCGAGCAGATCGATGTGGCCGCCATACAGCGCCGCAAAGCCCTGCGACACGCCTTGAAACACCACGGCCCTGAGTTTTTTCGGGTCGCCGCCCGCGCCTTTGGTGGCCAGCGCCAGCGCAATATGCCCGGAGCCGCCGAACGCCGTGCCCACCGCCACGCTCACCGAAGCCGGGTCGGCCTTTAACTTCGCCAGCAAATCTTTAGCATTGCGCAAGGGCGAATCTGCGCGCACCGCAACCGCTGTGACTTCGCTAAACACTTGCGCGGCGCAGGTGAAATCGTTGGCGCTGAGTGTGCTGGCACCGGCAATGTAATTGCTGACGAGATTGCCGATCAACAAGGTCAGGTGATGGCCATCCGGCGGCTGTTGCGACACATACGTCCAGCCCACGGTGCCGCCGCCACCGGGTTTGTTGATGACGGCGGTGGTGGTATCGACGAGTTTTTTCTCTTGCAGCAGTCGCTCAATCGCTCGCAGCGCGGTATCCGATGCCGCCCCCGCCGCCGAGCCCGACACCAGTTCTACGTGCTTGGCGGGCCGCCACCCCTGCGCCTGCGCCGCGCCCGCCAACACCAGCGCTGCACACCACGCGGCGACCCCGTGCCCGCAGCACATGCTCATGGCCATACTTAGCGGCCGTTGACTTTGCCTTGCAGCTTAACCGCGCCTTCCTGCAGCGGCATTTCGTGCGACAGCAACGTCATCGCAACCATGCCGTAGTAACCCATCAAACAACTCAGTTCGACGATGGCCGGAATGCCAAAAATGTCTTTGGCGCGGTTATAAGACTTATCGCTAATGGCGTGATTGCGGAAGAGCTCAACGCCGTAATCGTACAGCGCTTCTTCTTCGGGTTTGTCGAATGGGGGGCGCTCATTCTTCACCATCGCATCGACGATGCTTTGCGCAAGGCCCGCATCGGTGGCGATTTTTTTATGCGCGTTGAACACATAATCGCAATCAAGGCAGCGCGCCGTGATGATGATCGCAAACTCAGATTGATGCAGCGGAAAGCAACTATTGAGTCGGAGCTTTTCCCCCAGCGGATGCCATACCTCGGTGACTTCCGGTGCGTGCAGCGATAACCGGTAGGGACCGGGAATGCGTCCGCCACGGCGGCCGAGAATGCCATCCACCACGCGGCGTTGCACAGGATTGAAATCACTTTTTTCGTCGAAAATTGGAATGCGGGCCATGAGGATGTCCTGTCAGAATCGGGTTGAAGGGAGCGGAGTGACGGTAATGGATTTTAATCCGGTGTGTCAAACATTCTGGTGACGGACGCCGCGCTGATAAAGTGGCTGCGAGGCACTTAACGTTGGGAGCGGGCGCATGCGGCGTATGGCAATAGGGTAATTGGGCAATAAGGCAATAGGGTAATAGGGTAATAGGGTAATAGGGCATGGTGTAGTTGCGGCAGGGGCATTGATTGCATTAGCAAAATCCGGCCACTGATATACGTGCATGCACGGTTGATAGGGCAGACGCGAGTGAGCCTGTTCTCTACTTTACCTACCCCTTTTCCCCTCTTCCCCTCTTCCCCTGTTCCTTTGCAGGCCAAGAAACGTCCGCGCCGCAATGACATACAGTCGTAATGCTGACGCGTTATACTGTCAGCTTGTGCAACAAGCAATCGCATGCAAAATCGTAATGGCTTAAGCGCCAACATCCACACTGCTCGCGCCCTGCCCATATGGTTGCTTGCGGTTGTAGCGGCGCTGCCTTGGCCCGCCGCCATTGCGCAAACGGGCGACTCCGAAACTTGGGGCGTCAAGCTTCAATCGACCTATGTGTGGCAGGCGAAGCCAGCAATGGTTTCCCCTTATTCCGGCGCAAACAGCCTCGCGGCACAGCGCGAAAAAAGTTATTCGTTTACCACCACTGCCGCGTTAGGCGTGCGGCCATGGGAAGGCGGAGAGCTATACTTTAACCCGGAGGTTGCGCAAGGCGTGCCGCTATCCAATCTGACGGGGCTGGGCGGGTTCACCAATGGCGAAATGGCGCGTACCTCAGGGCCGAATCCAGTCTTCTACCGCGCACGGTTGTTTCTACGTCAAACTTGGAATACCGGCGGCGACGCAGAAAAGGTTGAGTCAGACTTTAACCAGTTAGCGGGTAGTGTGGACAAACGCCGCTGGGTGCTCACTGCGGGCAATTTGTCGGTCACCGATATTTTTGACGACAATGCTTACTCACATGACCCACGAACCCAGTTTTTGAACTGGTCCATCATGACACATGGCGCCTATGATTTCGCCGCCGATTCCAGAGGCTATTCGTGGGGCATTGCGTTGGAACGTTTTTACGATGATTGGGCGGTACGCGCCGGGCGCTTTCTGCAACCGCGCAAACCCAATCAACTGCAGCTCGACCCCGATATCTTTCTGGCGTACGGTGATCAAATCGAAGTGGAGCGCGCGCACACCGTTGCTGGGCAATCGGGGAAGGTGCGCTTGCTCGCCTTTCGCAATCGTTCAAAAATGGCGCGTTATGAAGATGCGTTGTCGCTCGGCGCGCGCACCGCGACAACGCCTGATATCACCGCCACACGCTATACCAGT
>JAYTWR010000118.1:0-1822 GCA_043743335.1 Burkholderiales bacterium
TCGGCATTGCGGCCATAGTCGGCATCCATGAACGCGTAAGAGCCGGGTTGCAGCTCGTTATAGACGCCGCTCGCGGCTTCGATTTGATAGGTGCCGGTGCCGGCGCCGGTGATGATGGGGCAATCAATTCCACCGGCGATGATGAGCTCGCGCGAATCGCGTGCTTTTTCCGTGGCCAAGCTGATCGCTGACCGGCGTTCGTCTGCCGTACGCAAATGCTGCGCGCTGCCTTGATAAGCAAGCAGTCCCATGAACTTCAAACCAGGCATTGTGGTGATGATTTTGGCCAGACCCAAGGCCGGTGGCCCGGGTGGCACGCCACACCGATTGGCGCCGGCATTGATTTCGACGTACACATCGAGCCGGCATCCGGCCGCCATTGCAGCGTGCGACAAGGCACGCACATTTTCCGCATCATCTACACATACGCCGATATGCGCAAGCCGCGCTAGCGCAGCAAGACGTACGAGCTTGGGGCTGCCCACAATTTGGTTGCTGATGAGAATGTCTTTGACGCCCGCCGCCGCCAACGTTTCAGCTTCGCTGACCTTCTGGCAGCACACCCCGACAGCGCCCAGCGCGATCTGCCGCATCGCCACTGCTGGCGTCTTGTGCATTTTGGCGTGCGGGCGCAACCGGATCTGCCGACTGTGCGCGAAATCGGCCATCCGCACGAGATTGCGTTCGAGCAAGTCGAGATCGACGATCAGCGCTGGCGTATCGACGTCTTCGACGCGCATGCCGATGCTGGCAGGTGCAGGCCATTGTGCAGGAGGCGAATTCATCAAAGTGCAGGCAGTGAAGCGCGAATATCAAAGGTAAAATTGCAGTTCCGCTTGAAACTTAACTCATGGAGTCATCATGACAACAGAAAACCAGGCGGCGAATGTCATTGGAGCGGGATTATCCCCCGGTTCCGTGCGCACGCCGCAAGCTTCTTCACGAAGCCCTCAATACTACGATCTGATCATGGCGGCGTTTGTCACCGTGCTCTTGTGCGCCAGCTTTATGGGGCCGGCGAAGGTGGCCGACATTGGCGGGATCCACTTTGGCGCCGCCACCCTGTTTTTTCCGCTGTCTTATTTGTTTGGTGACATTCTGACTGAGGTTTACGGCTACGCCCGCGCCCGGCGCGTGGTGTGGATGGGGTTCGCCGCGCTGGTGTTTGGCTCGGTGGTAGCGGCGATCATTGTCGCGTTGCCACCGGCACAAAATTGGCCGCATCAGGCGGCGTATGAAACGGTATTTGGGGCGGCCTGGCGCGTGGCGCTCGCGTCGATGCTCGGCTTTTGGGTCGGCGAGTTCTGCAATGCTTACGTGCTGGCCAAACTCAAGGTCAAGACCGGAGGACGGCACTTGTGGCTGCGCACCATCGGCTCGACCCTGGTGGGCGAGGGCATTGACACGCTGATTTTTTTCCCTATCGCGCTGTATGGCATTTTGCCAGACGGCTTGCTGATGTCGATCATGCTGACCAATTACGTCATCAAGTGCGGCTGGGAAATTCTGGCGACGCCCTTGACCTACGCCGTGGTTGGCGCGCTGAAGCGGGCTGAGGGGCAAGACTACTTTGACGACCAGACCAATTTTTCACCGTTTGCCGTGCGGGTTTAAGGGTTTGTAAAGCGGGTTTGTAAAGTTGCTGTAAACCTGAACGGGCATAATGGACCAAGTCGAAGAGGAGCGAGCGGGCAGGGGCGATGAGCGTGGTACCGGAAAATGCATGGGATGCGTGGGTCACCAAGACCCATGAACAAACGGCGCACGCACTTCGCAGCTGGATCAACGGGCTTGATGTTGAAACCAGCATGCGCGCCAAACT
>JAYTWR010000119.1:0-28023 GCA_043743335.1 Burkholderiales bacterium
CACTTCTTGTCTATCTTCGTGGTCGCTTTCGCCTTCGAACATGCCCCCGCTGCGAGGGGAAATCGGCTCTTGATAGGGTTTTCGGTCAGGCACTAGTTAAGTGTGTTTGGTTGAGCGGGCTTGCGGGCTGTTTCGGTCAGTCGGCGTGGCGGCGTGAATTTGACCGTGAATTTGACCGTTTATGCGCGCGCGGATACATTGGAGTTTATGCGAAAAGGTCGATTGAATTTCCTATCCCCCAGAAATTGCGGTTGATGGATTTCTCGGCCGAGGCCGACGCCTGTGTGAATCGTTTTCCGTCACTGAGAAAATTGGTATTACGTCAAGGTGCTGTGGAGTTTGACCCGGAGTTGCCGCCCGCTGATGTCACCCTGATCAGCACCTCGGCGGCGCTGGTGGTACGCGCTGACATGAACCCCTCGCTGGTGAGTTTGCTGGCGCATGTCGTTCGGCAAAACTCCAAGCCGGGTTCCGATAAGCGCGGGGACCCCGTGCTGTTTTACAACGCCGGGCAATTCCCCAACGGCAATGATCCCGAGTTGGAATTACATCCCGGCGCGCGCGCCATTTACTCCACCGGTGAACTGCCGCCGCTCTTGCGTACTGTCGCGCCGATGAACGCGAAAATGGGATTGCCGTTTTGTTTGTCTGCATTCATCAACGAACATGGCACGCAAACACTATTGCTGCTGATACCCCTGATCAGTATATTGGTGCCACTGATTCATTACGTGCCCATGGCATACAAGTGGGTGGTGCGGCGCCGCTTACTGCATTGGTATGAGCGTTTGACCGCGCTGGAAAATTCGCTCGACAGGGACGCAGGCAACGCCCAGCTTGCTGATAAGGCGACGGAACTAAACAGCATTGAGAGCGCCGTCAGCCGCATCAGCGTACCACTGCACTTTAGCGACCAGCTGTACGATTTGCGCGGGCATATTGATCTGGTGCGGCGCAGGCTGCAGCAGCGCGCAAGCGAGGCCGGGCACAGCTGCCGTAACGCAGGGCGGAAACGTACCAGTTCACCACATGCAGCCCTAGCGCAGTCAGGTCAGCCACGTCCGTCCCCTGTTGCGCAATCCGTAGTAGCTCCCTTTCATGATGAGTGAAATCTCCTGCAAGGCGATTATTTTGTTGTAAATGAGAATGATTCGCGTTAGTATTCGTATATAGAAAGAAAATCCGCATCTATACCCTCCTTAAAATTTATATACCTCATTGTTTATTATGAGTATTATTAACTTGAATTTGTCTTGCGGGCCGTCAGTCAGCCTACGCATACTTGCTACCAGCGCGGTGATATCCATCACGATGGGCATTGCCCAGGCGCAAACGGGCGTGCTGAATCTTTATTCATCGCGCCATTATCAGACCGACGAAGCGCTGTATAACAATTTCGCCAAGTCTGCTGGCGTCAAGGTCAATCGTATTGAGGCTGGTGAAGACCCGCTGATCGAACGTATCCGCAACGAGGGCACCGCCAGCCCCGCCGATGTGTTGGTGACCGTGGATGCGGGCCGCTTGTGGCGCGCTGAACAGATGGGGCTTTTCCAATCAGTAACGTCCAAATTACTGGATACGCGCCTGCCTGCGCATATGCATGCCACCGGAAAGCTATGGTTTGGTTTTTCCTCCCGCGCGCGCGTCATCGTTTACAACAAAAGCATGGTCAATGCCGCCGACGTGCAAAACTATGAAGACCTCGCCAATCCCAAGCACAAGGGCAAGATATGCATTCGCTCCGGCGGGCATGTCTATAACCTGTCGCTGATGAGCGCGCTCATCGAGCATTGGGGTGAGGCCAAGGCGGAGGAATGGGCTAGGGGCGTGGTTGCCAATCTGGCGCGTTCGCCACGCGGCGGTGATACCGATCAGATAACGGCGGCGGCTGCCGGCGAATGCGGCATCGCTGTCATCAACACCTACTACTACGTGAGATTGCTGACATCCACCAGGACCGAGGATCGCAAGGTCATGGATCAACTGGCGCTGGTATTCCCCAACCAGAAGAGCTTTGGCACGCACCTGAATGTGTCGGGCGCGGGCGTGTTGAAAGCCGCACCCAACAAGGATACAGCGACCCGTTTTCTGGAGTATCTCGCCAGCGATTCCGCGCAAAGCTACTTCGCCGCCGGTAACAACGAGTGGCCGGTGGTGAAGGGCGCGTCGCTGAATAACAGAGGGCTTGAAGCCTTGGGCCAGTTCAAATCCGACACGTTGAACGTGGCGCAATTGGGCCGCCACCAGGCGCTGGCGCAGAAAATATTCGACCGTGTGGGCTTTCGCTAATAGTGGCCGTCATGGCTGAAGTTCCAGTCAAGGCGCTGACACCGGGGGATATCAAATTAACTGGCGCGCCGGTCAAGACCAATTCCACACCGGTCGAGATTGACAGCAGCTTACTCTTTGAAAACCGCAATGAACTTTTTATCCGCCACGACGGCGAGCGCTACACCCTGCGCCGCACCAGTAAAGGCAAACTGATACTGACGAAGTAGCCGGATTTAACAAGGCCCAGCCAGCCACGGCGTCTGTTCCTCCACAGGCGCATAGCCAGCCACGGCATCACCGCAAAACCACGATGATGAACGAGACTTGGCGATTTGTAGGGGCGATGGCCCTGTTGATAGCTTTAGGTGCTGCACTGCCATTTGCGTTTGAGGCGGTGTAATGGAAACGCCGTTTACAAGCGATAACCGTGGTACGCGTTCGCGCGCGGACCACTTCGTCGGCGTGGCCACCGCGCTGCTGCTGCACGGCGTGGTAATCGCCGTGTTGCTGCAATATGCCCCGGCGCGCGAAGCTCTAACGCAAGCGGTGCCGCTGATGGTGAGCCTAATCACGCCTCCAGCGCCTCTTGCGCCCAAGCCGGATGTGTTGCCCAAGCCTTTGCCGGTCAAGCCCGTGCAGCGTGCGGAGCCGCGTCCGACTTCACTTCCTCCTGTGCTCGCCACGACTCCGGAAGCACCTGCCATCGCCACCACGCAGCCCACTCCACCCTTAGCACCCACGCCCGTTGATCCTGGTCCAGCGCCGGTTGTCGCGCCACCCGCGCCACCCGCGCCAGCACCACCCGCGCCGGTCAAGGCCGCACCCGTTACACCGCCGAATTTCAACGCGGACTATCTGAACAACCCAGCCCCTGCTTATCCCGCCATCGCGCGACGCCAAGGGCACCAAGGCAAGGTTGTTTTACGTGTTTATGTCAGTGCCGCTGGCGGCGCGGATAAGGTGGAAGTGCGCTCAAGCAGCGGCTATTCCACGCTGGATCAGGCGGCGTTGAATGCCGTGCGCCGCTGGCGATTTGTTCCTGCGCGGCAAGGCGATCAGCCGGTCGCTGCGTGGGTGCTGGTACCACTTACTTTTACTCTGGAAGGCTGAACAAATGCAAACGCAAGCAGCAGGACTCGCCTCTTTTTTGTCACAGACCGACGGCGTGGGCAAGACCATTCTTGTCTTGTTGTTGTTGATGTCGATGGCGACGTGGGTATTGATCGTCAGCAAGGCGATTCAGTTCGTGGTGACGCGCCGGCGCTCGTCGCGGTTTCTCGAGACGTTCTGGAACGCGCCTTCGCTGCAGGCCGTGGGCAAGCATCTTGACGAGCACCATCCGGTGGAGCCCTTTTCGCACCTGACCTGGCATGGTTTGACCGCCGTGAGCCGTCACCAGCAGCAAGGCGCCTACAAACTGGATGAGGCGGGCAGTCCCGCTGAATTCATCACCCGTGCAATGCGCCGTGTGGTCGACGAAGAAACCTCGCGCATGGAGTCTGGCCTGACCGTGCTGGCGTCGGTCGGCAGCACAGCGCCTTTCGTGGGCCTTTTCGGCACGGTGTGGGGGGTGTATCACGCGCTGATCAACATCGGTCTTTCCGGACAGGGCACGCTCGACAAAGTGGCTGGCCCCGTCGGCGAAGCGTTGGTGATGACCGCGCTGGGTCTTGCCGTGGCCATCCCCGCGGTACTCGCCTACAACACGCTGGTGCGCGCCAATCGCGTGGTGCTGGCGCAACTGGATTCGTTTGCGCACGATCTGTTCGCGTTCCTGACAACGGGTGTGCATGTTTCCGAGGTGGCGGCCACCGCACCGATAGCAGCGCTCAAGCCGGTTCCAGCGGCGCGGGGGAGCTGACATGGCCTTCGGCGGATTCAACAAGGGTGCGGAAAGCGCGCCGATGGCGGAGATCAACATGGTTCCGCTGATCGACGTGATGCTGGTGCTGTTGGTGATCTTTATCGTGACCGCGCCGCTGCTCACGCACTCGGTCAAGATTGATTTGCCCAAGGCGGCCAGCACTCCCAATCTCACGAAACCCGACAATATCCAGTTGGGCATCCGGGCCAGCGGCGAAATCTACTGGAACGGCGAGCCGGTGGACAGTGAATCGTTGCGCACGCGTCTTGCGGCTGCGTCTAGGAATGATCCGCAGCCCGAACTGCACATACGCGCCGACCGTACTACGGAGTATCAAAAAGTTGCGGAGGTGATGTCCGCCGCGGCAAAGACGGGGCTGACCAAGATCGGCTTCATCACCGACCCCGGCGACCAGAAGTGAGTGCGTTCGTGCCACGACTCTATTACATCAACAAAAACAAATAGTTAGTAAACCCCACTAGCCAGCCAACAAGCACCACGCTTGCCCAGCCAGCCGACACTAGTTCGCAACAATACTCTTGAAGGAATTTTCTGGTGAAGCAACGGCAATTACGGCCACTGGCCGCCGCGATTCAAAAGCTATTTATCGATCCCGCGAAAAAACCGGTCTCACAGCGCCGCCTACCGTCCAAGTCTGCATCCGCGTTGTGGCATACGCCTCGCATCACCCTGGGCGGATTATTGCCGCTGGGCGCGGCCATTGCTGGCATGGCATTCGGTCATGGCGATGTATTGGCGCAAACGCCCCAACCTGTTCAACCCAGCCCTTCAGCTCAGGCGCCTGCTGGCGAAGTCACGCTGCCGAGCGTGAATGTCAAAAGCAAACAGGATGTACAGGATGGCGTGCGCGCCACCACCACGCGCGTAGGCAAGACGTTGCAGGATCCGCACGACATTCCACAGGCGATCACCACCATCACCAACAGCCTGATGGAACAGCAGCACGTGGGCAGCCTGAGGGAAGCGCTGCGCAATGTGTCGGGCGTCACCTTCAATGCGGCAGAGGGCGGGCGCTCCGGCGACAACATGAATTTGCGCGGGTTTTATACTTTTGGCGACCTCTACCTGGACGGTATTCGCGATACCGCGCAATACAACCGCGAGACCTTCAATCTTGAGCAGATCGACGTACTACGCGGTGCGGGGGCCATGCTGTTCGGGCGCGGGCAGGCAGGCGGTGTGATCAACCAGGTCACCAAGACGCCATTGCGCTTTGAGCAATACAAGGTTACGGGCGCCATCGGCAGCCGCGGTTACCAGGAATTGCTGGTCGATCTTAACAAGCCGTTCAACCCGGATACCGCGCTGCGTGTCAACCTGATGCAGCGCGACGAAGGCAGTTGGCGGATCAATCCGATTACCGGTACCGAAGCGGAAATCCACCGCAAGGGCGTCGCGCTCAGTCTTGCCCTGAACCAGAACTCCAACAACCGGATTTGGCTGAATCACTCCACGCTTCAAACCAATGACAACCCCGATTACGGCGTGGCCTTTAACAACACGACGCGCGCGCCGACTACGCTGGTGGCGCCGAGCGTGTTCTTTAACTCAGGCCGCAATTTTGATAAAAGCGACACCAGCATCACTTCACTGGTGCATGAGTACACATTTTCACCGCAGACCCAGTTGCGTACCCAGTTGCGTTATGCCGACTACCAACGCAGCTACTGGGCCAAGACGCCCAGCGCCACCACGCTGCCCGATGCACTGGGCGGGGTGGGTGGTAACCAGACGCGCTCTTCAGATTATGAAACCGTTACGCTGCAATCCGACTTCAACACGAAATTCAACGTGCTCGGCATGAAGCATGAATTCCTCGCCGGGCTGGAATACCTGCGTGAAGACAGTCATCGCAAGGCCTTGCAGAACCTGGGTTCGGCTGCCGCGCCTTTTTATGCCCCTTATTCAGAAGCGTTGGCCGGGTCCCCGGTGGAGTTTAATGGTGAATCCTATGCGCTGTATGCGCAGGACACCATTGAGTTCCTGCCGAAGTGGAAGGCCACCATGGGCATCCGGCGCGACAAGCTGAGAGCGCTTTACAACAGCACCACTGCGCCGGCATTGGCGTATGGTCAAAACAGTTATCGCAGCGCCATTTCCTATTTTGTGACGCCGGAGACACACCTCTACCTGGGGTGGAGCGATTCCTTCAGCCCCACCGCCGACCTGTATCAGCTCACGATCATTCCCCAGCCCCCTGAACGCAGTGCGGTATGGGAACTCGGCGCCAAGTGGATGCTGATGGATGGCGATCTGTCACTGCGTGCGGCCCTCTACAGAGCCACCAAGGTGTGGGAGCGCAATACCGATCTTGAATCTACTTCTGCGGTGCTCACCAAGAAACGCCGTACGGATGGCATTGAGCTCGAGGCTGCAGGGCGAATCACGCCCGACTGGGAGGTATTTTCCGGGGCGACATACATGAACGCCAGGATACTGGAAGTGGCGCAGAACTATGGCGCGGGGAATATCCTGACGCTGGGTAACCCCGAGTACGCGGGCAAACGCGCGCGTAACACGCCCCGCTACACGGCTAACCTATGGTCTACTTACCGCATTTTCGGCCCGTGGAAAATCGGCGGTGGCGTGGAGGTCAAGGGGGATCGTGAAGTATTCAATCCGAGCGGCGCTGGCGCCGTGCCTACCCTGAATGGCGCTTACCGTCCTAATACGGCGCCCGCTTATGCACGCGTGGACGCGGTGGCGTCTTACGAACAGAAAAACTGGTCGATGCGTCTGAACGTCAAGAACCTGTTCGACAAGTTATACTACGATGCGATATACGACAACGGTGCCTTTACCGTACCGGGCACGCGGCGCACGGTTATTCTGTCCGCGCAATTCAAGTACTGAGCGTACGATTCAGGTGACTGATCATCCATTGCAGCCGAAGCGCCAACCTTACTGCTGATGCTATTACACGTCCCTGAAGTTCTCTCACGTGATGCGCTGGCCGAAGCACGCCGCATCACGGGTGGCGCGGCGTGGACGGACGGGCGCATTACTGCCGGCACGCAGTCTGAAAAGACCAAGAACAATCTGCAAATTCCCATCGATGAACCGGCTTCGCGCGAGGCCGGGAAAATCGTGCTGGATGCGTTGGCGAAGAGCGCGCTTTTTTTCACGGCGGCGCTGCCCAAGCACATTTTCCCGCCGCAATTCAATTGTTATCGCGGGGATACCAATGTGTTCGGCAACCATGTCGATAACGCAGTGCGTACTCACGCGTCCGCTGGCAGGCATGTACGCACGGATCTTTCCGCGACTCTGTTTTTGAGCGAACCCGGCGAATACGACGGTGGCGAACTGGTGGTCGAGGACACGTTCGGTACAAAATCCGTCAAGCTGCCGGCCGGTGACCTGATTCTGTATCCCGCGAGCAGCGTGCATCGCGTAGAGCCGGTCACACGCGGTGCCCGGGTGGCCTCGTTCTTCTGGATCGAAAGCATGGTACGCGACGATGCGCACCGGCGTTTGTTGTTCGACATGGATATGTCGATACTGGGATTGCGTGGCAGTGTGGGCGATACGCCGGAAGTGGTGCGCCTGACAGGCTGTTATCACAACCTGCTGCGATTATGGGCGGATGTTCGATAACTATTTTTTTTATTGAACTATTTTAATCTCGGATTGAGCACGTCGCGTAGCTGGTCGCCCACCAGATTGATCGCAACGATGGTCGTCAACAATGCGATCCCCGGAAAAAAACTGATCCAGTATTTGCCCGACAGCAAGTGCGTGAGGCGGTTGGAAATCAACAGGCCCAGCGACGGCGAGGTGATCGGCATGCCGAGGCCGAGGCCGAGGAATGACAACGTGGCTTCCAGCGCAATCGCGTGCGCCACCCGCACTGTGGCCACCACAATCAATGGCGGCAATACATTGGGCATGATGTGGCGCAGCACGATGCACAGGGGGCTGAACAAGAACGCAGCTCTTAGGGTCAGTTCTCAAGAACGCAGATCTTAGTTCTCTCACATTAATACATTTAAGCCCTCCGAGGAGTAACGGGGTCAGACCCCACGGCATGGGCATGAGAATGTCCCACTCCCGCGAGCGAGACGGCATTGGCGTAAACCGGCGAATGAGCTCGACTATCTTTTCGGTCACGATTGCGATCCGGCGTTGGCGGGATAGAGATTCGGAAACCAGCGCTCGGCAACATCGGCCGGGAAAGCAAGACGAAGCGGCGCGCGGTGCGTAGCTGCCGACAGCATTCCTCGTTCTACCAGCCCCGCGGTCACATTTCGTGCGCTTCGCTCTTTATATCCAGTGAGTGCCGGAATCGTCGAACGCTCGACTTCGCCGTTCATCACCGCCTCACGCAGTACTGCAAAGCTACCACGCAACAGGTGTTTGGCCCGAACCTCCTCTTCGATATGAATTTCCATGCGCGTTAGTAGCGTCGTCGGCTCAAGCAAGCTGCTCATGAAGCGTATCTGATCGACCGACCGATCAAGGAAGAATTTGCAGAATTCGATAAGACCGCGCTGAGTGAGATTTCCCCTTCCGTCAAGATCGCCCTCGCGCGGCCCGTCAGCCTGCGCGAGCAGCGCCTTGTAGCGTTGCTCGTCGCGCGCAAGCGCGCGAGCTACTGACCACAAACTGGTGCCGATACCGAGCCGCTTAAATAGCGCATGCGACATCAGCCTTGCTACGCGGCCGTTACCGTCGAGGAACGGGTGTATCCATAGTAGGCGATGATGAACGGCGCCCACCGTCTGAATCTGGCGCGTCTTGCTAAGCGGAGGCGAACCATAGGCAGTGTCGAACCGCGCCATGTAGCGTGGGAGGTCCTCGTGTGCCGGTGGTACGTGGTGTCCAACCTGCACGCCGCGCTTACGCCAGCGGCCAGGCATGATTTCAAGCCTTTCACCAGTCTTGTTATCGGTGACAAACAGCATTTCGGACGGCAGGCGCGAGCAGAATTCTTCATGCAACCATGACGCATAGGCCGCCGACGCAGGCCAAGCGTCGGGGTCTTGCCCTGTGTCGATCAGCCTCTGGACATGAATGTGGGCGACCGCTTCGTTCTGCAAATCGCGCTTTTTCGGCTCGGAAGAAAAGTCGTTCGCTAAAGCGCGATCAATATCACGCGGATGCGTATCGTGGCCTTCGATGAGGTTCGAGTAATAGCAGTTCATCGAGCGCACGAGATCGCCGATCGACTCGCGCAGAATCGGATGAATTCGGCCAGCAAGCTGGTTCGCCTCGGCAACGAGCGGCAAGATGTCATCTTCGAGCAGGCGGGATGCCTCTTCTGGGACCATCGGCTCCATGCTGGTGATATTCATGCGTGCAAATATACCGGATTATTCGCCGGATAAGTATATTATTAACTTATTGAATTTAAATGATTATTTGTTATATATTATTTAATATTACCCGGTTTATTTGCCAGTTATTATGCCGGTTAAAACCCTGCGTAGCTGCCGATTGATCGTTGACCCCTTTTTTGCGGTTTTACCGTTGCACCACCCTCGAACAAACGCTATAACGAATTGATTTAATTGGAGAGCTACTGATGCGAGCCAAAGCCTTACTAACCGGGGCGGTCACAGCGCTGCTGCTGTGCACCAGCGCCGCGCAAGCCGCTGACAACTACCCGTCCAAACCGGGGCGGCTAATTTTGCCGTTCGGCGCGGGCGCTTCCACCGACATTATCGGGCGCATTTACGCGCAGCGTTTCAGCGAAGCATGGGGCCAGCAGTTAATCGTCGACAATCGCGCGGGTGCCGCCGGCATCATCGGCACCGAACTCGCTGCACGGGCCGCGCCCGACGGTTACACCATTGCCACCTACGGCATCAACCAGGCGATCACCGCCGCGCTATACAAAAAGCTGCCGTACGATCACCAGCGCGATTTCATACCGCTTTCGCTCTACGCGACCATGCCGAACATTCTGACGGTGACCAACTCGCTTGCCGTAAACACAGCACAAGAATTCATCGCCGCCGCCAAAGCCAATCCCGGCAAATTCAAATATGCGTCGTCCGGCATCGGCGCGTCGCCGCATTTGACCATGGAATTGTTCCGCGCCGTCACCGGCATCGACATCGTGCATGTGCCGTACAAAAATGCCTCGCAGGGCTACGCAGACGCTATCGGCGGGCAGGTGCAGACAAGCTTTTACAACCTGCCGGGGCCGCTGCCCTACGTCAAGGCCGGGCGCCTGCGCGCGCTGGCGGTGTCGTCTGTCAAGCGCGCCGAGCAATTGCCGAACGTACCCACGGTGATGGAATCCGGCGTGCCCGACTTTGAAGTCACCGTATGGCAGGGCTACGCCGTGCCCAAAGGCACGCCGCCCGCCATCGTGGCAAAAATACACGCCGCCATGATGAAGGCGTTTAACGCGCCGGATTTAAAACAACGGTTCTTTGAAAACGGCGTGGTGGCTGCGCCGATGTCCGTAGCGGACTTTACCCAATTCATCGGCGCAGAGACGGCGAAGTGGCAGAAGGCGGTGACGCTGTCGGGGGCTAAGGTGGAGTGAAGGGGAATGAGGGCGAGTCGGCGCAGCCCCGCACGGCACGAATGTAGCGTCGGCCGATAGGCTACGCCAAAGCGCCCAGCCAATTCCGCAAGACGCTTATCCAGCGTCCACAACCCAGCGCCGGGCGTGATGCGCGTGGATGCTCCAGTAGCGACAGATCCACCAACCCGCACCCGTACAACGTGTCGCGCTCAATGAATCCCCCATCAGCAGCCATGGACTTCGCCTCAACTTGACCTTGTTGATTTGAGCGCGTCAGTGTCCAGTCCCAGCAGCGGCACGCCAAGCGCCGCTGCGCCAATCCGCAGGGCCTGATCCAGCGTGGCTAAGGGCTGCGCGAGCCGTTGCGCTAATTCGAGGTAGGCCGCGTCGTAAAGCGTCAGCCGATAGCGATCCGCCAGCCGCAAGGTTGCAGCCCACGCAGGGTCGTCGGTCTCGGTGTCCACGGTGATGTTGAGCGCGGATAAATCCGCCAGCGTCGCATCGCGAAATTCAGCGGTGATGCGGTCGCGGCGCAACGCCATTTGCAGTGCGTTGGCGACTTCCAGCCGCCACAATGACGGCACTGTCGCACCGTCTTCCTGCACCTGATTTAGCACAGCGTGGGTGGCGCTAGTACGCTCGTCCTCAAAGCACCACGACAAACTAACCGAGCTGTCGAGCACCAAACTCACGGACGGCCTTCGTTGACCAATGCCTTGATGCTGAGTCCGCCGAGAGTGACGCCGGTGCCGCGCGCCCAAATGTTGGCGGCGGCTTGCCGTGCTTTGGCACGATCAAAGCCTGCTGTGGCGGGCACCATGCGTGCCACGGGCTTGCCGCGACGGGTAATGACAACTTCTTCACCACCGGCCACCCAATCGAGCAGTGTGCCGAGTTTATTTTTGGCTTCAAATGCCCCAATTTCGCGCATAATTCTAATCTGACTCCTTGTTAAGCTAGATTACAGGCTAGATCATAACATGGTTTTCCCGATTGTAATTACACCGGCACCGCCACCGTCTTCAGCAAATCGCCCACCACGTCCTGCGCGGTCAGCCCGGAAAACTTCGCTGCCGGATCGAGCGACAAGCGATGCGCGAGCACGCTCACGGCCATGTCGCGGATGTGATCGGGCGCTACAAAGTCGTTGCCTTGCACCAGCGCCAACGCCTGCGCCATGCGCACCAGCGCAAGTGACGCGCGCGGCCCGGCACCCAGTTGCACTGAGGGCGCGCCGCGCGTGGCGCGTGCCAAATCGACTGCGTAGCGCTTCAATTCGTCGCTGAGGCGAACATTCTTAACTTCTTGTTTTAACACACGAATTTCCTGCGTGCTCACGCAGGGTTGCAAGGCGTCCAGCGGATGCGCCTGTTCTTGCGCGTTGACAATGGCAACTTCGGCATCGGCATTCACATAGCCCAGCGACAGCCGCACGGCGAAGCGATCCATTTGCGCTTCGGGCAGCGGATAAGTGCCGCGAAATTCCACCGGGTTTTGCGTGGCAATGACAAAAAACAAATCGTCGAGCGCGTGGGTTTTGCCTTCAATGCTGACTTGGCCTTCGCCCATGGCCTCCAGCAGCGCCGATTGCGTGCGCGGGCTGGCGCGATTGATTTCGTCGGCGAGCAGCACTTGCGTGAATATTGGCCCGGCGTGAAACACAAAGTTTTGCTCGCGCGGGTTGAACACCGACACGCCCAAAATATCCGACGGCAGCAAATCCGGCGTGAACTGCACGCGGCGAAATTCGCCGCCCACGCTTTTGGCCAGCGCCTTAGCGAGCGTGGTTTTGCCCGTGCCGGGGTTGTCTTCCAGCAGCACGTGGCCACCCGCAAGAAACGCCGCCAGCACTTTCTCCACGGTGTGCGTTTGCCCCGACATCACACGCTCGATATTGGCGCGAATAAGCGCGACGACTTCACTCGCTTTATTCATGATGCTCCCTGTTTTGCTTGCCACGCACAGCGTATCAAATAGCCAGCCCCGCCGAGGGCGAAACACGGCAACCACACCCATTTCAATTCCGACAACAGCACCATCAACCCGCGTTCGGAAAAGAAACCCAAGCCGATGGGCGACACCAAAATAATCTGCAGCGGCATGAAATACCGCACATCGCCGAACGGCCAGAAAAACGCGATGCCCGATCCGCCGTTGGTCAACGCATCGAACAGCCCGTGCGACGCGGTGGCGATGCTGACAAATATAAACGCCATCCACGCACGCGAGTGCAGCGCCTTGGCGAAGGCTGCGGCGAGCGCGCCGCACACCAGCGCGAAAAAAATCGAGTGTGTAAAGCCGCGATGCGCAAACGCCGATTCATACGGCACGCCCAACTGAAACGCCACCACATCCGCGTCCGGCAACACACAACCGGCGACGCCCGCCAGCAGCAGGCGCGGCGGCACCAAGCGCGCGCCGAGCGCTACGCCGATCGCTAACGGTACGGCGGGGTGGGAAAACAGCGATGGCATAGATGAACTTGGAATGATCCTAGAAAAGCATTTAGCCACAGAGGACACCGAGAACGCCGACGAACAGAAGGACTTGGCTTGCCGAGCCGACACACCGCGTCGTTGATCCGGGAAATATCCATCAGGGGTTCTCCATGGCGCGCCGGTCTTGCTCTGCGTCCTCCGTGTGCTATGCGGCAAATCCCGTTTTTCGGTTGCGTGGTTGCCGCTAAACCTTTGCCTCCACCTTGCGTGCTGGCTTCGCCCGTGCCGCACGACGTGTCAGCAGCCGCGAGAAATTCGACATCGACATCAAGTGCGCGTAAACGCGCGGCAGCACACCGTTCAACACCAGTTCCTTGAGCTTGTCGCTGGGCAGTTCGTTGATTTTTTGTTCAGCCACGCGGTACATGCCCACCAGCGACAGCGGCTCGCCCGATTCGGGCTTGGCCTGCATGGTAAACGGCTCCAGCAGGCCGAGTTCGACCACCAGTTTGCACATGGCCTCGGTACGCGCGAGATCGGCTTCGAATTCAAACAGCAGCTTGCGCATGCGGTCCCACACCGGCAAAGGCTCGCCTTTGGCGTCATACAGCGCGTCGCCTTTGCCGCTGATGGCGCGCTTTTCGACGCAGGCGATGCGCTCCTGCTGCTCTTGTCCGCTGACGTTTACGCGCGTCATACAAAAAGGGTAGCGCCGTACGTAGGCCGGCACGTAAAAATTTTTGTCCCACGTGAGGTCGGGGGCGACAAACAGGTTTTGCTGTTGCTCCAGGCCCACCACAGCCATCGCCACGGCCGTTTTGCCTTCATCGCCGCTGACAAAAACCACCGGGTAGTCGTGGCAGGCAAGGCTGAATTCGGTGTACGACAAGGGCACCACCATCATGCCGCGAAACACCGGCGGGAGCTTGTTCTCGGCCGGCAGTACCACGCGGTGTTCCTTGGTGAGCGGCACGACTTCCTGATAACCGTAGGGCGGCTTGATGTCCATGAAAGAATTCTTTCCAAAGGTGGGCGCTCATTATAGGCGCAGTGTGATACAAGATAAATAACTCAATAAAAACAGATACTTAAGAAATATTTCAGTTTTGCGTCAGTTTGTAACGGGCCTGTCATATTCGCGCCCTAGACTTCCCGTTGACGAAAAACACGCTGACTTTTTACAAGGACACAACCATGTTTAAACCCCTTAAATTCGCCGCAGCCGCAGCGACTGTCTTACTCGCCACGGCCTTTTCCAGCGCCGCGATGAGCCAGGAAATCACCGGTGCCGGTGCCACGTTTCCCGCGCCAATCTACGCCAAGTGGGCGGAAGCCTACCAGAAGGCCACTGGCGTCAAAATGAATTATCAATCCATCGGCTCCAGCGGCGGCATCCGGCAAATCAATGCCAAGACCGTCGACTTCGGTGCAAGCGACGCACCGCTTTCTGTCGAGCAGCTTGAGAAAGACGGCCTAGTGCAGTTTCCGGCGGTGATCGGCGGCGTGGTGCCAGTGGTCAATCTGCCCGGCGTGAAGCCCGGCGAAATGCGTCTGACCGGGCAAGTGCTCGGGGACATTTTCCTCGGCAAAATCAGCAAATGGAACGACAAAGCGATTGCCGATCTCAATCCGGCCATGAAGCTGCCGGCAACGGACATTGCGCCAGTGCGCCGCGCAGATGGCTCGGGCACCACGTTCATCTTTACCAATTATTTGTCTAAGGTGAATGCCGATTGGAAAGCCAAAATCGGCGAAGGACAGGCCGTGCAATGGCCGGCGGGCATGGGCGGTAAGGGCAACGAAGGCGTGGCCGCGTTCGTGCAACGCTTGCCGGGTGCCATTGGTTATGTGGAATACGCCTACGCCAAACAAAACAAGCTGGCGCACACGCTGCTGAAAAATCCGGACGGCCAGTTTGTCGGGCCGGACGACGATACGTTCAAGGCCGCCTCCGCCGGTGCGGACTGGAGTAAATCCGCGTTTGGGGCGGTACTCACCGAGCAGCGCGGCAAAGAAAGCTGGCCGATTACCGGTGCGACCTTCATCTTGCTGCACAAGGCGCAGGCTAAGCCGCAGCAAGCCGTTGAAGTGATGAAGTTTTTTGACTGGTCATTTGCCAACGGCGGCAAGCTCGCCGCGGACCTGGATTACGTACCGCTGCCGGATGCCCTGACCAAACAAATCCGTAGCGCGTGGGCCGCCCAAGTGAAAGACGGCAGCGGCAAAGCGTTGTGGACGGCAAAGTAGCAGCATCACTTGTCTTTTGCGCCAACTCCCATGACACTAAGCGACACAGCCGCCGCCGCCTTGGCGACGGACGTTCCTGTGAATTCAACGATGCCATCAATCGTACGCAAAAAGCCGTCGCAATGGGGCGATTTCGTTTTCGCCAACTTGACGCGCTTATTTGCGGTGCTGGCGCTGGCGTCGCTGGCGGGCATTATTGTTTCGCTGTTTTACGGCGCGTGGCCGTCGATCCAGAAATTCGGCCTGCCGTTTGTCTGGACATCCGACTGGAATCCGCCGGCGGCGAAATTCGGTGCGCTGATCCCGATTTACGGCACGCTGGTGACGTCTATCATCGCGCTGGTGATTGCGGTGCCGGTGTCCTTCGGTATTGCCATCTTTTTGACGGAGCTGTCGCCGCCGTGGCTGCGCCGTCCGCTCGGCACGGCGATTGAACTGCTGGCGGCGATACCCAGCATCGTGTACGGCATGTGGGGGCTGCTGGTGTTCGCACCGCTGTTTGGGCAATATATCCAGCCCGCGCTCAAGGCCACGTTCGGGCAATTGCCGCTGGTGGGTGCGCTGTTTGCCGGCCCGACCATCGGCGTGGGCTTGCTGTCGGCGGGCATCATTCTCGCCATCATGATTATTCCGTTCATCGCGTCGGTCATGCGCGACGTGTTCGAAGTTACACCGGCGATGCTCAAGGAATCGGCCTACGGCGTCGGCGCCACGACTTGGGAAGTGGTGTGGAACGTGGTGCTGCCGTATACCAAAACCGGTGTGATTGGCGGCATTATGCTGGGCCTCGGCCGCGCTCTGGGCGAAACCATGGCGGTGACGTTTGTCATCGGTAACACGAATTTTCTCTCCAACGTGTCGTTGTTCTCGCCCGGCAACAGCATCACGTCTGCGCTGGCGAACGAATTTGCTGAAGCGGATCAAGGCCTGCACTCGGCGGCGCTGATTGAGCTGGGGCTGATCCTGTTTGTGATTACCTTTCTCGTGCTCGCATTTTCCCGCGTGCTCCTGCTGCACCTGACGCGTCAGGAAGGCCGTAAAACGTGATGTATCGCCATGAACCTGCATAAAAAACGTAAACTAATCAATAAGATAGCGATTGTTTTGTCGCTGGCGGCGATGTCCTTCGGCCTGTTTTGGCTGGCGTGGATATTGATCACGATTCTGCATCTGGGCATTAGTGGCTTGTCGGCCAGCGTGTTTACGCAAATGACGCCGCCACCGGGCAGCGCGGGCGGCCTCGCCAACGCGATCTTCGGCAGTGTGGTGATGGTGGGGCTGGCCACGCTGATTGGCACACCGATAGGCATCCTCGCCGCCGTGTATCTCGCGGAATACGGGCGCAACACCGTACTGGGTCACGCCACGCGGTTTATCAACGACATTTTATTATCCGCGCCGTCGATTGTGATCGGTCTCTTCATCTACGCCATCGTCGTGGTACCGATGGGTAAATTTTCGGCGGCGGCGGGCATTATTGCGCTGGCACTGCTGGTGATACCCGTGGTGATACGCACCACGGAAAACATGTTGCGGCTGGTACCCGACTCGCTGCGCGAAGCGGCCTCGGCCTTGGGTGCGCCCAAATGGATCATGATCATGCAGGTCACCGTGCGCGCTTCGCAGGCGGGCATCATGACCGGCATTCTGCTGGCCGTGGCGCGTATCGCGGGCGAGACCGCGCCACTGCTCTTTACCGCGCTGTCCAATCAATTCTGGAGCGTGAGCCTGACTGACCCGATGGCCAATCTGCCGGTGACCATATTCCGCTTTGCCATGAGCCCGTTCAAAGATTGGCAAGAGCTGGCTTGGGCGGGCGTGCTGCTGATTACGCTGGGCGTGCTGGCGCTGAACATCGTGGCGCGCGCCCTGTTCAAAGAAAAGATTACCACTTAAACCCATCAAACCAACCCCTATTCCCTGAACGCCATGGCCAACGTCACGCTGCAACAGCAATCGTCCGAAAAAAAACCGCCGCCTGTCACGCAACTGACGATACGCAACTTTAATTTTTACTACGGCGGTTTCCATGCGTTGAAAAACATCAACATGGACATTTACAAAGGGCGTGTCACGGCCTTCATTGGGCCGTCCGGCTGCGGCAAATCGACACTGCTGCGCACGCTCAACCGCATGTATTCGCTGTACCCAGAGCAGCGCGCCGAAGGCGAACTCATGCTCGATGGCAAGAACCTGCTGGATCGCGATCTGGATGTGAACGAATTGCGTGCGCGCATCGGCATGGTATTTCAGAAACCGACGCCGTTTCCGATGTCGATCTACGACAACATCGCCTTCGGCGTGCGGCTGCACGAACGCATGTCGCGCGGGCAAATGGACGAGCGCGTGGAATGGGCGTTGCAGCGCGCGGCACTGTGGAACGAAGTGAAGGACAAGCTCGGGCAAAGCGGCATGAGCTTGTCAGGCGGTCAGCAACAGCGCCTGTGCATCGCGCGCGGCATCGCGGTTAAGCCGGAAATTCTGTTGCTGGACGAACCCACCTCCGCGCTGGACCCGATTTCCACGCTGCGTATTGAGGAACTGATACACGATCTGAAAAAGGATTTCACCATCGTGATCGTCACGCACAATATGCAGCAGGCCGCGCGCGTGTCGGATTACACCGCATACATGTATCTGGGTGAAGTCGTAGAATTTGATTTCACCGATACCATCTTCATTAAGCCAAAAAAGAAAGAAACCGAAGATTACATTACGGGAAGATTTGGTTAAAAATCAAATACTTACAAAAGACTCCCATGCCAAACAGTGAACACACCTCCAAACAATTCGACGCCGATCTTGAGGATATCCGCTCGCGCGTGCTGCAAATGGGCGGGCTAGTCGAGATACAACTCACGACCGCTATCGAGGGTTTGAGCACCGGCAACGACGAAATCATTAGCCGGGTGCTCGAAACCGAGCGCCGCGTCAACGACTACGAAAAAGAAATCGACGACGCTTGCGTGCACGTGGTGGCGCGGCGCCAACCGGCCGCCAGCGATCTGCGGCTGATCATGTCGGTGTCGAAGATCGTCACTGATATCGAACGCATCGGCGACGAAGCGGAAAAAATCGCGCGCATGGCGCGCTCCATTTACGGCCGCGGCGCGCTGACCATTCCGCGCGCCATTGATGTGCGGCAAACCGGCAACAAGGCGGCGCTGATGCTGCGCCGTGTGCTGGATGCAATGGCACGGCTGGATACCACTGAGGCGGAAAAAGTCATTGCCGAAGGCAAATCCATCGACAACGATTTTCGCGCCATTCTGCGGCAGTTGATCACCTTCATGATGGAAGACCCGCGCACCATCACCACCGCACTCGATATTGTGTGGATCGCCAAATCCATCGAGCGCGTGGGCGATCACGCCGAAAACATCGCGGAGCAGGTGATCTACATTGTTGACGGCATCGACATACGGCACACCGGCAGCCCACCCGTTGTCACCCCGGACGAGAGCGCCTGATGCCCGCACGCATCTTGGTGGTTGAAGACGAGCCCGCCGTGCGGGAACTGATGTGCTACACGCTGGAACAAGCCGGCATGGAAGCGTTCACGGCTGCCAGTGCGGAAGAGGCATTGGAGTCACTGCGCGACGAATTGCCGGACGCGGTGCTGATCGACTGGATGCTGCCCAACAAAAGCGGTCTGGCTTTGGCGCGTGAGTTACGCGAGACGCCGCGTACGGCGGATTTGCCGCTGATCATCGTTACCGCGCGCGGCGAAGAAGTCGATCGTGTCAAAGGCCTGGATCAAGGCGCAGACGATTACGTGGTAAAGCCGTTCAGCCCGCGCGAACTTGTCGCGCGCATACAGGCCGTGCTGCGGCGGCGCGCGCCGCATATGTCCGATGCTGTGCTGGCCATGAACGGGCTGATGCTGAATCCGGTGAGTCATGAAGTCACGCTGAATGACAAGGCGCTCGAACTTGGGCCCACGGAATTCCGGTTGCTGCATTTTTTTCTGGCGCATCCCGAGCGTGTGTATACGCGCACGCAACTGCTCGATCAGGTGTGGGGCGACCACGTGTTTATCGAAGAACGCACGGTCGATGTGCATATCCGCCGCCTGCGGCAGGCGCTGGGCGAGGACGGCGAAAACTTGGTAAAGACGGTGCGCGGGTCAGGTTACAAGCTGTCTGCGGCCAAGCCGCGCGCGGCGGAAGACACGCACCGGCGTGCGAACTGAGTGGCGTTAAAGCGCAACGGTTCTGGCGGCTTGGGCCGCGCTAGAATCCTCATGATCGTTCTGAGTAGCCTACTTTTCACCCGGCAGGTGCCATGATGCCCGTATGGTTTTCGCTGTTGCTGAAGTTTTTGCTGATCGCGTTTATCGCGGTTGCGGTGGGGCTGTGGCTGGGCACCACCGCAGGCTGGGTCGCCCTCTGCGGCGGCTTGGCGGCGCTGCACGCGATGCACGTGTACCAGCTCGCACGGCTGGAGCGCTGGCTGCAGGCACCCCATGTGGAGAACCTGCCCGACCCGCGGGGCATGTGGGGCGTGGTGTTTGCCGGCATTTATCGTGCGCTGCGCCATGAAGCGCGCAAGCGCGATGAAGTGGTCAAGGAACTCGAACTTTTTACACAAGCGGCACAGGCGCTGCCGGATGGCATCGCCATGCTCGACAGCGGCGATCAACTCCTGTGGTGTAACGATACTGCTGCCGCACACTTGGGGCTGCAATCTAGCCGCGATTACGGCTTACGTATCACCAATATCGTGCGTGTGCCGCGGCTTGCGGCCTATCTGCAAAACGGCGCAGCGGAAGGTACGCTGGAGTACCTTCCCGCGCATAACCCCGGTCAGGTGCTGTCGCTCAAGGCCATCCCGTTTAGTGACGCGCGCAAGCTGTTGGTGAGTTTTGACATTACCAAAATCGAGCGCGCCGATACCACGCGCCGCGATTTCATTGCCAATGTTTCGCATGAGCTGCGCACGCCGCTCACGGTGATTCACGGCTTTCTGGAACACATGAGCGCAGCGCCCATCGTGCCAGCGGAACAGGCGCGCCGCCATATTGCCTTGATGGTGCAGCAGTCGGATCGCATGCTGAAGCTGGTGGATGATCTGCTGATGCTGTCGCGACTTGAAGGCGGCGATAGCCCAACGCGCGAGGAACGTGTTGACGTACACGCCTTGGCGTTGGCGCTGGCCGATGACGCCAACGCGCTAAGCGCGGGCAAACACAACGTTGCCGTGCATGTGGCTGAGGGCAGCGCGATTACCGGCAGCGCTGACGAGTTGCGCAGCGCGTTCGGCAATCTGGTGAGCAATGCGGTGCGTTACACACCGCATAGCGGCAGCATTACGTTGGCGTGGCGCATCGATGAACAGGGGCGCGCAGCGTTCAGTGTTATCGATAGTGGTATTGGTATTGCCGCCGAACATGTCCCGCGGCTGACCGAGCGTTTTTATCGTGTCGATCGAGGCCGCTCGCGTGAAACCGGCGGCACGGGCCTCGGTCTCGCCATCGTCAAGCATGTGCTGCTGCGGCATCAGGCGATGCTGGAAATTCATTCCGAACTGGGCGCGGGCAGCGAATTTCGCATCGTCTTTCCCGCGTGGCGCAGCGTGATGGGTGCCAGTGATACGGTTGTAGCGAATGCGGCATAAATTGTAAGCCGTTGCTTTTATTGATACTTTTATACTGATTATGGCAACTCCCACAAACATGCTGTTTATTTGCACCGGCAACAGTGCGCGTTCCATTCTGGGCGAAGCGTTGGCGACGACATTGTCGCAAGGCCGCTTGCGCGGCTATTCGGCGGGCTCGCACCCCGGCGGCAAAGTCAATCCGTTTGCTGCTGAGCTGTGCGCGCAAATGAATTACGCGGCGCAAAATCTGCGCTCAAAATCATGGGATGAGTTCTCCAAACCCGAAGCGCCGGTGATGGAATTGATCGTCACCGTGTGCGACAGCGCCGCTGGGGAAGCCTGCCCGGTGTGGCTGGGCCATCCCGCCACTGCGCATTGGGGCTTGCCCGACCCCGCAGCGGTCACCGGAACGCACGACGCTAAGCGCACGGCGTTTGCCGCGATACACGACGCCATGGCCAAACGCATCACAATGCTGCTGGACTTGCCATTCGAGAGCCTGTCACAAGATGAGCGGCGCGCGGCCATGCGCCGTATCGGTGAAACAGCGGTGCTCGATCCCGCCACTGAAAAACGGTTTCCTGCGCGATGAGTACGTTGTGAGTACGTCGATGAACGCTACGTCGTGCCAACGTATTTCAGCCGAATTTGCCGGCACCGCACTGTTGCTCGCCATCGTTGTCGGCTCAGGCATCATGGGCGAATCGCTAGCCGGCGGCAACGCGGCCATCGCGCTGCTGGGCAACTCGATTGCCACGGGCGCAGGACTGTATGTTTTGATCACCGTGCTCGGCCCCATCTCCGGTGCGCATTTCAATCCGGCGGTGTCGCTGACGTTCTGGCGCGCGGGCGAACTGTCAGCCGGGCTGCTTGCGGCGTATGTCGCCGCACAAATTGCCGGCGGCGTGATGGGTGTGTGGATCACCCATCTCATGTTTGATTTGCCGGTATTGCAATTTTCCACCAAGGTGCGCAGCGGCGTGGCGCAATGGATTTCGGAGTGCCTCGCCACCGGGGTGTTGCTGGCGACCATCCACCTAGGGCTGCGCCACGCGGCGGATCGCGTGCCGCTGCTGGTGGCGTTGATCGTGACCGCCGGCTATTGGTTTACCGCGAGCACGTTTTTTGCCAACCCGGCGGTAACCATCGCACGCGCTTTCAGCAACAGCTTTGCCGGCATACAACCCGCCGACGTTGCCGGTTTTGTGGCGGCGCAGTTAGCCGTTGCCGCTGTGGCGTGCCTGGTGTTAACACCGCGCAAGCGCTGAAGCGTCAGCAGCGCAAGGCAATGAATTCATTGAATAAATGGCGCGATGCCTGTTGTGGCGCCGCCCACAGTACTTTGTTATACTGCGCGCCCTTGCACTACCGCACTACTTGCGCACTTCTTAAATTCGGGGACGTAGCTCAGCTGGGAGAGCGTCGCGTTCGCAATGCGAAGGTCGGGAGTTCGATCCTCCTCGTCTCCACCAAAACACCAAAACCCGGACTTGCTCCGGGTTTTTTTGTACCCGCAAAGCCCCAGTGCTGGCGGGGTAGGCGTCGAGGGCGGTTTGCTTGGCGTTCATCGTGGGCGCCGTGATGTGATTGACGACGCCACCGTGAACGCGCTGTTCGATTGAGAAGCCAAGCTGATTTCGATAATCCTTCTGTGCCGATTGAATGTCATGGCTACAGGTATTACAATGAGAATTACCGTAATACAAAAGGAGTTGTGCCATGTCGACGACACTTACCAGCAAGGGTCAGGTCACCATCCCCAAGCAGATTCGCGATGCGCTGAATCTGGCACCTGGTTGCTCCGTGGATTTTGCGGTCAACCGCGAGGGGGATGTCGTAATTCACAAGGTGGGCGCGAGGCCGAGTCGCAAGCCTGATCGCTTTGAGTCAGCGCGTGGCAAGGCCGATGTCAAATGGCGGACTGACGACCTAATGGCGCTACTGCGCGGTGAGGGCTGATGTTGCTGGTCGACACCAACGTGCTGGTCGATGTTCTGGAGAATGATCCGCAATGGGCGGACTGGTCAATTGCCCAGCTGCGTGCCCAATCGAAGATTCATCGGCTGGCTATCAATCCGATTATTTATTCCGAGTTGTCGCTGGCGTTCTCGACCGTCGAGGCGCTGGACAAAACAATCGAGGCGTTAGGGCTGGTGCTGGTCGAGTTACCGCGACCGGCATTGTTCCTCGCCGGGAAGGCTTTTGTTCGTTACCGCCGACAGGGTGGTACGAAGAGCAATGTTCTCGGCGATTTTTTTATCGGCGCGCACGCAGCAGTGTCAGGCCATCCCGTATTGACCCGGGATACACGACGCTACGTCACATATTTCCCGGGCGTGACGCTAGTTGCGCCAAGCGTCTCCACATGAACAAATTGAAAACTGTCGAGACATGTGGGGTCGAGGGATCAAACAAGGGACCCGGACTACGTTGCATTGATCAAGTCTGTTACCCGTTTTTTGGGTAAGCGCACAAAATGGGAATTCATGCGGTACTAGACTTCGACAGCAAGTTCTGGGAAGCTGAGTTACGCCGAATTAGTGGAAGACGCAAACAGGAATTTGCTTGTTCCATGCTTCTGGCCCGACGTATTTTTCCGGAAGCACCGAATCACAAATCGGTTTATGCGCAACACACACCATGAGTAGGCTCCCATTGACGAGCGAAGTCTTCGAAGTCACCGACGCGGTAGAAGCGAACGAGCTTTACCAACGCAACGGCTGGACCGATGGCCTGCCGATTGTGCCGCCGACGGAAGACGCGGTGACGCGATTTTTGGCGACGGCCAAGCTCACTGCCGCTGATGTGATTGGCGTGGAGCCGGTGCGCCGCCGCACAATCAGCGCTGAAAAAGTGGCGATTGCCGCCGTGATGGCGGGTTGCTTGCCAGAGTACATGCCGGTGGTCGTCGCTGTCATCAAAGCGATGTGCCAGCCCGAATATGCCTTGCACGGCAGCACCGCGAGCACCGGCGGCAGTGCGACCTTCATTGTCGTCAACGGCCCGATCCGCAGCGAGTTGGGCATGAACGCCACGCACAACGTGCTGGCCAATGCCAGCCGCGCCAACGCCACCATCGGACGCGCGGTGCGGTTGATGCTAATTAACGTGCTGGGCGGCATACCGGGGCAACTGGATCGCTCCACCCTCGGGCATCCGGGCAAGTTTACGTTTTGCGTGGCGGAGGATGAAGAAGACTCCCCGTGGCTGCCGCTGTCCGTCGAGCGTGGCGTGCTGGCGGGGGTGTCGGCAGTCACCGCGTTGCAAGTCGAATCGCCGCATCAAATCATGAACGAATGGACGCACGATCCAAAGGAAATACTCGACACCTACGCCGCCGCCATGCGCAGCAATATGCTGACCTATTCGATCTGGCAGGGGAACTACGCTTTTGTGATTCCCAAGCAGCATCGCGAGATTTTTGCCGCAGCAAAGTGGAGCAAGCAAAACATTCGCGAGTATATTTTTGCAACAGCGCAGGTGAAGCGCGGCGATTGGCGCTCGGTGGGCAAGGCGGCGGTCGCGGGCCGTAAGGACGAAGAAAAAATCTATCGCGCGCTGCGCACACCCGACGATCTGCTAGTGGTCGCCGCCGGCGGGCCAGCGGGCGGCTTTGGCGCGATATTGCCGCCGTGGTATGGCGATAAATCGCTGGCGGTGACGATGGCTCTTGTTAATTGACTAGAAGGAGAAAATGCCATGATGAGAGTTCTGGATCCACGACAATCCGCGCACGGCGAAGCGCTGCGCATGGCGCCGCCGCTCATGTCACTGAACGGTGCGGTCGTCGGCATGATCGACAACGCCAAAATCGGCACTAAGCAACTATTTGATTTTATTGAAGAAATTCTGCGGGGCGAATACGGCGTGCGTGAATGCATCCGGCGCCGCAAGCCCGACGCCACGCGCCCCGTGCCGCCGCCCATGCTAATGGAAATGCGCGGCGCAGACGCGATACTGTCTGCCATCGGCGATTGAGGGAGCTGCTCATCGTGCAGTCTGCACGATGCCATCGAAGCAGAACGCCTCGGCATTCCGGCGGTAGCCATCATCACCGACCGTTTCGCGCGCACCGCGCAGGCGGTGAGCCACGTCAACGGGCTTAAGGATTACCCCTTTGCCGTAATCGCGCATCCGGTGGCCAACAACGGCGAGGCCGAGCTGCGCGACAAGGCGCGGATGGCGGTGAAGGAGATTGTGGCCCTCTTGACGGTACGCAAGGCGTGAATTATTCCCGTTACGCCAACGCCGGATGCCGCGTGTGCCACGGCGTCGCCTGCTCGTAAGCATGCGCCACGCGATACAGCAGCGCTTCGCTCCACGGCTTGCCGACAATTTGCATGGCCAGCGGTAAACCCGCCTGGCTAAAGCCCGTGGGCATCGCCAGCGCCGGACTGCCGGTGACATTGAACGGCGCGCGTGCCTGGCGCTTGTAGGTATATTCGTTCGCTTCCACGTCGTCGATACGGCAAGCGGGATCCATGGAGCTTGCGGTAACAACAACGTCGATTTCGCTGAACAGCGCGTGGAAGGCATCGGTCATTTTGCGGCGTAGCCGCGTCGCGTTGACGTAATCCGCCGCACGCACAAACGCGCCTGCCATGATGCGTTCGCGGGCGAGCGCGCCGTAATCTTGCGGCCGATCACGCATCCACGTGTCGTGCGTGGCGAAGGCTTCGCTGGTCATGATGGTGCGGTTGACAGCAAGGTAATCGCCGAGCGGCGCCGTGGTCATTTCGCGCACCGTGGCACCGAGCTTCGCCAGTTGCTCGACGGCCGCTTCAATGCCGACGGCCATTTCAGCATCGGCCAGCATGTCGTGATTGTAAAAATGGCGAATCACGCCGACGCGCAGGCCTTTGATGTCGCTACCGATTTGCGCGGTGTAGTCAGTGACAGCGCGTTGGGTGCTGCCCGGATCGAGCGGGTCATGCCCGGCGATCAGGTTCAACATCAGCGCGTTGTCCATCACGGTACGCGTCAGCGGGCCGACGTGATCGAGTGAGTACGCCAGCGGCATCACCCCACGCCGACTCACCAAGCCGTACGTCGGCTTCATGCCCACTATGCCGCACATCGACGCCGGATTGCGGATTGAACCACCGGTATCCGTGCCAATGGCGACAGGCAGCAAGCCCGCTGCCGTTGCTGCGCCCGAACCGCTGGATGAGCCGCCGCAAAAATGATCGCGGTTCCACGGGTTACGCGCGGGGGGCCACGGCAAATCAAACGAGGGGCCGCCGATGGCGAACTCGTGCGTGGACAATTTGCCCATGAACACGCCGCCTGCGTCGCGCAGACGTTGGGCGACCACGGCATCGGCTGCAGCGATATTGTTTTGCAAAATCTTTGAGTGCGCGGTGGTGGGTAGCCCTGCGTAATCAACAATGTCTTTCAGACCATACGGCACACCATGCAGCGGGCCACGCCACTCGCCGCGCTGGATTTCCGCCTCTGCGCGGCGCGCGTCTTCGAGGGCGATGTCCGGCGTAAAACGCAGGAACGCATTCAGTTTGTGATCGTGGCGTTCGACACGCGCGATCAACGCCTGCGTGTATTCCACCGGTGAGAGTTTTTTGCCGCGCAGCAGCGCGGACGCTTCGGACAGCGAAAGCCAAGCAAGATCAGTCATGGCGCTGACTCACGGTGTTGTCGTTGGGCAATTGGAACACGTTGGACGGCTCATCCGCCGGTGTCAGCGTGCGTACGTGCAGCGCATCGCGCCGACCGCGCGCGGCTTCGGTGGCGCGCATCAATTGTTGCAAATGCTCAGTGGTGAGGTGCGTGAGGCCGATGTCGGTCGCCATTTTTCGCATGACGTCGATCGTTAGAAGGTCACTTGCCACGGGTTTGCTCCTTGGGGTTGCAGTCGCGAGGGTTATTCGCCTTTGATGCCGGCGACGCGGATGACTTCGAGCCACTTGTTAGTTTCTGCCGCCATGAGCTTACCGAATTCGGCTGAGCTCATTTTCGACGGCACGGCACCTTGTTCCGCCAGCCGTCGCAAGAGCTCGGGCGCGGCCAGCGCACCGGTGACTTCGCCATGCACACGGGCGATCACATCGGCGGGCGTCGCCTTCGGTGCAAACAGGCCAAACCAAATCGTCGATTCAAATCCGGGCACGGTCTCGGCGACGGTGGGCGTTTGCGCAAAATTCGGGTGCCGCTTGACGCCCCCCGTGGCGAGCAGCTTCAGACGACCAGACGCGATGATCGACGCCACCGTCGGCAGCGATCCAAAACTAATTTGCGTGTGCCCCGCCATGACGTCTGCCGCCGCCGGGCCGCCGCCTTTGAACGGTATGTGCACGATATTGGTTTTGGTCATCATCTTGAAAAGCTCTGTCGACAAGTGCGGAAAGCCGCCGATGCCTGACGACGCATAGAGCAGTTCCCCCGGCCTTTTTTTGGCCAGATCAATCACATCCTTGATCGAATTGACGCGCAATGTCGGATGCACGGCAAATGCGCTGTCGCCCATGCCGATATAAGCAACCGGCGCAAACGAATTCACGATATCCACCGGCACCTTGGGCTTATCGATCAAAAAGCCGTAGGCCGTGGAGGTCAGCATCAGCGTATAGCCGTCGGGCGGCTGCGTGGTGGCGTACTGCAAGCCGATGATGCTGCCCGCGCCAGCGCGATTGTCGATAACGAATTGTTGCTTCAGGCGCTGCGTGAGCTCAGCCGCCAGCAAGCGCCCAACAATATCCGTGCTACCGCCCGGTGGCCACGGCACCACCACACGCACGGTCTTTTCGGGCCAAGCGGCGGCAACGGGTTGGGCCATACCCAACGCCAAGACAAATAAAAAAATACCGTTATAAATCAATTGGTTATGTAACATCAACGATTCCCCGCGTAGTTGCTGGCACACCTGTAGGGCGTGTCAGCCCTATTCTATGATAGCTGCGCGGCCGATGTCGTCATCCAGACGAACGGCATTTGCCACAGCGGACACTGGAAAGCTGAGAATCCACAGGGAAATCAGGGGTTTCAGGGGTTTCAGTGCGTATTCCGGCCCATCGTGACCGCAGTTTCCGGATGAACGTGACCGGGGATTCCGGACGAAGCTGACCGGGGATTCCGTTTGATCGTGACCGATT
>JAYTWR010000120.1:0-9736 GCA_043743335.1 Burkholderiales bacterium
TAACCGAAATACCCGTCTGGTCTTCGACTATTTGCGTATGACCAGGAACTCAAATCGTCTTGCCGTCCCGGGTTTGGGATAGAACAAATTCACCGTGGGGGTTTGCGGTGTAAAGCCCGGCTAGCGAGCGCAGAGCCGAAGCGGCTGTCGAACAACCATCGGAAAGCCGCCGCTAAATGCCCGCCAAAGCCGCGTCAATGGCCATAGCGAGCTTGTCGGTGATTTCTGCGGCATGGGCGTCATTAATGATGTACGGCGGCGCCAGCAGCACGTGGTCGCCGTGCTTGCCATCCACCGTGCCGCCCATGGGATAACAGATCAGTCCGCGCGCAAAGGCCTCACGCTTGATGCGCGCATGGAGCTTCAATGCGGGATCGAAAGTCGATTTCGTCGCTTTGTCCACCACCAGCTCCACGCCCAGAAACAACCCGCGCCCGCGCACGTCACCCACCTGTGCGTGGCCGGTAAATCGAGCTTGCAGCCGCGCTAACAGCGCCCCACCCTGAGCGCGCACGTTGTCGAGCAACCGCTCGCGTTCGATGGTGCGCTGCACCGCCAGCGCCGCTGCGCAGGCCATCGGGTGCCCCAAATACGTATGGCCATGCTGAAAAAACCCGCTGCCGCCATGCACGGCGTCGAAAATCTGCTTCGACACCAGCGTCGCGCCTATGGGCTGATAGCCGCCACCCAGCCCTTTGGCCACCACGCACAGATCGGGCACGATGCCTTCTTGCTCATAGGCATACAAGGTGCCGGTGCGGCCCATGCCGCACATCACTTCGTCCAGAATCAACAGGATGCCGTGCCGGTCACAAATCTGACGAATGCGCTTGAAATAACCGGGCACAGCAACCACCGCCCCCAGCGTCGCGCCAACCACCGGCTCGGCAATGAACGCGATCACACGCTTGGGGCCAACGCGTTGCAGGGTTTCTTCCAATTCATTGGCGACGCGCTGCCCGTAGTCGGCCTCGGACTCGCCTTCCTTGCGGTCACGGTAGGCGTAACACGGCGCAACGTGTTCGACGTTCATCAGCAACGGCGCGAACTGCTGCCGACGCCAGCTATTGCCGCCCACTGCCAGCGCGCCCAAAGTGTTGCCGTGATAGCTCTGCCGGCGACCAATAAAAAGATCACGCTGCGGCTCGCCGATTTCGAGAAAATACTGGCGCGCGAGTTTTAGCGCAGCCTCGATCCCCTCGGAGCCACCCGACACAAAATACACGCGCTCAAAGGCGTTGCCACTGGCTTGGATCAAAAAATCCGCCAAGGCTTCAGCCGGTTCGCTACTAAAAAATCCTGTGTGGGCATAGGCGAGTTTGTCCGCCTGCGCCTTCATGGCCTCGATCACTGCGCGGTGGCCGTGGCCCAAGCATGACACTGCCGCTCCGCCCGATGCGTCGATATAGCGGTGGCCCTCGCGATCTATCAGATACGGACCGTCGCCGGCAACGGCTACCGGCGGCTGAAGTTTGGCGTCACGATGAAAAACATGATTCATGGCGTAAAAAAGCCAACGCAGGGCGTGCGGCGGCTTCGCTCAAAAAGGACAGAGAATCAGCAAGGACAAAAACAGGATCGGGCGCGAAAATCAGGCGCGCAACAACTCCAACACGCCTTGAATTTCTTTGCGTAGGAGCGCGCTAGGAACGTGGGCACCAGCCTGCACAGACATCACGCCGCCGTCCAAATCAGTAGGCGCTATCGCCGCAGACATTGCCCGGGCTTTGCTACCGCGACCACTGTCGCTGGCGAGTTCATCGAGTTGGTTACGCGCCCCACTGATGGTAAAGCCTTGATCGTACAGCAAATCACGGATGCGACGTATCAGCAGAACTTCGTGATGTTGGTAATAGCGGCGGTTACCGCGACGCTTCACCGGCTTTAACTGGGTAAACTCTTGCTCCCAATACCGCAACACATGCGGCTTGACACCACACAGCTCGCTGACTTCGCCGATGGTGAAATATCGCTTCGCCGGTATCGGCGGAAGCGGCGCTTTATGAGCGGGGCTTTCCATGTCCGGCCTGGCGTTGCTCGACCATGGCCTTGAGTTTTTGCGAAGCGTGGAAGGTCACAACGCGACGCGCAGTAATCGGAATTTCTTCCCCGGTTTTGGGATTACGACCCGGACGCTGCGGCTTGATGCGCAACTGGAAATTGCCAAATCCTGAAAGCTTAACGCCTTTGCCGGCCTCAAGCCCGTGCCGTACTTCTTCAAAAAACGTTTCGACCATATCCTTGGCCTCGCGTTTGTTAAAACCTACTTTTTCAAACAACAGGTCGGCAAGCTCAGCTTTCGTTAAAGTCATGTTTCCCCTCTTAGCGAACCTTGGCGTTGAACTGGTTTTGCAGGATTTTTATGATTTCCGAGACTGCAGAATCGACTTCTGCATCGGTCATTGTCTTATGAGTATCCTGTACTAACATCCTGAATGCAAGACTTTTTTTGCCATTTTCAATGCCCGTTCCGCGGTAAATGTCAAACACCGTAAACGCCAAAATCGTCGGTGGTTTTTGCTGGTTTACGGCATCCAAAATCGCTTGATAAGGGGTATTTTCATCAAAAATAACAGCCAAATCTCGCCAAACCGGCGGAAACTTGGAGATGCTACCGAACACTGGCAGCGCCTGCCCCGCTGCCGCGTCCATTTCTAGCTCAAACAGCACCGGTGCCAGCGGCAAATCGTACTTTTGTTGCCAGCGCGGATGCAGTTCCCCGATCCAGCCGACCGTGTTGCCCGCCAGCAACACGCGCGCCGACTTGCCGGGATGCAACGCCGGATGCACCGCCGCTGCAAAAGTTAAATCGTGTGCGGGTAGCAATGCCTCGACATCCGCTTTGACGTCGTAAAAATCCACGCGCCGGGGTGGCTGTATACCCCACTGATCCGGCACGGCATCGCCACAGGCAGCCGCGCCGATACGCCACGGCTGCTCGTAGCCCCCCGCGCCCGCTTTGAAACAGCGCCCCACTTCAAACACGCGCACACGCGACTGCTTGTGATGCAGGTTGTAAGCCACCGTGCTCACCAAACCACCCATGAGGCTCGATCGCATCACCGACATTTGGCTCGCGATCGGATTCGCTAGCGCAATGGGTGCCGCATTCGCGCAGAAATCCATCTCCCACGCACGGTCAACAAAGCTGTAGGTCACCACTTCCTGATACTCGCGCGCGGCCAGTGCGCGACGCAGCGCGTTGGTGGAACGACGGCGCTCGACCACTGGCAGCGCTACCGAGGCCACCACCGGCGCTAGCGACGGAATGCGGTTATAGCCGTGTATACGCGCCACTTCTTCGATCAAGTCTTCTTCTATGGCGATATCAAAACGGTAGGCTGGGGGTGTCACGCGCAAGCCGTCGCCGGAAGCCGTGTGGGCAAAACCCAGCCGTGTAAAGATGCCCGCAACCGTTTCCGTGCTGAAGGCAACGCCCAGCACGCGCGCGATTCTCGCCAGCCGCACATCAATGAATAGCCGTTGCGGCAGATGCGCCTCAGCTTCCGCCACGGCCACCGGGCCGACGCTGCCGCCGCAAATTTCCAGCACGAGCTGCGCGGCACGTTCCATTGCCTCGCGCGCGCCAGCAAAATTAACGCCACGCTCAAACCGGAACGACGAATCCGAACCAAAGCCCAGCACTCTCGATTTGCCGGCGATTACCTCAGCCGCGAAATACGCGGCCTCCAGCAATATGTCGTGCGTGTCATCACCCACAGCGCTTTGCGCGCCGCCCATGATACCCGCCAACGCAAGCGCTTTTTTGTCATCGGCTATCACGAGAAACGAGGCATCCAGTTCGCGTGTTTCGCCGTTGAGCAGTTCAAGTTTTTCTTGCGGCGCGGCAAAGCGCACTTGTATGCCGCCGTCGATCTTGGCGGCGTCAAAGGCGTGCATGGGCTGACCGAGTTCCAGCATCACATAGTTGGTCACGTCCACCACCGCGCTGATCGAGCGCACGCCACTGCGCGCAAGCCGACGCACCATCCACGGCGGCGTGGGCGCTTTGACATTCACACCACGCACCAATCGGCCACAATATAAGGGACACGCCTTCGGTGCATTGAGCGTAATCGCGGGCTTCGTGTCGTGGCTAGCACTGACCGTAGATATCTCTAAGGCGCTCAATGGCAAGCCACTTAATGCCGCCACCTCGCGCGCCATCCCGCGCAGACTCAAACAATCGCCACGATTGGGCGTCGGCTTGCTGTCAAAAATAATATCATTTAAATCAAGCACTTGCCGTATATCGACACCAATGGCGGTATCAGAAGACAACTCCAGCAAACCCTCTGCCGCTTCGCTCAAGCCCAACTCTTGCGCGGAGCACAACATGCCGCTGGATTCAACGCCACGCACCTTGGCCGCTTTGATGGCCATGCCGGGTAACGTTGCGCCCACCAGCGCTGCGGGCACACGCATGCCTGCGCGCACGTTCGGCGCGCCACACACTATCGTCAGCGGTGCGCTGCCCGTATCCACCTGACAGACATTGAGTCGGTCAGCATTCGGATGTTTTTCAACCGACAGCACCTCACCCACCACCACACGATCAAACGCGGGCGCAGTAGGCGCGGTGCCTTCAATTTCAATACCGCCAAAAGTAAGTAAATCCGCCAGTTCTTGGGTCGAGAGTTGGGGATCAATAAAAGTACGCAGCCAATTTTCGGAAAATTTCATGTTGAATTACCGGAACTGGCGCAAAAAGCGCAAATCGTTTTCGAAGAATAATCGCAGGTCGTTAACGCCGTAACGCAGCATGGTCAGCCGGTCGAGCCCCATGCCGAAGGCGAAGCCCTGATATCGGGTGCTGTCGATATTGACGTTTTTCAATACGCTGGGATGCACCATGCCGCAGCCGCCAATCTCCAACCAGCCTTCGCCAAAACTCATGTCGATTTCGGCCGAGGGCTCGGTGAACGGAAAAAATGACGGTCTGAAGCGAACCTGCAAATCCGCCCGTTCAAAAAATAGCTTGAAAAACTCAGTGACGATGCCTTTCAGATTGGCGAACGAAATTTGTTCGTCGATCCACAGCCCTTCGACCTGATGAAACATCGGCGAGTGCGTGGCATCGGAATCCACGCGATACACCCGCCCCGGCGCGATAATGCGTATCGGCGGCTGGTGCGACTCCATGTAACGCACTTGGATCGGCGAGGTATGCGTGCGCAGCAAATGCTGACCGCCTTCAAGGTAAAACGTGTCGTGCATGGAGCGCGCCGGGTGGTTCTCCGGCTGATTCAGTGCGGTGAAATTGTAGAAATCCGTTTCGATTTCCGGCCCGTCCGCCACTTCAAAACCGAGCGAGTGAAATATCTGCTCTACGCGCTCCAGCGTGCGTGACACCGGATGCAAACCGCCGATGCCATTGCCGCGCCCGGGCAAGGTGACATCGAGCGACTCTTCTTTCAGTTGCGCTTCGAGCTTGGCATTCTGGATATGCTCGCGGCGGTCAGTCAACGCCTGCTCAATCACCTGTTTGGCGGCGTTAATGCGCGCACCCATGACAGGCTTTTCAGCCGCCGGCAGTTTGCCGAGGCCCTTCAACTGCTCTGTTAGCAGCCCGGTCTTGCCCAAATAGCGCGCTTTGGTTTGTTCGAGCGCATCCGCGTCGCTGATGTCAGCGAATGCCGCGAGCGCATCTTTTACCAAGGCATCCAGATCTTGCATTATTCGCCCAAGCTTTTGAGTTTAAACAGTTATCGAAAAAAAAGAGGCTGTTAAGCCTCTTTTTTCCAAGGCTGCGTTTGACCGCAGTACCTGTGGTTACGCTGCCGCAGCAGGGCTCGGCAAATTGGCTTTCGCCATTTCGACGAACTTGGTAAACGCCGGTTTGTCGAGCACAGCGATATCCGCCAACACTTTGCGATCCACTTCAATCGCCGCCTTTTTCAGGCCATACATAAACTGGCTGTACGTCATGTCGTGCTCACGCACGGCTGCGTTGATACGTGTGATCCACAGTGCGCGGAACACACGCTTTTTGTTGCGACGATCACGATAGGCGTATTGCCCAGCGCGCATCACCGCTTCATTGGCTACACGGAATACATTATTCCGGCGACCGCGAAAGCCCTTGGCTTTTTCGAGAACTTTTTTGTGCGCCGCGCGGGCGATCACACCACGTTTGACTCTAGGCATGGCTGATCTCCTTAATACGGCAACATGGCACGAACGGCACGCAAATCAGATGCGTGAACTGCAGTACCACCGCGCAGTTGACGCTTGCGCTTGGTGCTTTTCTTGGTAAGGATGTGACGCATAAAGGCCGATCCGCGTTTGATTCCGCCACTACCTTGCTTGCGGAAACGCTTGGCCGCGCCACTCTTGGTTTTGAGTTTCGGCATGACTACCTCTTTTAATATAGCGCCGGGTGTTCTGCGAAAAATATCGTAGACACTTTTAATACCCGGACAACTACTTCTGGTTACTGCTTGTTTTTACCGCCAACTAAATGCTGTGCTGCTGTGCTGCTTTACTGCCTGTGATGCACTAACGACGAACCACGTGCTTTACTCCTTCCCGACACTCTCGGGCACTGAAACTTTTTCCGCTGCTGCTACGACGGGCGCTGCCGACACTAACTCGGCCTCGGCCTTTACCGCCGGAGCTGCTGTCGCTACCGCAGCAGTTGAGACTGCGCTTTGCTTGGGCCCTGCCTTTGGTTCGCCCGCTGGCGCGGCCTTCGATGCACCTTTCACCGGTGCTTTACCACCTTTTTTGGGCGACATCACCATCACCAACTGACGCCCTTCCATTTTCGGAAACTGCTCAACGATGGCAAAAGGCTCCAACTCACTGCGTATGCGTTCGAGCAAACGAATGCCGAACTCTTGATGCGCCATTTCACGCCCACGATAACGCAACGTGATTTTGGCTTTATCGCCTTCTTCGAGAAACCGCAACAGGTTACGGATCTTGATTTTATAATCACCCTCGTCAGTACCGGGCCGGAACTTGACTTCCTTGACCACGATCTGCTTTTGTTTCAGCTTGGCTTCGTGCTGACGCTTGCTTTCACGGTATTTGAACTTGCCAAAATCCATGATGCGGCAAACGGGCGGAACGGCTGTCGGCGCAATTTCCACCAAATCCAGTTCAGCCTCTTCTGCCAACTTGTTGGCCGCCGCGATGCTGACTACACCAATCGGCTCACCGCCAGCGCCTATCAGACGCACTTCAGGGGCAGTAATCTCGGTATTGATGCGGGCTTCTTTTTCCTGTGCTATGCGATAACTCCTTGATTTTGTTTAAATAAACAGCAGCCGATCACGTGCTACCGTCCCCGCTGGGCCACATCCTGCCTGACGCGGGAAATAAAGCCCTCTAGGGCCATTTGGCCCAGATCCTCACCTTTGCGGGTTCTGACGGCAACCTGACGGGTTGCGACTTCCTTGTCTCCGACGACCAACTGATAAGGCAGCTTTTGGAGACTATGTTCCCGTATTTTATAGGAAATCTTCTCATTTCTCAAGTCGGACACCACCCGCACGCCAGCGGCCTTCAGCGCCAATTCCACCGATTTGGCGTATTCCGCCTGATGCTCGGTGATGCTGGACACCACCACCTGCACCGGTGCCAGCCACACCGGCATCGCCCCAGCGTAGTTTTCGATCAGAATGCCAATGAAGCGCTCTAGCGAGCCCAAAATCGCGCGATGCAGCATGACCGGCGTGTTGCGCGCGTTGTCCTCGGTCACATATTCCGCACCCAGCCGCCCCGGCAGCGCGAAATCCAGTTGCAGCGTACCGCACTGCCACACGCGTGCCAGCGAGTCTTTCAGCGAAAACTCGATTTTCGGCCCGTAAAACGCGCCCTCGCCTGGATTCAATTCCCAGTGCAGGTTCTTGGCATCGAGCGAGGCCTTCAGCGCTGCTTCGGCGCGATCCCACACCTCGTCTGCGCCGATGCGTTTGGGCGGGCGCGTGGAGAGCTTAATTTCGATATCGTTAAAACCAAAGTCAGCATACACATGGCGCAGCAAATCAATAAAATGCCCAGCTTCGTCCTGAATCTGCGCTTCGGTGCAAAAAATATGCGCGTCGTCTTGCACAAACGCGCGTACGCGCATCAGCCCGTGCAGCGCGCCCGACGGCTCATTGCGATGGCACGAGCCAAACTCCGCGATGCGCAACGGCAAATCGCGGTAGCTCTTCACGCCCTGATTGAAAATCTGTACATGGCCGGGGCAATTCATCGGCTTCACCGCGTAGTCGCGCTTTTCCGACTCGGTGGTGAACATGTTCTCGCGATAGTTTTCCCAATGGCCCGATTTCTCCCACAGCACACGATCCATCACCATCGGCGTTTTCACTTCGCGGTAACCGGCGTCATTCAGCAGCCCGCGCATGTATTGCTCGATAATTTGCCACACCGTCCAGCCGTGCGGATGCCAGAACACCATGCCCGGCGCTTCATCTTGCAGGTGAAACAAATCAAGCTGACGGCCGAGCTTGCGGTGATCGCGTTTCTCAGCTTCTTCAAGGCGGTGCAGGTAGGCTTCCTGATCTTCTTTTTTCGCCCACGCCGTGCCGTACACGCGCGTGAGCATTTCGTTTTTGGAGTCGCCGCGCCAATACGCCCCGGCCACTTTCATCAACTTAAATACTTTCAGCTTGCCCGTCGAAGGCACATGCGGCCCGCGGCAGAGGTCAATGAAATTATCCTGTTTATACAAAGAGATAGGCTCATTCGACGGAATCGAGGCAATAATCTCCGCCTTGTATTTCTCGCCCAAACCCGTGAAAAAAGTGACGGCCTCATCGCGTGGCATTTCCGTGCGCTCAACCTTCACATCGCGCTTGGTGATTTCGTTCATGCGTTTTTCAATCGCCGCCAAATCCTCCGGCGTGAACGGGCGCTTGTACGAAAAATCGTAGTAAAACCCGTCGTCAATCACCGGGCCTATCGTCACCTGCGCATCCGGAAACAACTCTTTCACCGCATGCGCCAGCAAGTGCGCCGACGAGTGCCGCAGCACTTCCAGCCCTGCGGCATCCTTGTCGGTAATAATCGCAAGCTCGGCATCCGCTTCCATGCGATGCGAGGTATCCACCACCTTGCCGTTCACCCGCCCCGCCAGCGCGGCCTTGGCCAAGCCCGGGCCGATGGATGCCGCAACCTCGGCCACGGTTACCGCGTTTTCAAACGAACGCAGCGAGCCGTCTGGCAGTTTTACATTCACCATTTTTTATCTCCAACACATTTCCACAAAACGCCTGCATAAAAAAATGCGGCCTAGCCGCATTTTCTGTTCACCACCAAAACACTTAGCCGCGACTAGGCATTCGAAAAACAGACCTCCCGAGTTCGCTGACCAGTTCGCTGACCCATTGGAGCCGAAATATCCGTTACGTTCACGAAACCCATTTTTGTTCCTGAAAATTAGCCTAAGGAATTGGTCAATCTGATGAGTAACGCTTTGAATTTTATCATGAAATCCGCTCAAGATCGTGCCGCAACATAGCGCAGGGCGTTGCAGGATACGCTGACGGCGATACGCCATGGCGTCACCGTCGCCGAGGCCGGCGAGCGTTTGCAGCCCAACGCGGAGCGGCATTTGCGCACGCGCGTGGCGAATTCGGCCGTGTGTTTCGCACTGGGCATTACCAAAGTGGACCCTGCGCGCATGAGTGCGTATTCCGGCCCATCGTGACCGCAGTTTCCGGATGAACGTGACCGGGGATTCCGGACGAAGCTGACCGGGGATTCCGTTTGATCGTGACCGATT
>JAYTWR010000121.1:0-21641 GCA_043743335.1 Burkholderiales bacterium
CCGAATTCGCAAAGTCCTACCGCGTCATCGACCAATACACCGCGCCGGGATCAAGTTTCACGACGACGGGCTTTTCCGCGACGTTATTTCAAAACAGCCAGACCGGGCGCTACACGTTTGCACTACGCGGCACCGAGCCCGGAATAGCGGACTTATTCAGCGCCGATGGCGAGGGCATCGTGGGCAATGGCGCTGCGATCCACCAGATCGTTGACCTCTACAACTACTGGCAAAGCCTCAATGCCACGGGCGTATACGCTGCCGCCAAGCTGGAACTCGCGGCGACCGAATCGAATCAACTGGCGCGGCTGTCCGCGTTAAAGTTAAACGGCGGTCCCGCCGATACAGTGGCCTATGATCTTTACGTCGACCAACTCAAGGCATCCGGCAAGATCATTTATTCGCGCCTTGTGGGCGCGCCGCAAGTCTTGAATGTCGTAACCGGAAATTCCAATGTGCTGCTCGCAGGCACCAGCCTCGCGACAGGGTCGGGCAAGCTGCTCTCCAGCGGGCCGCTGGATGTGGTGGGGCACAGCCTTGGCGGGCATCTCGCAGCGGCGTTCACGCGACTATTTCCGCTGGTTCCCGCCACGGCGATCACCGTCAACGGCGCGGGCTTTCCCACCGGGCTTACGCCCGGCTTGGGCGGCAACGCCTTGGCCAACATCCAGAATCTCTTCGCGGCGTTGTCTGGCGCCCCTGCTTTCGATTCCACGCGCATCAATAACATCCACGGCAGCGGGCCGACCTTCATCACCATGAACAGCAGGTTTGGTTTGGTGCAACAAGGCAGCACACAAGAAATTTTTATCGAAAAGAACGACCCCTCGGTCACGTTCGGTCACAAGACCACGCAGATGACCGACACCCTAGCGATGTATGACCTGTTTGCAAATCTGGATACCACGCTCAAGACCGCGAACCTCGCGGCGGTGAATACCGCGTTGTTCAACCTGTTCAAGGCGGGCAGCGCACAGACCTTCTGGCACCCTCCGTTCCTACCTCAATGCCCTGCACAAACAGGGGCATGATATGTTCGAGGTGCTGCGCCAAACTTTCATACGGCATCCTTACGGTGACGCTGAATAGCGACGAAATTTATCTCAAGGGTCGAGCATGCTGATCGTAGACGGACAAGTACACACGTGGGCAGCCAGCACGCCCGAACGCCCGTGGCCGGGGCAGGGTGAGCCGCATCGCGAGGTGCCGTTCGGCACGGACGATTTGTTGCGGGAGATGGATGCGGCTGGCGTGAGCCGCGCGGTGCTGGTGCCGCCGGGTTGGGAAGGCGCGCGCAATGATTTGGCGCTGGCGGCGGCGCAGGCGCACCCAGATCGTTACGCGGTGATGGGGCGCATACCGCATCAGTTGTTGTCAAAATCGCAGGGCAAGCTGGTGGGCTGGCGCAGGCAGCCGGGCATGCTGGGCATACGGCTCGCGTTTAACACGCCGAACGCGGCAAAGATTTTCAGCAGCGGCAAGCTCGATTGGTTGTGGCAGGAGGCAGAGGCCGAAGGCGTGCCGCTGATGATTTTGGCGTGGCACGCGGATTTGCATTTTGTCGATGCGATTGCGGCGCGCCACCCGGCGTTGAAACTCGTGATGGATCATTTTTCGCTCGACGGGCATACGTGCGACGCGGCAGCGTTTCGCCATTTCGACAAGCTGCTGGCGCTGGCGAAGCGGCCCAACGTGGCGGCCAAGGCGAGTGCGTTGCCGTGCTATTCGCGTGATGTGTATCCGTACCGTTCGTTGCATGCTTATATCCGCCAAGCCTACGATGCGTTCGGACCGCAGCGGTTGTTTTGGGGCACGGATTTATCGCGTTCGCCGATTCCTTACCGGCAGCAGGTGACGATGTTTACCGAGGAGATGCCGTGGCTGTCCGACACGGATAAATCGTGGATCATGGGGCGGGGGATTTGTGCGTGGTTGGGGTGGGAATCTTGAGATTGAGCGGTTGAAATGTTGAGAGTGAAGATGATTCATAACTACTTGTTTTTAAAGGATATTTTTAACATCCCTATGAAGAAGCTCTGGCTCGCGGCGCTGGTCGCCACTGCGCCGGCGCTTGCGCAATCGCAACAGGTGGCCGCCTATCCCACCAAACCGCTGCGGCTGATTGTGCCGTTCGCCGCTGGTGGTGGCACGGATATACCAGCACGGCTGCTGGCGGGGGCCATGTCGGCGAGCATGGGCCAGCAGGTGGTGGTCGACAATCGTGCGGGCGCTGCTGGCATTTTGGCAGGCGAAATGGCGGCCAAGGCGGCGCCGGATGGTTATACGTTGCTGCATGGGTCGATTGGTATGCTGACGATTATTCCTAACTTTAAAAAATCGCTGCCGTATGACCCTGAAAAGAGTTTTGTGCCGGTAAGTCTGGTGGCGGCTACGCCGACGCTGGTGGTGGTGCATCCCAAGTTGGGCGTGAACAATCTCAAGGAACTGATCGCGTTGGCGAAAGCGAAGCCTGGCACGATCAGTTTTGGCTCGTCGGGCACCGGCAGTTCCACGCACTTGAGCGGGGAACTGTTCAAGTCTATGGCGGGTGTGAATCTCACGCATGTGCCGTACAAGGGTGCTGCGCTGGCGGTCGTGGATTTGGTGGCCGGGCAGATTATGCTGGGCTTCGATACGCTGTCGTCACTGGCTTACGTCAAGTCGGGCCGGCTCAAGGCACTGGCAATATCGACGGCAACGCGCTCGCCATTGCTGCCCGATGTGCCCACGGTGGCTGAGGCGGCATTGCCCGGCTATGAAACCTCGTCGTGGAACGGCATCATGGCCCCGGCAGGTACACCGGTGGCGATGGTGGCGCGACTGAATGCTGAAATCGTCAAGGCGCTGGGGCTGGCCGATGTGCGTGAACGCATGCTGGTGAACGGCAACACGGCCACGCCGTCAACGCCAGATGTGTTTGGTGCTTTCATGCGCGCGGAGCGCGTGCGCTGGGCGAAGGTGATACGCGAGGCGAACATTCAAGTGGAGTAAGGGCGCGCTGAACCGGGTCGAGTTGGCAGTGGCCGTTGGAGATGCGTGTTGAATGGTAGTATTTTGTTTTTGATTGAGTTTTTACGGATTTTTATTCGCAACGCAGCTACTAGGCAGCAAAAGAGAGGCGCAGAGCATGGCAGACAATCCCAATAAACGGCGCTCGTGGATGATCGTCCCGGCGCACGACGCAGCGGCAGTGGCGCGCTGCGCGGAATTCAAAGCGGACGTGGTGGTGCTCGATCTCGAATACACCGTGCCGCCCAAAAGCAAAGAGGCGGCACGCGCGGGGCTGGGCGCGTTGATTCATAAACTCGGCGACGCGCAGCAGGATGTGTTCGTGCGTATCGACCGCGATACGCGCTGGGCGGATGTGCGCGCGGCGATGCACCGCGGCATCAAGGGCATCGTGTTCCCCGGCCCGGACACGCCGGAAGAAGTGGCTGAAATAGGCGAGCTTATTGCGGCGCTGGAAGCCGAGCGCGGCGTGGAGCCGGGAATCACGCAACTCGTGCTGATGCTCGAATCTGCCAAAGGGTTTTGGAACGCGGCAGCGATTGCGCAGGCCAGCGACCGTGTGACCGGGCTGGGCGTGGGGCGCATTGATCTGACCATGCACCTAGGGCCGGTGCCGCAGGATGAATTTCGTATTTATCGCTTTTTGATGACGCGCACGCTGGTGGCTGCGCGCATGCTGGGCAAGCAACCGCTGGGCGCGTTGTGGCGGCCCGATTCGCGTGGCGGCGTGGCCGGTGTGCAAAGCACGGCCAAGGCCGCGCGCGAGGCGCGCTGGATGGGCTTTACCGGCTGTGTGTGCGCCACGGCGGAGCAGGTGGCACCGGTTAACGATGGTTTTTCTGATGGTTTTTCAGCAGCGTGATGAATACTTCCATGCAAACGCAAACTGATTTTGACTATGTGAATCCGCTGCTGGCGGTGCCGATGCCGAAGGTCATACGCCGGTCGGTATTGGCGCTGTCCATCGATGACGCGCAGCTGGGCGACAAAGCCGTGTCATCTTGGGCGGACGCCATTGTGCTGGAATGCAAAAAGCAGCCGGGGCGCGATTGGCAGCAGGATTTGAAAACGCGCGTGCCGGCGGCGATACAGGCTGCATCGCGCGGTGGGGCGGAAGTGTTTGTGCGCGTGCACAGCAAGGCGGCCGCCGCTGAACTTGAGGCTACCGTGTTTGCCGGCATTGCAGGCGTGGTGCTGATCGGTGTGACCGGCCCCGGCGACATTCAATCGGTCGCACAGCAACTGCAAGCGCTGGAAGCCAACCGTGGCATTGCCGGCGGCTCGCTGGAAATTGATGTGGAGGTCGATAACGCCGCTGCTGTGTGGCACGCGTTGGAGATTGCACGTGCGCATGAACGCTTCGGTGTGTTTTTGTTAAACGAGCCAGCGCTGTGCAAAAGCCTGGGTATGCAGACCACGCCGACGCTGGCGTTTGATCCGCTGGAGCACATTAAATCGCAATTGATTACCGTGGCCACATCGGTCGGCAGTCAAACCCTGGGCATGAGTTACCCGTTGGGGCTGACGCAGACAAATGCTGACGAAGACACCGTGAAAAAAGCCATCAAACGCGCACGCGATACGGGGTTCAAGGGCGCGTACTGCCCGCATGCGTCTTGGGTCAGGCATTGCAATGAAGGCTTTCGTCCAACGGCTGACGAAGCGGCTTACTACGTGAAAGTGATTGATGTGTTCGCCGAGGGCATTAAGCGCGGTATGGCGTCGGTGCCGATCGACGGCAAGATGATCGATGTGCCGGTGGATTTGCGCGCGAAGCTGTATCTCAAATGGGCGAATCGCGCGCAGGCGCGGGATGATGCCAAATTCGCAGCGCACGCAGCGGTAAAGGAGTCTCAATCATGAATAACAGAACCGCTCGCGTCTCGATGTTCGTCACACCCACTAATCCGCGCTTTATCGACAAAGCCTGGACGCGCGGTGGCGATGTTTATATTCTCGATATCGAAGACTCCATCGCACCAGCAGAAAAACAACGCTGCCGCACGCTGATTCGTGAATCCATACAAAAGGCCAACAAGGGCGGTGCGTCAATTTACGTGCGCGTCAACAAGCCTTTTGTCGATGCCGATCTGCCCTATGCCGTGTGGCCGGGCGTGGATCGCATCATGCTGCCCAAGACCGAATCGGCAGAAGAGTTACGGCGTGTGCACGACATTATTTTGCGACTGGAAAAAGAACGCGGGATTCCGCCGGGCAGCATCGAGCTGTATCCAATGATTGAATCTGCCTTGGGCGCGGTGAATATTCATGAAATTTTGACGGCTACGCCGCGCGCGCTGTCGTCCATGGGTGGTGCCGGCGGTTACGATATGGCGATGAATCTGGGCATCGAAATGTTCGCAAGTTTCGATCAGTATGCGTTTCCGGTGGCGTATGTGGCGCTGGCGGCCATGGCGCAGGGCATCGAAGCCACCGGCGGCGTATTCGTGCCCAATCCGTCAGGGCGCGTTGATCAGGCGGATCAAGCGGCGCAGCAAGCCGCAGCGCTGCACGCCGCGGGCATTCATCATGCGGGTGCCTTGCATCCGAATTTTATTCAACCGCTGGTGTCGGGCTTATCGGCCACGGAGGACGCAGTGGTTTGGGCTAACAAGGTGATCGCCGAGTTTGGCCGACTCAGCGATTTGGGAGAATCTGTGGGGCAACTCGACGGCAAGGTGGTTGATAAGTACGAATACGCTAGGGCCAAACACACGCTCTCGTGGGCGGCGGCTTGTGCGGCCAAAGACGCCTACAAAACGCAGGCGATGCAGCGTGCGCAGACGGCAGCGTAACCGTAAAATACATAATAAAATCAATTAGTTACGATTATTCTGTTATGGCTAAATTGTCACTGCGCCGCTTGAATGTAGACACCGGTGACGCAGGCGCTGCAGCGCTCACGCAGCCATCGACCGGTTGCGCGAGCGGGGTGGTGCAAACCGGCTTACGCTAAGCGCCGCGCCGTCCGATACTCTGGGCGCGATACAAGCCGCCGTCGCCTGCGGTGACGTACAAGCTGTCTAGACCGGCGTCGCCAAACGCACAGCGCATGGGCAAGTCTGCCGGTGCTTCGTGTGTTTCGAGGATGGTGCCGCTTGGTGAGGCGATGACAATGTTCGCGCCGCTGCCGCTCTTTTTCCAACCCATGCAGCAGATGATATTGCCGTCGCTGTCTAGGCACATGCCGGCGATGCCGCGTTCACCGAACTGGAAGTTCAGCAGCACTTTGCCATGATGGCCCACGCTGCCGTGTTCGTTAATGTCGTACGACAGCAACTGGCATACATCGCCACGTTCGGCGTCGCCATCCGCGACGTAGAGGGTTTTCTCGTCTTTTGACAGCAACACGGCTTGCGGGCCGGCGGTGTCGTGCGTCACGCGATTGAGCCGATAGTTGCCGGGGCCTTGCGGGTCGGCGCGCAGCACTGCCGCAAACGGCAGCATGGGTGCGGTGGGCGGGCCGTACGGCGCTTGGGCGTTGTAGGCGTCAGCGATCCAAACGCGCCCTTTGCTGTCGACAGCCACGTCACAGGGTTGGTTGTTGCGCTGGCCTTCGAGAAATTCGGTGATGGGCCGCGCGCTACCGTCCGTCATGAACTGAATCACGCGGCGGCCGCCTTCTTGCGCGCCAAACACGGAACCGTCTTTCGCGACGGCCAGTCCGTTGACGCGCCCCGTCCAGCGGCGAAAATTATCGGTTTTGTTGGTGGCCGGGTCGTAACGTAGCACGCGCTCTTCGAGCACTGCGCTGGCCAACATGCCTTTGCCGTCCCACGCCAAGCCGCCGGTGCGTCCCTTGAAGGGGCCAGCGACCAATTCAAATTTCCAGGTCATTCGTATTCTCCTTTTAGCGCGACGGCACGCCGGCGATGTTCAGACGAACGCGCGTCACCGAGCCAATGTTGGTGACGTACAGGGTTTTCCAGTCATCGTCGCCGAACGCGATATTGGTCGGGTGATGCCCCGGTGTTTTGATGCGGCAGATCGGCTTGCCCGACGGGTCATGCACCCAAATGCCGCCGGGGGCGGTGCACCACACGTTGCCCGCGACATCACACTTCATGCCATCGGGTACGCCGCGCTCGGGGCCGGTGTATTGATGGAACACACGCTTGGGACCGACCGTGCCGTCGGGCTTCACGTCATAGGCGCGAATGACGCGCTCGCGTGAGCAATTCACGTAGAGAATTTTTTCGTCCGGCGAAAAGCACAGGCCATTCGGGTAGACCGTGTCTTCGGTGATGATTGATAGTGTTTTGCCGTCTGGCGCGATGCGAAACACCGGCTGCGATTCCAGATAACGCTGCACATCGGTGCCGACCATGCCCACGTTATACATGCCGCCCGGCGGATCGGTAAACCAGATCGAACCGTCGGACTTGACCACAATGTCGTTGGGCGTATTGAGCTTTTTGCCTTCCCATTTGTCAGCGAGGGTCTTCCACGAGCCATCATGTTCCTGACGAAACACCGTGCGCCCGCCCCAGCCTGCCACCACGATGCGGTTTTCGAGATCAAGCGCCAAGCCGTTGGCCTTGACCGATGGCGTCAGGAGCGGCTCTTTGCCCACGCTCGGTTTCCAGCTCCAAATGGTGTCGCCGATAATATCGACAAAAATCAAACGCTTATTCTTTTTGTCCCACACCGGGCCTTCGCCAAAAATAATATCTTGCGCGCACAGTTCTACTGGCGGGCTTTTATCGACAATACGCTCCCAGCCGGGCGCGCACATATCGACTTCGACATACAACGCTTCCAGTGATCCATGCATCGGTTGCTCCTTGACTTGACTTAACTTAACTTAACTTGACTTGAATTGCGCTGCGCTACCGCCTATGGTTCCCATCTGTTCCCACTGCATCTGCGGCGAGGCGCAAGAATACAAGATCATTTGCCCGAGCGCCACCGACGACTCATGCTTGATTCGCAAAGTGTCTGCATGGTGGCCGGCGGCTTTTCTGTCGCGCGGGTTACGTGTAAGCTGACTGTCTGTCGCTTGGAGGAGCGCTGATTGATGAATGCGCGGCTGGTTCGCGTCTCAATCGGTGAACCTCACCGTTTATCACCAAGGGGATGATTATTATGGCAGCACAAAACGCACCGTCGGTTCCCGCAGCACATGCACCGCGCGCAGGCTCGCTTGCAGGCATACGTGTTATTGAACTGGCAGACGAGCATGCCGAGTATTGCGGCCTCACGTTGGCAGGTCTCGGCGCGGACGTTATCAAGGTCGAGCCGCCCGGCGGCAATTCAACGCGCAATATCGGCCCGTTTTATCAGGACAAGCCCGATACCAATGGTTCGTTGTTTTTCTGGCAATACAATCGCGGCAAACGCTCGGTCGTGCTTGATCTTAAGCAAGAAGGCGACCGTGCCAAATTTCGCGAGTTGCTGGCTGGCGCAGATGTGCTGCTGGAATCCACACCCAAGGGCGAGCTCGACAAACTGGGGTTGGGGGCGAGCGCGCTGCGCAAAGCGTTTCCCAAGCTGATCGCGGCGCGCGTCACGGCTTTCGGCGACGATGGCCCGTGGGCGAGTTTCAAAGGCTCCGATTTGATTCACCTCGCGCTGGGCGGCGTCATGATGAACTGTGGTTACGATCCGGCCCCAGACGGCACGTACGACATGCCGCCGATTGCGCCGCAGATGTGGCACGCCTACCACGTGGCAGGCGAGCAGTTGTCGATGTCAATATTGGCGGCGCTGATGTATCGCTTTCGCACCGGACAGGGGCAGCAGGTGTCGTGCGCCGTGCATCAGTCGGTAGCGGTCTCCACGGAAGTGGACTTGATGACTTGGATAATGCGCCACGCTTTGGTGCAGCGCCAGACTTGCCGTCACGCGCGCGAAGGCGTGTCGGCTGCGCCGACCATTGTGCATACCAAGGATGGCCGCTGGGTGATGGCGAATTTGGGCAATCGGCCCGACGATCCGCAGCGCTTGCTGAAGATACTGGAAAAATACGGCTTGGCTGAAGGCTTTAATCCGCAGACGGCTGGTGCGCCGAAAGGTGGGCGCTTTGTGCCCGGTACCGGCCCGACGACAGGCAAGCGCGATGAAGGCTTGGAGGTAATGCAGCGTTTTGTGCGCGCGTTCACCTATGAAAACTTTCCGTGGCGTGAGATGCAAGACGCGGGGCTGCTGGTGGCGCCGCTGCGTAAGCCCGACGAAAACGCCATTGATGAACACTGGGAGGCGCGCGGCAGCGTCACCGATATTGAGCACCCCGAACTGGGCAAGAAGTTCCGCTACGCGACCAGTAAATGGATCAGTACTGCAAATGATTGGGCAGTAGGCCGGCGTGCGCCTTTGCTGAACGAAGACGCTGCAACGGTGATGACGCCTGCCAAGGCTACACATCCGGTGATTGCCGTTGACGCGAAAGTTGATGCCAACGAGCCGATGTCCAAGCGTGGCAAGCCGTTGCCGTTGAAGGGTATACGCATCGTTGATTTCTCGTGGTTTCTGGCGTCTGCGGGCGGCACGCGGTTTATGTCGGCGTTCGGCGCGGAGAGCATCAAGATCGAACTGAAGACCCATCCGGATACGCGACTCGCCGCTATGGCGCCGGAGGGCGGGCGCGAAGCGCGCGAGAAGGCCACGGGGCCCCTGAAAGGCGTTACCGATATCAACATGGGGGGGCAGTTCAACAACAAAAATCCCGGCAAGCGCGGCATCTCGCTGAATGTGCGCCATCCGAAGGGCATGGAAATCGTGAAGCAGCTAATCACCCTGTCCGATATCGTTGCCGAAGGGTTCTCGCCTGGCGTGCTTAACAATTGGGGCTTGGGTTACGACGTGCTGCAAAAATTGCGCCCCGGCATTATTTATGTATCGCAATCTGGCATGGGTGCGCAGGGTACATACGGGCGTTTTCGCACGGTTGGCCCCATCGCCAATGCGTTTGCCGGCTTGTCGGAAATGTCGGGCTTGCCCGAGCCGGCGATGCCCGCTGGCTGGGGCTATTCGTATCTAGACTGGATGGGTGCCTACAGTTTTGCGCTGGCGATGTTGAGCGCGTTGTATCACCGTGAGCGCACTGGCGAAGGGCAGTGGATCGACGCCTCACAGTCGGAGGTGGGCCTGTTCATTACCGGCACGGCGACGCTCGACTGGTCTGCGAACAACCGCGTGTGGAAGCGCATCGGCAACCGTTCGCCGTTTAAGCCAGCGGCACCGCATAACGTGTATCCCTGCAGCGGCAACGATCGCTGGATCACCATCGCGTGCTTCAACGACGCGGAATGGCATGCGCTGGCGCAACTGGCGAAACATCCTGAATGGACGTCCGATGCGCGCTTCAAGGATCTTGCGTCGCGCATGGCCCATCAAGACGCATTGGACAAGCTGATTGCAGGCTGGAGCAAAACTGGTGTCGATTACGAACTGATGTTCGCCTTGCAGAAAGCCGGTGTGCCGGCGGGTGTGTGCCAGAACGCGGGGAATCGTTGCGAAGACGACCCGCAATTGAAACATCTCCAATGGCTGACTGAAGTGACCGGCACCAAGATCGGTCGTTGGCCCGTGGCTGAAGTGCCGGTCAAGCTGCACGAAAGCCCAGCCTATATCGGCGGACGCATCGATCGCGGCGCACCGTGTTATGGCGAGGATAACGAGTACGTGTTCGGCGAACTGCTGGGGATGTCCACCAAGACGATTGCTGAATTGGACGCAGACGGGGTGTTTTAGTCGGCAGTGCTTAAAACGGGAGCCGCGTTTGCCGCGTTTTATTTCGTGCGCATCAAGCGCTGCTGCTCGCGCTTCCAGTCTTTTTCTTTTTCGTCCGCGCGCTTGTCGTGCTGCTTCTTGCCCTTGGCGAGGCCGATTTCGAGTTTCACGCGGCCTCGCGTGTAGTGCAGGTTGATGGGTATCAGCGTGTAGCCGGCGCGCTCAACACTGCCGATGAGTTTGCGGATTTCTTCGGCGTGCAGCAGCAATTTGCGCGTGCGCGTGGGGTCAGGGTTGACGTGGGTGGAGGCAGTGGCCAATGGGCTGATATGCGCCCCGATCAGGTGTAGTGCGTCGCCCTGCACAATCACATAGGCTTCTTTCAACTGCGCACGGCCCGCGCGGATGGCTTTGACCTCCCAGCCTTCGAGCACTATGCCGGCTTCGAAGCGCTGTTCGATAAAATAGTCGTGGAAGGCTTTTTTGTTTTCAACGATACTCATGCGCCGATTCTACCAGTGCGCGTTGCCGCAATCTGACCATGCCTGAAGTTTCCAAAACCGTTCTCGTCGAATATATGCCGGAAGACATGTTCCGGTTGGTCGATGATATCGAGCGCTACCCAGAATTTTTACCGTGGTGTACGGGTGCCAAAGTTGTGTCGCGTGAAGGCGGCGTGATGCGGGCGACGCTGGCGGTGGGATTTCGCGGCGTCAGACAATCCTTTACGACCGAAAATCACAACACGCCACCGCATGGGATAGCCCTGCAATTGGTCGATGGGCCGTTTAAATCACTTGATGGGCAGTGGCGATTTAACGATTTAAACGGTCGCGGCTGCAAGATTGAACTCAATCTGGCCTGGACGTTTTCGAGCGTGCTGCTGGGGGCGTTGGTGGGGCCGGTGTTTAGCCATATTGCCGACACCATGGTTGAGGCGTTCGTGAAGCGCGCGGGGAAGGTGTATGGCGCGAGCAGAGATTGAGGTGTCGGTGGTGTACGCGTTGCCGGCTGGGCAAACGGTGGTGCGCCTGTGCGTTTCCACGCAAGCCACGGTGAAGCAGGCCATTGAACGTTCGGGCTTGTTGGCACAACACGCTGAAATCGATATCACGACTGCGCGCGTGGGGGTATTCGGGAAACGGGTGCGCTTGGACGCGCCGCTCAACGCGGGGGATCGCGTGGAGATTTACCGCGGGCTAAAGGTGGATCCCAAAGAAGCCCGAAGGCGGCGGGTGAGATTAAAAATTGAATAAAATCAATTGGTTATACATTTAATCAGAGCTTGCAGTTCTCCGCAACACGGCGCTCCGTGATGGGTAGCTCGCGCAGAAAATCGGCTTCTTCGTAAAAGGCGCGCTGACCGGTTTTTGGGTCGATTTGCACGGTGCGCTGGCGGTTTTGCAGCGCAGCCAAGTTGGCTTGAGCGGCTTGGCAAGAGCGTTGACGCTCTGCAGTTTCCGTTGCAGCTTGGGTGGATTTTGTATCAGCTTCTTTCTGCTCGGTTTGGCGCTTGCGGAAATCGGCTTCACGGTCAGCCAGTGATTTGGGTGCCGCCTTGTCTTGACCGGCGTCTTTGGCGCCTGCTTTACTATCGGACTTACCGTCTGTTTTGGCTGCAGGCGCGGTTGCCGGTTTGCTGGCGACGCCGGTCGTTTGCTGTTGCGTGCCAGTAGGGCAGTTGGTGGCGAATTCGATTTTGCCGTCCTTTCCCACGCACTTCATGATTTGCGCCTGTGCGCTTGGGGACGCGCAGGCCAGCATGAGCCCGCTTAGGCAGGAAGAGGCGCAGACGGCACGGATACTTTTCATGGTTTTCATGTAAGCCTCAATTCTTTCTCGGGTTTTCGCGCTTGCCTGCAAGCCAGCGTGGTTAAACTCATTACACAGTGCCAAAATAGCCAAATTATTCAGTGGCGTCAAACGATTAACGCAATTCGCCCGAGCCGGTTTACGCGCATTTTGCGCGCCGTGGGTATCACGTATAATGCGGCCTTTGCGAAGGATCAAATAATGCGCGTGGTGCAAAAAGCCCTTACCTTCGATGATGTTTTGTTAGTGCCGGCCCACTCCGAGGTGCTGCCGCGCGAGGTTAGCCTGAAAACACGCCTCACGCGCACCATTAGCCTGAATATACCCATTGTTTCCGCCGCAATGGATACGGTGACCGAGTCGCGTCTGGCCATCGGTATCGCGCAAGAGGGTGGCATCGGCATTATTCATAAAAACATGTCGCCTACGGCGCAGGCGGCAGAAGTCACCAAAGTCAAACGTTTTGAAAGCGGCATCGTCAAAGACCCCTATACGGTAACGCCGGTGATGACGGTGCGTGACGTGTTGCAGATTACCCGTCAACACAAAATTTCCGGCTTGCCAGTAGTTGGCACGAATGGTCGTGTGGTGGGTATTGTGACGAACCGCGATTTGCGCTTCGAGACCAATCTCGATCAGCCCATCAAAAACATCATGACGCCGCGCGAAAAGCTGGTGACGGTGCGTGAGGGTGCCAGCCGCGACGAAGCCAAGGCGTTAATGCACAAGCACCGCCTTGAGCGCGTGCTGGTGGTGGGCAAAAACTTTGAGCTGCGCGGGCTGGTGACAGTGAAAGACATCCTGAAATCGTCCGAGCACCCGAACGCCAGTAAAGATCGTCTGGGCCGGTTACGCGCGGGTGCAGCGGTAGGCGTGGGCGAGGGCACAGAAGAGCGTGTCGAGTTCCTGATCGACGCCGGGGTGGATGTGATTGTGGTCGATACTGCGCACGGGCATTCCGCCGGGGTGCTGAAGCGCGTGAAGTGGATCAAGCGTACTTATCCGCGTACGCAGGTGATCGGCGGCAACATCGCCACCGCAGCCGGTGCCAAGGCGCTGGTGGACAACGGCGCTGATGGCGTCAAAGTGGGCATCGGCCCCGGCTCCATCTGCACCACGCGCATTGTCGCGGGGGTGGGCGTGCCACAGATTTCAGCGATCTCGAATGTCGCCAAGGCGCTGGCCCGCACCGACGTGCCGTTGATAGCCGATGGCGGCATACGTTACTCAGGCGATATTGCCAAAGCCATCGCTGCAGGGGGCTATTCGGTGATGATCGGCGGCTTGTTCGGCGGCACCGAAGAATCGCCCGGCGAAATTGAGTTGTATCAAGGGCGTTCATACAAGGCGTATCGCGGCATGGGTTCTCTGGGGGCAATGCAGCAGGGTTCGGCGGACCGGTATTTCCAGGAAGAAGACGAACTCGATACCGAAAAACTGGTGCCTGAAGGCGTCGAAGGGCGCGTGCCCTACAAGGGCGGGTTGGTGCCGTTGATACACCAGCTCATGGGTGGCTTGCGCGCGAGCATGGGCTACACCGGCTGCAGCAGTATCGACGAAATGCGCCGCAAGGCAGAGTTTGTCGAAATCACCTCGGCGGGCATCCGCGAATCGCATGTGCACGATGTGCAGATGACGAAAGAGGCGCCGAATTATCGGGTGGATTAAGGTGTTGGGCGTTGAGTGCGTGGTGTTGAGGATCAGCACTTTGCAAGCGCACCGACGCCGAACGCTCAACGCTCAACACTAAACCCTTTGTTCGACGACGGTCATGCAGCAAAAAATTCTTATTCTCGATTTCGGCTCCCAGTATTCGCAGTTGATCGCGCGGCGTGTGCGCGAAGCGCATGTGTACTGTGAGTTGCATCCCTTTGATTTAAAAGAAGATTTTATTCGAGCGTTCAACCCCAGCGGCGTGATTCTTTCTGGCGGGCCGAACTCGGTGTGGGAAAGCGATACCCCACGTGCCCCTGATTGCGTTTGGAAACTCGGCGTGCCGGTGCTGGGCATTTGCTACGGCATGCAGACCATGGCCGAGCAGCTTGGCGGCAAAGTCGCCGGCGGCAAGGTGCGCGAGTTTGGCTACGCAGAAGTGCGCGCGCGCGGGCACTCTGCGCTGTTCAAGGGCATACAAGATCACGCCAACGCCGAGGGCCATGGCCTGATGGACGTGTGGATGAGCCACGGTGATAAGGTTGAAGCGCTGCCGGACGGCTTCAAAGTCATCGCCAGTAACGCAACTTGTCCGATTGCCGGCATGGCCGATGAGGCGCGCCAATTTTACGCCGTGCAATTCCATCCGGAAGTGACGCACACCAGCCAAGGCAAGGCGATATTGGCGCGCTTTGTGCTGGATATCTGCGGGCTCAAAGGCGACTGGAACATGCCCGGCTACATCGACGAAGCCGTGGCGAAAATTCGCAGTGCAGTGGGTAGTGAGGAAGTGATTCTGGGATTGTCCGGTGGGGTGGATTCGTCAGTGGCCGCCGTGTTGATTCACAAAGCCATCGGCGATCAACTGACGTGCGTGTTCGTCGATAACGGCTTGCTGCGCCTGAACGAGGCGGTGCAGGTGATGGATACTTTTGGCAAAAATCTCGGCGTTAAAGTCATTCATGTGGATGCACGCGAGGCATTCATGGGGCACCTTACCGGTGTGACCGACCCTGAGCAAAAGCGCAAGATCATCGGGCGCGAATTTGTTGAAGTGTTCCAGCGCGAATCGGCCAAATTGCCCAAGGTCAAGTGGCTGGCGCAAGGCACGATCTACCCGGACGTGATTGAATCCGCCGGTGCCCACGCCAACAAAAGCGCGAAAAAAGCGCATACCATCAAGTCGCATCACAATGTTGGCGGCCTGCCCGACACGCTGCATCTGAAGCTGCTGGAACCGCTGCGCGACTTGTTCAAGGACGAAGTGCGCGACCTTGGGCTGGCGTTGGGATTGCCGCGTGACATGGTGTTTCGCCATCCATTTCCAGGGCCGGGGCTGGGCGTGCGCATTTTGGGCGAGGTCAAGACTGCATACGCTGACTTGCTGCGTCGCGCGGATGCGATATTCATCGACGAGCTGCGGGCGGCAACCGATGCCGACGGTAAAAACTGGTACGACAAAACCGCGCAGGCGTTTGCCGTGTTCATCCCCGTGAAATCTGTGGGGGTGATGGGTGACGGTCGCACCTACGAATACGTGGTGTCGCTGCGCGCCGTGCAAACCACGGATTTCATGACCGCGCACGTGGCCGAGCTGCCGCACGCGCTGCTCGCCAAAGTGTCCAACCGCATCATTAACGAAGTGCGCGGCATCAACCGCGTGGTGTACGATATTTCGAGTAAGCCACCCGCGACGATCGAGTGGGAATGAAGGGCTTTGGGAGCGCTCGCTAAGTGATCGATTTGATCGCGGCCTTCTCGATCGATCGAGCAGCATTAGCTTTCACCTGAATCGCTCGACAGCGGTCCAACAATGCCTCAAATGTCTCGGCATCATCCAGTAGCAAGCCGTCATCAACCATCTGTTGGTAGTCGGCCGCCAGTTTCTTGAGTGCTTCATTGTCTGGAACAAGTTGAAGTCCACCCGCGACAGCGGCGTGATAGTCGATGACTTCGCCATGCGTGTTCTTTTCGGCGAAGAAGACTCTTTTGTGATTGGCGACTGCACGGGCAAGTGCTGTGTCCGCGATTGCAGCCTCTGCGAATCCGGCTGCATCAAGGCGGGTCAAATCATGCCAGTGGCGAGCGAAACGATCGCCACCACGGAATGCACCTTGAGCGCAATATACGTGAATCGCGGTGGCTTTCTCCCAGAATGTCCGCTCCGGACGCATGACCTCAGGCGTGGCGGTGGGAAACGTCACGGCATCGAGGAATTCAGCGGCGTCACAGCGAATGACGCGTGACTCGCTGGGTTCACCGGTGGAGCGAGCGCCGAACTCCAGCATGACGGCGGGCGAAACATAGCCTGTTCCAGTGACCAGAGGTGCGTAGTCGATAAACACTTTGTCGCCCTCGGCACGCACTGTTGCCGGTAAGCCATGCAGATCGAGGGACTGCTTGAGTCGCGGCACGATTTCAGTAGCAACGCAGTCCGACAGGCGGGCACGAATCTCCTTGCTCCACTTCTTTTCCTGACTCTTTGTCGCTGGTAGAGGCGCGTCGGAATCGCCAACCAAATCGCCCGCGATGGCACGAATGTCGTAGGTCAAGTCCACGTCTTCGGAAAAGCGCCGGATGACCCCGTAGGCTTTCGACAAGGATGTGCCGCCCTTGAATACGAGATGCTCCGCATAGGGACCGGTGAAGAGCTGGTTCAGAGACCAGACGACCCAGATGTCCTTTTCCAGCAAGTGAGGCGGCAAGCCTGATATGTCGGCGACTGCATTGAGCGCATCCAGACGTTCTGCCGTGGAGAGCTGGAAGAACTCAGCCATGGGTCACCAGGGCGCTGATCTCTTGGGCCATCCACGTCGGCAAGCGCGATCGCGCCGACGCGACTTCCTTCAGCTCGGATGCACGCAGTTTGGAGCGTAGTTTCTGGATCGCTTCGCCGGCTTTTTCCGGACCCAGCCAAGCCAGTGCACGCACCACCTCGCCGGCTGCCCGCCCGGGAAAGATCAGTTGCCAAATCGGCGCGTGTCGGAACTCGACCATCTGTGCGCCCAACTTCAAACGGCGACTGGGACCGGACGTGAGATAGACGGCGCGCATCGGCACCTGTGTGGTCAGGCCCAGCGCATTAGCGGCAGCGGCACCGTGCGACACGATGGTTTCCCCACGCTGATTCGCCAGGCCCTCGACCATCTTGACGGCCGAAGGCGCGCGGGTACCGAAGCGGCTTTCGACGGGCAGGACATAGATACCGCGGCCGGCACGTAATAGAGCGCCGCGCTGTACTAGGCGGGACAGTACTTGATCCACGGCTGCACGATTTCCCAGGTGCAACAGTTCTTTGGCGACCAAAGGCGTGCCTTCCGGCAATCCGGCGGCGTGCTCAAGGACTTGTTTGGCGAGGGTTTGCATGGTGATAGCTCTAAAGTGGTAGAAGTATATAGATATTTCTGACAACCCTTAAGCTGCGAGGGCTCGGGCGGCGTGCCGCAGCTCGATCGAGGCGATTTGGCGCAGAGAGCTTGCGGTTTGCGTTTATTGTGGTAAGATTATCTTACTGACCGTAATGGTCAACTTGGAGAATCCAATGGACGCAAACGAGGTTCGGGACGCACTGGTCAAGGTCCTGCAGAACATTCAGACAGCGAGTGGCTTGGAATGCCCGGCAATCCTAGGGACCACCAAACCCATCGAGGAGTTGCCAAAGTTCGACAGCAAGATTTGGCCGGTTGCGATCGGAATGCTCGGTGTAAAGCTTGGCATTACGATCGCCAACGACGTAAACATCTTTCGGCGCGAGAACACCACCATCGCACTCACGGTCGATGAAGCCGTAGCAATCGTGGTCGCGTTGGCTGAAACGCAACCATCAGCTCCAGCCCAGAAAGTGAATGCGCAATGACTGAAATACAGGAATCGATACGCGGAGCGATTGCGACGCGCCTGCGAGAGGCGAGGAAGGTGGCCGGCCTGTCGCAGGGTCAGGTAGCCAAATTACTAGCCATGCATCGGCCGACGATTTCGGAGATCGAGGCAGGCAATCGCCGTGTCTCTGCTGAAGAAGTGACGAAGTTCGCAGAGACCTACGACGTCACGGTGTCGTGGCTATTGGGCGAGTCGGCCGAACAACTCAAAGCCGATGACCCACGGCTGCAACTCGCCGCGCGCGAACTGGGCAAGCTTAAGCCAGATGACCTTGACCGACTCTTGAGGCTGCTGGCGTCCATGCGCAACTCAGATACGGACCCAGACGATGACGGAGGCGCGCGCAAATGAGTGCTCGACCCTTGCCATCCTCCTCCTTCGCTTCGCAGAAGGCGCTTGTCATGCAAGGCATGCAGGCATCGATCGCCGCGCGCACCAAAGCCGGCCTCGATCTGCAGAGCCCCGCGTGCATCTACGGCCTATGCGACGCGCACAACGTGAACGTGCGCTTCAACGACATCAACATGGAAGGCATGTATGACCGCCAGCCGAAACCCCGCATCCATGTCTCGGCTTTAAGGCCACTTGCCAGGCGCACGTTCACATGCGCACACGAGTTGGGTCATCACGTTTTCGGTCACGGCTCTACGATTGATGAGCTTCGCGATGATCATGCCAAGAACGTCGATCGTTCTCCGAACGAAGTACTGGCCGATTCATTCGCTGCCTTCGTACTGATGCCGACGCTAGGGTTGCGCGAGGCATTTGTGAAGCGTGGCCTTGATCCGAACAAGGCATCGGCACTCGACATGTATGCGATCGCCTGTAATTTCGGTGTGGGGCAGGCAACGCTGGTGAACCACTTGGCCTATGGGATCGACATGATTTCTCCAGTCCAGAGGGAGCAGCTTGGACGGATCACTCCAAAGATGATCAGGACCGAGTTGCTAGGACAGGTGGTTCCCGAACCGTTGACGATTGCGGACGAACATTGGAATTCGCCGACTCTCGACATGGAGCAGGGCGCGTTGTTGATGCTGCCCTCCGGAGTCGTTGTCGATACTGCGATGCTGATGCCAGAGCGCGATCTCGCGGGCGGGCGACTGTTGTGGGCCATGAAGGTCGGTATTACAAGAGTGGTGATTCCGGGCTCATCGTGGGCGACCTACGTCAGGATTGCGCGACGCCAGTACGTTGGCCTCGCGCGCTTCCGCCACCTTGAGGAGACCGCGGATGACTAAGCACGCTCAATCCACCAGTCCTGTTCTCGTGGATGAATCCGACCTATCCCGCGCCTGGGGGAAGGCCGTGCTTCATGTGCTCGATCACCCCGGTCCGGAGATTTCGCCGCTGATCTTGAGCGTGTCGGGCTTCGATGAGGACGGAGGAGTTGTCGAGACACCAGCAGTGCGTACAGCGCTTGATACGTTGTTGTTGGCTAAACAGATGCGCAGCGTTGAGGACGTTGCGTTCACCATCTTCCCTCAACGCATTTGGCAGATAGCGCAGGGCGACCGCGCAGCCCTCTTCAAGTATTACCGCGACGCGTTCCCTCGGTATCAAGCGATGAACCCGAAAGACAATCGCCGCGGTCTTTACTTCGAGCGCCTTGTGAGCTACGGCCGCGGACCGTGCGACGGCAATCAGCTTGAATGGATACTGTCGCAGTTCGAAGGGCGCGAAGGCGTGAGGCGCTCGATGTTCCAGGCGAGTGTGTTCGACCCTGAACGGGATCACGTAGCCAATGCGCAATTGCAGTTCCCGTGCATGCAGCACGTGAGCTTCGAGCCAACCAAGGCGGGGCTCGTGGTCAATGCGTTCTACGCCACGCAGCAATTGTTTGTAAAGGCGTACGGCAACTATCTGGGCATTGCCCAGTTGGGGGCCTTCATGGCACACGAAATGAAATTGAAGATGAGCAGAATGAATGTGTTTGTCGGCGTCGCGAAATTTGAACGCATCACGAAGTCCGATCAGGCTCTGACACCGCTGGTGGATGCCGCCAGGGCTTGCCTCTCTCAGCCAACTACGGCTACGAGCGCGAAGTCTTCTCAGTCAATAGCTGAGATGGCAACGTGAAGCGCCGGTCTGCCAACGCATTGCTGCCAGATACGCGGAGTCAGTCCACACGCGAACATTTGATCGAGGGAGGTGTCTCGCACCTGCTACCGATCAAGGTGAGTTCGGTATTCGACACCTACTGGCGTTTCGCTGCTGAGCGTCAAAATGTGTACTTCCGCCGTCTAGCAAAGCAAGCCGAGCCGTGGACGCATGATCCCATCATCTCGGTTCACAAGTTTACGAATGCCTATCGGGCCGCTGACCGGGTCAGCCAATATCTGATCCGACGCGTGATCTATCGTGACGACTTGCCCAAGTCCAATGCGGAAGTGCTTTTTCGAACGCTGTTATTCAAGTTGTTCAACAAAATCGAGACATGGGAGTTGTTAGAACACACCTTTGGTGCGGTCACGTACAAGGCGTACAAGTTCGAGCACTACGATCGGTTGCTAGGGGAGGCCATGCGCGCGGGAGGCCGCATCTACTCCGCCGCGTACATCATGCCGCCAGGCGGATCGGCGTTCGGCCACGTAGCCAAACACCAAAACCACTTGCGATTGCTCGAAAAGATGATGGCCGATGATCTCGCGGGCAAGCTGTCGAAGATGAGAAAGATGCAGCCTGCCTTCGAGCTGCTGCGAAGCTATCCAACCATCGGTGACTTCCTTGCCTATCAGTTCGTGACCGACATCAACTACAGCGAAGTCACAGACTTCTCGGAGATGGAGTTTGTCATTCCAGGACCTGGCGCGCGGGATGGCTTGCGAAAGTGCTTTGCTGATAGCGCTGGCCTAAATGAGGCCGAACTGATTCGTCTTGTGGCTGACAATCAGGAGCGCGAGTTCGAAAGACTAGGTATTGAGTTCCAGCCGCTTTGGGGGCGGCGCCTGCAGTTGATCGACTGCCAGAACCTTTTTTGCGAGGTGGACAAGTATGCGCGGGTCGCACACCCTGAGGTGTCGGGTATTTCAGGCCGCACTCGCATCAAACAGAAATTCTCGCCGACGGGCTCGCTTGAGCGGCCATGGTATCCGCCGAAGTGGGGCATCAACGACATGATCAACGCGAACCCTTCTCCGATGATGGAGCCGCCTGGTCGTGGCGAAGCCTCGAATCCTCGTGCGTTGCAAACAAGCTTGGAACTGAGAGAGGCGTAATGAACCTGAACAACTATCAGCGGGAAGCGCAAAAGACCGATCGCGTTCCAGGCCGAAGGAACGCGCAAGCCGGTGTCGATCTTGTCGTGCCGCTCCTGGGTCTCGCCGGTGAGACAGGCGAGTTGCTGAGCGAGTACAAGAAGCATCTGAGAGATGGCAGCGCCCATCTGCTGTTCAAAGATCGTGTCGCAGAGGAACTTGGTGATTTGCTTTGGTACATCGCCAATGTCGCTGCCAAGTTCGATCTGAAGCTGGAAGACATCGCGCAAGGCAACCTGAAGAAAACCAAGGATCGCTGGCGAAATCAGGACACGGCTTTGATCGTCTTCGATGCTGAGTACAAGGAGGGCGAGCGATTCCCTCGGCAGTTCGAAGTTCAGCTGAGCGAGGTTGTCGTCA
>JAYTWR010000122.1:0-3291 GCA_043743335.1 Burkholderiales bacterium
AGGTTGTTCAGCGCGATGCCCAGTTGCGCGGCATCCAGCGCGGCGCTCATGTAGGCGCCCAGTGCGGCGTCTTCCAGACTTGCGGTGTCGACAGTGGCGTGGGTGGCGACTTCGTCGCCAATGCGTACGAAGCCTGACGTAATCTCATAGCCTGCGGCGACAGTGTTGTCCTGAACGGTTTCGCCCGAGGCGTTGGTGGCGAACTGGTCGTGGTTGAGCTCGTCGGGGTCGTCGGCGCTGACTTGGTGGGTGTCGTCGCTTTCAACCCCGCCGCCTTCGACCCCGGTTTGAGAACCGCTCGCGATCGGCGTTACGCTTATGGATAGGGTGTTGGTTACGGGGCCGGTGGTTTGATTCTGTGGTGCGGTGGTTTGCTGATCGAGCAATAGTTGCTGAATGGCGGGCGGTTTCTCGGCAATTCTGCCGGGCGTCCAGCCCTGAAGATTGATGCCTTCCACAAAACGCGCGCTGTTGTTCATCTCAACACGCGCGCCGCCCGTCCCCACAAAAAATGCGTCTACGGCGTCAAGCCGGCCGTCGGTGCCGGCTTCAAACCGCACCTGCGTGTTCGCGTCGGTCTTGACGATGGCGGCGCTGGGGTGGTGCGTCGTGATGCCGACTGCCGAGGCGAAGGTGTATTCGACGCTGGCGCCGGACGCCGCGTCGCTGCCATTGGCCCCCAGTTCCAGCAGCGCTTTCAGCAGTTGGCTGCTGTAGGCGGCGGCGGGGCTTTGGGCGTCTGTTACTTTGCCTATGAATACGGCGCCGTTGTCGGTCAACACCTCAACCGATTTGAGATGCCCGGCTGAATCCTGAATGGTGCTGATGGCGTCAACGTCTATTGCCTGATCGGAGGGTGGCGGTGCTGGAATCGTGGGCGGCGTCAAGGGAGCCACTGTCTGAGCCTTTGATTCCACCTTTCCGTCGCCCAGCAATTTGATCGTGATGCGTAAGTCCGGCAGGATATTGGCCACGTAGGGATCTGCGACGCCGTTCTGAACCTGCTGGCCCGTAAACACCAGTTGCCGCCCGAATTGCGGAACGCCTGCAACGATGCCAGTAAACGTGGTGACGTAAATGTCGCCCGAAATATCGTCCCGTGACATGGGATTAAATTGCAACGCGGAGTGAATGGCTTCGTCTTGGCGCGAGTACGGATTGTTTGTACCTAAGGGCTGGCTCAGGCGCTCTGCGAATTTGCCGGTTACATAGCTCTGAAGTTGCGCGCCACTGAGGCCTAGTACTGTGCCTGCCGCCATTTGCTGCTGGTAAAACTGGGCTTCAGCTCTGTCCGCGTCGCTTACCCGTGCCGAAGGGATGAATGACGCGGTACGCGCTTGCGCACTATGACCAGCGGCTTCAACATTAATGTAGGCAGCGTAGTATTCGAGCGGCTTCTGCATGGGACTTGCCGCTTGGTAAAACTGATAATAATCAACCGTGCGCGTACCAAAATGTCCCGGCATTTCGTGCGAGAGGGTTGTTACAAAACCTACGGCGTCGTTGAGGTATTGAGGGTTGATCTGGACGTTTTTGATATCGAAGCCGGGCAACCGTTCTTCGTCGCTCGCCCATGATCCAGCGCTTGCGAGAGTCCTCGGCGCGGCTACTGCGGAAATGAAATAAAGACTACCCGAAGGTGCAATGAAAGGCTGCTCTTGGAGCATCGCCTGATAGTAATCATAGACGCTCGCAAGCAGCACCGAGTCGGCATTGATGAACTGAATCACCTCAGCGATAACGTTTGCATTCATCCTCGGAAGTACGTTCTCGAAAACTGTTTGAAATTCAACGCTATTGGTGGTCAGCGGTGTAGTCATTGTTTAGCTCCGGATTTGAATAGAAGTCTTAAAAATTGGATACATCCATGCCATGGATACACTGCCGCACATAGATTCTAGAAAAACGCACGGTCAACCCAATTTCTAAACGAGTCGAAAGGTATTCCGCGTTCGAAAGGTGGGGCATTCCCGAAAGCTGCCGCCAGCCAGTTCCCGCTGGAGCCGGTAATGGCCGCATCCCCGCGCCATGACTCGGATATACCGAATTGGGGACTCCCAATTCCTGCTGAAACGCATGCAGCACTTCTTCTTTTTTAATGCAGGTGCGCTGTGGATCGAAGCCGATACTAAAACTAGACCTACTACCAAGCCTGCCGGGGGTGTAGTCAAACCCCGAAGCCAATTCTTGCGGAAATGTCGCGGTCTTCGTTGGCAGCCACATCCCCTCCGACGGAATCGCGAACCCCAGCAGCCGGGAAGCAAACTCCGCATCACGCAGATTGCCGTGGCGAAGAATTTCGACGATGACCCGCAGCATTTCAGCGCCGCGTCGTTCGGGCGTGGCGTCATCCGGCACACCCATGGGCCGTGGCGGCAGCTTGGGCGCGATGTCGCTGGGAGTGAATGATTTTGGTAGTTGCGGTTCAGATGTGCCCGACAAAGGCTGCCCCACCGCACAACCACTGCTAATCACAAACAACCACACCATTGCGAACCGTTTGATCACCGGCGTGGTTGGTTTGCATTCAGTTAACGGTCGTCTCAAATTCATCGCTAAATCTCCTTGAGCGTATTCGACACTTCAGGCTGTTGGTGCGCAATCGGCGCATTGAGTTCCATCTTGCGCGCCCACCTGTTCAACATCAATCAGCCAGAAAACTCATCATCTCAGTGTCGCTGAAAAAATAATCTTTTAAAAACAATTACTTATGTGAACTCTGCTGACAGGTCTTCCACGCTCCCCCGCCCCCGCGTGAATATTCGCCTGCAGGTCGGCGGCATCGATCAACAGCACGTCGTTGCCCGCCCCGGCATTAAACACATCCGAACCGCGCCCGCCCGCGAGCCAGTTGTTAAGCGCCGTGCCGTTAAGCGTGTCATTGCCCGTGCCGCCAAAGGCGTTGTCCACCGCAGTGCCGTTGCCGGCGGTGGCAAGGTTGATGGTTTCGCCCGTGGTGCTGGTGGACACATAGGTCTTGGTCTTGCCCAGCGTGGCGTCACCCTGGGTGGTAATCAGCGTGCCGCTGCCCGCGCTGGTGATGAGGCTGCCAAACGGATTGGCGATGAGGTTGACCGCCAGCGCTTCACGGGCTTGCCCGTTCATCGTGAAGGTGGTGCTGGCCAGCACTTCGTTGCCGTCTCTGACCAAGCCGGATTGATTGGTGGCAGTCAGGTTGATGCTGGTGATACCCAGTTGGCCGAAGGTCTTCAGTTCCCCGGCGTCTGTTTTACCGTCGTGGGTGGCGTCTACCCACACGCGCAGGTTGTTCCAAGCAGCGTCTAAGCTATT
>JAYTWR010000123.1:0-11264 GCA_043743335.1 Burkholderiales bacterium
GGGAGAGGGGAACAAACCCTCGCCCTCCGGGAGAGGGTGGCGCGCAGCGCCGGGTGAGGGAAGCTTTTGACTTTCCATAGAGGCTGAATAGAGACAAAATTTTCATTTTTCGAAACAACCTCATGACCACAGAACCCGCCACCCGCCCGCCCCTGCCGCCTTTCACCCGCGACACTGCCCTGCAAAAAATTCGGATGGCTGAAGATGGCTGGAATTCACGCGATCCCGAGCGCGTTTCGCTGGTCTACACACCCGACAGCGTGTGGCGCAATCGCGCGGAGTTCCTGCAAGGCCGTCCGGCGATTGTGCAATTTCTCACGCGCAAATGGCAGAAGGAACTCGACTACCGTTTGATCAAGGAACTGTGGGCGTTTCACGAAAACCGCATTGCCGTGCGCTTCGCCTACGAATGGCACGACGACTCCGGCAACTGGTTTCGCTCCTATGGTAACGAGCACTGGGAATTCAACCCGCAGGGCCTGATGCAGCGACGCATCGCCAGTATTAACGATGCGCCGATTAAGGCGGAGGAACGCAAATTCCACTGGGCCTTGGGACGGCGCCCCGATGAGCATCCGGGGTTGAGTGATCTGGGGCTATAAGCCCAAATTAACCCGCGCCAGGCTTAAAGTTGGTTTCGCGTATCAACTTCACCAGCCGGTCACGCTCGGCTTGCATGGCCTTGGCAGTATCCGCTGGCGAGGTGCCGCGTGGCTCGGTGCCCTGCTGCGCGAGCTTTGCCACAAGATCGGGCATCGCCAAGGCACGGCTCATTTCTGCATGCAGCTTGGCGATGATCTCCGGCGGTGTGCCTGCAGGCGCGAGCACGCCCTGCCATGAGCCGGTGAGGAAACCCGGCATGCCCGATTCGGCCACCGTGGGCGCTTCGGGCATGCTCGCCACGCGCTTGTCGCTGCTCACCGCCAGCAACCGCAGACGACCGCTCTTGATAAACGGCACCGTCGGCAGCATGCCGTTGGGAAGGGTATACATAAAACCTTTTTAAATCAATTAGTTATAGTATACCCACCGACAACATCATCAGCCACGCACAGACGCCAAAAAGCGCCGCACAATAGCCACGAATTCATCGGGGTCTTCATCACTCGGATAGTGGCCCAGATTTGCCATCATCACGATCTGCGATTGTGGCAGCCGCACGCGCAATGCTTGCTGCGTTTCCGGCGGCACAATTTTGCTCAGGCCGCCCAGCACATACACAATCGGCGCTGTGATTTTGCTCACCGTGCCCCACAGTTCCGTCGGCACAAAACCTTTGAGTATCGCCGGATCGCGCTTCCACACCACGCGTCCATCGGCGCGCGGCTTGGTGCCCTGCTCCGCCATCATGCGCGCCACCCACGCCGGCGCACGTGGCGTATCCACGCGGATGTACTCGAGCAATGCCTCTGTTGACGCCCAGCCATCCACCTCTTTGGCCATGCGATTGCCACGGCGATTGGAAACCGCCGTGGGCCGCTCCGGCCCCACATCTTCAACGATCACCGCCCGCACCCATGCCGGGTGACGCCCGGCCACCAACTGCACCGCGCGCCCGCCGGTTGAAGCGCCCCACAGCACCACATTGCGCAAGCCAAGTTGCTCGATCAAGCCTTCGATGTCACTGGTGTAATCCTCAACCACGTACGCGCCATCAGGATGCCAATCCGAATCGCCGTGGCCGCGCATATCCACCGCAATCACATGAAAATCGTTCGCCAGCCGCTCAGCCACCGGGCCGAACAAACGCGCCATGCGCGCAATGCCGTGTACCAGAATCATCGATGGTTTGGCGGCACTGCCCCATTCGAGATAATGGATTTTGAGGCCGTTAACGGTGGCGAATTTTTCAGCAGGCTGTGCGACGGTGCTCATGAGGCAGTTCCGTAACGGTAATTTTTCAGTCGGCAAGATAACATCAAATGCGCTACATTTCCGTCGGTAGCGCTTCAACATAATCGGACAAATAGTCTTGTCTTCTGGAGAACACGATGTCTGTCATCCGTATCGGCGATTTTGCAGTGCATCGCATTAGCGAATTTGAAGGTGGGTTTATCGCGCCCGAAGTTTTCTTCCCGGATTACGATCCCGAAGTCTTGCGCGCCAATCCCGACATGGCCGGGCCGCAATTGGTTGATCCGGCAACCGGCAAGCTGGTGTTCAGCTTTCACAGCTTCGTGGTCAAAACCGGGCGTCACACCATTTTGATCGACGCCTGCATCGGCAACGACAAAGAGCGCCCGACGCGGCCACAGTTTCATCGTGCTAAATCGCCGTTCATCGCTGATCTCGCGCACGCTGGCGTGACGCCCGAAGACGTGGATTTTGTCATGTGTACGCATTTGCACTGGGATCACGTCGGCTGGAATACGCGTCTGGACAATGGCCGCTGGACGCCCACCTTTCCCAATGCGCGCTACATCATGGCGCGCCGCGAATTCGATCACTGGCAGGCCGTGCAACAACGTGGTGAAGAATCCCCGCACGTGCGCGCCTTCGACGACAGCGTGCTGCCGGTGGTGCGCGCTGGGCAGTCCATGCTGGTCGACGACAACTACGCCATGGAAGACGGCCTGTGGTTTGAAAACGCACCGGGCCACACGCCGGGCAACGTGGTGATCCATGCCCAATCGCGCGATGACCGCGCAGTGTTTTTGGGCGATGTGATTCACCACCAATTTCAGTTAATGCAGCCGGCCTGGTCAACGCTGGCCTGCACCGACCCCGTGCTATCCAAAGCCACACGCACGCGGCTGATCGAAGAGTACGCTGACAACGGCATGCGCCTGCTGCCGGGGCACTTTCCTGCGCCGACGGCCGGGCGCATCGTGCGGCGTGGCAGCGGATTTCGCTATGTATTTGAATCTTAAGATAAATTAGGAAAACCCATCATGAGCAATACACCAGCACGCGCACGCGCGGTTTCGGGACGTTTGAAAAACATCCTCTGCCTCGATGACTTTGAAGCGCCGGCTCGCGCGCATCTGCCGCGGCCGATTTTTGGTTACATCTCCGGCGGCGTTGAAACGAACAGCTCGCTGAATCTCAATCGCAGCGCGTTCAGCGAATATGAATTTCTGCCACGCGTGCTGAAGAACACCCGCGCGCGGCATCAGAAAACCACGCTGTTTGGCCGCACTTACGATCTACCGTTCGGCTTTCCGCCCATGGGCGCGACGGCGCTTGCGGCGTATGAAGGCGACACCGTGTTGTCCAAAGTCGCAGCCGAACTCAACACAGTCATGATTCAAAGCGGCGCTTCGCTGATGACCATGGAGCGCCTCAAAGCCGCTGGCCCCACCGCATGGTTTCAGGCGTATTTGCCCGGCACGCCGGAAGTGATTGTGCCGCTGGTAGAACGCGCGCAAGCCACCGGCTTTGAAGTACTCGTGCTCACCGTAGACGTGCAAGTCTCGGCCAACCGCGAGAATAACGTGCGCGCCGGATTCAGTTCGCCGCTAAAGCCTACGCTGCGGCTGGCTTGGGACTGCATGACACGCCCCAGTTGGACGTTAGGCACCTTTGCCCGCACCGTGCTCACGCACGGCATGCCGCATCTGGAAAACATGGGCTTTACGCGCTTGCCCATCCTCGGCAACATCGATCGTCCCAACCGCGCACGCGACGGGCTGTGCTGGGAGCATGTCGAACTGATGCGCAAAATCTGGAAAGGCAAACTCGTGCTTAAAGGTGTGCTAGCGCGCGAGGACGTGCGCATCGCACGCGAGAGCGGCGTTGACGGCATCATGGTGTCGAACCACGGCGGACGTCAGCTCGACGGCACCATCTCACCGTTTCGCGCCCTGCCCGGCGCGGTGGCCGAAGCGGGCAACATGGCCATCATGATGGACAGCGGCATTCGTCGCGGCACCGACGTGCTGAAAGCGCTTGCCATGGGCGCGCATTTTGTTTTTGTCGGCAGACCGTTTTTGTATGCCGCATCCATCGCCGGCGAAGACGGCGTGCATCACGCGGCCGCCCTGCTGCGCGACGAAATCAGCCGCAATATGGCGATGCTGGGCATTTCCTCGGTTGCGGAAATGAAGCGCGAATTGTTGGTGCCGCGCGTCGGGTCGATTGACGCCCAGCCTTAGTCTTAGTAATACACCGACCGCCCAGCCCCACCCGTAGCCACCACCAGCTCGCCACTGATCGCCCACGATTTATCCGACGCCAAAAACGTCGTCACAAATGCCACTTCGCTGGCATCGACCATGCGACAAATCGCGTTACCGCGCGGCGAGTCCGGCTGATAATTGCGCTTTTCAACTTCTTCCGCTGTGATTTTTAACTCGGCGGCTTGTTTGGCCAACTGGCTCGGTGTGCGTTCCGTGCGCGTGGTGCCCGGATGCACGCAATTCACCGTAATACCAAAGCGGCCCAACTGCACGGCCAGCGTTTTTGCCATGTGTACCATCGACGCGTTGCGCGCGCCGCCACTCAAGTTACCGGCGTTACGAGCATTGGCGCCACTGATATTGATGATACGGCCCCAACCCTGCTTTTTCAGATGCGGAATCACCGCCCGTGCGCAGCGCAAGGCACCCACGTATTTGGTGTTGAAGTCGAGCAGCAAATCCTCATCAACCACCGTCTCAATCGGGCCAATCGCCGTCGCAGAACCGCCGGGCGACGAACCGCTGTTCACCAAAATATGCAAGCCGCCAAAAGCCGCTGCCGCCTGCGCGACCATGGCTTCAACCTGCTCTTTGCTGGTGACATCGGCCGTCAGCCCAATAACACGTCCGCCGGTTTCAGCCGACAATTCCTTCGCCGCAGCGTCGAGCGCCTCTTTGCGCCGCGCGACAATGGCCCCGTTCACGCCCTCACGCGCCAACTCCCGCGCGATGGCCCGGCCGATGCCCAAACTACCGCCAGTGACGATTGCGCTTTTACCTTTGAGTCCTAAATCCATGGTGTGATCTCCTGAGTGAAAAGAACTGCTGATGATGTTGTTTAATTTCCGAACGAGCCGCCGTGCAGTATTACGCAATTTGCTGAAGACGGCATCTGATATTGTGAATGGCCGCGCGCTGAACTTGATTTCCGCCACGCGCTGAAAGAAAGCCTTGAGCACCCCGAACAACGAAACCGGCACGCTGGCGCGCAGCGGAAAAACACGGCAAGGGCGCATGACACGCAACATCGCAAGCGATCAGCAAACCGTATGGGGCTTGCTGACCCTGTCAGCTCGGCTGCCGGAATGGCTGGCGCCGGGCATGATTGAATTTAAACCCTGCGGCGCGTTGAAGCGCAATTTCGCCGACAGCGGCACCGGCACCGCTTTTGATGCGCCACGCCTCATCGAATACTCGTGGCGCAGCCCCGGCCAACCCGCGCGCCCCGTGCGCTGGGAACCATAAGCCAGCGGCGCCGCCGTCACGTCTGACGTCCACCGCCAGCGTACCGCAAATTGAAGACATCGCCCGCACCTGTGCAGGATGGAAAACATACTTGGCGATGCTGCAAGCCGCGCCGGACGGTGCGCCGATCAAGTTTCCGTTTGAGGTGTTTAAGGCGGCGCGGAACGTCTATAAAAAGCGAAAGCTGCGGCGCTGGCGTGACCGTCTGTCGGATCGGCAAGCGCAGCATGCCTCCTTTTTTTTAATTTGCAATGTCAAGTGGCGTATGCACGCTACGCTTTCCAACTCTACACATAATTTTTAATTATCATTAAAAATCAATTAGTTACATAACTAATTCTACCTACCCCGCCTTCGCCCCCACACCGCCTTAATCACTAGCTCCCGCTTCGCCAGTGAATCGTCCACGAGCTTCGTAAAATCCATCGGCTTGTTGGGTGTAGCGGCATCGACACTGCGCGTCAATTGATCCAAGTATTCGTTTGCACATTGATTGCCCAGTTCAGATCAGCCACCGGGTTCACCGCCTGCCCTTGGCTGCTGTCACCACCCAGCCAGAGGGTGTCCGCACCCGTGCTGCCGTTACGCCACAGGATATCGTCTCTGCCGTCGCCGTTGTAGTCGCCAGTGCCAGCGACTTTCCAGTTCTGATCGGCCAAGGTGCTGACGGCCTGTCCGATGCTGCCGTCGCCGCTGAGCCAGATGGTGTTCGCACCGCTGTCACTGTTACGCCACAGGATGTCACTCTTGCCGTCACCGTTGAAGTCGCCCACACCGGTGATTTTCCAATTGAGGTCAACGACGGGGTTAATGGCTTGCCCAGTGCTGCTGTCGCCACTGAGCCAGATGCTGTTCGCACCGCTATTGCTGTTACGCCACAGGATGTCGCTTTTGCCGTCACCGTTGAAGTCGCCCACACCGGTGATTTTCCAAGTGAGATCGGCTACGCCGTTGACGGCTTGCCCAGTGCTGCTGTCGCCGCTGAGCCAGATGCTGTTCGCTCCGCTATTGCCGTTACGCCACAGGATGTCGCTTTTGCCGTCGCCGTTGAAGTCGCCCACACCGGTGATTTTCCAAGTGAGATCGGCTGCGGTGTTGACGGCTTTCACAGTGCTGCTGTCGCCACTGAGCCAGATGCTGTTCGCTCCGCTATTGCCGTTACGCCACGGGATGTCGCTTTTGCCGTCGCCGTTGAAGTCGTGGGCTGCGATTTTTAGGCTAATGGTGATGTCGGCAAACTGTAATTTCTCGATGCCAGTCAGGCTGTCGGTGCCGTCCGCACCCGCAACAGTTGTGCTAATGCCTCGGGTTAAGGTGTACGCGCCTTTGACACCCGTGTATATGGCAGTGTCTATGCCCAAGCCGCCAATGAGCGTATCGTTGCCCACGCCACCCATCAAGATGTTGTTCGCAGCGTTACCGGTAATCACATTGTTCAACTCATTCCCAGTCGCTGTAAGGGCGTTACCTGTAAGCGTGAGATTCTCCACATTCGCGCTCAAGGTATGCGACGCCGAAGCCTGAACGGTATCGATGCCTGTCTCGGCGAACTCAGTCACCACATCTTCATTGTTATCGACAATATACGTGTCGTTACCCGCGCCGCCGATGAGTGTGTCGATGCCTGCGCCGCCATTCAAGGTGTCGTCGCCGCCCCAGCCGTGCAGCACGTTATCGCCGGCGTTGCCGGTCAAAATATTGGCCAAGTCGTTGCCCGTGCCATTAATGGCGTCGAAGCCCGTTAAGGCCAAGTTTTCGATATTCGCGCCGAGGTTGAAAGAAACCGCCGATTGCACGGTATCAGTGCCTTCGTTGGCTTGCTCGATTACCGAGTCGGTACCAGTATCGACCACGTAGGTATCGTTACCCGCGCTGCCGATCATTACGTCCGAGCCGCCGCCGCCGTTGAGTACATTGGCAGCGGCGTTGCCGGTGATGCGGTTGGCTTGCGCGTTGCCGGTGCCGTTTATCGCGCTCGTGCCTGTGAGCGCCAGATTTTCAACGTCTGCGGGCAGTACGTAGCTCACACCCGCGCGCACGGTATCGAAGCCGCCACCGGGCAGTTCGGTTACGGAATCTCCTGTGTTATCAACAATATAGACATCATCACCCGTTCGGCCCGACAACGCATCCGCCCCAGCGCCGCCGTCGAGCACGTTACCGCCGGCGTCGCCGTTGAGCGTGTCTGCGCCTGCCGTGCCATTTATGGAAATATTCTTAACCAACGGCTGTGGCAGGATGCCGTCGCCAAATATGAAGTTATTGGCGCTAAGTTGATTTTGCGTAATGCCATACAAGTTCACGAGTTGCACCGATTGTGCAGACACGCTTAAGAATTGATTACCGCTAAATGTCAGCGTGTCAAACACCAGATCGGTGAACGAGTGAACAGTGCGCACCTGCGACAGATCGATTTTCTCGTTAGGATTGGTTACCTCGAAATCCACAATCAGATTCTTAACAAAACCACCCGAAATAGAGGTGGCTTCAGTCACAACAAAGGTATCATTCCCGCTATCTCCTCGCGCATACGAACCAGCACCCCAATCATCACCTTCGAGGAAAATACGATCATTGCCCGCACCACCCAAAATAACGTCGAGCCCGCCTTCACCGCGCAGTACATCATTTCCACCACTTCCGGCCAGTACATCATTTCCATCCCCGCCAAAGATAGTGTCGCTACCACCACTGAGTGAGCTCAAATTGCTCTCGCCATACAGCACATCATGCCCTCCGCCGCCATGGATGCGATCAGAGCCAAGCCCGCCGTAAACGCTGTCGTTGCCTTCACCTGCCCAATAAGCCATATTTTCATTTAGCAACAGTACCAGCGGGTCTGCAGCATCGGTACCATAGTTCCAAACATAAAAACCATCGATATCCCGTGGCATCAATCCGTCTTTGGCGCTCAGAAAATGTGAGGTGCCAAGGTTGCCGGCGTTTACCCCGATTACCAACACGGATTGACCATCGTCCAAGTTGATGCGGGCATTGGCACCTTCTTGGGTGACCGATACGTTGTTGCCAGTAACAGTACCAAAGCTAATCAGTGCGATGCTGTCTATTCCCACCTGAAAGTCAGTAATCGTATCCACTGCACCAGATTCTTTTTCGATACCGAATCCGTCATAACCCGAACCACCGGTCATTGTGTCGTTACCGCGCCCTCCCCAGAGCATGTCATTACCCGCCGCGCCACTGAGAATGTCGTTGCCGCGGCCCCCGACCAGCTTGTTGGCCGCCGCGTTGCCAATCAGCGTATCGTTATCCGCACCGCCCACAGCGTTTTCGATACTGCCGGGGTTAGTAATGGTCAGCGCCGCGCCACCTATGCTGGCCACGCCCATAGTCAGATTGATCGTCGACGCGGCGGAGACTGCCGCTGCATTGACGGTATTTTCACCGCCATCGGTATCATTCAACAGATTTCTGCCACTGCTGCTGGCAAGCCCAGCGTATTCGTTGGTATAAAAATAGCTATCGTTACCATAGTCGGGGCTGCCCCACAATTGCAGCGACCAACTTCCCAGCGTGCCCGTAGCGCCAGAGGCAGCATCCACGACCTTTAGCGTCCAATTGCCGGTGGGCGCTTCGCCCAAATCACGTGTGGTGGAAAACGTATAGTTCAGAGTGTTAGCGCCGTTGAACGACGTGTCTCCTCGACTCACTGTATCGCTACTGCCGGGCACTTTGCCCGGCCGGTTCATGAACACTGATTCCGTACCCGTGGGTGAGGTCAGGGTGATAATCAAATCGCCGGGTAACTGATGGGTAAGGTTCAAAGTTACCGTGGCGAACTCCACCTTCATATTCGGATTCGCCACCGTAAGTGTGGTGGAAACGCCAGCGGCATTGCCGTCCGGTATCGCTAGGTTAATCATGCCTGATGACGGCGGATTGGGCAGTCCCGCCGAGTTTCCTCCCCACGTTTGCTGCGTCATCCACGTTTCTGCCAGCCGCACCGCCGCGAGCGCATCAACGTTGCCGTAGCCGTAATCGTGCGAGACATGCATTCCACCGCCATTCCAGTTGTTGGCGTGGTTATCCTGCCAAACCGTGGCGCCATCGGAAAACTTGCGAGCGGTCAACGCCAGAATTTGCTGCACATCGCGATAGCCCAGATTGGGGTTCGCCTCCAGCATCAGCGCGACGATACCGGATACGATAGGCGCGGCGTAGCTGGTGCCGTCAGCTTCGGCCACGCTATTGCCGAAGACTGTGCCTTGACTGGTTTGAATGGTGGTGCTTGAACTGGTGATGTTTGATCCTGGCGCAGAAACAAGAATCGATGCGCCTGGATTGCTAAAGGGTTGCCCTGCAATGACCAGCGCCCCGAGATCCCCCGTCGCATTTATCGCGCCCGTCGTGATTTCCAGCCGGCTGTTGCTCACATTGCTATAGTTGGTATTGCCACCTGCTGCCCGCTCGTTACCTCCGCCGAATACAATTACTGTACCCAAGCCATTGCGCCCCAAAGATGCGGCATCTACAAATTCTTGATAACTGCCAATCGGCGAAGGAGAGTCAAACTTGACAGTATGCCCCCAACTATTGTTGACAATATCGTACTGCTTAAAATTTGCGAGCACCCCAAAATCGTCTGGCGGCGTCCCGGTAGGATTCGCTATCCAATACCCCGCAATCTTCGCGTCGTAGGCCACGCCCACCACGCCCTCGCCGTTACGCGCGGCTACCATTATCCCCGCCACGCGCGTGGCGTGGCTGGAGGCATTGTCTTCACTGCCTTCGCCCGCCAACTTGCCGGGTGTGGCATTCGCCAGCCACAGCGGATCAATATTTGCCTGTAAATCCGGATGCCGGTAATCGAGGATTTCCTTGGTTTCAGAATAAGGCCCGCCCGGCTCAAACTGCCCAATGCGCACGCCCTTACCGGTGTAATCCGCCCAAACCGGCAGGATATTTGCCTCGGCCAGATACCATTGGCTGGTTACCAACGGGTCGATGGGTAGTTCCGGTGTTTTGAGAACGACCTGCGCTTTTAATTCCGCCGATGCGCCGCCACCCTGCGAAACGGTCCCACCGGGATTGTTTTGACTATCCCTGGCGTAATACTCAAAGCTCAGAAACCCGGTGTAGCCTGCTGTGCGGGTAAAGGTAATCTCGCCATTGGCGGTTAGCGTCGGCACAATCACCTGCTGGCCGTTTTCGGTTGTTACCGTACCGGCAATGCTGCCGCCCGCCACCGTGCTGCTGACGATACTGCGCACCGATATCGCATCATTCTGTAAGTCAATATCGTTTTTGGTCAAATCCGCCACTTTCACCAAAAACACATTGCCGCCGGGCACGGTGGGCGCAATAGCGATCACATCCTTGACGGGCAGCGGGCCGATCAGGCTGGCATCCAAACTGCCAATATCCCTGAATCCGAACTTCTCCACGTTCTTGACAGTATCCGTGCCATCGCGCCCCGACACGGTGTCTGAAACAACCCATGTTGTCGCACCCAGTTTGGCGAAGCGATACTCACCATAAGAGCCGGTGAAGTCGGCAACATCAATGCCATCTCCCCCGTCTATCGCATCATCACCCTGTTCGCCCGCCATCCAGTCACTGTCAGCGCCGCCGCTGATACGATCATCATCCAGCCCGCCGTGAATCACGTCTTGCCCCGCCCCACCCAAGAGCACATCGCGTCCGCGATCCCCCCGCAGCACGTCATTACCTTGGCCGCCATCAAGCAGGTCTGTCCCGTCTTCACCGCTCAAGGCATCATTAGCCGCCCCGCCAATAATGATGTCGTCTCCTGCGCCACCGCGGATATACACGGTGGCGCGCCCGCCGCCAATAAACACATCATTACCACTCCCGCCTTGGGCGACTTCGACTTCGGCCTGGGTGAGGTTAAGCGTCACGCCTTGATCGCCAATCACCTGC
>JAYTWR010000124.1:0-17054 GCA_043743335.1 Burkholderiales bacterium
CGTTGCATCAGCGTATCGATGTAACAGGTGATTCCTCAACGAGGGGAGTAGCTCCGAAGCGGTAACGTCGTCAACACGGGTTGCAGTCTGAACCCCGGCGTTACCGGTAACCAGAACACCGGTTGCGAGCGAGACCTTGGCCGGGTGCGGCTGGTCTCGTTATTAAATTGAGATTGGCTGCATTTGGCAAGGATTCGTTTATTGACGGAAACCATGCTGGATCAAACCCAACGGAGCACTAACCATGGAACTCTTCTCACCTGAATTTTTCTCGGCGTTATTCGCCATTGTGGTCATCGACCTAGTACTGGCCGGTGACAACGCCATTGTGATTGCCCTCGCGGCGCGCAACTTACCCCCGGATTTGCGCAACAAAGCCGTCGGCTGGGGCACTGTCGGTGCCATCGTGGTACGTTCGGCGATGACCATCGTTGTAGTGTGGTTGCTCAAAATACCGGGCTTGTTGCTTGCTGGCGGCGCGCTACTACTGTGGATTGCCTACAAGCTGCTGATCGATAGCGGACAAGACGAAGGCCACAACGTCAGCAAGCCTACCAACTTCTGGGGCGCCATGCGCACCATCGTGGTGGCTGACGCAGTGATGGGCCTCGACAATGTGCTGGCGGTGGCTGGTGCGGCGCATGGCAGCTTCTTGCTGGTAGTGCTGGGCTTGCTCATCAGCATACCCATCGTGATCTGGGGCAGCCAGTTGATCCTGAAATTCGTGCAGAAGTATCCCTCTATCGTTTATGTCGGCGCCGGTGTGCTGGTGTGGACGGGCGTGAAGATGATGTCCGGCGAGCCGCTGGTCAAGGCGCATGTCGAGTCAATCGGCGCATGGATGTATGTAGTCAATGCAGTGGTCTTGCTTGGCATATTGGGCGCAGGCTTTCGCAAGAATCACGGTGAAGCGGCCAGCCGCGTTGCCGCGCATGTGGTTGATCTGGCGCAGGAACCGGTTAGCGGTGTAACCACCGCACCCGGGGTAATTCACTCAAGCACGTTAAATTCACTCAATGCAGTTCATGCGGTTAACCCAGGAGGCAATGCCATGTTAAAAGTTCTCATTCCCGTTGATGGTTCCGAGAATGCCCTGCAAGCGGTGCGTCATGTGGTTAACCGCGCGATGTCGCAGGGCAGTGTGGAAGCGCATTTGTTGCACGTGCGTCCGCCATTTTCCCAACACGTCGCGCAGTTTTCCAGCCGCCGCAATCGCGAAGCTTGGCAGCGTGAACTGGCCGACAAAGCACTGGCTCCGGCGCGTGCGTTGCTGCATAAACACGGTGTGCCGCATGCCGTGCATATTGAACTGGGGGACCGCGCCGAGACCATAGAGCGCACGGCCCAACGGCTGCGTGTGACACAAATCGTCATGGGCACTGCACGCAAAAACTCGCTAACGCGCCTGTTGCAGGATTCAGTAACGGCCCGTGTGCTGGAAATCGCCAAAGTGCCTGTTGAGGTGATCGTCGGCTCGCAAGTTTCGAAGCTGGAAAAATACGGCTTGCTTGCGGGTATCAGCGCGGCGCTGGCGGCTTTGCTGGTGGCTGCGGACTAGCGTGTTAAGCAGGCAAGGCTAAATAGCTTGCCTGTTGTTAATTGGGCCTCCGCTATAACCAAGGCGGAGGCCTTTTTTGTTTCTGCTAAAGTAGGCCGCATGACTTCTCAATCACGATCGCCGTTAGCCGCGTCATCGCGTGCCCAAGTGTTTTGGGCCAGTGAAAGCGCGCCTGGTGTATGTTTGTGTCTGGCGGCGGTGTTGGCGCTGTGTATCGCCAACTCACCTTGGGCGCAGGCCTATCGGGGTTTTCTCGATTTGCCCATAGTGGTGCGGGCTGGGAATTTTGAAATCGCCAAGCCACTGCTGTTGTGGATTAACGACGGGCTGATGGCGGTGTTTTTCTTTGTGGTGGGGCTGGAGTTAAAGCGCGAGGTGATCGAAGGCGAGTTATCCCATTGGCGGCAAGCGATGCTGCCGGTAGCCGCCGCCGCTGGCGGGATAGCCGTACCGGCATTGATTTATGTGGCGTTTAACGCCGGTGACCCGGTGGCGGTGCGCGGATGGGCGATACCGGCAGCAACCGATATCGCGTTCGTAGTGGGTGTGTTGGCGCTGTTGGGCAGCCGCGTGCCACGCAGCCTTAAGATTTTTTTGCTAACCGTAGCTATTGCCGATGACATCGGTGCCATTATCATTATTGCGCTGTTTTATTCCACGGCGCCGCCGCTAGGTGCATCCTTGTTTGCGGGCGCAGCCTTCCTCGTGCTGGTGCTAATGAACCGCGCCGGGGTGACGCGCTTGTCGCCCTATTTACTGATTGGTGTGTTGTTGTGGGTGGCCGTGCTCAAATCCGGCGTGCACGCTACATTGGCCGGCGTGTTGTTGGCGATGACGGTGCCGTTCAAGGTAGATGGTAGTAAGGATCAAGCGCCTCCATCATCGCCACCATCACCGTCGCGTGCGCTGGAGCGTGACTTGCATGCGCCCATCGCCTTTGGGGTATTACCCCTGTTTGCTTTCGCCAATGCCGGCGTCTCGTTCGAAGGCTTAACCGCGAATCAACTGCTGCATCCCATATCGATGGGGATTGCGTTGGGCCTATTCGTGGGCAAGCAGACGGGGGTTATGCTGGTGACAGGGTTGCTGGTGTGGCTGCGTGTGGCGTGTTTGCCGCCAGGCGCTACGTGGCTGAGCTTTTATGGTGTTGCGGTGCTGGCGGGTATCGGCTTTACCATGAGCTTGTTCGTTGGTAGCTTGGCGTTCCACGAGAATTTGCCGGTGCAATTGCCGGTGGATGAGCGGCTGGGTATCTTGTTGGGGTCAGCGCTCAGCGCGATTGCTGGTTTTATGATCTTGCGGTGTTGTCGCCAGATGAAACTGCCGAGCTCGCCGGGCATGAGCTGACGCTGACGCTGGATTCGGGATTGGCGGAGCCTCTCATGCGTGCAGTCGGCGCACGCGTCAAGGGTGGCGAGGGTGCTGCGCAGGCATATACGTTTAGCCGCCCGGAAATGGCATTGAATTTTACGCGGCTGAGCGGAGAAAGGCGGCGCGCTGGCGACGCTGGATGTGTTAAGCGGCCAGATTCAGGCGACGATCACGACCGTATCCAACGCGCAGGGGCCGGTGCGCTCTGGCCGCGCGCGCGGCTTGGCGACCACCGGACTAAAGCGCATCCAGGCCATGCCTGAATTGCCCGCCATCGTGGAAGCCGCTGTGCCGGGGTTCGAGGCGGTCAGTAGCTACAGCCTGTACGTCCCTGCAGGCGTATCGCCGGCCATCGTGCGCAGCGTTAACACCGCCATGATTCAGGCCATGCAATCGACTGATGCGCAAAAAGCCCTATTGGCCGAAGGTGCCGAAGTCGCCCCGGCGCTTACGCCGGAGGAATTGTGCGCCAAGCTGGAGCGGGATTTTGTGGATATGGAGAAGGTTATTCGCGAGGCAAAGAGGGTGTTTTAATCTGCGGGATATGCAGCGGTTTATGGTTTATAAAAAAGTGTTTAAAATCAACTAGTTACGGTTGTTTTATCGCGGCGAACTCACGCGAGTGCCAAGCCCCGCACACAAGTCCGCTGTAGTGCGCGCGGAAAGCGCGCTGCGTCGAAGTTATTGTTGGCGCGGTGGAGCCGGCAGCGGTTGTCCCACATCAGCAGGTCGTCTGCTTGCCATGGGTGGCGATAAACAAACCGGTCTTCCACCGCGTGCGCGGTGAGTTGTTCGAGACGGATGCGGCCAGCTTCTGGCGGTTGGCCTTCAAAGTAGGCGGCGTGCTCGCCCATGAAGAGCGCCTTCTCGCCGGTTTCGGGAATCGTGCGCACTAGCGGATGCGATAAGGGCGGCGCGTCGGCGATTTCTTCCGGCGTGGCCCTGGTGCCTGCGCGCTGGCGTGAGATTTCCCAGCTATGCACCACGCGCAGGTGTTCGAGTTCTGACTTTTCTGTCGCTGACTGTGCCGCGTACGCGGCGATCATGTTGGCAAAGCAGGTTTCGCCGCCGCTCGGTGGCATCACCAGCGCGTGCAGGATGGTGGCTAACGAGGGCTGCGGCCGAAACGATTTGTCGGAATGCCAGCGCGTGGAGGAGATCTTGCCTGTGGGTTTGCCATCCGCGCCGAGGTTGCTGACGATTTGCACCAGCGGGTTGATCAAGCTGCGGTTACTGGCCATGTGGCGTTCCAGCGTGCCGAATTGTTGGGTGAACGCGACCTGCTGATCCTGATTCAGTTGCTGCCCGCGAAAGCACAGTACGTGATAGCGAACGAAGGTGTCGTACACCGCACGTCGGGTGGATTCTGACATCGGCTGGCGCAAATCCAGACCGGTGATGGCCGCGCCGAGGACGGGCGACAGGGGTTCGTCAATCCGGCTATTTATCGCAAACTGCCCTATCACGCGGTACGTGATTTCGCGCCCGTATCAATGGTGGGTAACGGCAGCTTTGTGTTGGTGGTGCATCCCACCGTTGCGGCCCATAGCGTGAAGGAATTGATCACGCTGGCCAAGGCGTCACCGGGCAAGCTCACCATGGCGTCGGCGGGCATCGGCAATATGGGGCATTTGACGGGCGAGCTTTTTATGTCGATGACGGGTACGCGCTTTGTGCACGTGCCGTATAAAGGCGGCGGCCCAGCCATGACTGAATTGCTGGGCGCGCAGGTGTTGCTGTACTTTAGTACGGTGACTGTGGCGTTGCCGCACATTAACGCCAGCAAACTGCGCGCGCTCGCGGTGACGGGCACGCAGCGCGCGTCCGTGGCACCGTCGATCCCGACCATCGCCGAAGCCGGCGTCGCCGGCTATGCGGTGGATGGTTGGTATGCGATGCTGATGCCTGCACAAACGCCGCCATCCCTCATCGCGCGCTTTGCCAGCAGTTTGCACAAAGCACTGCAGGCGAGCGATGTGAAGCAACGACTGGCGTCGCAAGGTCTTGATACCGTGGTCAGTACGCCGGACGAGCTACGCAAAGTCATTGATGCGGATCTCGCGCGCTGGGCGAAAGTGGTGCGCGACGCGGGTGTGCAGCCAGAGTAAGCGGCCCGGGGTGAAGCGTCGTTTACGACGAACAACTCACGGCAATGTCTTTGGCCCAATCCGGCGGCGCTGCGGCGTAGGCTTCGTGTTCGGGCTGTTCGTCAAACGGGTGTTGCAGCAACTTGAGCAGTTTGTCGATTTCGGCAAAGTCGCGTTGCTGTTCAGCTTTTTCGATGGCGACTTGCGCGAGGTGGTTGCGCAGCACGTATTTGGGGTTGGCGCGGTTCATGCGTGCGCGCCGTTCGGTATCGACACTGTTTTCCGCCGTCAGCCGTGCAGCGTAGCGTGCGGCCCAAGTGTCAAAGGCTTCGCGGTTGACCATGAGATCGCGCACGGCGTTGTTGATGGTAGCGGGTGTGGTTTCAAAACGGCTTAGCGCGCGAAAGAAAATCGTGAAATCCGTGCCGTGTTCGGCGAGCAGGGTGAGTAAATCACTGACCAGGTTGTCGTCGTCGTCGAAGACCTGCGTCAGCCCCAGCTTGGCGCGCAGGTGCGATGCGTAGGCTTCCAGATAGGCCCCTTCGTAGCGCGCCAGCGCGGCGTTGCATTTTTCTGCGTCGATCAATGGGGTTAACGCCTGGGCCAGCCGTGAGCAATTCCACAGACCGATGTAGGGCTGGTTTTCGTAAGCGTAACGGCCTTGATCGTCAGAGTGATTGCAAATGTAGCCGGGGTTAAACGCTTCCATGAAACCGAACGGGCCATAGTCGAGCGTGAGACCCAAGATGGACATATTGTCGGTGTTCATCACGCCGTGGCAAAAGCCCACGGCCTGCCAATGTGCGATCAGGCGCGCGGTGCGTTCGACGACTTCAATGAGGAAATTTTCATGGGCGTTCGCAGCGCCCACACCGCTTGCACAGTGCGGAAAGTATTCTTCGATGACGTGATCCGCAAGCTGTTTGAGATGAGCGTGTTCGCCTCGCGCGTAAAACACTTCAAACGAACCGAAGCGCACGTGTGAGGGGGCGAGGCGCAGCAGCACAGCAGCGGTTTCTGGCGTTTCGCGATACACCGGTTCATCGGCACCGGCAATGCCGAGGGCGCGCGTGGTGGGGATGCCCAGCGCGTACATGGCTTCGGAACACAGGTATTCGCGGATGGTTGAGCGCAGCACGGCACGGCCATCGGCGGTACGTGAGAAGGGCGTGAGGCCTGCGCCTTTGAGTTGTAGCGTCCAGCGCTCGCGCTTGTGATTGACGATTTCGCCGAGCAAAATCGCGCGCCCGTCGCCGAGTTGCGGCACGAAGCTGCCGAATTGATGGCCGGCATAGAGCATGGCCAGCGGCTGCGCACCGGGCGGCACGAGATTGCCGGCGAGCATATTGAGAAAGCGCTCGCTGCGCAGTTCGGCGGGGCCAATATCGAGCAGCGCGGCGGCGGCATCGCTTACGCTCACCAGATAAGGTGCTGCCAGCGGCGTGGGCTCGACCTTGCGATAAAACGCCGACGGCAGCCGCGCAAAACGGTTGTCGAAATTCAGCGTGGTGATATCGCGCAAAGAGGCTGGCACAGCGATTAGCGTTAAAATAGTAATAAAATCAATTAGTTACGCAATACTGGCTGATGGAAGACTTAGCGCGTGACGGCCACGTATTCTTCATCGTCTTGATGTTCGCGCTCGAATTTCAAAAACTCATAGTAGCCGCATTTGTGACCGTAAGGGTACGAGCGACAGGTGCGTGGGCGCGCTTCGTAGATCGAGCAGCGGCGCTTTTCGCTGTTAAAAAACACGCATATCGAGGTGTACGATTCATCGGCGTGATGGCGCAGGATGGTTTTGCCTTCGTCGATTTTGGTGTACTTTTTGGCAGCGGCTTCGGGCGTGATGTCGAGGTGCTTTGCTAGGCGCTTGACGTCGAATTCCGACACTTCAATGTGGTCGTAGCTGCAGCAGAAGCCGGGGCATTTGTTGCAATCGTATTGGTTTTTCATGCGTTCCTTGGAGAGTCAATTAAGGTGACGTGGATTTTCCTGCAATTCGTCCGGCAGCGCTATCCATAAGCCAAGTGCCGAGCGCCGCCCAATCGCGTTCGCCGTAACCGTTGGCAATGGCTTGCACGTGCTGTTCGCGCATGAGCGCTGCCGAAGGCAACGGCACGCCCAAGTGCGCGGCCGTTTGCAGTGCGAGTTCGACATCTTTCAGCCCGAGTTTGAGTGTGAAGGTGGGATCGGGTGGATTCTCCAGCATCCATTGGCCGTAGTTTTTGTGGATATTCGAGTTCATGGCGGTGCTGGTGACGATATCGTAAAACACGCGCGGATCGACGCCGGCTTTTTCCACCAGCGCCATGCCCTCGCCGAGGCTTTCGATAATGGCCGCCAGTAAAAAATTGCGCGCGACTTTCACCGCGTTGGCTTTGGGCGCTTCATCGGCGACATAGAACCAGCGTCGGCCCAGCACTTTGAACAGTGGCTCGCAGGCGGCGATAGCTGACGCTTCGCCCGCCGCCACAATATCCAGCTCGCCGCGCGCCGCAAAATCCGGGCGGCCAAAAACCGGCGCGGATACATAACGGCCTTGATGCCCGCGATGCAATTCATCCAGCCGCTGACCCATGGGCAGGCTGACCGATGACATATTGAGATGCACCGACGAGGTGGGCAGTTTCGCGGCGAGGCCTGAGTTGAACCACACCGCTTCGACGGCGGCATCGTCGGCGAGCATGGTGATGACCACGTCGGTCGCCAGTGTTTGCTGCGGCGTCGCGGCTACCGTGGCGCCGCGCGCGGCGAACGTCTGCGCTACGCTGTGCGTGCGGTTCCACACCAGCACCGCATGGCCGCTGTCGAGCAGCCGCGACACCATGCCGCGACCCATCATGCCAAGGCCGATAAAACCGATTTTCATGCCGCTTGCTCCGCTAGGGGTTGTTGCCGCCGGGCATTGTGCCGCGTCCGGCGGCAGAACGATAGCGCCTGCGTGGCATGCGTGCTGCATGCTGTTGCTGCGTTACAATGCCTTCACGCGTTTTCTGGAGGAGGCGCCATGATAAAAATAGCTTATCGGCGAATGCTGGTGGTTGCCGTGACAGGGTTGCAGGCAGGGCTGTTGGTGGGCACGGCTGCGGCGCAAACGTATCCCAATCGTTCCATACGCATTGTGCTGCCGTGGCCAGCGGGCGGCATTACCGACGTGATTATGCGCGCGGTGAGCGGTCATTTGAGCGAGGTATTCGGTCAGCAACTGGTGATCGACAATCGTCCCGGCGCGGGCGGCACGCTGGGTGCTGCGCTGGCGGCCAAGACGCCTGCGGACGGCTACACCTTGCTGATGTCCGACATCGCCAGCCATTGTATTTCAGCCACGCTCTACGGCAACAAGCTGTCGTATGATCCGCAAAAAGATTTTCAGCCCATCATGATGGTGGCCGGATCGCCCATGGTGTTGGTGGCGAACCCGGCGCCACAGGTGCGTACGCTGGCGCAGTTGATCGCATTGGCCAAAGCCCGACCCGGGCAGCTAAGTTATGCGTCGTCGGGCACCGGGGCGATTACGCATCTGGCGGCGGTGCGCATGCAAAAGCTGGCGGGCATCGAATGGCTGCACGTGCCGTTCAAGGGCAGCTTACCGGCGGCGGCGTCGGTGATGAATGGCGAGACGTTTATGTCGTTTTCCACCATTCCCGCGTCGCTGCCGCACGCCAAAACAGGACGGCTGGTGATGCTTGCGCAATCGTTCGTCAAACGTGCGCCGCAAATACCAGATGTGCCGACCATCGCCGAAACACTGGGTGATTTTGACTTGGGCTTGCTGTCAGGGCTGTGGGCACCGCAAGGCACGCCGCGCGCGGTGGTGGATCGCTTGCATGGCGAAGTGACGCGGGCGATGGAGCAAGCCAAGGTGCGCGACCTATTGACGGCGAATGCGGCGATGCCCGGTCGTATGTCATCGCAGGAATTCACCGATTATCTGGCGCGCGAAACACGTGGCTGGGGTGAGATTGTGCGTAGTGCAGGTGTGAAGGTGGACTAGAGATGTAGGGATTTCCCTTACCCCAACCCGCTTCCGGAGGGCGAGGGGCTTTTCATTGGAGCCAACATGGATTTAGGCATCAAAGGCAGGGCAGCCATTGTCACGGGTGCTTCCCGTGGCATCGGGCGCGAAACCGCGCGGCAGTTTCTGGAGGAGGGCGTGCGCGTGATGATTTGCGGTCGCAACGCCGAAACCATCGAAAAATCGCGCGCTGAGCTGGCGCAGCAAACCGGCGGCGAGGTGCATGCGGTCGTGGCGGACATGACCAAGGAGGCCGATATCAAGCGTCTGGTCGAGGCCGCCCAGCAGACATTCGGCACCGTGGATATTCTGATTAACAACGCGGGGCAAATGTACTCGGGCCGCTTTGCAGCCATGACCGACGCCGGTTTGAAAGAACAGTTTCAGACTAAGATTTTTGGTTTTCTGGGTGCGATACGGCTGGTGTATCCGATCATGAAGGCACAAAAATGGGGGCGCATTATCAATATCATCGGCGGTGCGGGCAAAGAGCCAGATCCGTACATGTTCGGCAGCGGCATTACCAACAGCGGCTTGCTCAACATTACCAAGTCGCTCTCGACGGAGTTTGGCGAGGATAACGTGCTGGTGAATGCCGTGTGTCCGGGTTGGGTGGCCACCAATTTGTGGCAGCGTAATGCTGACGGCCTCAAGCAGGAATTGCAGGTGAAGACCGAAGAAGAGGCGCGCCGTCTCGCTGCGCGTAAAAATTCGCTGAACCGTTTCGGCAAACCCGAAGAACTCGCCAACGCCATTGTGTTTTTGTGCTCGGAGCGCTCAAGTTACATCACCGGCGTGTCGCTCAATCTGGATGGTGGGCGCTTGAAAGGGTTATGGTAGATATATATATAAGTAATTGATTTTAAACGATTATTTTATGTATAGCGTATGTGTGTTTTGCGGCACGGCTGCGGGCGTTGATCCGCAGTATGCCGAAGCGGCGCGCGCGGTGGCGACGTTGCTGGTGCAAAAGCGTTGCCGTGTGGTTTACGGCGGCGGCAAGCTGGGGCTGATGGGCATCGTCGCGCAAACCGCGTTGGCGGCCGGCGGCCACGTCACCGGCGTTGCGCCCAAGCTGTTACTGGAAAAAGAAGTCATGCATCGCGGGCTGTCCGAGTTGCATGTGGTCGATACCCTGCACGAACGCAAGGTCATGATGACGCGCCTTGCCGATGCGTTTCTGATTTTGCCCGGCGGCTACGGCACGCTCGACGAATTGTTTGAAGTGCTGACTTTGCAGCAGCTTCGAGTGCACGACAAACCTTGCGGCCTACTCAACGTGGGCGGATTTTTTGATGCACTGACGGCGTATCTGGATAACGCCACTGCCGCCGGTTTTTTACAACCGGCGTTCCGCAGCATGCTGGCGATGGACGCCGATCCACAAGCGTTGCTGGCGAAAATCGGCGTGCCTTGACATTGAGTCAGCGCGAATGATGCGGTTCGCTGCGCTCACTGGCATCCGCCGATCAATCTTCAATCTTCAATCTTCAATCCCACTAGACCAGCGTCGGTTTCTTTTTCCTGCCGGCTTTGATGTCTTTTTCTTCTTCGAGCACGGCAGTGTATTGCCGCACGGCATTCGATACCGTGGGCCAGCCGGCATAGTGCCCGACCTGGATCATCACTTCGCAGATTTCCTTGTGCGTGATGCCGATGTGTTTGGCGCTGCGGTAGTGCGAGTAATTGCCGCTGGGACGGGCCAGCGCGATGTTGGCGGCGAGTGTCACCAGTTGCCGGTCGCGCAGGCTCAGGCCGGGGCGCGCCCACACGTCACCGAAGAGATGTCCGACGGACATTTCATACAAGTCGGGATACAGCGTTTTTTGATCGAGCATCAATTCTTCACGGCCCATTTTTTTTAACAGGGCCATGCCGCGTTTTTTGCGTTTTTGGTAGTCAGTCATGAGAACTCCTCAATGGGGAAAGTAGGCTGCAAATTGATAGTGGCATTCTGCTAAGATAATCGTCAAGCGTGGCTGTATACCGTATTCGTTTATCGTGAAGAGGCTGTTTATGAAAAGCACAGTTTGGGCCTTCGGTGTGGCGGTGCTTGCGGGCGTGCCTGCGGCGCTGGCACAGCCGCGCGCGGCGGCAGATGCGGCGGGTTATCCGAATCGTCCGATACGGCTGGTGGTGCCGAGCGCGGCGGGGGGCGGCACAGACATTGTGGCGCGGCTCATCGGGCAAGGCTTGACCGAAAGCTGGGGGCAAACGGTGGTGGTCGACAATCGCGGTGGCGCGGGCGGCATCCCGGCGGTGACGATGGTGGCCAAGGCCTCAGCGGCTGATGGCTACACGTTGTTGCTGGGCAGCAACGGGCATGTGTCGTTCGCACCGGCCATTTACCGCAAGCTGGCATTTGATCCGCGCACGGATTTGGCACCGAGTTCGCTTGTGGCCAATCAAACCTTTGTGGTGGCGGCCGCGCAGTCGCTGCCGGCGGCGACGATGCAGGAGTTCATCGCGCTGGCGAAAAAAAGTCCCGGCAAGCTGAGTTACGGCTCCGGCGGCATGGGATCAGCGTCGCACTTGGGCACGGAAATGATGCGTATCGTCGCCGGTTTCAATCTGCTGCACGTGCCGTACAAGGGCACCGGGCCGGGCATGGCGGCGATTATGGGCGGTGAAATCGACATTTTTCTGGTCGGGCTGGCGACCGTACTGCCGCATGTTAAAAGCAAGAGCGACAAGCTCAAGGTCTACGCCGTCACCAGCGCCAAACGCGCGGCCATGGCACCCGATATTCCGACGGTGGCCGAATCCGGCCTGCCGGGTTACGAATTTGACGTGTGGTACGGTGCGGTTTTCCCCGGTGGCACGCCGCGCGGCATTGTCGGCAAGACCAGCACCGAAATTGTGCGCTTGCTGAAAACCCCGGCGATTCGTGAGCGATTTGCGGCGGCGGGGGTGGAGCCGCTGGGAAATACGCCGGAGGAATTCACCGCACAAATCCGCAGCGAAGTGCCCAAATGGCTCAAGGTGGCACGCGAGGCGAAAATTAATGTGGATTAATTCCTGTTTTGCCACGAAATCGTTTGATTTTCTTGGGGGAAATCGCTACCTTATTCGCTGCGGCTGTTGCCACAGTCCAGCGCTTTTATCCTAATGCTTTTATCCCAATAACATCACACTCAGCACGGAGCCATCATGACTACTGACGTACAAACTGCCGACACACAAAACGCCAAAGATCGTATCAAGGGTGATTTGAAAACGGTGCTGACCGACATGGACGAATATCTGCGCGCTACCGCCAGCCAAACGGGCGAGAAAATCGGCGCGATTCGCGAGCGTCTGCAAGAGCATATGCACAAGGCGAAAGACCGTCTCGCGGATACCAAAGAAATTGTGGTGGACCGCACGAAAGAGGCCGCGCGTGCGACTGATGATTACGTGCGCGACAACCCTTGGCACGCGGTGGGCATTGCTGCCGGCGTCGGGCTGGTCGTCGGCATGCTCATTGGCCGGCGTTAGAGCGGCTTAGGGTAAGGACGGAAAGCGCTAAGGATGGAGTCCCGCGCACGCGACACGCCGTCGACTGATGCCGGCGAAGGCCCGAGCGGCGGCTTGCTGCACTCGCTACGCAATCTACTGGCCCATTTGCTCGCGGTGGCGCGCACGCGCGGCGAGTTGTTGCAGGTTGAGCTTGCAGAAGAAAAGCAGCGCGTTGCCGGCATAGCGGTATTGGCCGGGGCAGCGGCGGTGTTTTTGGCGCTGGCGGTGGTGGTGTTGACGTTCTTTTTGATCTTGTTGTTTTGGGATTCCAACCGCCTTATGGCGACTGGATTGATTGCATTGGCTTACGGATTGATTGGTACTGTTTTTGCGCTGCTCGCACGCAACCGCGCACGCGAAAAATCAAAACTGTTCGCGGCCAGCCTTGCCGAGTTGGACAAAGACCGTGAGCGCCTGTCGGCGAACGTTTCGCGGCCATAAAATGTCGACTGCACAGTCTGTCGAATTAGCGTTGCGCAAGGCGCGCCTGATGGGGCGCATTGAGTCGCAGCGCGAGCAGTTGACGGGCTATGGCGCGTATCTCGTGAAACCCTTCGCGGCAGCAGACAAAGCGGTGGCGGTCGGGCGCTATGTGAAAGAGCGTCCTTGGGTGGCCGGCGTGGCGGTGTTTGCGGCCGTGGTGCTGGGCCGGCGCAACGTGCTGCGCTGGGCAGGACGCGGCTGGACCGTGTGGCGTGGCTGGCGCACGGCGCGGGAGTGGTTGCAAAAATCGATCTAGTTGGCTTCCGAACTGTTTATAAAAACTCAATAAAATCAATTAGTTATGGCGCGCCTCGGCGACATCGGCAAAAGTACCGCAAAAGTGTTTCACGGTATGCAGGATCTCACTAACCGTGAAAGACGGCGCTTGGTCGCAGAGATGAGCCAAGTGCGTGGTTTGATGCCGCTGTTGATGAAGCCGCGTAATCATCAAAAATGGACGCGCGAAGATAAGGCGTTGCTGGCGCAGCATCTCAAACGCCTGTCGGCGCTCAGTCCCTATTTGGTCATTTTGGTCATGCCAGGCGGTTTTTTTGTGCTGCCCGCACTGGCTTGGTGGCTTGATCGCCGCCGCTTGCGGGACCGCGCACCGGCTGCGGGCGCGTAAGCGCGGCGCGTGCCGCCCAGCGCAAAAACGCACACCGAGGCGTAAAAAAACGGAGGAGGGGGCGCACATGAGGTTGCTCTGGCTGCTGCTGCCGGTGGTGGTGATTGCGGTCTTGCTGTGGAGCTATCGCCGCAAGGTTGCCAAACGCGAGGTCGCCAGCGCCGAGCGCATGAAGGCTTTTCTGGCGGGCGCCAAGGTTGACGCCAAGGCTGCGCCGGGGACGCCAGCGACCCCTGCGCCGCCAGCGCCGCCAGCGACACCGGTGACGCCGATTATTGCCCGCACTGCCGCATCGGCTGGCCCTGCAGGTTCAACGGTAAGGTCTTTGCCCGCGACGCGTCATACTGCGCCCGCGCCGTCAGCGGCTGGCCCTGCTTCCGTCACGTCGCTCAAACCGGCGGTCGTGGCGGGCTTTTCTGCGCGTGTGCAATATGTGCGCCCGGAACACATGCCGCTCTATCGGCTGCTGCAAAGCGTACTGCCACAACACGGGATATTCCCACAGGTGATGTTGCCAGCATTTATCCAGCCGTCGGAGAATCTCACCGGCTTTGCGCGTGAGGCGCAAGAAGCTCGCCTCCATGGCCTGACGGTGGATTTTCTCGTGTGCGATCCGGCTTTGCGGCCAGTGGCCGTGGTGCAATGCGAGGCTGTTCATTCCGCCCCGGAAGCCAGCGCGTTCGCTGCCGCCTGCGTCGCGGCCTGTGGCGTGCGCTGGGTGGCGATTTCGCCGGGCACGCTACCTGCACCCGGCGAGATTCGCGTCCGCGTGCTGGGCGCCTGAGCCCCTAAGCCCCTAAGCCCAATCTCGCTGCCCTCAATCCAGGTTGGCTATGCTGCCGCAGTGCCGAGACCTCCATTGCGATCTATTTTGTCGCGTCATCGACAACTACGGCGATATCGGCGTGAGTTGGCGACTGGCGCGGCAGTTGGCCCACGAGCACGGCGCCACGGTGCGCCTGTGGGTAGACCGCATAGAAAGCCTGCATGCCTTGTGTCCCGAACTGGCGGCGGGTGTGGCCAGCCAGACTTTATACGGTGTCACAGTATTGGCGTGGGACGCGCACACTCAATTTCCGCCGCCTGCTGGCATCGTGATCGAAGCGTTCGGCTGTGGGCTGCCGCCGCAGTACGTGGCGCACATGCAAGCGATGGCAGCAATGACGGCAAACGCCACGCCGCCGCTGTGGATAATTCTCGAATACCTGAGCGCGGAGCCGTGGGTGCGTGAGCACCACACCTTGCCTTCGCCGCATCCGCAAACGGGCTTGCCACGGTATTTTTTCTTTCCGGGCGTGATGCCGGGGACGGGCGGCGTGATGTGCGAGACAGGGCTTTTGGCGCGACGCGACGCGTTTGATGCCCGCGCGCGGCAGGATTTTTGGGCGCATCACGGTTTTGCCGAGGCACCGCCGGATGCCATCACGGTTTCGCTGTTCGCTTATCCACACGCGCCGGTTGAGGCGTTGCTCGCGGCCTGTGCGGACGGCGCGACACCCGTGGTTATCGCCTTGCCGGAGAGCGCGTTGGCGGCGCGCGTGCGTGCGGATTTTCAAGTTGGTGCGGGCCGCAGCTACTGTCGCGGCAATCTGGAATTACGCTTTTTGCCATTCGTGCCGCAACCTAGGTTTGACGATTTGCTGTGGGCCAGTGATATCAATTTTGTGCGCGGCGAGGATTCATTCGTGCGCGCGCAATGGGCGGCGCGGCCTTTTACGTGGCACATTTATCCGCAGGCCGAACAGGCGCATATCGTCAAGCTGAACGCGTTTCTGGATGAATATTGTCGGGCTTTGTCGCTGGCTGCGGCGCAGGCAGCGCGTGAATTTTGGCACGCATGGAACGGCGATGATGGTACGCGCATCGCGCAGGCTTGGCCGGGTTTCCTTAACCAGCGCGGCGACTTGCTGCTAGGCACTCAGCGTTGGGCGCGAGGCTTGCAGAAAACCGGCGATCTTGCGGGAAATCTGGTCAAATTTTGCCAAAAAGTGATATAATTCAAAGCTTTCTACAACATTTTAGCATTCGAAAACGACGCGAAAACGACGCGAAAACGACGTTTTCGAACCCGCTACGCAATCAGGGACAGGCGATGAAAATAGCGCAAGAAATCAGGGCCGGCAACGTAATCATGGTGGGCAAGGATGCGATGGTGGTGCAAAGGGCCGAGTTCAGCAAATCGGGGCGCAATGCCTCTGTGGTCAAGATGAAGCTCAAGAATTTGCTGACCGGCACGGGCACAGAAACCGTTTATCGCGCTGACGATAAGTTCGATATGGTGGTGCTTGAGCGCAAAGAGGTGTCGTATTCGTACTTTGCCGAGCCGTCGTATGTGTTCATGGACGCCGAGTTCAACCAGTATGAAGTCGATCAGGAAAACATGGGCGACTCACTGAATTATCTCGAAGAAGGTATGGCGTGCGGCGTGGTGCTATACAACGATGCGCCGATTTCAGTGGAAATCCCGCAAACCGTGGTGCGCGAAATCATTTACACCGAGCCAGCAGTGCGCGGTGATACCTCCGGCAAGGTGTTAAAGCCTGCCAAATTGAAAACCGGCTACGAAATCCCCGTGCCGCTGTTTTGCGCGACCGGCGACAAGATCGAGATCGATACCCGCACCGGCGAGTACCGTAGCCGTACCAAGGGGTAGACAGACCGTAAACTGATGTAAGGCTGAACGGCTGGCTGAACGGCAAGTTCAGCGTGTAGCTTCGTCGTGATGGCAGTACCGGTGGCCCGCATGAGTTTGCGGGTCGTTTTTTTTGCCCGCAATTTTCGCGCGTGTAGTGAGATAGACCGCTACGACCTAAAACTCTTTCCAGTTGCCATCACCGTGCGTTTCAGCGCCGGGGGGCGTCGCGCGGATGGGCAGCGCGCGCTGTGTGGCTGAGGTCGGGCGCGCTGTTGCGGCAGACTGAGTCGGTACGGCACCGGGCTTTCTAGGGGTGCTGGCTGCGTTATCGGCAGCGCGCTCTTGGCGCTTGGCGTTGTCCAGTTTGAAGCTGGCGACGGCGGTTATTAAATCTTGCGCTTGGTTAGACAGGTTTTCGGCTGCCGCGGCCGATTGTTCAACTACAGCGGCGTTTTGCTGAGTGCTCCCGGACATTTGCGACACGGCCAAATTCACCTGCTCAATGCCGCTCAATTGCTCGTTGCTGGCCTGCGAGATGCCGGAAATAATATCGGTAACATTTTTGACGGCGGCGACGATTTCGTCCATCGTGATGCCGGCGTTTTCCACCAGCTTGGCCCCCGCATCGACCTGTTCGGTGGAGTTTTGAATCAGGCGGGAAATCTCTTTCGCCGCCTGCGCCGAACGCTGCGCCAGCGCCCGCACTTCCGCCGCCACTACGGCGAAGCCGCGCCCCTGTTCCCCTGCGCGTGCGGCTTCCACCGCAGCATTGAGCGCGA